>NZ_WQPN01000022.1:71536-154392 GCF_018785315.1 Clostridium sp. MCC353 | reverse complement strand
AATGGGCATCGGACCGTCTTTTTCCGTTCCTGGAGCCTTAGTTTCACTTACGGTTGGAAGCCGGTTTTCATCGCCAACGGGTTCCGTTCCGCCCGGTGCCAACCCTCCAAGCGGGCCTCCGCCCCCGTCCGTCCCCATCCCCAGGATTCATGGCGTTACTTTCACTAATCAACTAAATAAAGATTCCCCCAATCACTACAGAGCCATGAACTCTGCGATCCTTTTCTGCATCGCCCGCAAAGCATCCTCTTCCGTCGCTTTGCCGTCCAGCACATTCTGTATTTCCTCGGGAATGATCCTGGTATAAATGATATTTTTATACATGCTGTCATCCAGGATTTCCGGCATGATTCTCTTTCTGCTCTGGCGGAAGCTGGGCAGGATTAATGGCTTCCATGGTTCGATATTTTCAAGATCCGTCCGGTTATAATATCCTGCCCTCAGTGTAGAACCGCCTAAAAGGGCCAGCGGAATGGAATTTTGCAGTCCGCACGCCCACAGAAGGAATTGTTCCGCGTCTTTTTGGTTCTTTCCATAGGTATTTAAAGCCAGGCTCCAGCCACCCATAACCGGAGTGCCTCCCGGTATCAGATCAAACCCCAGATTGCCTGCCACCTTGGAGCTGGTATAATTATTGATATCCCCCGCATCGGAATCGTAAAGAATGATCATAGCGCTTTTTCCATTTTTAAATTCTTCAGAAAGCTCATTCCAGGAACGGATTTCCCGGCCCGAAGTGCAGCGGTAGCTGTCCACCATGTTTTTCAGCGCGTTTAATGCAGGAGCGGAATCCAGATCCGGTCTGCCTTTTTCATCAAATACATGGCCGCCATAAGACCACAAATGAGACAGAAAATAGATGGACGTATACACGTTTACGCCGCGGGCTAAAGAAGCTCCATATGGAACCGGTGATTTTTCGTTCAGCGACTGGGTGAAAAATTCCGCCACATGGTTAAACTCCTCCCACGTTTTGGGCGGCTGCAGTTGACCGCCATACATCCTTTGATACAGGATTTTCAGTTTTCTGTCTTCGAACAGATCACGCTGATAGAAAAGGAGCTGTGCGCCCGACATAAAGGGAACGCCATAAACCGATTCCACATACATCCCAAAATCTTTCAGAACCCCTTCTAAAAAACCGTCAAAAAATTCCCTGTTCCCCTCATAAAATGTATCCAGATTCTTCACATAGCCGCTCTCGATCAGACCGTCCAGCCATGGGAGATCCATCATAAATCCATCGTAACTGCTGTTTTGATCCGCAGCCTGGGCATATAAAAGATCTTCCAGTTCCTGATAGGTGAAGAGATCAAATTCCACCTTGGCGCCGCTCTCTTTCCTATAGATGGAGCTGAGCATCTGCAGGCTTCTGGCCGAAGGGCTGTCCAGCATGGCAAATCTCAAACTGGCCGCTGATTTTCCGATTCCGGCATTCATTGGCTGGAACCAATCCATTTCAGCCTCCACTCTGTCGATTGTAAATTCGTGCTCCGCGGCCTCTTCCAAGCTTCGGAGAAGACAGTCTGCCGCTTTTTCCGCCACCATGGTCTGGGAAATGGTCATTTGGAAATCATAGTTTCCTTCATCTTCAATCCAGCTGCTCTCTTTAACCGCAGCCACACAGACGTCCCCAAGTCCCAGCGCGGCCTGCGCCTTTTTGATCCCCTGGGCGAGAGAAATGCTGCCGGCTATCACGCCGTCCAGCTCCGGATGTCCATATGCCAGTTGGAACAGAGCCTGAAATCCGCTTTCCCTGCTGCTGTCCACAGATTTGACCAGGTCCATATCCGGGAAATAGCTTTTATAAACAGAAGACAGGCCGCCGTCTTCCAATATATTATATTCCATGATCAGCCCCACATGGGAAAGCCCTTTCAACCTGAACTTCTCCATCACCTGGCCAAATGCGTTGGTATAATCCAGAATGATCTGATCCCCTGGAAAACCCGGTACATTTTTTCCGGTGATCAAAACCATGGGCATCTCATAATTTCTGGGAATGTCCGTACTTTTTATGTGAATAGCGGAATAGACTATGATACCGTCCACGCCCTGTTCCATAAAACCAGCGATCCCTTTTTTAACCACCATCCGGTTATTGCGGCTCAGCTTCACCAAAACCGAATAGCCATGCTCCCTCAATATGCTTTCCATCTGCTGCAGAAATGCTGCATACTGGGACTGGCTTAAATCCGGAACCATAATCCCTACCAGACCGCTGTTTGTATTTTTCAAATTTCTGGCATTGGCATCCGGGCGGTAAGACAATTGTTCCACAGCATTTTCCACACGCCTGATCAGCTCTTCATTTTTTGTTTTGCCATTCAGCACATTGGACACAGTCCCGATTGAGACCTGCGCCAGTCTCGCCACATCTTTTATCGTCGCCAATCCATAGACCTCCCATTTTTATTTACCTATATCATAATGGATTCCAAAACATCTGTAAATACAATCTGAACCCGATATGAAATTTATCTTTCGTAACAGTTCAGACAAATCTGACGGAAAGCAATTTTCAAACGCACTCCAGCGGACTTTTTATCCCAGAAAAACAATCTATATAAAGAAAAAAACAGCCCACGGCAACCCGTCTGCCCACGGATTCCAGAGCTGTTTTTCACCTGTATTACTGCTATAATCCAGCCGACGCTTTCACTTTCCGGTCTTTTCACCCGGCGGCTTTCCGCCCGCCAGTCTTTTCACCCGACAGCCTTTCCGCCCGCCAGTCTTTTAACCCGACAGTCTTTCCGCCCGCCAGTCTTTTCACCCGCCAGTCTTTCCGCCCGACAGTCTTTTCACCCGCCAGTCTTTCCGCCCGACAGCCTTTCCGCCTGCCAGCCTTCCACATTTACCGCCCCTTTCACCGTCCAATCATCAAAAACGGATCCTGTGTCAGCTCAAGATATTCTTCCAATCTCCTTCTGAATCCAAGCACCAGTTCCTCATCCGTCTCCTTTTCGATCATCCGGGGGCTGAGCTGGTATCTGTCGTTCAAATCGTCATAGAGATACTCTTTGACCTCTTCTCCGGGCGCATAGCCTCTGCTCACCACATAGGTATAACGGTGTGTTTTGATTCCCCGCCACCCATACGCTTTGTGGGCCAGGCCCCGTTTTTCAAATTCCGCCACCATCTCCGCGCCGCCGGGATAGGAGCAGAGAAACATATCCTGAGGAACGTTTTCGTCCATCCCGAACACAGCCTTTTTATGGCCAAAACCCTGGCAGGTTTCCGGCACCGGAACATCCAGCATCTCCAAAAGTGTGGGCATATGATCCGGGCTGGCAAATATGCCGTCATACGTTCCCGGGGCAATCCTGCCCTTCTGCCTCATCATGAGCGGGATATGGACAGATTCTTCATACCAGACGTTCTTGCTCATAAGGCCGTGGGACCCCAGCATCTCGCCGTGGTCTGCCGAGAGCACCACCAAAGTGTCCTCTTCCAGCCCCTGCTCCCTCAAATACTCCATAATCCGGCCAAACTGCATATCAATTCCGTGAACCGCGGCAAAATACTGCCTTGTAATGGTTTCCAGCTTCTCCGTCCTCATCTCCTCCGGCACATTATCCCGCCAGCGGACAGGAAGGTCCCTAAACTTTTCATAATACTGTTCCGGCACCAGCTCATAAGGAAGGTGGGGCGGATTATAGGATACGAACAGCGCAAATGGTTCTTCCCCATCTTTTCTTTCCTCTATATAACTGATCGCCTGATCCGTTTCAAATTCAGCGGACCATTTTCCCGGCCTGATCTGTTTTGGGCTGTCCGCCCAGTAATGGGGATCCAGATGTTCATCATCAGCTCCATAAGAGAGCCAGTAATCAAATCCCTGACGCCGCTCACCCGGAGGCGTGTAGGCATCCCAGTTCTTCGCTCCCGATTCCGGATGAGGATTGAAATTCAGTTCCGACGCGTCCAGATGCCATTTTCCGATATATCCCGTTTGATATCCATGATCCCCCAGCACATTGCCGATGCAGGTTTCCTGGGGCTTTAACATGATCTTTTCTTCCAGGCCGATCTTGCAGTTGGTCCACATGCCCACGCTGAAAGGATATTTTCCCGTCATAAGAGAGGCCCGGTGAGGGGAACACAGAGGGAAGGTGCTGTAAGCATTGGAAAAGCACAGGCTCTCTCCGGCAAAACGGTCGATATTGGGCGTTATCACCTGGTCTTCCTTCACATAGCCCATCGCTTCATAACGCCATTGGTCTGCAAAAATATATAATAGATTTGGTTTTTTCATCACCAATACAGTTCCCAGTCCTTCATCATTCTGGTGAGGGCTTCCATATAGAAATAATCCCCCCAGGTATTGCACTCATCCACGCCCCGGTTTTTACAGGTATTTTCCTCAGAATCCCTAGCATAGGTTCCGTGAAGCAGCAGACCATTGCTCTTCTTTATATCCGTATTGGCGCAGTGGACGATTAAAGCCTTCATCATCTTATCAGCCGCATCCCTGTATTTTTCCCCGGTTTTGGCATCCAGATATTTGCACATCTCTAAAATGCCGCAGACAGCGATGGCCGATGCGGAAGAATCCCTGGGCTCTTCACTTCCCGTATCGAAATCAAAATCCCAGTAAGGAACCAGATCCTCCGGCAGGTGCTCAATGAAATAATCCGTAACCTGGAAGAACAGATCGATATATTCCGGCTTCTTCAGATAGCGGTAGCTGAGAGCGATTCCATAGATTCCCCACGCCTGGCCTCTGGCCCATGCGGAGTTATTACGGTTGCCCTGGTGGGTCACACCATAAGTAGGTTCTCCCGTTTCCATATCGATAAAATGCGTATGATAGGTGGAGTGATCCGGCCTGAGCACACAGCGCATGGCCGTCTTGATGTGGTTTTCCGCCTTGTCCGCATAAGAAGGATCTCCCGTCACCTCACTGGCCCAGTAAAGGATCGGCAGGTTCAACAGGCAGTCGATGATCAGCCGGTATTCCTTGGCTTCTCCCACATTTCCCCATGCCTGAAGGAATTTTCCAACTTCGCGGTAACGCTCCGCCAGATGATCGGCCGCCAGCAGCGCGGCTTTCTTTCCGGTTTCACTTCCTGTCAGCTTATAGGCCGCCACACAGGACAGGCTGAATAAAAAGCCCATATCGTGATGATTCACATCGATCTTATTCTCGATCCTGTTTAAGAAACTGTCCACCTGTTTTAACGCCGCTTCCTTAAAACACCCTTCATCCGTGTTTTCATAAGCCAGCCATAAGACCCCTGTCCAGAATCCGGTGGTCCATTCTACATTGTCCGTCTGCTCATAAAATCCGTCAAAGCTGTTGGAGGACGGGAAAAAGTCCGTAAACTTCCCTAAATCTTCCCTCACCACTCCGATTGCTCCTTCCAGGGCCTTTTTCACATCATCATGATCCAGCCCCGGGTACTTTCTTAAACTTTCAAACGTCTGTGCCATACCAAATCTCCTTTTTATGTTTAACCTTTGATGCCGCTGGCAGCAACCCCTTCAACGAAGAATTTCTGGCAGCTTAAAAATACAATCACAACAGGGATCAGAGAACAAACCGAAGCAGCCATGATCCACGCGTAATCAGCCCCGTACTGGGAGATGAACATGCGGATACCTAACTGGATGGTCTTCAATTCTTTGGTCTTCAAATAGATCAGAGGCCCCATAAAGTCATTCCATACCGTGGTAAATGTAAAGATAACCAGAGTAGCCATGGCCGGCTTTCCGAGAGGGAACACAATCCGTCTGAAAATGCCGAATTCCGTCAGACCGTCAATTCTGGCAGCCTCGCAGAGTTCATCAGGAATGCTGATATAGAACTGGCGGATCAAGAACACGCCGAAGGCGGAGAACGCCTGCATCAGGATCAGCCCTAAGTGAGTGTCGTTTAAGCCCATTTTAGATACAAGGATAAACTGAGGGATCATGTATACCTGCCACGGAACCGCAATTGTGGTGACATACATCAAAAAGATCAAATCCCTGCCTTTAAACTTCGTTTTTGTAAACCCGTATGCTGCAAAACAGCTGGTGCACAACTGGATAGCCGTTGTACATATTGTTAGTTTAGCAGTATTCAGAAAGAATGTCAAAAGCGGAAGCTTTTTCCAAATAATCTGGTAATTTTCCCAGTGCATTTCATCCGGCCACCATTTCATCGGTATGGAAAATACGTCCTTATTCAGCTTTAAAGAAGATATCACCATCCAGTAGAAAGGAACCAGCATCAGCAGAGATAAGAGGACCAGCACTGCAACCAGTATGTTTTTCATTGTTTTTTCCCTAGTTTTCATAACCGTTTCACCGCTCCCTTCCTACATCATGTCCTTGGACCATTTTTTCTCGCCTGAGAACTGGATCAAGGTAATTATTAACACTACAATAAACAGTATAATTGCGCCCGCGCTTGCCGGCCCCAACTGCCAGCTCTTAAATGCTTTTTCATAAATATAGTTAACCATAGTCTTTGTGGCGTTACCCGGGCCGCCGCCTGTCATAACGTATACCAGATCGAATACTTTGAAACACTGGATGGTCAGCATGATCAGCACGAAAAATGTAGTCGGCGTCAGCATTGGGATGGTGATATAGCGCAGCTTCTGGATGCCGTTGGCGCCGTCAATGCTGGCCGCTTCATACAACGAACTGGAAATGCCCTGAAGGGCCGCCAGGTATACGATCATGTAATACCCCATATATTTCCACACACTGACGATGGAAATAGCCACCATGGCCCAGTTGACATCCACAACCCACCTTGGCGGATTGCTGATCCCTATGAATTTAAGCGCTTCATTGATGGGACCGAAATCCGGCTGGAACAGCATGTTCCACACGGCGCCCACTGCCACGATTGAAGCGATGTATGGGAAAAAGAATGACGTCCGAAACAGGGCGATTCCTTTTATTTTCGAATTCAAAAGCACAGCCAGAAGCAGAGACAACACCAAAGTGGGCAGAACCGTCATGGCCGCGTATTCTATAGTATTAAAAAATGCCTTCGTGAACACATCATCAGAAAAAATCTGAGTGAAATTGGCAAATCCCACAAACTTCATAGGAGCCTGGGAACCGTCCCACTGCATCACGCTTAAAACAAATGAAAAGCACACCGGAATAAATACAAATATGGAATATCCGATCAGGTTTGGTAAAACAAAGGCATACCCGGTCAGGTTGTTGCGAATGGCCCTTTTTTGTTTGGAAGTCAGACCTTTTTTCTTCTCTTGGTTCATTTTCTCCTCCATTTCTGCCGCAAAAGCGGCTTACTTAACGTCTTATTTGGGCAAAAAAAGAGCGCGCTCCAAAAAATATGCATATTCAGAGGCGCTCTTTTTGTCAGCCTAAAACATTAATTAGTTCCAGCCTTTGATTTTTGCGACACGTTCTGTCATCTCTTTCATTCCGTCATCAACAGAATAAGCTTTGATCATAATCATTTCATGTACTTCATCCAATACGGTACGGATTTCTTCGATCTGAGGATCCAGCGGACGGTCAAATGCATAGTGGGTATAGGACAATGCCTCTACGTTGCTGTCGCCTTCCGGGAAATACTCTGCGGAAGCGATGGTCTTCATGGATTCTTCTGTCTGGATACCAGTAAATACGCCCTGTTCAGCCAGGATTTCCGCTGCTTCTTCAGATGCTGCGAACTTGATGAAATCCCATGCCAGGTCAGGCTGGTCTGTATAAGCGCTGATGGCTACCGGTGTTAACGCACCTACCGTATATCCTGCTTCCGTATCGGCCGGATGAGGAATGTTGGCTACGCCCCAGTTGAAGTTTGTTTCGCCTTCAGCCTGTGACTGCATCATGGTTGCGATGAACCAGGTTCCCATAGGCATCATGGCGCACTGCTGATTCTTAAATACGGATGAATAATGGATGTTAGCTGTCTTTAATGTGGAGTAATCCTGGATATAACCGCCATCCTGCAGTGCAAGAGCTTTCTCATACCATGGTTTTAAGAAGCTGTAATCTTTTTCAACCACGGTGTTCTTGCCGTCCTGTACTGCCCAGTTTGTTACAAGAGCCTGCCATGTATGGTTGTGGCTGCCGTATACCTTAGCGCTGCCTTCCCCTGATGTCATCTTAGCCGCCAGCTCTTCATATTCTTCCCATGTCATATCGTTGGAAGGATATTCAACTCCTGCTGCGTCGAATAAATCTTTGTTGTAGTAAAGCACATACCAGTCATTTCTGTATGGAAGCGCATAAGAAACCCCGTTGTACTGAAGCTGTTCTGCCGCTCCTTTATAGATGGATAAATCGAAGTTGTCGTTCTTAATGAAGTCGTCGATTGGAAGAAGCTGGTTCTTGTCAGCCATCTGGAGCATGGAGCCCATATCCTTAACCCAGATCACGTCCGGATCAGGCTGTGCAGCCGATAAGCTGATACCCAGTGAGTTGTTATATTCATCTGCTGAAGTGTCGATAATTTTGATCTTTACATTCGGATTTGCCGCTTCATACGCCTCGATTACTGCTGAGAACTGAGGAGATGATTCATTGTCCCATGTGGTTACGGACAATTCCACCTGCTCGCCTGACGCTGCCGCTTTGGTTGTCTCTTCTGCCTTTGCGGTCTCACCTGCTTTTGTAGTCTCACCTGCTTTTGTTTCCGCTGCCGTTGTCGGCTCTGTTTTTCCGCCGCCGCAGGCTGTTAAAGAAACAGTCATCACTGCGCAAAGCGCTGCTGCCAATGCTTTCTTTGATTTCATTTTTTAAAACCTCCCTCATCAATTTTCTGTGTTTCTTTTGATATATTAAGGATAACAAAATCAGGATTTCACCTAAATAAACGATTTATAGAATTCTGTTACTATTTATTCCCGTCACTTTTTTATCCAAATGAAAAAATATAAAATTTACAGATTCTTATACTTTTTCTTGATTCGATGCCGTTTTCATTGTTTTTTCAGACCATAAACTGTATGATAAAAACAGATCACAGGAGGTTCTCTATATGATTAAATACACCCTGCATAAGGCACATACCGCGCCTAAAACATTTCAGAAAACGCTGATTTTTTACAATATGCTGATCATCGTCTGCATTGCCTGTGTGATCAGTATTTACAATTTCACTTCTTATAAGAATGATGTGATTAAAAATGAAACCAACAACTCGGTCAACCGGATTCAAACCCTGTCGGACCGGGCTTCCCTGGCCTATGATGAAATGGTCAACATCCTGTTAAACTGCGCCGAACGCAAATCCCTGTTTTTAACCACTTCACTAAAAAGCCCTCAGACGGATTCCAGCGAACGGATGGCCCTTTACGCCGCCGATGTCCTCAGGGATTTCTGCGCCATTTCCGGTTACAGCGAATATATTTACAAAATTACCTTATATAATAAAGACCAGCTTCTGATCCAGGCCGGCAGCTCTTCCGGTTCCAGCGATGATCTTGAAAATATCACAAATGCCCCTTGGTTTGACGATTATCTCACAAAAAACACATCCCAGTACAAACTCACGTTAGAAGAATCCCCCTTTCCGCTGGGCCGTTATGCCAATCCCCAGATCATACCGCTGGTCCGCCCTCTGAAATACAACAGCGGCAGCGATCCGAAAGACGCCTGGGTATTCCTGGGCATTTCACCAAAGCTGTTTAATTCCCTTCTGGATGTCCTTCCAAAAGACAGGATTCTCTATATCACCACAGAGAACGGAGAAATCATCTCTTCCTTAAACGGCTCCAGGCTGGACACCGCCTCCCTGATTCAGGAACTGGCCTCTTCCGATGCATTCAGCGGGGTTTTAAGGAGAAAATTGTCCGGAGAAGACTGTGTCATAACCTATCAGAAACAACTGGTAAGCGGCCTTCTGATGCTGGAGATCATGCCTGTGGAAGATATGAATTTTGACCATACGGTGATCGGAAACACGGTGGTGATCATCTTCTTTTTCTGCCTCACCATCGGTTTGATCCTGTCTGTACTGATTTCCCGGCAATTGGGAGCGCCTATCAAACGGCTGACAAACCGGCTGAAATTGATATCCCAGGGAGATTTTACCAGAGATGCCTCCATTGAAACAGACGATGAGATAGGAATGATCGGAAAACAGATCAACCACATGTCGGGCCGCATCTCAGAACTGCTGGATACCAGGGTTAAGAGCGAAAAAGAGAAAAAAGACTTGGAAATCAAGATGCTTCAGGCCCAGATCAACCCTCATTTTTTATACAACACCCTGGATTCCATCAAATGGATTGCCACCATACAGAAAAACAGCGGAATCGTGCAGGTTGTCACCGCCCTTTCCTCTCTGCTCAAAAATATGGCCAAAGGGTTTAACGAGAAAGTTACTCTGCGCCAGGAACTTGACTTTTTGAATAATTATGTAACAATAGAAAAGATCCGGTATATCGAGCTGTTTGATGTGGATATCGACGTGGAATCAGAATATCTGTACGACGCCAAAATCATCAAACTGACCCTTCAGCCCCTGGTGGAAAATGCCATTTTCAGCGGTATCGAACCCAGCGGCCGCAGCGGATTAATCAAAATACATGCCTATACCAAAGATAATATTCTCTATGTAAGTGTTACGGATAACGGAATCGGCATCTCTGAAGAGAACATAAAAAAGCTGCTGACCGACACCTCAAGAATCACCAAAAGCAATATGAGCGGCATCGGCCTGCCCAACGTGGACCGCAGGCTGAAGCTGGTTTACGGAGAGGATTATGGAGTTAAAATTGACAGTGTTTTGGATACATATACCACAATCACTGTCTCGCTCCCTTTGGAATTATAGATTATAGCGAATCGGCAAATTTTATAGAAAATTCAGGAGAATTCTTATGTACCGTATTGTTTTAGTTGACGACGAACCCCTTATACTGGCAGGCATCGCCTCCCTTATCTCTTGGGAGGACCATGATTGCGCCATAGTCGGAAAAGCCACCAACGGGCCTTCTGCCTACGACATGATCCTTGAAGAAAAGCCCGATATTGTGATCACAGATATCCGCATGCCCATCATGAACGGCTTAGAGCTGGTTGAAAAATGTAAGGCCGGCGGATGTACCTTTGCTTTTATCGTCCTTACCAATTTAGAAGAGTTTTCCCTGGCCCGGAAAGCCCTGACCCTGGGCGCTTCCGATTACCTGGTTAAAATAGACTTAAATGAAGACGCCCTGGCGGAATCCTTAAACAAAGCCAAAAAGTCCTGTGATCTTATGATAAAGCACCAGCAGCACCAGCTTTTAAACGATCTGATAAAGAGCAGCTCCAAGGACATGGTGCAGCAGTATTTAGGCCGTCTGCTCCTTTCCCCCGGCTCCCTCTCCGATGGAAACGGCCTGCCGCCCGAACTGGAGGGCCATTATCACCGCCCGTTCATCATCCTCTGCTCCATGCGCTCCGACAACATCAGTTTTGAACCGGGCGAAGATTCCTATGATTTCCGTCAGATCCAGAAACAGATTCTGGATATCATAAGCGGTATCACCAGCCGGACCTTTCAAGACCAGACCCTTTTAAGCTATTCCGATACCATTTACCTGCTGGCCGCCTCCCTGCGGCCGGGAGATGACTTTGTAAGGACCGTGGACAACTTCTGCGCCAAATGCAATACGGCGCTGAAAACTTATTTCGAACTCACAGCCGTTTACGGCATCAGCGAACAGACCGACGGCGTTCCCTGCCTTCCCTGCGCCCTGGAACACGCCCTGACCGCGCTGGAATATTATTATTACGATTCCTCGTCTCCGATTGTCTATTACAGCGGCCAGACCTTCCACCGGAGCAATGCCAAGACCTTTAACATCAATTTCCTGAAAAAGGACTTATCCGCCTCCATCGCCCAAAATGACAGCGAAAAGATGGCGTCCATTTTCAGCCAGATCATCGACCTGTTTCAGGAAGGAAAGCCGGGAAAGGAACACGCCACCAGCGCCTGTATCAATATTTATACATACCTATATGCATTTTTTGAAAATGAGGACAACAGCTATCAGGATGTCTTTCCTTATACCATCAATATTGCGGAACATTTAAACCATTTCAACAGCCTGGCGGATATCATCGAGTGGCTGCAGAGTTTCTGTTCCAAATTATGCAGGCTGTTGGACGACCGGAAAAACACCCGCTCCGATAAACTGGTGGAACAGGCCAAACGGTACGTCCAGTCCCATTATACGGAAAAACTGACCTTGACCGATATCGCAGACGCCCTCAATATCAGCTACGGCCATTTGAGCAATACCTTTAAGAAATTTACCAACGTCACTCTGTCGGACTACATCGCCTCTGTAAAAATCGATCACGCCAAGGAACTGATCGACACCCATCAGTACCTGATGTATGAGATTTCCGACATGCTGGGGTTTGATAACCCCTATTATTTCAGCAAGGTGTTCAAAAAAATCACGGGGATTTCTCCCCGTGAATATGAAAACCGCAGTTAATGACGGTATTTACAGGCTGCTTGTCAGCGGCTTTCCGTTTTAATATTCTTCTCAACGATTTAAGGCTTTTCGGTCAAGTATTCTTCTCAACGGTTCAAGGTTTACCGGTTAAGGTTTCTTCTCAACGGTTCAAGGTTTACTGGTTAAGGTTTCTTCTCAACGGTTCAAGGTTTACCGGTTAAGTATTCTTCTCAACGGTTCAAGGTTTACCGGTTAAGTATTCTTCTCAACGGTTCAAGGTTTACCGGTTAAATATCCCTCTCAGCGTTTCAGCGGCTCCGGATATTTAACCGGAAAACCGGTTCCCGCTTCTCCCAGCACGCCGCCCTTGGAACAGTAAGAATCGGTCACTCTTCCGGTTTCATCCGTGATTTCCCAGGACAGCAGACGCACCTGGTTATTTTTCAGTTCCACATAAACATGGGAGAATGTCCGGTATCCCTCAGTGTTATAAACGCCAAAATCCACCGTTATCAGCCCATTTCCTCTGTACCAGATTTTCACTTCGTACTCTGCCTCAGGATTGCTTTCCAGCACTTCCTCCAGCATCCCGTCCCAGACTGCGGCCGCATTCTGATATCCCATAAAAAATTCCCTGGTGATTTCAATTCCGCCATACTCTTTATAAGTTCCATCCTCATAAAAGATGGGATAATCCTTCCACGTATGCCCCAGCATCCCTGAATCTGATTCCGCTCCATCATAATCTTCCGAACCATACCACAGCCGTCCGTCTCTCATGAAGATCTCTCCATAGCCGTCATAAACCTGCTGCAGCCCCCGGTTTTCCATGCGGTATGTAAAACACTGCTTCATGCTGCCCATCATCATATTTCCATTCAGCACCACATGCTGTTCCGTTCCCGCATCTCCTACTTCCAAATACCAATAATCTATGGCAAATGGCAGTTCATCGATTCCTGTTTCCACAGTAAATGCTCCAACTTCGTCAACAAACCACAGCTCGACCTCTGTCATATAATAATCGTATTCAATGGTTCCTGTCATAGCCACCGCTTCATGCCGTCCGTCTTTGTTGAGATCGCAATACTTAAATTCTATGATTTCACGGTCTGCAGCAGCTTCCAATATGGATCTCAGCTCCGCTTCCGTCACATCCGGCTTAGAATTCTCCGTCCCGCTCTGCCCCGGATCATCCCTGTCTGAATCGTCCCGGCCGGAATCCCCTCGGCCCGAGCCACTCACAGCGGAACCGCTCCCGTCTGTACCGCCCCCGCCGGAATCCCCTCGGCCGGAATCGCTCCCGGCAGAATTGCTCCCGTCCGCATCGTCCCGGCCTTCTTTGCTTCTTCCGTTCCCGTCTCCTCCTTCTCCATCATCATTTTCCCTTTCCCACCCCGGGGAAATGGTGTCTATCCACTGTTTTACCTCATCTGCCTGCTTTTCCCGGCCCTGTGCCTCATAAGAATCCATCAAACGTTCCAATACCAGTTCGCTCTTCTCCGGCCCTCTTTCCTTTTCTTCATATTCCTCCCGGATCACCGAAAATGCCGTCTCCAGCACCAGCCCGGCCCCATCCTCTCTTCCCAGACCCGTATAAGCGTCCGCCAGAGACAGGTATACTTCCATGTTCCTGGGTTCTATGCGCACAGCCGCCGTGAACTCCAGGACAGCTTCTTCATACTTCATCTCTTCCAGATACCGTTTTCCTGATTCCAAATGGTGTGTAAACCGCCCTTTTTGCGCTGCCCCTGCCAGGAAAAATGCGCACAAAATCCCCGCGGCAGCCATGACTGCCATCCCGCAAATCCATGCAGCCGTTTTCCCCCTTTTACGGTTATTATTTTCCATTTTTCCCGTCCCCGTTATTCCTCCGGCTGGTGGTTCCCTATACACATCCGGCCGTATCTGCGGCCCTTCTGCCTGTCTGCAGCCACATTTCGGGCAGAATTTAGCATCATCATGTAAAGCTGCCTTGCAATTTTCACAAATCTTCAATAAACTCCCCTCCTGCATCTTAAAAGCCGCTATTAGAAACTGCCGTCATCATACCCAAAAAACACAGAGCCTGTGCCGCCAAAAAGATACTGACCATATCCCTTGGGCGCCCAGGCTCCTATCCCGCGTCAACCGTTCATACCGGCGTTTTTACATAAACTGGCGGTTATCTTTTAAAATAACATCATGGGCTCCGCCCTCCACGATACTGGTGGAAGAAACCAGCGTGATCTTCGCATTCTTCTGCAGTTCAGGAATGGTGAGACAGCCGCAGTTGCACATGGTGGAGCGCACCTTGCTCAAAGAAAGATTCACATTATCCTTTAAGCTGCCTGCGTAGGGAACCAGAGAATCCACCCCTTCTTCAAAAGAAAGCTTGGCATCTCCGCCCAAATCATATCTCTGCCAGTTTCTCGCCCTGGCGCTTCCCTCACCCCAGTATTCCTTCATATAGCTTCCGTTCACATTGATTTTTTTCGTAGGGCTTTCATCAAACCGGGCAAAATATCTTCCCAGCATAAGGAAATCAGCTCCCATAGCCAGCGCCAGCGTTATATGGTAATCGTGGACAATTCCTCCGTCCGAACAGATCGGCACATAGATGCCCGTCTCATTAAAATACTCTTCCCTGGCCTTTGCAACCTCGATCAGAGCTGTTGCCTGCCCCCGTCCAATGCCTTTTTGCTCTCTGGTGATGCAGATGGCTCCGCCGCCGATTCCCACCTTTACAAAATCAGCTCCGGCCTCAGCCAGGAAACGGAACCCGTCGCCGTCAACCACGTTGCCCGCGCCGATTTTCACCTTGTCCCCGTAATTGCTGCGCACATATTCCAAAACGATCTTCTGCCACTCCGAAAATCCTTCCGAACTGTCGATGCAAAGGGCATCGGCCCCCGCTTCCAGAAGCGCCGGAATCCGCTCTTTATAATCTCTCGTATTGATACCTGCTCCCACCATATAACGTTTTGACCCGTCTATCAGCTCATTCTCATTCTTTTTATGGGAATTGTAATCCTTACGGAAAACAAATGAAACCATATTCTGGTTTTTATCAATGATGGGCAGGCAGTTAAGCTTGTGTTCCCAGATAATATCATTGGCTTCCTTCAAGGTGGTGCTGTCATCCGCGCACACCAAATCCTCAAATTTCGTCATGAACTCCTTTACCTTCGTATCTTCCGTCATCCTGCTGACCCGGTAATCCCTGCTGGTGACAATACCTACCAGCTTCCCGTTAGGACTGCCGTCTTCCGTAACAGCAACCGTTGAATGCCCTGTTTTATTCTTCAATTCCAGAATATCCGCCAATGTATTTTCCGGTGAAATATTAGAATCACTGGTTACAAATCCCGCCCTGTAATTCTTCACCCGGGCCACCATCTGAGCCTGGCTTTCAATGCTCTGTGAACCATAGATAAATGACAATCCCCCTTCTTTCGCCAGCGCCACCGCCATCTTATCATCCGATACCGACTGCATGATGGCAGACGTCATGGGGATATTCAATGAAAGCGCCGGAGTTTCACCTTTCTTAAACTTCACCAGAGGTGTCTTCAAACTCACATTGGCCGGAATTGCCTGGGTAGACGAATACCCCGGAATCAAAAGATATTCCCCAAAAGTCCTGGAAGGTTCATTCATATAAATTGCCATGTTTTTATTCTCCTTTATTCTTTATTTTCTTTCTCTCTCCTGCTCAAATCGCTATATCTCCATTGTAGGTAACCCGTCCCCTAAAGTCAACCACCTTTCCACATTCTGTTTTTTTCATCCCAAGCTGATAATTGTTCAAAATAAAAAAAGACAGGAAAAAGAGGGACAGCCATATTCAGCAAATGGCCCCAATCCCATTTTTTCCTGTTTTTTGAGTTATAATGTAACAATTCAGAACTGTTACGTTACAATACCTCACTATCGTTAATCTCTAATGATTCCCGGCAACAATATCCTCCAGCTCTTTCCAATGCTTCTCCATATCCGCCACCAAAGCGAACTGACTCCTGGCCCGGTCCAGATTGTGACCTTCCCTGTGAATCCTGAAATAATGATCCCCTTCCAGATAATCCGTCAGAAAACGCATACCGCACTCCAAAGTCATCAGCTTGGCTCCCCACGGAAGCATGCGGATTTCAGCCTGGGTCAGGTTTTTGCCGCACCCTTCCAGAAATCCTTTGGTATAGATTTCAAACAGCGGCAGGGAAATGGACACTTTTGACAAATCCGTCTCATCCTCAGCCCCTGTATTGGCTCCAAAACGGATGGCGTCCCCGAAATCAAAGATGGAGAGCCCCGGCATGATGGTATCCAAATCAATTACGCATATGGCTTTTCCAGTCACGTCGTCGATCATAATATTATTTAACTTCGTATCATTATGGGTCACTCTGAGAGGAAGTTCCTTATTCTTCAGCATATTCACTGCGATTCCCATCTCATTTTCCCGCTCCATCAAAAAGCGGATCTCTTCTTCCGCCCCCTTCGCCCTGCCGCAGGCATCCTCTTTGACAGCTTTCAAGAAGTTCTGGAACCGCACAGGGGTGTTGTGGAAATCCGGAATGGTTTCCGTAAGCTCTTCTGCCGGATAGTCCGAAAGCAGACCCTGGAACCGTCCGAATGCCTTACCGCTCTCATAGAAGTCCTCCGGCTTTTCCACCACATCATAGCAGGAAGCGCCCTTTATAAAATAATAGGCCCTCCAATACCCCTGGTCCCTGTCCTGATAATAAACCTTTCCATCCATGGCAGGCACCAGATTTAATGTTTCACGGTCCGGGTCTCCCTTCTCTTCTATAATCATTTTCCTCAAAAATGTGGTCACACCATCAATATTCTTCATAAGGCCGGGCACATCCTTAAATATCTGATGATTGATCTTCTGCAGAATGTATTCCTTTTGTCCGCCTTCTCCGTCCGTTATCAGTTTATACGTCTCATTGATATGCCCGCTCCCGTACCGCTCACAGGAAACCGGGCTGCCCTCAAACCGAAATGCCTCAAATATCTCCTTCATCCTATCTGTCCCCCATAATGTCTCAGGATAACAGCCCTTAGCCTTTAAAGCCCTGACCGCATCCATCACCACTCGTTTATCCTCTTTATAAGTTACTCCATACCAGTTATCCTCAGAGTGAAGCACTTTCACCTCCGCTTTTCCCTCCTTCAGCAGTTCATCCACCACAAAGGGGAGGAAATACTCACATTTTAACGGATTTTTCGGAAGCTGATCCTCTAAAAATGAACAAAACCGCCGGGATATCTCCTCCAATATGCTCTCAGTAAAGCCCCACATATTCATAGAGACTACCGTATTCCCCGGAAGTTCCGTCCAAGTGGCGCCGTCGTCCTCTGTGAACGCCGCTCCATCCTGGCGTTTTTCAATTCTGGTCCGCTCCTGGATATCCTCAAGCATCTGATCCTGCCCAACCCGGCATACCCCACGGGCCACATGTCCGTAATCCGTCAGGGTTTTACAGAGTTCATATCCAACCATAGTGTACTCATATTTATCCCCATCCTCCATGGCCGTCAATTGACGGTAAATAGACCGGAATGCCTCTTTTCCATAATAATCGTCCGCGTTGATCACTGCAAACGGCCCTTGGATCACGTCTTTGCAGCAGAGAATTGCATGGGCCGTCCCCCACGGTTTCCGGCGTTCTTCCGGAATCTCAAATCCATCCGGCAGTTTATCCAGTTCCTGATAGACATATTCCACTTCCATCTGCTTCTCAATCCTGTCTCCGATCAGCTCCTTAAAGTCTTTTTCAATGGCTTTTTTAATGATGAATACCACCTTTTCAAATCCCGCCTCTTTCGCATCGTAGATCGAAAAATCGATAATCAGGTTTCCATATTCATCCACCGGATCAATCTGCTTTAAACCGCCGTAACGGCTCCCCATTCCCGCTGCCATGATTACTAATACAGGTTTCCTCTCCATCGTTATCCCCTCCCGGATCATTTATTAGTACAAGTACAGGCGGCTGATGTTCCTGACCGGAAAAGCCGGTCAAAAACATCGGATTTTCCGCTGTCTGCAACAGTTCAGACCTATCTGAACAATTACCGCTGTCTTTACTGCTGCTTAATATTTTAGAAAAAAGCCTTGGAATTATCTATGGAATATCGTATACTATATAGTAAAATCGGATATTTAATTTGTTTTTACTCATTCTTATGAAAGGCGGAAGATATGGATCCCTCTCCTGAGCTCATAGAAATATTAAAGAATTTATACACGATTTCCGGTTTCCGAATGTCGGTCTACGACACGGCTTTTCGGGAAATCTGCGCGTTTCCCCAGGAAAAATCCCCGTTTTGCCAGATGATCCAAAGCTGCCCCGGCGGCCTGGAACATTGCCGCAGCTATGACCAGGCCGCTTTTCAGAAAGTCAGCCAGACAGGAGAAGTCTACCTGTACCGGTGTTATTTCGGCTTATACGAAGCCGTGGCCCCGCTCTACCACATCGGAACCCTCACCGGCTATCTGATGATGGGACAGACCCTGGACACGCAGAAAACCAGCAAAAACTTTGTAATTTCCCGGGCGCTCAATTATTCCTCAGACGAAGGGGCAATAAAAAAAGCGGCAGGGACAATCCCTATCCGCTCCAAAGACCAGATCTTATCATGCATCTCGGTCATGGACATCTGCGCCGCATATATTACATTGAAAGAACATTTGAAAACGCCCAGCACCAAACTTCCTGAGAAGGTGTTGGAATACCTGCGCCGGAATTACGGCTCTAAGTTCACCATCGATGACCTCTGCAGCCATTTTTACTGCAGCCGGGCCGCTTTAACCCGTTCTTTCCGCGCCGCCTTCGGCAAATCCATCCATGAATCCCTGATGGAAATCCGCTTGGAACACAGCCTGGAACTGCTAAAAAGGCCGGACAATTCCATCGAGGAAATTGCCGTATCCTGCGGATTCTACGATCAGAATTATTATACCAAGGTGTTTAAAAAATATTATACGGTGACTCCGGGACAATGGAGGACACAGCGTTTTTCGGAAACCGGATAACCTTACAAAAAGAAAAGGCGGATATCAAATTATCTTCCATAATTGATATCCGTCTTTCCTTCACTCCATTCATTTGGTACCTAATGAATTTCGTATATGATTAAAATTTTCCTCTCACCGGATTTTTGTTTGTCGGTTCATCCGGTTGTTTTCTCAAAAACATGTTTAAGATATTCTATCAGATTTTATATCATTACTTATTTCCATCTATCTTTTTGTTACAACTACTTACTTTTACTTCTTAAAATACTTTTCATCTATATGAACTCTTTAAAATTGACATTTTAAATTGTTTTTTTAAACTACTACTTCTTTCTCGAACTAAAATACTTGTATCATACTAAATACTTTCTATAAAATAACTTCCTGATCTGATTTCCTATCTTAAATTTTTAAGTCCACCCTCCTTCTGAATCTACAATTTTTAATTCCGATTGATTGGAAATTTTAACACGTCATCCCAAGGGCCCATCCTCCTGTTTCTTAATTTTCGTCGTTTTCTTTTGTTATCTGTATCATACACCAAGATTGTATTTTTGTCAATACAATCCGGCAATAATTTTGCAATAATTTTATATTTTTTCTCTTTATATCTATCATAAATTATCATTATGTAATTATAAATTTATATTTTCATAAATTTTCAGACTTTTTATACATTTATGATAGTTCCGCCGATTCCGCATTTTTCAAAGTAAATATTCTCCAACGGGATCCATTCCTTCAAAAACCGTTCCAGCATAACTTCCCCATTCCTCTTCAGAATCCTGCTGCGCTGTTCCTCTTCACTGACCGTCATAAAATACTTCAGATCATAAATATCTCCAAAATACGGGTGCTGGCTGTAAACCCCTTCTATAATATTTAAACGGGAAGCCTTCACTTCTATGGTTTCCGCCAATTTCCGGCTGCAGCAGTCATACCTCCTGTAGCAAAAATCCTTCCCCGCCAGAACAGGAACGAGAACTTCCTCATAAAACCTCTCATAATCCACATTTCCTCCGGCCTGGGCAAACCGTTCCTCTGTCCTCTGATGGGGCTGCAAAAAGAAATCATCCATATGAAACAGGCCGCACCCATACACCTCTTGAATCAGGGCGGCCAGGGTGCTCTTTCCGCTTCCGCTCTTCCCGTCAATGGCGGCCAAAAGGGGGGACTTATCTGTTTTCTTCAACAGAAGGTCAATATCACGGAACACCTGGAAGTATACTCCATATTCCTCTTTTACAATCCGGTAAGAGGGCTCATAAGCGTCCCTGTACCGCCGGCTGTGGCTGACAGCAGGATAGCCTTCAGCCCTGTATCTCTTCAGGTAATCATCCAGCTCTTTTATGTTAAACGGGGTGCTCCCTTCTTTCACACAAGCTCTTAGAGCTTCCAGTTTGCCCTCAAAACTGCCGGCAGAGCCAGACGTTTCCGCAGCCGTCAGCACGAACATCCTGTTCAGTGTTTCCGGCGAAAGCCCCCGGTTCAGGACATCCAGGTCCATTCTCATGAGCCCGCCGCCAACCGGTTCCCCGGCCTCTCCCGGATGGGGATATCTTTTCCTTCCTTCCCCGAATTCAGCCCTGAGCCGTTCCAGGCTGAGAGCTTCCTCTTTTATCATATGTCCGCCGCCAAATTCGCTCTGATACAGCAGCTTCACCGCATCCTGCACCTCCATCTGCGGATACTCATTCATATGTCTCATCAATATCTCTTTTATCTTTATCCTATTATTCATTTTTATCCCATTACCTTTGCTCACTTTAGAGTGTGTTTGAAAATTGCTTTCTGGCAGCTGTGCGTCACAGTTTGTGGGAGATTTGTTCCGAATGAGGGAGGCGCAGCGGGCTACGTTGACCGAATTCGGGGCAAATATACCGCAAAGCAGGGCGTGCAGATGACGGAAATGAATTTTCAAACACACTCTAATGCCATAATAATAGCAGGAACCAGAATAATCTGCAAGATAATTGCGGGAACTGCGTTTATAAACCCTCCGGCCAAAAACATCTGCCAGGACACAAAAAATACCAGGAAAGCGTTCTTCTCCCGCCGGTTTTGGCGGATACCTTCCTGGTATTCCTGTGTGAAAAGTAAATGAAATAAAATGGTACTGACTTCTGTCAGCGGCTGCCGATAATTATAACGTTTATCCCCCTGTCAGTCAAGCGCCGTTTGCACAAACGTTTGACGTTTCGGCGGGTTTATTTCCGCCAGTAACGTCCTACTTTATCACAATTGCCTGGGAAAGATGCCTTGGGGAATCCGCATCAATCCCCTTCTTTTCCGCAATATAATAGCCCAAAAACTGGCCGATGAATCCGATTATGGCTGCATTCTGCTCATCATTATATCCATAGGGCAGATCCAGGCAGTAATCCGCTTCCGAAAGTTCCGCGCCGGCTTTGCTTCCGATTGCCACAGTAACCGCTCCATAGCTCTTCATCTCTGCCAGAAGTTTGGCGTCCCCGTCTCCGGTGTGTTCGCTGCCCAGGAATATGATCAGCGTATTCTCATCCACCAGGCTCATGGGGCCATGGCGGTATTCCAGGCTGTAATAGGCTTCTGAATTAGTCAGACCCATCTCTTTCATCTTATTCATGCATTCATTGGCAATTCCATAATAAATCCCCTGGCCCAGGGTGATATAGAGATTCAGGTTTTCATTTTCCGCCACAATCTTTTTAGCGAGATCATCCATCTTCTGAAGCGCATCCCGGGCGTGATCCGCGTAACCGGACATGGCCATAACCTGGTCTTTCTTCCCTCCCGCATACATGGCCATAATTACGGACAAATATACCATGCTGGTAAAGGAACGGGTCATGATAACGCTGTCTTCCGCCGTTTCAGGGGAAAGCAGAACGTAATCGTTGTATTTCTCACTGTCTTTGTCGCAGGTAATTGCCAGGGACTTGACATTTGGATAACTTCTCACCTTATCTATGGCCATGCGCACCTCTGTGGTATAGCTCTTTCTGGTGATCGGAAGGACCAGAACCTTTCTGCCTTTCACATAAGTATCCGGGAAATAGTAAAGTTCCGAACAGCACATGGCTTTGGCCGGAACCGCGTTGCAGGTTGAAAACGCGTGGGCGGCCGCCTGCGCCAGATAAAGGGATGTGCCGCATCCCGTAAAGATCAGTTCATCATATTTTTCCGCAAACGCCTGATCCAGCACCGCAAATATATCTTCTAATGATTCATTGACTGCCGCAAATGATTCCGGCTGCCGGTAAATTTCCTGATATGTAATTTCACTGTTTTTCTTTTCCATAATTATATCCTGCCCTGGGTGTATGCCAAAAGCCCGCATTCCGCCGCCTGTACATCACTCATCAGGGCAGTAACCTCCTTATATATTAGTTTTGTTTTTAAGATAGACTTCAGGTTTTCTGCCCGTAATAAGCGCAGTACCATCGCTGTATCCCTCTTCCCTGCCCTTCAGTTCTGCTGTCAGGCAGGTTCTCAGTTCTGACAAATCCCTCTCATACTCTTTTTGGCCGGATACGTCCGAACGCTCCATTTCGTCCTTTTCCAGATCAAAAAGCAGTTCCCTTCCCGTATCCGAGTACCAGATATATTTTCTCGTTTTCGTCACAATATACTGGGCGCTCTGCCCAGCAGCAGACTGGGCGGTGTGTTCGCCGTGAAGATAGTTCCTGGTTTCTCCCTCCCCGTTTAACGCGGCGGCCAGATCAAGGCCTTCCACCCCTTCCGGACAGGACAGGCCTGCGGCGGACAGCAGGGTCGGCATCACATCCCTGAGTTCAGCGATTTCATCACAACGGGTTCCTCCCCGGATTCCCAGCAGATTTCCGGGATCGTAGAGAATCATCGGGACATGGACGCTGCCCTGGAAGGGCTGGCTCTTCCTGAACATCTGATGATCCCCCAGCATCTCCCCGTGATCCGAAGTGAAGAGGATGATCGTCTGGTTTAACACGCCTTCGTCCTTCAGCCCCCGCAGCAGCCTTCCGATCTGGTGATCCATATGGGTGATTAAACCGTAATAGCCCGCCCGCATCTTCTGGATGTCTTCATCCGCCAAATGTCCCTTAAAACAATCCACGTCAGGATATTCCGGCCCATCCTCCTCCCACGTCCCATGCACCGGAAGCGCCAGATCCTTTTCCATATACTGCCTGAAATAGCAGTCCGGCGGAAGCAGGGGCGGATGGGGGGCCACAAAAGAAGTCCATAAAAAGAAAGGCTTCGTCGGATCCCTCCTTCTGAGAAAATCCAGGGACATGGACACCGTCCAATTGGTGGGATGGGCGTGTTCCGGAAGGGGCCAGGGCCTGGCGTCCCAGGAATTGCAGTCAATGCCCGGATCCGCGATATCCGCCTGATATCCCGCTTCCCGCTGAAGATAGGGAAGATAGTCGTCCACCCTGTCCCACCATCTGTTTGCCGGCGTATTTTTATTCCTGTGGGGAAGAAATCCGTCATGGAGCACCACATTGTGAAATCCCATCAATTTTCTGGGCGGCCAGACATGCATCTTTCCCACGCACTGGGTATGGTATCCACCGTCGGCAAATGCCTGGGGCAGCGTGTTTTCATAATCCCAGTCTATGCAGTCCTGATAGCCCACCCTTCTGTGGGATCTTTGGGAGAGGCCCGTAAAAAGGGCCGCCCTGGCCGGAATGCAGGTGGGCGTGGCGCTGTAGGCATTGGTAAATACAGCGCCGTGATTTATCATCGTATTCAGATAGGGAGTTTTTATGTCCGGGTGGCCTAACGCTTCTATACAGTCCCCCCGCATCTGATCAGCTGTAATCAAAATAATATTAGGTTTCAAGCTGTCCTCCTCATTTCGTTCTTTTATCTGCACTTTCCGTCCGAACCGGCCAGCAGGATGATCTTTCTCACATCTTCCTGGAGCTTTTCATTGGCATACTGGGATAATTTCCAGGAGTGGCCCTGGTGGTTCAATGTCTTCAGGCCTTCTTCATAATGTTCCACATATTTATACCTGATTTCCGTACCGAAATTGATCTTGGCCACACCAAGCTTAATGGCGTCTTTAATGATCTCCTCCTTCATGCCGGTACAGCCGTGAAGAACCAGCGGGATATCCGTAAATTTCCGCACTGCCTCCATCACATCCAGATGGATATCCGGTTCCCCCTGATAATAGCCATGGGCATTTCCAATGCCTATGGCAAGGGAATCGGGGCTGCACAACTGCAGGAACCGCCGTACGTCTTCAGGATCCACTATATTTTTATTCTCCATCACCGTACCCATGTTGTCTAAGCGCAGCAGTTCACCGATCTCCGCCTCTACCGGCACTCCAAAACACTTTGCAACCTTTATGACTTCATTGGTCATGGCCGCATTTTCCTCAATCGGTTTGGTGGAGCCGTCGATCATGACGGATGTAAATCCCAGTTTCAGGGCCTCCATACAGATACCGAATCCGTCTCCGTGATCCAAATGGATGGAAACAGGCACGGAAACCTTGTTGGCGCACCATTTACAGACCTCCACAAACCAGTCGTGGCCGGAATAGGCCCCCGTCGCCACATAATGGGCCAGGATCACCGGCGATCTCATATCCTCCGCCGCTTTGCATATAGCCCAGATAATATCATAATTGCCTCCCTGGGTATTGAATGCCGGTATAGCAAATCCTTCTTTAGAAGCCCGTTTCAGCATCTCTATATTTGTAGTTAACATCTCTTTCTCCTCTTCTCTTTCTTTTCTATCATCATCCTTTTACAGCTCCCGCAACCAGGCCTTTTACCATATATTTTTGGAAGAAAATGAATAAAAGCACCATCGGCAGGGCGCCGACTACGGAGATCGCATTGACTAAGGACCAGTCATAGGAAAGCTCGCCCAGATATCTGAGGGCAATGCCTACCGACAGGGTCCGCAGCGCATCGTTCTGGATCAGAGTTGCCGCGTGAAGATAATCATCCCATGTCATCAAAAATGAATAGATTCCCACTGCCAGGATTCCCGGCTTCACAAGCGGAATGACAACCTGAAATAAGGTCTGAAGCCTCTTGGCTCCGTCCACAGTGGCCGCCTCCTCAATTTCATGTGGAATGCCGTCATAAAATCCATCCATCAGCATGACGCAGAACGGCACCTGAGCCGCTATAACCGCCAGGATCAAACCGGTTCTGGTGTTGATCAGATGCACGCTTCCCAAAAGGCCGTAAAGAGAAATCATACGGCTGACAACCGGAAACATCTGAGAGGATAAAAGGGCTGCTAAGATCCATTTATTCCATTTAAAATGAAATCTCGACAAGGCGTATCCCGACATGAGGGCGATTACGGTGGAACCCAGCGCCGAAAAACCGGCTACAATAAAGTTGTTTTTATAATAGATGAAGAACTGGTTATTCACTGTCAGCAAGCTTTTAAAACTGCTTCCTGAAAATAATTCGGGCCAGAACGTCGGGGGATACTTATATGCTTCCATATTGGTCTTAAATGCCGTAACCACCATCCAATAGATGGGAAACAGCAGAAAAACCAGGATCAAAACCAGCAGAACATATTTAAGGACCTCAAAACCTATCTTTTTACTTTTCACTGCTCCACCCCCTATTCCGTCTCTACTTTATTCATAATCTTGTTGTAGATGAAGATGACAATGATCATCAGAAGCATCCATACTGTGGTCACCGCAGCTCCGGAACCCAGGTTCTGGCTTACAAATGCTTCCCTGTAGCTCAAAATGGCAAGTGTGGTGGTAGCCCCGTCCGGGCCTCCGCCCGTCATCGTCCAGAACAGAGGGAACTGCTTGAAGTTCTCTATGATGGACATGGAAACGGCCACGCTGATAACGCTTTTCATGTAAGGAATTGTTATGTGAAACAGGCGCTGTACTTTATTGGCCCCGTCCACGGTTGCCGCTTCGATCAGTTCGCCGGGAACATTCTGCAGTCCCGCTAAAAGAAGCAGGGTCATGAGAGGAATCTGTTTCCACAAAGCCGCAACGCTGATTCCGTAAAGGGCCAAAGACGGGTTATTTAAAACTGCCAGATCGGTTACCCTGCCTCCCGTAACCACTGAAACCAGATATTTTACCAAGCCATACTGCGGCTGAAACAGCCACATCCAGATGAGAGCTGAAATGATCGTGGGAATTACCCAGGGCGTCATCATAATGCCCTGAATGATCTTCGCGCATTTAACGCCTGAATTGAGGATCAGCGCCAGGGTCATGCCCAGCACAAACGCTAAAATTACAACAAAAATAACAAAGATAAATGTATTGGAAATCGCCTGAGGCAATTTTGCATTCTGAAACAGTTTAATATAATTGCCGAAATTGTTCCATTTTCCAGGTTTTCCGCTGATTATATTCTTAATTTCATATTTCATAAAACTTTTTATGATTGAATCAATGACCGGTACCAGGATAAATATAAATGTCATTAAAACGGCCGGCAGCAGCAAAATCAGAGAAAAAATCCCGTCCCTTCTTGCCTTGGCCGTATTCCCTTTATGCTTCATACGGTAAACCTCCTAACCGAAACCCCTTATTTTCCCCAAAAATGTGTATAGTATAGGGGCACCCCAAAAAGAGCTGCCCCTATCCTGTTACGTCCGCGTCTACCGGCCTATTCTGCCAGTATTGCTTCTGCTGCCTTTCTGAATTCCTCGATTGCCGTATCCACATCTTTTCCGGATACCGTAACCGCCTGTGCCAGTGTACAAAGTTCCAGATTCAAATCGCTGATTCTGGGAACAAATACCTGTGCGATAACGTTCTCCGCTGATCCTGCCGCGCCTTTTAATATATCGTTATCCGCTACGCTGTCAGCCATAGCCGCTTTAGCCGGATACGCCGGTGTAATATTGGTTAAATAATCATTGAGCACTTCAGGTGTAATGATATACTGGGCCAATTTAGCCGCTGCCGCCTTCTTGGCGTCTCCGTTGTCGGCAAAGATCAGACAATGTGCCTGAAGGATACTCTGCCCGTCGCCTGCTCCGCCTTTTAAAGGTTTAGCAGAAGCCGTAAAGTTTTTCGCATCCGGGTTAATTGACTGGATTCCGTTGTATCCCCATGACTGGTCATAATACATAGCAAGCTGGCCTAACGCAAACAGGTTTCTCAAATCTTTTAACTTGGCGTTCTGAGGATTGTAGCCTTTTTCATCCAATGTTTTCAGCATGGTAATGGCATCTTTAAAGCCCTGGTTATCAATGCTTAAATTGCCTTCCCCGTCCAAAAGAGTTCCGCCGAAGTTGAAAATCATTCCGTTGATGGCTGAACCGGATACGGGAACAGAAGCGGTTGTCTGTCCGAAGGCATAAACCGGATTGCCGTTATCATCCTTTAACTGGGATAATTTTTCCGCGTATTCCATCATCTCGTCATAAGTTGTGGGAGGCGCCGCCGGGTCTAACCCAGCCTTTTCAAACAGTTCCGTATTGTAATACAATACATATGGAGATACATACATGGGCAGTCCGTATGGTTTTCCGTCGATGTTAAAGGATTCCATAATGCTGGGATAGAAATCAGCCAGATAATCAGCCGGCAGCACTTCATCCACCGCTACTGAAAGCCCTGCGTCTTCAAGTCCGGGCACCCAGCCGATCTCGCCAAAAATCAGGTCAACTTTATCTCCGCCGCCTGCCATGTTGATCACCTGGTTTACCAGCTCACCGTATGGAGCCGTCACCCATTCAATGGTGATGTTGGGATTCTCCTTTTCAAACCCTTCTTTTACGCCATTCCAGAAATCTTCATAGCCAGCTTCCAGCAGAGCGTAATTGGCAAACTTAATCGTAACGGGTTCGGCGGTTTCAGCCGCAGTCGTGGCTGCCTCCGCCGACGCCGCGGCTTCCGTCTTCGCTGCGGCAGTTGTGGCGGCAGGCGCCTGTGTTTCAGCAGGTTTTGATCCTCCTCCCGAACAAGCGGAGCATAATGTCATCGTCGATACCAGTGCCAATGCCAATAACTTTTTTTTCATAAAAATACCCTCTCTCTTTTTATTATTTTTATGTTTATAAATTGCCTCGATTATTACCATACTTTTTTATAAAAGATTAAACCCCTGATCCCTTGTGATTCAATGGAACATACTCATCACCATAGCTGCATATTCCTTTGAACCGTTGTTTTCTGTTTTCGTGTACACTCGTGTGTATCTTTCATAAAAAAGTACTTTTTATAATCTTCGCAAATTATTTTCAAGTACTTTTACCGCTCTTTTAAAAAAATGTCTTCTGTCAAGTGCTTTCACGTTCAATTAACCTCGTTTCAAATTCCGCATTATCCGGCTTTCTGCCGTTTACCATATCTAAAATCATGGATATGGCTGTTTTGCTGATCTCTTCTCTCTGCATCTCCATGGTGGTCAGCTTGGGAGAACAGAATCTGCTTATACTGGAGTTGTCAAATCCGATCACCCCCAGGTCTTCCGGCACCCGGTATCCCAGCCCAATGGCCGCGTTCATGGCTATGCAGGCGACCATATCGTTACGGCCGTAAATCCCATCAACCACCGGGCCGTCTTTTAACCGTTTCACTACCGCTTCCGTCAACTCGTCTTCATTATGACATCCGGCCACAGTGCTCCACTCTGTAATCTCAAAACCGCTGGCCCTCATCTCATCCATAAACCCGCTGAGACGCAGATCCTCTTCTGTGCTCCTGTTGCCATGTCTGCTGATTCGGTCGATATAAATAATGTTCTTCTTGCCTTTTTCAATCAAATGTCTGACACAAGCTCTGGCTCCGGTGTAAAGCCCCGATGCTAAAACAGCTACGTTCTCAGGGAGATTCTCCCTTCTACGGTGCTTAAATAACACCACAGGTATGCCCGCGCTGCTGAAATCGAATATGTATTCCGTGGGAAAACTGGTGGAACTGATGATGATTCCGTCATACTGCCGGCTGATCACCTGGGAAACGAATTCAGGCGTGTTGCGGTTGGCGCACAGGGAGATCAGATATCCGGCCTGGTATGCGTACTTATCCATCTCACTCACGATACGGCTGAAATATTCATTGGTGATCTGGTCGGCAATGAACAGAATCTGATTGCTGTTTTTCCCCTTCAAAGCCCGGGCAACATTATTCGGCCTGTAGTTAAGCGCCAACACGGCGGCTTCTACCCTGGCCCGTTTTTCCTTTGCCACATACCGGTTATTATTGATCACATAGGATACCACCGTCTCGCTGACTCCTGCCATCCTGGCTACGTCGGCTCTCGTTACACGTTCTCCACTTTGCTTCATATTGTACAAATTCCTTCTTTGTAAACTCGTGTGTATATATTATATTATACAGTTTCACACCTATTTGTCAATACTATTTCGCAATTATCTGTGAATTGTTACAGCTTTTGCCGCTGTTCCCAGTCACGCCAGTGCCCCGGCCATCCGGCCGGAAGACTAAGAATCTCCCAGCGGCAAGGCCGGAGGCGGCCTGAGCAATTTTTAAAAATAATATCACAGGTTTTATAAATGACAGATTCCTCCAGCTCTGTTAAGATAAAGGCAGATTCATCTTGTTTCCCGACAGGCCAGCGGCCTCATGCCTTCCCTCTTTTTAAAGCAGGTGCAGAAACTGCTTTCATTCTGAAATCCGCACACGGCACTGATTTCTTTTACCGTCATGTTTGTCGACTTCAGATAGTATTTTGCCTTGTCTATACGGGCATTGATAATGAAGTCATGAGGCGTGTATCCGGTTTCTTTTTTAAACACGCGGATGAAATGATACCTGCTCATAGAACAGCGCCGGGCCAGGGAATCCAGGTCGAGGGGGGAATCCAGGTGTGAACAGATGTAACTGGTCATGGATTCCGCGATCCGGCCCATTTCATTGTCCTTTTGTCCCTCTGAAGCTTCCTGGAAAAACAATGTCAAAAGATCTGTTATATATTTGGAAATCAAATAATCCCGGATGGTTCGGCCCTCTGAAAATCCTGAGGTAATCTGATCAAAGATCCGTTCCGCCAGATAAGGAACCGTCAGCCGCACCTGGCCCAAAGTCTGGCTTTTGATCAGTTTATAATAATTTTCACAGGCTTTCCCCTCCAAATGGATCCACTGGATCTCCCATTCAGGGTCGGCATAATATCCGTGAGGGCCATGGCAGTCTAAAAAGACCAGATCTCCTGCCTCCACCCGGCGGCTTATCCCGTCCGATTCCACTGCTCCCGAGCCGCTTTTTATATAAAGAATCAAATAGCTGTCAAACTCCTGCCGCCTGACGCAATACTCACTGCTGCACCAGAAATGTCCCAAACAATGCAGGTAAAAAAAAGTATTTTTTGCAGTGATTCCAGGCGTATAAAAATAGATTTCCGAATTCTCCAACACACCTTTTTCCCGACGATACATAAAGATTTTCCTTTACTATAAAAAATCATGCCGTACAAACGGCGAAAGTGAGGTTAACAATGACAAAACAAGAGAAATTATCCCGCGCCCTAAACCATCAGTCCGGACCGGTTCCTTTTGATATCGGCGCAACTTCCACCACCGGCATCCACGTCTCTGTGGTGGAACAGCTCAGAGAGTATTACGGCCTGGAGAAACGGCTGGTGAAGGTACAGGAGCCAATGCAGATGCTGGGCGTACTGGATGATGATTTAAAAGAAGCCCTGGGCGTGGATACGGTCCCTGTCTGGAACCCCAATACCAGCATGGGGGTAAAAACAACCGGTGAAAAGGAGTGGCTGGCGCCGTGGGGGCAGAGGCTTCTCGTCCCGGAACATTTTACAACCACCTCGGATGACCGTGGAAATACCTTTGCCTATGTGGATGGAGATACCGGCTGCCCTCCCTGCGCTAAAATGCCTGAAGGGGGATATTTCTTCGATGTTATCATAAGAGGCCACGATTATGATGAGGATCATCCCCATGTTGAGGATAATCTGGAAGAATTCAAGGAAATCTCCGAAGATGTCCTGGACTGCATCAGGGAACGCTTGAAAATGGCCAAACAGACCCCTTATGCCCGGATTGGAGCTTTCGGCGGCTGCGCGGTGGGCGACATCGCGCTGGTTCCGGGAGGAATGTTAAAACATCCCAAGGGCCTTAGAGACATCAGCGAATGGTATATGGCTATGGTCGCAAACCCGGATTACCTCCATCAGATTTTTACCTATTCCACCGACATCGCGCTGAAAAACCTGGAGCGGATCAAACAGGTGGTTGGCAATGAAGTTCAGGCAGTATTTGTCTGTGGAACGGATTTCGGCACGCAGAACGGGCCTTTCTGTTCCCGGGAGCTGTTTCGGGAGCTCTACATGCCCTATTATAAAAAGATCAATCAATGGATCCATAAAAACACGGAATGGAAAACAATCAAACACTCCTGCGGCTCCATCTTTCCCCTGATCCCGGATCTCATCGAATCGGGATTTGACATCTTAAATCCGGTTCAATGGACAGCCCGGCAGATGGATCCCCGCACCCTCAAAAAAGAATTCGGACATGATATCGTCTTCTGGGGCGGCGGTGTGGATACGCAGAAAACATTTCCATTCGGTACGCCTGAGGAAGTCCGCCGCCAGGTACTGGAAATCTGTGAAATATTCTCTCCATCCGGCGGTTTCGTCTTCAACACAATTCATAATATCCAGGCCCTGACCCCTGTGGCAAATGTGGCCGCAATGGCCGATGCGGTCAGAGAGTTTAACGGCTGCCGGTGATAAAGTTCAGGGGAAACCGGGAACCTGTATTATTAAAATACGGGCTCCCGGTTTCATCTTGTTTTGTCTGATTTTCTAATGTTTTACAATTCAATCACAGGAATATTCAAAAGGGAACACAGTTCCTTCAACTGAGCTGTAACATCGGCCCATACAAGGCTGTAGTGATGGGGAACGCCTTCATCGATAATCCGTTCGATCACCTGGCGGACCGGCATCTTCACTTTTATGTTGGCCATGATTCCCTTGGTGTAGCGGTCCATGTCAACGGCTTCGCCGCCCATTAAAAACAGTTTATACTGTCCTCCGATGTTGCAGAATCTGGCGATTGTCACGACGCCCGGTTTTAAGGCCCCATAAAAAGCCGTTCCCTGCCCTGCCAGAGGATGATTGCGGATCAGAACATCATAATCCGGGTTGCATAAAGACGGCGCAGCATTGCCGCAGTGCCAGAATGTCATCAGGTTCTTTTCCTCATCTATATTGATCATGTCCGTAATAAAGCTGGGCTGTCCGGTCAGATAATATTCTGCCATCTGTGCAATCTCGGCGTCCACATCGCCTTCACACCCGATATTGATTCCATCATCGGCCAGGCGCCCTAAAACCGCACAAGGCGTTGTATGTAAATTGCCCATCTCCGGCCAGCACTTGAGGGTGCCGAAATCGTAACCCTGTTCCGCCATCACCTCTTTTATGGCCAGATATAACTTGGAATGGTTTTCCAAATGGCCCTCCGGCAGTTTGGATGTGTCAAACCGTTCCGACATCTGCTTCATATCCGCCTCATAAGCGTCTTGATCAAGAGCATCCATCTTATCGAATACTACTTTTAAGTCGGTTTCCTCAATCTTTATGCCGAACGTCCGGCGGATTAAGGATTCATCAAAGGAACAGTTGTAAAATGCGGTGGGCCGGTAGCCCAGAAGGCCCAAATTCGTATGTTTCATGCACTTCATAACGTGATAGGCCATCAGAATATCCTTGACCTTTCCAGCCGCTCTCTCGTCTTCTTTGCTTCCATAAACCGTATGGCACTTCACTCCCACTTTTCTCAAAGCGGCTGAATTCATAGTCATGGAACACAGTGCGTTGGAATACAGGCGGTCATCCTTTTCAAAGGGCACTTCATAGGGAGCCCACAGAAGAATGGGGATATTCAGCATTTCCGTCAGATAGGACGCCACATCATCACCGGTAAACGCACCGTAAACCATAACGATCACATCCGCCTGGGCGGCCTTAAACTGGGATACAATGGCTTCATTCTCTTTGCGCCCGCATCCCATCACATCCGCCCGTATGATGTTTAACTTGGGAAGATTCTCTTCCAGCCAGTCCCCGTATTCCTGATTTCTCTGGGACGGCACTTCCTGGGGCCATCTCCCTGAATATGTGGTAAGAAATCCTACGTTCAATTGTTTTTCCATCATCCAACCTCCTGTTTTCGTCATTTACGATATATTTTCAAATATCAACACGTGTGTACATATAAATATTATACTATCGTTCATTTTCATTTGTCAACCATTACCTTCTTTCTCTTAAAATACCAGCAGCCGTTCACTGTAACAATCATGACACAATCGTTTGCACTTTCTGCAACAGTTCAGACAGGCCTGAACCGTTACGCATCCAGCCCATTAAAGCCGCCTGCGGCGAGGGGCTGGATGCCTGCAACCGCAATGTTTTCGTACGGTCCGGGCAGTAAATGCGCAGACCTATCTGAACGGTTGCCACTTTCTGCCCCGCAGCATTTACAATTTCCTTACATGGATTGACAGACAGCATGTGAGGAAGTATGATGGAACATGCTTAAAACAGTAAAACAGCCTGTGAAGAAGGGCCGTATTACCATAATCTTTCACTTGGGGGAATTTATGATGGAAAGCACAACACATCAGGAGCGCAGCGCCTATTTCGATAATCTCAGATTTGTTTTGATCTTCCTGGTGGTAGCCGGGCATTTTCTGCTGCCTTTGGACAAGACACGTTTTTCCAATAATATTTTTTATTTAATCTATACATTTCATATGCCCTGCTTTATTTTTGTATCAGGGTATTTTTCCACTCATGTGGTTCAAAACGGCAGGTTCCGGGCGGATAAGCTGATTCAGATCCTGTGGCTGTATATCCTGTTTAAAATCATGGTTCATGTTACAGAGGGACTGATCGACGGGAAAATCGGGCTGTATATCGACTTCTTCGAAGAAAGCGGCGCACCCTGGTATCTGCTGGCATTGGGGCTCTGGTATCTGTCCATTCCATTTATCCGGGAGCTGGATCCCCGCACGGTGATGGCCGGTTCCATCATCATCAGCCTGCTGTCAGGCTATGAGGGTTCCGTAGATTCCACGCTGGCTCTGGACCGGACACTGGCCTTTGCGCCATTTTTCTATGCAGGCTATTATATGAACGGCAAAAAGATTGAAGACAGGCTTCACAAAAGCCACAAGGTTTTCCTTCTGCTGCTCTCATTTTTTACGGCATCCTTTCTCTTCCTGTGCACTTATGATCTGCTGATGCCCTATTCAAATATTGTCTACGGCATCAATTATCACCGGCTGGGGCCGGAATTATATCCTTATGGCGGGCTTATACGGATTGTGTGGTACATTGTGACGATCTGTATTTCCCTGGGGTTCATGGCCGCCGTACCTAAGAAAAGAACGGTTTTTACCACAATCGGCAGCCGCACACTGCAGATTTATATCCTCCACAGGATTATCAGGGACCTGCTCCAGTATTTTGGATTTTTTAACAGGGTGAATGTGCATTCAAAACTGTGGATTATTGGGCTTTTGGGGTTATCTTTCCTTTTAACGGCCGTATTGGGAAACCGGTGGCTGGCTGTGGTGTTTGACGCTGTAAGGCGGATTCCTGACCGGTTGGGGATGAAATCGGGGCAGAGGAGGTAACTTCTGCAAACAGGCCCAGGGCGCAGATTTCTTGGTGAAACAAAAAAAGATTGGCAGCAGGAAAACCATCAACCTGTCTGCCAATCTTTTATTTTACAAAAACCATTATATCTATGTGTTCTGAATCTGAACTCAGTTGAGCCAGTTACTGGGCTGTACCAGCCTCCGTGAATCCTTCCGTTGAAGGAAGAGTAAAGTCTACCGGCTGTCCGATATTGATATAATTCATCTGTATGGCCATATTAGCGCTCACAGTCTGACCTTCCATGGTTAAATCAAACACAAAGTCCATATCCTCCGAAATACAGTAACCTTCCGGATTGATCACAGATCTCCCTTTCAGATCTTTGAAGTTAACGGAATCAACATTAAGCCCCATCTGGTCATAGATGGACATAATATAGGAATTGAATCCACTCATATTCATGGTATAGGAGATCACTTTGTTGCCATTTCCATCATCAGCAACTGTCACATTCTGCATGGAATCGGTCAAATCGTCCCCCATCCCGTTCATATCGCTGTTAACCTGGGCTGTTATTCCGGCTATATCCATTGGGACTTTCTGCTTTATTCCCATCATATCAATGTAGTAATAACCGTCAGTATAGAACATGGTGCCTTTCATGTTCACTCCGATCATGTTCATATCCAGCGTGGCAAGATATTTCATGGATGACTGATTCAAGTCTTTGAATTTCAAATCCATATTCATATCAGCAGTAACCGTTTCCCCTTCCATGGTCATAGTCACGGAAATTTTGCTGGCTGCCGTCATGCTGGAAAGCTGTGAAGATTTCTTGGCTGCTTCCTGATATAACCGGAGTCCGTCAGAAACGGATTCACCGCCGTCTGTTCCGGGGCCCGTCTGTTTCTGCTGAACAACTCCATCCACGGTCCATGCACCGCCATCATTGACCGTATATCCGTCTGGCGTTGTGGTATTGGTCAGAAGATAACCGTTCTCATCAAAATAATAACTCTCTGCTACGCCGTCCTCATTGCCGTCAATCCACTGCCAGCCGGACTGAGGATAAGAGCCGTCATCATTCTGATACCACCATCCCTCCGCTTCCTGTTTCCAGGTGCCGGCAAATGATGTAATGCTCATTGAAAATGTCATTACCAGAGCGGCCGCCAAAATTTTGTAACGTTTCTTCATGATAGTTTCTCCTTTCAGAATCTAGTTAATTGAATAACTGTGATACTATCATTGTACCATCCCGTTAATTCTTTGTCTAACTGTTTAGGAGGGTTACTATCATTTTACACATGGATGGACATCCGATGCTTCTTGACCGGCCTTTTGGGTCAAGAAGATCAGCCGTCTGAACTGTAACATTTTCACATTTCCATCACGGTTTCCACATCCACGGATTCCATTTCCTCCGGCCCTTCTGTCACATCTTTTTTCTTCCAAATGCGCCAGTCTGATTCTGCGTCATTGTCCGGCAGCGCTTTAAAGATAAAGATTCCGGCCAGAGCGCACAGGATGCTGATTCCAATGTTCACATAAGCGAACACCACATAAGGGGCAAAACTCAAGGATGTGAATCCAAATAAGCTCATATAGTAAATACAGCTCGTATTCCAGGGAACTAATGGAAGAATAATCGTATTGGCCTCCTCGATTGTCCGCGAAAGCACGCTTCTGTGTATCCCGCGTTTGTCATAGATTTCCTTGAACATGGTACCCATGAGGACTACGGACACGTAGAAATTGGTAACCAGCATGACTGTGATAATCCCGCAGGCCAATGTGGTCAGAATTGCGGATGTGTCGGATTTGATCACCCTGGTTATCCGGTCTACAATCACATTGAGATATCCTGCTTCGCTGAGAATGCCGCCCATGGCAAGAGCCAGAACCGCGGTGCAGATCGTAGCCATCATCGAGGAAATGCCTCCTTTACTCAGCATAGTATCCACAATGGCCACTCCCGTATCCACTTTTACGCCGCTGTAAACAATAGCCAGCACTTCCGTAAGGCTTGCGCCCTGTACCACAACAGCCAGGAACAGTCCGGCAAATCCGGAAATGAGGATCGCTAAAATTGCCGGTACTTTTTTCAGGCAGAGGATTACAATGAGAATCATGGGAACCAGCAGGACGATATGAAATTGGAACATGCCGGAAAGGGTGTCTCTCACCGTCTGCAGCACACTCTGGTCCAGAGCCGCGCCCGCATATTTCCCTCCAAGGACGTAAAAAATAAAAAGGCTTATGAGAACCGACGGTATTGTTGTGTAAGACATGGAACGTACATGATGATAAATATTGATGTCGCTGGCGCTGGCTGCAAGAATGGTAGAATCGGACAGAGGTGAAAGTTTATCTCCCAGAATGGATCCGGAAATTGCCGCTCCCGCAGTCAGCGGAACAGGAATTCCCATGCTGATTCCAATACTGACACAGGCAACTCCCATGGTTCCCGCGGTGCCTAAAGAAGTACCGATGCAGAGGGATAAAAGGGAACACATGATAAAGGTAAGAGGCACCAGCATCCGGGGGGTGATAACTCCAAGACCGTAATAAATGATCATGGGAACCGTACCGCAGCGAATCCAGGCCCCGATCAGGATTCCCACAAATACCAGGATCATCACACAGTCTATGGCCCGTTTTACTCCGGCCATCATGCTCTTTTCCAGGTCAGCGTAACGGTAACCGGCGGCCATGGAAATCAAAAGGATCAGGAAAATATTTACCACCAGAAGAGGAATTGTGGCAACACCGGCCGAGATACCGGCGGTCAAAACAGAAGCGATAACCGCTAAAATAAGAATTGATAAAAATAAACTGGGGTTTTTCTTTGTCTCTTTCATATAGTCTCTCCTTCACTTGATAGATTTACGGAAACAAAAAGCACCCGGAATCAGATATCCGGGTGGCGAAGGCAGCTATAGGCTGTTTTATTCAATAAAAACAAAGTGCGTATCACAAACGCACAAACCTTCCTTCGCCTACGAGATTAGCTGACGGGTTCGGGGAAGAAGGTCCCCTATCTTCAATCCGCTTTTGTTCCGCAGATTTCTGAATTCACCCCAATTAATTGGTTCTCCCGCTACCACAGCCTGATTTAACAGGAATATGGCATTCGGCAATATATAGTTTCCGTATTTATAGATATGATGTTATTGGTTAAATTATACCAAAACACACAGTCTTTTTCAAGATAGTCACGGTGATTTTAATTAAAAATTAAGTTTTGATCGTTTGATCCGTTTATTTTTTTGTATATTTTCCACAAATTCTAGCCCTGTTTACATAATCCACACATGGTTTTCGCGTCAGATTTCTGTTCACAGCGTGTTTAAAATTCATTTCCGCCTCCATTGTAAAACAGCTTGTATTATAGTAAAATATAAGCAGGAAAACATTTATGGAATTCAATGATTGGGGGGACGCGGAATGACTTTGATAACATTTTTAGCTTTTTTCGCTCTGCCGGTCAGCTGCGTTGCTTCCTGGCTTTCCTTTTTTATTTTTTACAGATATCAACTGCCGTCCAAATGGAATACGGCGCTGACCATAGCTCTGTGTTTAATTCCCATGACCGTTCTGGTCTATATCAACTGGCAGGAATATTTTTACCTGATCCGTTTCATTTTCTTTGGAAAATAATACCTTTTTGATGTTATTCTTTTCTGCAGGCCGAATTCCCGGCTTTTTTCATCCCTATTTTTACATGGCAATATTTTAATAAAGTAAATCCGCCTTTCGCTCAAATAATAGTAAGGTAACTTGTTTGATGCAGAAAGGAGTGATATTTTATGGATTTTGTTGAAAAGATATCAAAAACACCGGTCCATCTCGCAATCGCCACAGTGCCTATGCAGCCGTGGGAACAGCCATATACACCGGAAAAGGCACTGGCGGAAGGAACTATTTTCCCGTGTCTGAATCTTCCATTTTTTATAGGAGGTGAAGCTCATGACTGACCGTTTACAGCTTTTAAAACAGATCAATGAAGTTAGTTTTGTGGTCGACGACCTGACCCTCTATCTGGATACCCATCCCCTGGATACGGATGCGATGGATTATTTTAAACAGATGTCCACACAGAGGAAAGAACTTTTAAAAACCTATGCGGAAAATTATGAACCGCTTACCAGGAATTGTGTCTGTCCTGACACCAACAACCAGACAAAAAGCTTTACCAAATACCCGCAGCAGCGCCATTGGACCTGGAGCGACGGACCTGTACCCTGGGATGCCGCAGCCAATACCAATTCCCCTGCAAATATCAAAGGAGGTGTCTGATTATGTGGTGTTATGAAAAACGGCTTCAATTTCCTGTAAAAATAACGAAAACATGTCCGAAAACAGCTCAGTTAGTGATCAGCCAGTTTGGCGGCCCTGACGGCGAACTAGCCGCGTCCATGCGGTATCTGTCCCAGCGTTACAGCATGCCCTGCAAAGAGGTGGGCGGACTGCTTACCGATATCGGAACCGAGGAACTGGGACATCTGGAGATGGTCTGCTCCATCATCTACCAGCTCACCAAAAACCTGACGGCCGAAGAAGCGAAGACAGCCGGATTTGACGCTTATTATATCGACCACACCACCGCCCTGTGGCCTCAGGCTGCCGGCGGAATCCCATTTAACGCATGTGAATTCCAGTCTAAAGGCGATGCCATCACCGATCTGACAGAGGACCTGGCCGCGGAACAGAAGGCCCGCACCACTTATGACAACCTGCTGCGGGTGATCACTGATCCGGATGTGAGGGAACCGCTGAAGTTTTTAAGGGCCAGGGAAGTTGTGCATTTCCAGCGTTTTGGAGAAGCGCTGGAGAAAATAAAGGGGGATTTGGATTCCAAGAACTTCTATTATTTTAATCCGGAATTTGACAAACAATTCGTGAAGAAATAATTTTTTTTAACATCAAGGGTGAAGGCATTTTCGAAAATGCCTTCACCCCTGATGTAAAACCTCTGATGTAACACCTCTAATGTAAAAAAATTATACCGTCAGATCACTAACCGCCCTAATCTGAAACTCCTCCACCAGATACTCCAGCACTCCCGGCGCCAAAAATGCCGGTAATGTGGGGCCCAGGCTGATATTTTTAATCCCCAGATACAGCAGGCTGAGCAAAATACATACAGCCTTCTGCTCATACCATGACAGTACAATGGTCAACGGCAGTTCGTTCACCGTACATCCGAATGCATCCGCCAGGGCAGACGCCACGCGGATGGCGCTGTAGGCGTCATTGCACTGTCCCATATCCATCAGCCGGGGCAGCCCCGCAGCCTGACCCAGGTCCAGATCGTTAAAGCGGAATTTGCCGCAGGCCAGGGTGAGAATTATGGAATCCTCCGGCGTGTTTTTTACAAAATCGGTGTAGAAATTGCGGCCGGGCCGGGCGCCGTCGCAGCCGCCTACCAGATAAAAATGACTGATTTGTCCATTTTTAACGGCGTCCACCACCTGATCCGCCACAGACAAAACCGCTCCGTGGCCGAAACCGGTGAGCAGTTCGCTTCCCCCGTTGATTCCGGTGAATACCCGGTCTTCGGGAAAACCGCCCAGCTCCAGGGCCTTTTCGATCACCGGGGAGAAATCTTTATCTTCTCCGATATGAACCATTTCCGGATAGGAAACCAGTTCGGTTGTGAAGACGCGGTCCGCATAGCTTTCTTTTACAGGCATCAGGCAGTTGGTTGTAAAGAGGATGGGCGCTGGAAGGCTGTCAAATTCTTTTTGCTGGTTCTGCCAGGCGGTTCCATAATTGCCTTTTAAATGGCTGTATTGTTTTAAAAGCGGATAAGCATGGGCGGGAAGCATTTCACCATGGGTATAAATGTTGATGCCTTTTCCCCTGGTCTGTTCCAGAAGGCATTTGAGGTCGTAAAGGTCATGGCCGGTTATGACGATGAACGGGCCTTTTTCCACTTTCATGGATACTTTTATTGGAGCGGGGGTGCCGAAGCTTTCCGTATTGGCCTGATCCAGCATTTCCATGCATTTTAAATTCACTTCCCCTGTTTCCATGGCTATTTTCAAATATTCCTCCTGCGTCCAGTCTTCGCCGATTACGAATAAAGCTTTGTAGAAAAAGTCGTTTACAGCTACATCGGTATATCCCAGAACCAGGGCATGATATGCATAGGCTGCCATACCGCGGATTCCAAAGAGGATGAGGGACTTTAAGGAACGGATCTCTTCTTCCGCCTCCCACAGGTTTTTCATATCATAATCATCGTTGTGGCCGCAGGGGGCTCCACAGGTGAGGCAGTTTGGGGCCAGACGCATTTTTTCTTCTCTCACCCGCTCTATCAGTTCCTCGATTGTCCGGTCATTGAAATTCACATTGGTTACGGTTGTGAACAGGCCTTCGATCATCAATTTTGTTGTTTCTTCAGTCGGCGTCTGGTTGGAACAGGTGCGGGCCAGACCGATGAGGGCTCCGGTCAGTTCGTCCTGAAGATTGGCTGTACGGGCTGTTTTTCCGCATACCCCGGCTTTTCCGGTGCATCCGCTGCAGCCTGCGGTCTGTTCACATTGAAAGCAAAACATATTTTTTTCCATATCTGATTATTCTCCTCTTCTTGACTTGATGGGATTATCATAATATAATTTTAATAACAAATCTGTTGTTTTTACAACAAACAAAAAAAATCAGGTACACCCAAAATTATGCCGGAGCCACAAATTTGAATCACCGCTGGGAATCTGAAACTCTCACCGCGTGCCAGCACAGCGATAATTTCCGCAACGGTAATTTCCGCAACGTAAATCTCCGCAACAATAATTTGCGCAAAACGTTCCGGCAAGGAGGAAGTTTATGAATTCTGCTATGTCCGCACTAAAAAAATCGGTTTTATTCTGCGGAATTGAAACCGGGGAAATAGAGGCTATGTTAAACTGTTTAAGCGCCGTAAAGCGCACCTATGAAAAAGGGGAATTTATCTGGAGAAATGGAGACCATGTGACTTCCATGGGACTGGTCCTGACAGGGTCAGTACATGTGATCGAAGAAGATTTTTGGGGCAACCGGACGATTTTATCCGAATGCTCTGAGGGACGGATATTCGGAGATGCCTATGCGTGTATGCCCTCTGTGGAACTGGGCGTCAGCGTGGTTGCGGCAGGGAGAACGGAAATCCTGTTCCTGGATGTGCAGAAGGTGATTACGGTCTGCACTTCCGCCTGTGAATTTCACACACGGCTGATCCGTAATCTGCTGTCCGTGCTGGCAGACAAGAATCTGATGCTCACCCAGAAAATGAAGCATATGGCTAAGCGCTCCACGAGAGAAAAGCTGCTTTCCTATCTGTCGGAAGAATCCTTAAAACAGAAAAATGCCCGGTTTGAGATTCCTTTTAACCGGCAGCAGCTGGCTGACTATCTCTGCGTGGACCGCAGCGCCATGTCAGGTGAACTCTGTAAGCTGAAGAAGGAAGGGGTGCTGGATTTTAAAAAAAATTGGTTTCATCTGCTTTCCGGCAGGACTTCGGAAGAATAGTTCCTGCCCATCAATGAACCAGCGTTTTTTTCTTCCTCTCCTCTTCATATATGGCAAAAAAATCCTCCGGATTTTTATGAAAGATCTTTTCAAACTCATATGACACCACAAAAGGATCATAATCATTAAAAATATTGGGTATGTATTTATAAATCTTTTCCGCTATGCCCTGAACGTGTTCTACCTCGGTTCCTTCTACAGCAAAAATTTTGTTGTCCGTGAATATCAGCAGCTTCACAATGAATGGCCCGCCCTTATAGCCTGCCTGGGCGCAGATCCAATATATTTGATTGCGGGGAATTGCCGTCACTTTTGAAGTACCTTTGGGGCCGCCTTTTACTCCACAGATCAGCAGATAAGACGGCAGCAACACTATTTTTTCTCCGCTGGCCTTCTTTGGATCCTTAAATTGACCGATAAACTCCTCTACCAGGATTTTCCCCTCGGCCGCTTCTTTGTCAATTATCCGGGCCACCGCTTCCTGAGTATCTTCTTTAAAAGGAAGGAATAAATTATTGCCGTTTACAGCCGTGCGTCCGGTCGCGATTATTTTAACCACGATGGCAAACAGCACAATTCCCAACAAAATAACTATGTAAAATGGTATCGTGCCATAAGAAACATCGCTAAAATCGATGGAATCCCTTCCGAGAAAATAAACGGCCGAAAGGGCGCATACAAATACAATGACCAGTTTAACGAGAGTTTTTCTGGCAGCTTGATTCACCCGTTCGGATTCCCGTGCTAAATATCCTTGTTTCATACTGTTTTCTCCTAAATATCATTTGTATTTTTCTTTCCAATAAAATCATAAAACCGGAAAAAATCCAGGGCGGACGTAAGAAAAAGTTCATCCTCTTCCGACACCGCTCCGGGTTCTTCCCGGCTTCTTTCAAACGGTTGTCTCACCGTCTGAATAACTTTTTTATTTCTTTAACTCTATAAAATGATAACTTTCCAACACTTGAAAAAATTTTGCCAGCCTTGGATATAAAGGTTCGGCTTTTTCTCCAAACTCTTCTTTTACCAAAACGCCTAAGGCGGTGATATCCGTCCTGCCGTCAATCAGAGGCCAGACAAAACTTCCAAGTTCGTCCAGATGAATGTGTGAAATACGGGGTTTTTTAAATAACGTCTGCGCAATCGTATTAAATACTCCCTTATTCTCCACATCCAATGTAACAATCCCTTTTTCATCCGTATTCCAGGTCAGGAATTCACTCCGTTCGGGTATGAATTCCAGGTAATTGCGTGAATCATTTTTCTTTTTCATCTTTATTTACTCGCTTTTGGCCTTCTTCCAGACAGAGAACTTGAGCAGGCATAAAATCATGAGCACGATTACAATCATACATCCGATATTGCCCACAGAAGCCGGAACCTTGGAAGAGAAATCGAACACATCGGCAACACCGAAAACGGTGAGAATCGCCAGAAGGATGCCTACAAGGCCTTCACCGGCAATCATACCGGAGCAATAAAGCACGCCGTCTGTAATTCCTCTCTGTTTTTCCGCCTCTTCTTTTGCGCTCTTAGTCTTCCTGCTGTCCAACACCAGCCTTACCACTCCGCCGATCATGATACATGCATTCAGCTGTACCGGAAGATAAAGGCCTACGGCAAACGGAAGCACCGGAATCCGTAAGATCTCCATAACGATGGCTATAAATACGCCGATGAATACAAGGGTCCAGGGCAGGTTACTGTCCATAACGCCTTCTACAATCATCTTCATCAGCATGGCCTGGGGAGCGCCCAGCTCCGCGGAACCAAATCCCCATGCGGCATTCAGAAGATATAATACGCCGCCGATGGCCAGAGCAGCGGACGTAACGCCCACTAATTCACCGATCTGCTGTTTCATAGGCGTAGCGCCCAGGAGATAGCCTGTCTTTAAATCCTGTGAAGTATCGCCTGCGATAGCCGCAATGATACAAATAATGGAGCCGATGGCAATGGCGCCCTGCATTCCGCTGATGCCCACATTGCCGGTTGCTTTCAAAATAATGGTTGCCAGCAGAAGAGTTGCGATGGCCATACCGGATACAGGGTTGTTGCTGCTTCCGATCAGGCCAACCATTCTGGATGAAACGGTTGCGAAGAAGAAACCGAATACAACGACGATAATCGCTCCGATTAAGTTAACCGGAACTGCCGGAACCAGCCAGATGGCCAGAATCATGATGATGATCCCGCCCAGGATAAATCTCATGTCCAGATCCTTTTCCGTCCTTAAAGCGCTTGTCGTCCGGCTGCCCCTTAAATCCTTCATCGAATCGCTGAATGTGCGGATGATGAGAGGAAGTGATTTTACCAGGCTGATGATACCGCCGCAGGCAACCGCTCCGGCGCCGATGTAACGGATATAGGTTCCCCAGATTCCGCTGGCGCCATTTTCAGCAAATATCTTACCGATGGTTTCAGTTCCCGGATACAGGACAGTACCGGAACCGAACAGCACGATGGCAGGGATGAGCACCAGCCATCCCACAATACCGCCGGCAAACATATAAGAAGAAATTCTCGGGCCTACAATGTAGCCCACACCGATCAGAGCCGGATATGCCTGAGTACCGATTTCTCCCGGGAAACCTTTTACTCTGAAATTGATTTCGCTTGGTACTGCTTTAAATCCATCTACAATAAATTTGAAAAGAGCCGCGATTCCCATACCGGCAAATACCGTCGACGCATTCGCGCCGCCTTCTTCACCCGCTAAAAGGACTTCCGCACATGCGGTTCCTTCCGGGTAAGGAAGGGTATTGTGCTCTTTCACAATTAAAGCATTACGAAGCGGAACCATGAACAGAACGCCCAGGATACCGCCTAAGAAGGCGATTAATGTGATCTCCAGCATGTTGGGAGTTTCCATCTTTCCCTCTTTTGCCCACAAAAATAAAGCCGGCAATGTGAAGATTGCTCCTGCCGCCAGGGACTCGCCTGCGGAACCGATTGTCTGTACAATGTTGCTTTCCAAAATAGAATTTCTGCGCAGAATAACACGGATGACACCCATGGAAATTACAGCCGCCGGTATCGATGCTGAGATAGTCATACCTACCTTCAGACCTAAATAAGCATTGGCTGCACCGAATACAACCGCTAAAAGAATACCCATGACAATCGATAGGATTGTCAGCTCAGGATCAACTTTTTCCGCAGGTATATACGGTTTGAACTGTTTTTGTTCGTTCATCATATGAACCCCCTTTTTTTTGTACCTACCCATTATAACGACTTTTTACAAAAATCACAACTGTTTCTGCAAAATCGACAGTGGCAGGATATGGAAGGGGCAGTATTCACAGTTCCCCGCCGTCTGCGCCGCACCATTGCCGGGTTCTCCGGTGAGGAACTGTGAACACTCATGAAACTTGATGTTGTCAGGGCATTTGCAGCGTTTCCCCATCAATCTCCCGGTCTTTAAAATAATACTTCCGATCCCTTTCCCCGATTTCACGCAGCACTCTGCATGGATTGCCCACTGCGACCACATTGGACGGAATATCCTTTGTCACCACGCTGCCCGCGCCGATGACCGAATTATCTCCAATGGTGACACCCGGAACGATGATAGCTCCGGCGCCAATCCAGCAGTTTCTGCCGATATGTACCGGCGCATTATACTGGTAAAAACGCTCCCGCAGCTGGGGCAGAATGGGGTGCCCGCCGGTGGCGATGGTTACATTAGGGCCGATCATGGTGTAATCGCCTACGTAAATGTGGGTATCATCCACAAGAGTCAGGTTAAAATTTGCATAGACATTATTGCCGAAATGCACGTGTTTCCCACCCCAGTTCGCATGAAGAGGCGGTTCAATGTAGCAGTTACTGCCTATATCCGCAAACATTTCTTTCAGCATGGACTGCCTTTTTTCCGTCTCCGACGGGCGGGTCAGATTAAAATCATACAAGCGTTCCAGGCATACAGTCTGGTCGTTCATAAGCTGTTCATTATCCGTAGCATATAGATCACCATTATGCATTTTTTCGTATATATCCATTTTATTCCTCCATGTCGGAGCGTTTTAATGCGCAGTATTTGCGTTTCGTAAATTTTACGCTGCGCAAATTCTGCGTTACGCAAATTCTGCGCTGCGCAGGCACGCGCTGAAAATCTCAAATTCTCAGCTCCAATTCAAATTTGTGGCTCCGGCACAAATTTGGGTGTGAAAAATAAGCCATCAGGATTATGTTTCATCCAAAGGCCGTGAACTGAATTTCTCTCATGGATTATAGAGAATCATATGCAGAACCGCCGTCTCTCTGCTTATATTCCGGTAAGAATGGACCGTATCCGCTTTAAACCGGATACTTTCCCCTGCTGCAATTACAAACCTCTGTTCATCGGCATAAATTTCGATGGTTCCGCTGAAAACAGTGATAAACTCTGTGGTTCCTTTCAGGTGCGGCTCTGATTCCCAATAACTTCCCTTCTCCAGTTCCAGATAATATACCGCAAACCTTCTGTTTTCATCATCGGGAAAAATGGAGTAATTTTTCACCTTGCCGCCATCTTCCAACAATGGCTGTATATCCGCTGTCTTTACAATTTCATACGGATTTTTCGGCCAGACCGTAAGAGCATCGAAGGGCACTTTCATTCCGTTTGACAGTTTCCAAAGTGTGGAAAGTGTGGGATTCCCCTCCCCACGCTCGATCTGAGCCAGCATGCTCTTGCTGACCCCGCTCAGTTTAGAAAGCTCTTCCATACTCAATTTATTCTCCTCACGCAGCCGTTTGATATTCTTTGCAACGATCAGATTCATTGTATCCAAATAATTTCCTCCTCCCTATTGACATTATATTATACAAAATGTATCATTATATCGTACATGTACAATATATTATCATTTTTATATCATTATATAATTTTATAAGTTCTTTGTAAAGAGACAGAGTATTATCATTCCCTAACAAAAAAGCAGGAGGTCAAAGATGTTTCAACTGTATAACTTTTTAATTTATTGTTTTATAACAGCATACACGCCGGGAGCCAATAATTTGCTTTCAATGAGCAATGCAGCCCGCCTTGGGATGCGCCGCAGCATCCGGTTCAATTTAGGAATACTCGCCGGTTTTTCAGTTGTAATGACCGTCTGCGCCGTATTCAGCACCGCCTTATTTTCATATCTTCCAAGGGTAAAAACAGTTATGCAGTTTTTAGGCGCCGCCTATATGCTGTTTCTGGCATGGAAAGTCTGGAAAAGTTCTTCCGATCTGAACGGCGGGGACGGCAATGAAGCCAGTTTTCTTTCAGGCATGATCCTTCAATTCGCCAACCCTAAAATTTATATTTATGCCATCACTGCAATGTCCCTTTACATACTGCCTTTTTACCAGTCGGCCGGCGCATTGGCTGGGTTTGTAATTGTCCTGTCCGTCATCGGTTCATCCGGTTCTTTTGTCTGGGCGTTATTCGGATCAGCCTTTTGTAAATTTTTTTCAAGGCATACAAAGGCAGTCAACCTTGTCATGGCATTTTTACTCGTTTACTGTGCGGCAGCGCTGTTTTTCTGAAATGGAGGCAGCATCCTTATGGCTTCCACCGCCGTCTCAATTGCGCTCTGGGTATCATGGCACTGGATATCGGGCAGGCCCATTTCTCTTCTGGTCTGGTTGCCGATTACCAGCATCACCGATCCCACACGGACCCTGCGCACCGCTCCAACGATGAAAAGCGTGGCGGACTCCATCTCTGAGGTCAGTGCGCCGCAGCGTTTCCACGCCTCCCATTTGTTTAACAATTCATAGCTGACCGGCATGTTTTCCGGCTCATGCTGGCCATAAAAGGAATCTTTGCACTGGACTACACCCACATGGGAGCGTTTCCCGAGACGGTCGGCGGCCTTTTTCAGGGCTTCCACCACTTCATAATCGGCTACGGCCGGATATTCGATGGGAGCGTATTCTTTACTGGTGCCGTCCAGGCGGATGGCGCCTGTGGCGATGACCACATCTCCCGCCAGCACGTCCGGCTGCATTCCCCCGGATGTTCCCACGCGGATAAATGTGTGGGCGCCGCAGTGGATCAGCTCCTCCATGGCGATGGCCGCCGACGGGCCGCCGATTCCCGTTGAAGTGACGCTGACCCGTTTGTCCCCCAAATGGCCGGTGTATGTCACATACTCCCGGTTGGAGGCCATCAGTTTGGCATCTTCCAGATAAGCGGCAATCTTTTCACACCGTCCCGGATCACCCGGCAGTATCACATATTCCCCCACATCCCCCGGTTTGAGATGGATGTGGTATTCAATATCTTTTGAGTATACGGTTGACATCTGCATTTCTCCTTTCTACTGATTACAGCATTCCGCTGTTATTTTATTAATAAACTTTCTTGTTCTATTACCAGCTTTTCTTCACAAATTATATCGATTAACTCCTGTAAAAGCGGCTCTTTTACACGCTTCAGTTTATCCAGTGTTGACCTTTCAATCGTTTCTCCTTCAGCTTTAAAGCGTTCAAATGTTTCTAAATCCATATAAAGAGGTTTTAACGGCGGAAAGATGTTGTTTTTAATATATTGGAATATCTTTATGCCTCCATAATCCAAATCCCCGGTATGGAAATATTCCACCTGGTCTCCATCCAGCGACTGATACAGCCGTTTTAAAAATTCTTTTTCCAGCGGCGTAAAATAACCGTGGGAAAACACAATCAAAGTTCCTTCTTCATACGGCATTGACATGAAATTGGCCTTATTTTCCACTGTTATAACTTTGCGTATCTTCTGCCCTGCATGGACTTCTGCATGTTTTAACATCTGGCTGTTTATGACCAGTCCATAAATAAATGGCGACAAATCTATGCTCTGACCCTCCAGTTCCAAAATCACATTCCCCTTCAGGGCCAGTTCCTGAGAGTATTCTTCCAGATAGAGCTGGGATAATATGGACGACTTATCCATATTATCGTCAATTTCCGGATTATGAGCCTTAGCTATGTTTAAAATTTTCTTCTGGAACCTTTTTTCAAACAGCTTGGAGTTGCCCAGAAAATGCTTGCTGAATGTTCTTTTATAAACCGGCTCTTCTAACTGATCCAGGCCGCTTAGACATCGGAACAGAAGTCTGTCTCCCTCCAATTCCCCTGGTATTTCGCCCTTTTCCAGTTTATCCAGGAACGATTCGTAATAGGCACGTAACCAGTCTCTTTTTATCTTCTGCTTCTCATTCTCCAAAAACTCCCGACAATCCTTTATCTTCTGGGGCTTAGATATTTTTCCGGCTCTGGCATAAAATTCCGGCATGTCTTTTAAGGAATAATGGATCATCTCGATCTCTGATAAATGAGCATACCATTTAATCTCAACCAGCTTTTCTTTTTCCAGCTCAACAGCCTGGCTGATCAATTCCAGGCTGCCAATCTGATCTTTATCCTTCTGTTGGATTCTCAGGCTCCGGTTTCCGGAAGCTCCCTCTTTCCAATCTGTTGTGCTTTTTTCATACTTTTCGATTATCTTATCAACTAATTTAATCTCCATTTAACATTCTCCTTAGCTCCCCAAACTCCCTCTTCTCAAATTCCTGTATAGAAATCGACTTCTTATTGGGATTGGCGAATACAAAGGTTTTATCCACATTTTCCAGATAATTTTGAATCTTGTCATTGGTGGCGCTTATGATGGCCTGGAAACCGAGGCCGCGGATCAGCTCGATGCAGCTTGCCACCTTCTCCGCATCCATCTTGGAAAATGCCTCGTCTAAAACCACCAGGCGGATTGTAGGGTTCCGCAGCATTTTGGGGGACATATTGATCCGGTATGCCTGGGCAAAGCTGGCTAACAGGGCCACATAAAGGGGATTCTGCCCCTCGCCTCCCGAGTTTTTCTTAATCATCCTGCTGAGCTGGATCTTGATGGTTTCCTCGCCCTGGCTGCGGACAATCTGCTGCATGTCAAAGGACAGGTAGGTCCTGTAATCCGCATATTTATCCATATTCTGCTTGGCTTCTTCCAACTGGTCGTGATCCGCACTCTCCGGCGGAATGAACACATTGATCAGCTCATTAATCATATCCCCGTAGTGATTTTCGTGGTTGATGGTGAAAAAATCCAACTGGTTTTCGAAGGTATCCGTCAGCATGCTGGGATTCACTTCCAGGGAATCATCCATGAACATATCGTAGAAACGGCCGTCCGGCCCCTTATTTTTGCCGATCACGAACTGGTACTTATCTTTACCGAAATCCAGTTTATTTATGATCCGGTTCAGCTCGTCTTTACGGATCAGGGCCTCCTTGATGGCGCTGCGTATTTTAAACATGAAGTCGTCCCGGAAATGTTCCACGGCAGACCTGGCCTGCTCTCTGGCAATCTGGCGGTATTCCTCCAGATTATCGCATTGAAGCCTCTCCAACAGTTTGTCATAGGGGTCATTATTCTCAATGGTGGCGGAAAAACTGCGGTTGGGATATTGTTTCAAATAGAGGAAACGGCCTTCCTGAAGTTCTGTACAGATGGCTGCCTTCTCTTCCTCTGCTTTCATTGAAGCGTCCAGGTATTTCTGGCACAGCCTGTCGTACCGCGGTTCGGAAAGCCCGGCCAGAAGTTCTTCCGCTTTGGCCTCATACCGGTCGTCTGCTGTAAAGTTCCGCTCTTTTTGAACCAGAATTTCATTGAATTCGATCTGCTTTTTCCTGTTTTCCTCCATCTGGCCGCTAAGACGCCAGAGCACCTGTTTTACCTGTTCCGCCAAATCTTCTTTGGCCTTCTTTTCCTCCAAAACCGTGCGGCGTTCATTTTCCCAGAGATCCACCTTCTTTTCCTTCAGCTCTTCCAACTGCTTTACAAGGCGCTTCTTTTCTTTTTCTCTGTCCTTTAATTTGTCCATGTCGTTCAGCCAGCTTATATAGTCCTCAGCCGGAAGGCCCAGTTCCTCTAAGCTCAGGATATCCTGGCATTCCTTCTGGATCTTTAACTGGGGAGCCAGCTCTTCTTTCAGTTCCTCCAGTTCCTGTTCCAACTGGCGGATTCTCTTGGCCATGCTCATGGCCCCGATATATGCGCTTCTGGTATAATTGTCCGGATTGATATACTGCAGGCGGTAACTGTGATACAGCACACAGTCCGCCGTAATTCCAATCTGGCAGTTTCTCAGTTCCCCGGTAGTTTCACATTTGACCACTTTTCCGAGAAGGAAATCGATGTAGGACTGTACGTAACTGTTCTTCGTTATCACTTCTTCGGACAGAGAATTCTTAAATACCGGTTGTTCCTTCTGGGATACTTTTTCCGTATCCAGAACCGCCACGCGGAAATATTCCTTCCGGTCCAATTCCCGGTAAATATCCATGGCCTTTCCGGCGTATTTGGGTTCCACAATGAGGGCCAGCTTGTTATTACCCATATAGCCTTCCACCGCATTGCGCCATTTATCATCCCGGATATCCAGAAGATCCGCTAAAATCCTCACATCCACAGATTTCCCCGTCTCTTCCAGAAGGCGTCTCTGGATATAGTTGCAGGCCCGTTCCAGTTCTTTGGGGTAGGCCTTTTTTCCCTGTTTCAGCTTCTTTAAATCTTCCTGTACCGCTTTTTCCTGTTTTCTCAGGCTGCGGATGGCGGAAGAAGCCTCCTGCTCCTGCTCTCTTACCTCCATCCGGGTCTCATGGATGGATTTTTTAAGCCTTTTTATCTCTTCCGGCTGAATGTCTCCCTCTTCAAACTTTTCAATGTCCCAGATCGTGCTGTTGTCCGTGATATCCTGGTCGATCCAGCGTTTCAGCCCCTCCGCCGTTTTCTCCCACTTCACCCGGCTCTTTAAAAGGGCTTCAATCAGTTCATTCATGGATCTCAGTTCAGATTTCTTCTCTTCATATCCGGTGGAAGAGATCTGTTTTAACAGCGCCTCGCTTCTTTCGTCCAATTCCCGGACAGACTGTTCCAGTTCAGCCCTTTGGATTTTTTGTTTGTCCAGGTCTTCAGCCGACAAAAGTATCCTGTCATGAAGCTCTTTGATCTTTTGCCGGTCGGACAGAATATCCATCTTAGCGGCCAGGTATCTGTACTCCCGTCCTTCCTCCTCCTTGGCCTGCATCTTAACATATATTCCCCGGAGCTGTTCCAGGTGTTTGATCTCCCGGCAGGTGTCGTCGATCTTCTTCTGCATCCTGCCGTACATCATCACGCTTTCCTGCATATCCCCTATATGGATATCCTGTTCCGTACAAATATATTCCTTCACAAAATCTTCCAGCTTGATGTTCATGCGGAAGGGAATCGCCCGTTTAAACAGCAGGGGGAATTTTTCCATATCCAGCCCGCCCAGGTACACATCGTAGAGCTGCCTGCGGAACCGCTCATTATGGGAACCGTAATAATATTCCTCCTTGTTGAAATTCTGCTGTAAACAGCCTTTTATCTCTTCAATGGACATACAGCGGGAACCCGACCGGTACTGATGCTCCGGCAGAGGGCCTTTGTGCCAGAAAAAGAGCCGGCTGATTTCATTGGTGGCCACCTCCACATCAAATACCACGCCCACGCACTGGTATTCTTCCGTATCCGTCCGTTTCAGTTCCAACACAATGGTGCTGGAGAAATTCTTATTTCTCAAATAGGAGAATTCATTGTTTTCCCCAATGGTGATCATTCCTCTTAAATATTCCAGCAGGGAACGGTCCGAATCATCGGCGGCCGCTTTATTAAAGAACCCCCTGCCGTCCGTATTGGCATACAGCACAATCTGAAGGGCGTCCAGAACCGTGGATTTCCCGCTCCCCGAATGGCCTGTGAAGAAATTGATGGAGTCGTTAAACGACAACGTCTTTCTGCTGATATAATGCCAGTTGTTCAAACACATCCTGGACAATGCCTCAAATCTCTGGTTCGTCATCCTCTTCTTCTCCCTCTCCTTCTGTATCTCCTTCATCTTCCGCAAATGCGCCGATCAAAGCCCTGACATCATCCCCCAAAAGCACCACATTGATGCATGGATAGATGATCATCCTGGTCTGCCCGTCCAGTTCCTCCAAAACGTCCAGCGGATCTATGATCTGATAGCGCTTGAGCAGGGCGATGGCTTTTCTGATCTCCGTTACGGACGGTTTATTCTTTAAAAGGCGGTAGCTGCCCAGCCTCTCATTGATCTCTCCCAGGGTGGTATACACATTGACGCTGGTGGAGGCCGCTGCCATCTGTTCTTCATAAATAATCTTTAAAATCAGGATATAGAGGGTTGCCAGTTTCGGCAGTTTATCCCCCAGCAGATTCTCTCCCTGTATGTAAATCACTCCCATCTGGCTGTTTTCATACACGGAAATGCCGCTGATGGCAAAGTATTCCCGGATGAATTCCAAATGCTTATTGCAGACCCTGAATTCCCTGTTATTCTGGAATCTGGACATCCTTCTGTCGTATTTCCGTTCCAGGATAAAGGTCTGGCGGAACAGGAGCTGGATGATTTCCGTCAGCTGCTGCTGTTCTTCCTGGGGCATTGTTTCAAAGTATTCTATCATAGTCGTCCTCATTTCCTCGTAAATGTCAGTTTTGGGTATTGATATCTGCCGTTATCGATGAGTTCCGGTTGGTCTTCCCTGACCGCAAACCGGCTGTTCCTGCGGATCGCATAATCATATGCCAGAATCAGCTTTTCAAACTCCTGATCCGACTGAACCGAACCTTCTGTAATTTCCGCCGTCCCTTCCGTCATGCGGGAGAAGATGAAATCTTCTATCTCCTTTTTGCTGTAACGGCTACCCAGCCGGTTCAGGCGCAGAATGTCCTCCCGGTCCAGCTCTTCGCTCTCTTCCACATCCTCCAGCCCTTCCGTAAAAGCGGTTCTGGGCTTTCTCTTTTTATAAAGGGATTTTCCTGATATCACTTCCAGAGAAGACAGGTTGATCCTGCCGCTGATCTCACTCAGGGTTTCAGTGATATCCTCTTTGGCGGCCATGTGGTTTAAAAGCTGTATCACAAGGCCCTTGGTATCGTCGTCATTATTCAGCAGATAGTTCAGGCGGCCCACCGTGGCGCTCACATATTTCATGTGCTCTCTGTCCATATTGGCGATTCTCCGCTCGATATCATCGAATCCCCTCTCAATATCGTCCAGGGTCCGGATGATCTGTGTCTCGTCCACATTTCCTCCGCTCCGGCCGGCAGTCTTCTCCACCCAGTCGTAATCTTCCCTCATCTCGTTGATCCAGCGCTTGATATCCGTCTTATAGAGATAGAAATTATCCGATGTTTTCAGTATATGGTATTTCTTTTTTACAATCTCTTCCACATAGCCTTCCAGGTGCTCCTTTAACAGATCGCCGTAAAACCGTTTTTCCAGCAGGCTGGCAAAAAATTTATCCATATTATGAAGCATGTCCTGCAGGGCCTTATTTAGCTTCCGGGTGTTCACGAGGGCCGTATGGAGCAGGCTCACGCTGGCTCTCGGATCATTTTTGAAGGAAAATAAAATGGCATAGATGTTCTGGATGTAGACTTCCGTTTCATTCTCCTCCTCATTGAACAAATGCTCAAACGCCTCAATAAAGACGGCGGCGTAATCCGGGATTACGATGTTGGTCACCAGAGTATTGTAGTCATCCAGCTTTCGAAGCCACCCTGCCCGGACAAGCCAGTTTAAAATCCGGGTGGCCGGCGGTTCCAGCGCATCGATCTCGTCGTCCTCTTCCTCCTGTTTGATGGTAATCTTTCTCTGGGCAAAATAATCCGCAAGCACCTGGATGCAGACTTCCCTGCTGAGGAAATAGCTGTTATATTCGTATTCTTCATTGATCTTCAACAATGATTCTATGTAAGTTTCCCGGTTGACCGACCTAAACAGGCTCCAGAACCGGTCGGGGATTTCAGTCAGTAATCTCATTCATTTCCTTCATTCCGCCGTGTAAAACGGCATTTAATCCACAGAACTGCCGGGAGCCTCTCAGCGGATGCAGCCCCGGCCGTTACTGTAACCTCTATTATAACGCACTTCCGGAATGTAGTAAAATGCTTTTGTCTTTCCACCTCACCCAAACAGACAAACAGCGCCCAAAACCCGGACGCATGTTCAGCTATTTTCTCCCCACCCGGCAAACTTTTCCATGGATCTCAGCACCTGTCTGCGCCTGCTGGCGCTGACCTTCAGTTTATGCCCATTATATAACACCACCTCTGTTGACGTCAGGCTGTTCACATGAACCAGATTCACAATATAGCTCTGATGAATCCGGATAAATTTCCATCCCGGTATTTTCTCCTCTTCCTCATCCAGTTTAGACTGTATGATTTCAGTGCCATTTATTGTATGTATCTTAACGGAATGGAGATAGGACTCCATATATATAATATCATCGAACCGGTATAAGGTCATCTTCTGGTTGCTGGCCACCACATACTTCCTGTACAATGTTTCATAAGCCCAAAAATCTATATGAAAAGGCTCCTTCTTAAACGCGTTAAGAAAGAGCCCCACATCCTTATCATATTTATTCTCCAACTGGTTTCTGCCGTCATTCCGGCCGTTTTTGGAATTCGATTCCATCTGCTTAAAACGAGTCTGCCAAACATCACAAACTATTGTACGCATACGCTTCTCCTTTTCTCATATGGTTAAACCATCCCTAAGAAAAAACGCATTGTTTTTACGTTTGTAACTTCAAAATCATAAAAATACGATCCATTTAACAAATCCATACATAAAAATTCCGGTTGTGCAAATTTTCGTGATTGTTTGCACAACCGGAACATATTATTCCAAAACCTTATACATGATACTGCATTTTCCCTTTTGAATAGGTGGAAAACACCCGGTTCTCTTCATCCAGAACCACAAGGTCCCCGTCTTTGCCTGTATCGATGGAACCGATGCTGCCGTACATTCCCATCAGCCTGGCCGGATTCTCCGTCATCACAGGGATTAACTCCTCAATAGGACGGCCGGTGAACTCCAGCAGGTTTCTCAGCGCCGCATCCATGGTAAGGGTGCTTCCCGCCCGGCTTCCGCCTACAGCCAGTTTGGCATCCCCGTCCACAACCACAACGTCATTGACGCCCAGTTTATACTTTCCGTCAGGAAGTCCTGACGCCATGATGGAATCCGTTACTGCTATTACCCGGTCAAGCCCTTTGGTTTTAATGATCAGCCGCACCGTGCCTGGATGGAGATGGCGGCCGTCGCAGATCATTTCACAATAAAGGTCGTCATCCTCCAATACGGCTCCCCAGATGGCGGGAAAATGCTGGTGCAGCAGTTTCATCGCATTGCCGGTATGGGTGGATGCCGCCGCTCCGTTTTTGATGGCGGCTCTGGCCGTATCGTAATCAGCGCCGGAGTGGCCGATTGCAGTCTGTATGCCCAGTTTTTTAATCTCCGGGATCATATCCACAATCCCTTCCACTTCAGGGGATACGGTGATGTAACGGATATCTCCGCCAGCCGCTTCCTGATACTCTTTCAGCAGTTCCAGGTCCGCAGGCCGCAGCAGATGTTCCGGCATGGCTCCCTTATATTCTGCGCAGAGAAACGGCCCTTCCAAATGGATTCCGGCCAGGTCTGCGCCTTTATGTTCCAATGTTTTCCAGCGCTTGTATTCTTCGATACAGGCCAGCGTCTGCTCTCTCGTATCCGTTAATATCGAGCACAGCCAGCTAGTCACCCCTTTGGAAGCGAAAAACCGGCAAATGGCCTCAAAGTCCTCGGCCGATGCCGCGTTCACATCCACATTCACCGCGCCGTGGGTGTGGATGTCGAAAAATCCGGGCGCCACCTTCTTTCCTTCCAGATCGGTCACTTCCGCCTCCCCATCCTCAAGGGATTCTCCGATCTGTGAGATAATGCCGTCCCGAAGCAGAAGATCCTTTTTCTCAAATCCGTGATTCAGGTATAAAAGACCATTTTTTAACAGTGTTTTCATAGCCCCTCCTATCCTGCCAGCATTTACATAAACTGGTATATATTATAAACATTAATCAGCATAATAATAATCATGAGTACAATAAACAAACGGTTAACTGTCTTTTCATCAATCCGTTTATTGACAATACGTCCTGCGACACCGCCCATGATACCGCCGCCGACCATTAAAACCAGCAGCAGGAAGCCGAATTCCGGCACGGTTCCCGTAACAAGGGTATTGATTAAACTGGTGATCTGGGAAAACAGGATAATATACAGGGAATTTTCCGCCGCCACTTTTGTATCCATGGAAAAGAAATAAAACAGCACCACCAGGTTGATGGGGCCGCCGCCGATCCCCAGGAAAGAAGAACAGATTCCCAGAATCAGGCCGATCAGGATACAGGCCATTTTATTGGTAACATGAAGGGTATGTACTTTGTCCTTATTGACCGTATAAACCATGGTTCCGAATGTGATGACCAGCAGACAGGCCGCCTGTACCGCTCCCACCTTATTGGGATCGGACGACATGGCCGCAATCGCCTGGAACATCATCTTACCTGCCACTCCGCCTATGGCCGCACCGATGGCAAGAGGGGTTCCCGTCTTCATATCCACCTTTGACTCACCGCTGAGCTTTGACTTTCCTACGGAATAGCAGGTCATGGCCAGCACCGTACAGCCGGACAGAAAACTGATGGATGCCACGCTGAGCACCCCAAACGCATCTAAAAGCGGCTTGATCAAAACGCCGCCGCCAATTCCACAGATCGCTCCGACCACGGAAGCAGTAAAACTGACAGCTAAAAATATTACATATAAATATCCACTCATTCCTTCTCCTCTTTCCTATAAATCCTTCATTTCAGGCAACCGTTCAGACCATATATTTCGTCAAAGAAGATGGGCCGTCTGAATGGCTGCCATGCCTGTCTTTTGTATTAAATCACAAACAATATTATTCTATCACATATTGTTAACTTTTGCTCAAAAATTTTGCCCAAACGTTTGATTAAATATATATGACCGGATCAGTTTAAATAAACAGGTGGGAAATATTCAATTCCCGAATGATGGATACGATCTCCTTGGTCCTGCTGCAGCCGAATTTTCTTAATAGGCTCTTGATCTGGGTCTTCACCGTAATGAGTTCCACACAGCGCACCTGGGCGATTTCCTTAACCTTCTTGCCCTCTAAAAGCAGTTTCACCAGCTCCCGTTCCGCCGCGGTCAGCTGGGACACGTTATTGATGAAGAAAAGAAGGCTCCGTTCCGAACGCTGAAGCCTGGTATATTCTTTCATCACAGTCTCCTGGATGCGGTACTCCATCACCGGCTTGCCCGCGTAGGCGTTGCGGATATGGGTGAGCACATCTTCATCCGTACCGCCTTTTACAATATAATCAACGGCCCCGGTTCCCATGGCCGTTATGATCATCTGGTCTGTTTCATGGGCCGTCAAAAATATGATCTGCTGGTCCGGATTCTCATCCCGTATCCTTTCAGCCGCCAGGATTCCCGCATTGACGGTTTCCATCTCTATATCCATTAAAATGATATCCACATGTTTTTCTTTAGCCTGTTCCACCGCCTCCTGGCCTGTGGAAGCTTCCCAGATAACCTCCATATCTTCCCGGCCCCCGATCAATTCGCATAGATCTTCCCTGATCAGGTCGAAATCTTCCACAATTGCAATTCTGATCATACGCTTATTTCCTGCCTCCCTTTTTCCATATTATCTCATGCCTTCTTCTAATGCCTTCTTCTTAATACCTTCTTAAATATCTTCTTTTACTGTCCCCTGCCTCTGGGTTCATATCGGGGAATCATCACAAAAAAGCTGGTTCCTTCCCCCACCCTGCTTTCCAGCCTTAAAATTCCCAAATGGCTTTTCACGATTTTCCTCACATAATAAAGCCCCATCCCCCAGTTGAAATTGGTGTTCTTGCTGGTATAAAAAGGATCGAAAATCTTTCGCTGGTCCTGCTTGGATATTCCCATTCCATTGTCCCTGACTTCAAAACCGATATAGAGGCGTTCACTGTGAATGATCAGCATCAGCCGCTCTTCTTCCTTGGCGGATGCCATAAATGCCTCGTGCGCGTTGGTGAGCAGGTTATAAAGCGCCTCGCTGAGATGCTGTACATCTGCCAAAACCGATTCCTCCGTTACACCGGATATTTCCACCGGCGTTTCCGGATATTTTTTATGAAACAGCTTTAACGTCATTTCGATCACCTTATCCGCCTCCACCGGGGACAGGGAAATGAAATTGGATTTTATGCTTTTATACAGTTCCTCCATCCTGCCCAGCATGCTTTCATTCACATCTTCCAGCATGTCCGCATACTCCGTCAGTTTAACCAGGTCCGGCTCCTCCTGGGCCAGTTCCCTGCGCATTTTCTTGCACAGCACCCGGTTGGAAAGGAGCTGGTTTTTAATGCTGTGCACGAAAACCGACACCCCCATGCTGGCCGTATCGAATTTCCTCTGAATCCTCACCTCATCCGCAGTTTCCTCATAATCGATCATCGTATAGTTTTTCAGGTTCCAGAATCCCAGCACCACAAAAAACATGGTAACGAGAGTGAACAGAAACCAGCCTTGTATGCTCATCATGGAATTGGTATACAGCCTTCCGCTGAATCTCATGTATTCACTGGAATACATCTGGTAAACCTGGATCGGATCCTGGGTGCAGTAAACTGCATATTGGGCCGTCACGCTCAAAAGGAAAACCGTGATATACCGGAACTGCTTCTTGGAATAGGGAATGGTCGTTCCCCGGTACTCACAGACCAGCAGACATACCGCGGCAATCAAATAGAGATAAATCCAGCTCACCGTGGCTTTCATCAGAAAAAGCTGCAGGGTAAAACGGCTTCTCACCAGCTTAAAGAAAATCTCCGGATAATAGATGCCAAGGCTGACCACCGGAAGAATAAAAACCATCCAGCTCCGTTTTTTATACCTGAGCACCCAGGGAATCATGCTGTAATTGATGGCGATCAACAGCAGAAATGCCGGAAACAGAAACCGCCCTATGGCGATCATATAACCTAATTGTCTCAGCGGAAAGATCAAATAGGACAGCTTTCTCTGGATTCTCGTATCAAAAAACAAAAACAGCTTCTGGGCCTGTGAAAGCCCCCCTGTTTTGGCTAAGTAGATGATAATCCCGATAAACATTAAAATAAAACTGAAACAGAGTCCCAGCATATATAACGTCTGCCTGTCCCTTTTGAGAAAAAACAGGGCGATTGATGAAATTGCCAAAAATAACAATACGATAAACAGCATGTCCCCCATCCCCGCTTCCGTATAAACTATCAAGATAGTACCATAATTTGAACTTATTTACAACGTTTGATGCCAGTCAGCGCTGAAACCCGCTTAAATTCCAGGACGCGCTCCGCCACTGAAAAAGCGGTGGAGCGGCAGAAAACCGGATTCCTTCCGTTTTTTCTGCCGCCGCACCGCTATCCGTTTATTCCAGGCATTTCTCCAGCCTCTGAATAAAAGAAGTTTTATTTATTATTTGCATCATATGCTTCCTGCATCACATCAAACAGGACATACTTATCTACATCAACTTTCTCAGTAAGCCGTCCGCCGTCAATGAATACCTGCTGCTGGTTCTCATAGTATTTCTTGATGGTTCCGTCAGCCAGGCCTTTTCCTACGAAATCGCTGGTCAGCCACTGGCCTTCACCGGTACATGCCAACATGGTAGCTTCGTCAACTTCACACTGTTTGGCAACGAATTTAGCAACTTCATCGATGTTGGCTGCTCTGTAATCAGACGCTTTCTGTAAAGCCCGTGAGAAACGAACCAGTAAATCGTGGTTTGCGTCCGCATATTTCTGGGTTGTGATGAAACTGGACGGGAATGTAACTTCATTTACATAATCCTGGTTGGTTGCCAGCCAGACAGCCTTGTCGCCCAATGCGTCCGCGATTGTGGTGGTTCCTGGTGACCAGGTAGCGCATGCGTCTACCGCGCCGCTTACCATTGCGGATACGATGCCGTTGGCATCCATCTCTACGATCTCAAGATCGTCAGCCGTTAAGCCCTCGTTCTTTAAAGCCAGATTTAAAATAATTTCAGCCGATGTTCCGCTGGTAGCCGCTACTTTTTTGCCCTTTAAATCAGCGATTGTATTAACGCCTTTGTCTTTATTTCCGATCACTGCGTCCGCAAGGCTGGTACAGTCGATCTGGAAGATCACCGCTTCTCCTTCCGCACACAATGCATGAGCGCCGTGTCCGATCTGTGAGATATCGATATCGCCGGAAGCCATTGCTGCGATTTCAGCAGGGCCGCCCTGGAATTCCACCATCTCTACGGTGAGGCCCATCTCATCGAAATACCCTTTTTCTTTTGCCGTAATGGCCAGGGAACAGCTTCCCATATTCGGCATATATGCCACCCGGAGTGTTGCCGGCTCAAATGTTTCCGGCTCTTTTGCAGCCTCAGTTTTAGCTTCCGTAGAAGCTGCTTCTGATTTTGCTTCTGCTGCTGTGGTCTCTTCTGCCTTAGTGGTTTCTGCCGCTGTTGTCGCTGCCGTTGTGGCCGCTGTCGTCGGTTCAGTCTTTCCGCCGCCGCATCCTGCCAGCACTGCCGCTGCCATCGCTGATGCCAATAACACGCTCATACTTTTTTTCATATAGTTTCCTCCTTCTTGCCGCCGTCATATTTTAGTTTTAAGCGGCATTTAAAAATAATTTATTATTTACGGACTTCAAGGTATTCTTTATATACTTCGCCCCATATGTAGCTTTTAAGATCCAGGAATGGAAGTTCCATCTTCATCTCCTGAGTGCGGGGATAGGGAAGATTGATGTCCACAATCTTTTTAATGCGTCCCGGCCTTGCGCTCATGATAATGACCTTAGTGGCTAAGATAACCGCCTCTTCCACATCGTGTGTGATGAAGAAAGCCGTCTTTTTCTGTTCCTGCCATGTTTTAATGAGCTCGGACTGGAGCTGTGTCCTGGTCTGGGCATCCAAAGCCCCGAAAGGTTCATCCATCAGAAGCACCTGTGGATTCACCGCGTAAGCCCTGGCTATTGCCACACGCTGTTTCATACCGCCGGATAACTCCTTAGGGTAGGAATCCGCAAACTGTTCCAGATCCACCATTTTTAAATACTTCATGGCGGTTTCCTTGGATTCGGCCTCTCCCATGCCCTGGAGCTTTAAGCCAAACTGCACGTTCTTCAATACGGTCAGCCATGGGAACAGAGCATACTGCTGGAAGACCACACCGCGTTCCGGGCCCGGGCCTTTTACTTCTTTTCCGTCCACATAGACAGCGCCGGAAGACGGCTCCAACAATCCTGCGATGATATTTAACAAGGTTGACTTTCCGCATCCGGAAGGCCCTACCACACATACGAATTCATTTTCCATGATGTCAAGGCTGACGCCGTTTAATGCCACCATGTCGCCGTTGCGGCCGCTGTAAATTTTTTCAACTTTATCAATTTTAACCTTTACCTTATTGCTTCCGGCTCCGGTTTCTGTTTTTTCCATCTTTACTGCATTGTTTCCTGCCATCCTGTCAGCCTCCTCTCTAAGAATTTAACGAGCTGTTCCATCAGCATTCCGATAATACCGATAATCAAAATGCCGAGAAGCACGGTTGCCATATCGTAATAACCCTGGGCTTTCTGGATCATCATGCCCAGACCTTTTGACGCGCCCGTCAGCTCCGCGGCCACCAAGGTGGTTAAGGATGCGGAAAGGCCCAGTCTGGCGCCAACCAGGATAAACGGCGTGGAAGCCGGGATGACTACCTTAAAGAAAATATCTCTGTCCGTCGCTCCTAAAACTCTGGCTGCTTTAATCAGTGTCACATCCACATTGCAGACGCCCTGATAGATGGTTACAACCAATACGAGGAATGAAGCGATGAAAATTACGATTACCTTTGCTTTCTCGCCAACACCTGCTCCGGTGATAACAAGGGGTATGTAAGCTAACGGCGGAATGTTACGCACGAACTGGATCCACGGCGCCACCAGATTCCGAAACGGCGCATACCAGCCCATTAAAAATGCGATCGGGATTGATACTACAAATCCAATTGAAAAACCGGCAATAACACGGAATAAACTGATATACACATGTGGCCATAACGTTCCGTCTGAAACTTTGGCGATAAACTTATTCAGCACTTCCCACGGCTCTGCGAATACCACTCCTCCTGATTCCGTTGACGCGATAACGATCCACAGCAAAAATGCCGATACCAGGGATAAAAGCAGCCAGACACTTGTGGGTATCTTAGCCCAAAAAGACTTTTTCTTCTTACCTGTCTCCATAAGACAAACCTCCTATAAAATGAAACGATCTTTGTGATTCATTTCTTATCTGTCTTTAGTTTACCCCTGTTGGATCAGGAAAAACAGTATGAAATATTATCATACTTTTTTATGAAAACTCTCCAGAATGAAATCGATAAAATACCGGCCGGCCACAGGCAGAACCTTCTTATTCTTATAAGCCAGGCTGATGGTTCTCACAATGGGCGGGGAAATCTCCTTTAACACGATCTCGTATCTGCACCGGCTCAGCACCAGCTTTGGAAGTATGGCCACGCCCAGCCCCTTTTCAATCATGGCCATGATGGCGTAATCGTCGAATACCCGGTACTGGATTCTGGGATGGATGTTGTAATGGCGGAAGATATTGAGGGGTTCGCTCAGTTCTCCTTCATCCAGAAGAATATAGGGTTCATTTTCCATCTCTTTTAAAGACACCCGTTCTTTTTCTGCCAAAGGATGCCCCACCGGAAGAACAGCCAGCATCTCATCCTCCGCCAGCGGAATGGTGGTCAGCCCGGACACCGCTTCCGGATTGACAAACCCAAAGTCCACGCTCCCCTCTTTGATCCACCCTGCAATGCTGGTGTATTCCCCCTGCTGGAGATCAAAGTAGATATCCGGGAACTGTTTTTTAAACTCTTTTATCAACTCAGGAAGCCAGTTGCAGGATACGCTTGAAAATGTCCCGATCCTGATGATGCCGCCCTCAAGCCCCTGCAGCTCTTTCCTCTTTTCCAGCAGTTCCCTGTGGGAATGGTAAACGCTCTTAATATATGGAAGAAACTCTTCACCGTCCGGCGTCAGGGATATCCCCTTTCTGCTACGGCTGATTAAAGTTGTGCACAGTTCTTCTTCCAGGGAGTGCACCATCTGGCTGACCGCGGACTGGGTATAGCCCAGTTCTTTGGCTGCCTTGGAAAAACTTCCGGTTTCAATTACCTTAATAAATGCGTCATAGCGTGTCATCTCTTCCTCCTCCATATCACCTGAAAGAATCTTACCTTCCTCTGATTTTTTACAGGTTCTTTTTATCATGTGTATTATATTGGGACAATTGGGACGGCTCATCTTCTTGACCGGAAGAACCGGGAAAAAAGTATGGGAAATTCATGTTCCCCCCTGTCCGGGCAGTTACATTGTATTAGAAATTCTAATATTTCAATTATAAATATTCGTTTTACTACTGTCAATTTGAATGGTAAACTAAAGTATATTTAAGGTGGATAAAACCGGAAATCAACTACATTTAACAGAAAACGTTTAGGAGGACATTTTCCAATGGTACAAACGAACTCTGCCTGTTACCGCAGGGGATTAAAAGACGGGATTCCAATCGCACTGGGCTATATTGCCGTGGCCTTTACCCTGGGCATAGCGGCTAAAAACTCAGGAATGACCGCATTTCAGGCAACTTTAATGAGCTTAACCAACAACACGTCCGCAGGGGAATTCGCCGCGCTGGGCATCATAAGCGCCGCTTCCCCTTACATAGAGATGGCCATATCACAGGCTGTGATCAATTTGAGATATCTTTTGATGTCCTGTTCCCTGTCCCAGAAGCTGGACCCGTCCTTTCCTCTCATCCACCGGTTTTTGGTGGGATATGGGGTTACGGACGAGATATTCGGAGTATCCATCGGACAGCCGGGCAAGTTAAATCCGTTTTATACGTATGGAGTGATCAGCATGGCGGCTCCCGGCTGGGCCCTTGGCACCTGCCTTGGCGTGGTCATGGGCGGAGTTCTGCCGGGCCGGATTGTGCGGGCGCTGAGCGTGGCCCTATACGGCATGTTCCTGGCAGTGGTCATCCCTCCGGCAAAAAAGAGCAGGGTCCTGGCAGGCGTGGTGGCCGCTTCCATGGCCGCCAGCTTTCTGTTCGCCAAAATCCCGTTTTTCAGCTTCATCTCCTCCGGCATGAAAATCATCATCCTGACCGTGTTAATCGCCGGAATCGCGGCCCTATTATTTCCATTAAAGGAGAACGAAACCTATGAAGAATAACGTCTATCTCTATATCCTCGTTATGGCGGGCGTCACTTACCTGATCCGGGTGCTGCCCCTCACATTGATCCGGAAACAGATTAAAAATGTAACCATACGTTCGTTTCTCTATTACGTCCCCTATGTCACCCTGTCCGTCATGACCTTTCCGGCGATTTTAAGCGCTACCGGCAGCATCTGGTCGGCTGCCGCGGGACTGGCTGCGGCCATCGGGCTGGCCTGGAAGGGAAAAAGCCTGTTCCAGGTGTCCATAGCGGCCTGTGTGGTGGTGTTCCTGTTTGAGCTGGTGCTCTGCAGATAAAATTTGAGCCGGTGCTCTGTATATGAAATGAATTTGAGCTGGTGCTCTGCAAACGAAATTGCAAAAACAGGGCAAATATGGTAAAATATAGTAACAGTTTTGACTGCGGAAAAAGATCAGAAACCAATTGTATGAATTGCCCTCGGCAGTTCGCTCAGAATGGAGGATACGATGAAGAAAGAAGTATTGGATTTTGTTGTAGAAAAAACTCATGAATTAATCGACGCACACACATGCAGCCCAGAGACAAGAGCTGCCGCCCAGGCTTGGCTGGAAGCAGTTGGAACGGATCATGAAGCTGCGGAAACAAAGAAATATATCGACGAACTGGAAGCGGACATCATGCCAATCGACCAGTTAATCGCTTTTGCCGAATCCGAAGCCGGCGCCCAGGTCTTCGGCGCGGACGTGGCTCCTAATGTGGCGGCTCACGCAAAGGAGATCAAGGCTGCGGGAGCAAAATTCTGTGACTGCCCGGCCTGTGCGGCTGTGGAGGCGATTCTTGGAAAGAAAGAAGAGATTCTGTAACAGTAAATAATATCAAAACCGGCGGACGGCCTGTCCGCATAAAAAGCCCCTGCAAAGCTTATACAATAACGCTTTTGCAGGGGTTTTGATGTGTTATGCTCTTTTGGAATGAATGATTTGTATTACCCTTTTACAATATAGGAGACCGGCTCCCCAGCCTCCAGCTTCACAATATTTTCTATAATCATTGGTATGATTGCACTTCCCAGGTCGCTGGAGCTTCCGCCAATATGGGGAGTTACTATCACATTTACCATCTGCATCAGTTCTTTTGTCACCTGGCTTTGCTCGTCTTCTACGCAGTCCAGACCAGCTCCAAAGATCCGCCCTGATTGGAGAGCCGCCAGCAACGCCGCGTCATCCACCAGGCCCCCTCTGGCCGTATTGATAAGAATAGGGCTTTGTTCCATGGCCTCCAACTGATCCTCCCCTAATATGTGATAGGTATCATCCGTCAGAGGGATATGAATGCTGATAATATTGCTGGTTCTGAGAAGCGTATCAAAATCAACATATTTCATGTGATACCTTTCCTCTATCTCCGTTTTCAGGCGGTATGTATCATAATACTGTACGGAAGCGCCAAAAGCAGCGACTCTCTCAGCCACCTGACGGCCAATATTTCCTCCTCCTAAAAGGCCCACCACCTTGCCATTCAGGGAAACACTCTTATTAAATGCATTTCTATCCCAATTATCCTGCCGCACGTTTCCGTAATATCCAAAAATATTTCTTCCCACGTCAATCATCAGGCCGACGGCCAGCTCTGCGACCGCGTATGCGTTGGCCCCCGGCGTGTTGCAGACGGTTATTCCCCGCCTGGCGGCTTCTTTCACATCCACACTGTCATAGCCAGCTCCCCACCGCATTACCATTTTAAGGTTGGCAAACCGGCCGAACGCCTCTTTTGGCATTTTGAAGATACGAAGTATTACCACATCCGCGTCCGTCACCTCATCAAACTGTTCCTGTGTATCCGCTTCTATAATCTTGAATCGGCCGGCTGGAAGACGTTCCTCAAAAATTCTGCCGGTTCCTTCCGGGTAGGTACCTGCAATACATATTTTTAACACAGCGGTCTCCTCCTATATCCATTTTCTCAGGCTTTAATACGTTTTGCAACGGCGCGTACCAAGTCCTCATTCGGATTTTTCCGGTTCTCTTTTGAGACTTCCACAATCAGTTTATAGAGAGAAACTCCTGCCTCCGACGCTGCGGACCGAAAGAGTTTTCCGAAACTCGAGTGCGCGCCGCTAAGGCCCAGAATCAGGTCAAATGGAGGGATCGGGTTATGATAGCCGTACCGCTCCTTCATCACTGGGGCGATCTGATCGATGCATTCTAACAGCGCGTACAAATCCACGTCTTCCATTTCTCCTTTATTCTGCATCACGGCAGCACATATCTCTGTGGGCATGTTGCCGGCGCTTCTGGCCATTCCCATCAGGCCGCAGTCCAGAATCGAAGCCCCGTTCTCATATGCCGCCACGGCGTTGGCGGCGGAGAAAGCCAAATTATTGTGTCCGTGAAATCCGATCGGTATTTTTACCGCTTTCACGAGAGCTTCCACGTATCGGGATACTTCATCCGGGAACATTGCTCCTGCCGAATCCATAATGGTAAACTCATCAAGCCCTATGGCCTCCAATTGTTTTGCCTCTTCCGCCAGTTCCTGCGGTGTCAGCAGATAGGCTTTCATAGCGGAGTAAAATGCCTCCATTCCTCTCTTCTTAATCGCCTTTATGGGTTCAAATGTGATCCCACAGTCCCCGGCGTCGGCGCCGCAGCGAAGAAAGTCAATCCCGCCCGCCTTCGCCATATCAATATAATTCTCCCTGTATCTCCTGGCATTAAGGAACATACCCGTCTTTGCTTGTCCCAGATACGGTTTTACAAGCGATAAATAAGTTTCATCCGTCTCCGCCTGAGTGAATCCGGCTACTTCATAGGCGCCGATGCCGCCTGCGTTGCCGAATTCAATGACAGGAACCTTCGCGGCGGTCAGCCCTTTCAAAATCATTGTCGTTAAATCTGCCGGGAACCCTTTTCCCACTACATTGGCTCCATCCCGCAGCGTACAATCCATTAATTGAAGCAACTCCATATACCTCCTAAAATTTATTTTAAAGCGCGGTTAACAGTTCTTCTTTTTCAGCCCTTTGACCGAACACCGGAAAACAAACAGATCGATGGTCCGTACGAATTCAGATTCCGGTGTCTGGCAGGATTGATCTCCTTCAAAAGAATGCGTGGCTATCAAATGTACCAGGTGGTTGGGAAGGCCCGCCTGCGCCGCAAGGACCGCCCCAGAAAGAGGATGACGCATCAGTTGGGCTTCCGGGCTGTAGCATACTTTTCCATCTTCCATGAGAAATTCTGTCAGCTTTCCTATATCATGAAGCAGGGCCCCGGCTATCACCCGGTCACGGCTAAAATCGACCTGATTGCGCTGATAATACTTCTCCAATGCAACAAATTCCCGGATACACATTTCCGTCACATCCCTTACATGTTCCACCCAGGACACACTGCAATTCTCCCAGTTTAATGTCACAGGGCACTGATGGATGTTCTCACCGGTCCATCCGCCCCGGGCCATAGCTGACTGCATGGCATCCATTGATTTGAATTTCAGGTTTTCATCCCGGATCTCCTGAAACTCCGGAAATAATGCTTCTAGCTGCTGATAATTCACGGTCTTCTCTCCCAACTTGTTATTTTTTCTATTTCCATATTTCCTGCGCCACCCTGCAGCGGTTCTGTCCGCCAACTATGGTCATTTTTGCTGATAATCATTTCTTGTACCCCTGTATTATATATGTTATCATAATCTTATTATCAAATAAAACTGTTTAATATATAGCTGATTAACAGTAAAAATACTGTGGAGGTGTTTATTTGAGTATACGGAGTTTAGCTTATTTTCTTACGGCGGCGGAAGAAATGAATATTACGGCGGCGGCACAAAAACTGTACATTACCCAGCAGACACTCAGCAGCCATATCAAACGTCTGGAACAGGAGTATGGTGTTGCCCTATTCAACCGCCGTCCTCATTTAAGCCTCACGCCAGAAGGGGAACGGATGGTCCGCTACGCAGCCCGTATTGTCCGGATGGAACGGATTATGAGATCGGAGTTTGCTGACATTTCCCAGAAGACCAGCGGCATTCTCCTGTTGGGGAGCTCCAGAATCCGTGGAAAGTATTATTTTCCTCTGCTCTGGCAGGCGTATCAGAATCATTTTCCGAATATTGAGATTCGGCTGACGGAGGGAAATTCCCTATTATTAGAAAAATATACGCTGGATCATAAATTAGATATGTGCATCGGCGTCAATATCCCCGCTCATCCCCGGCTTCATATAGAACCTCTCACATCAGAAAAACTGTATTATGTCATACCTCAAACTTTGTTTGAACAGTATTTCGGCACCGGGCCGGATATCGTGCGGAAAAAATACGCCGAAGGAATTACCTTCTCAGATATGACAGGGATTCCTTTGATGCTCCTTCCCCCTAATAACCGGATCAGACTTATGATAGATCAGGAGTTTGAAGCTGTAGATGTGATTCCAAGAGCTGTCTTTGAGAGCAATGATAATGAATTAATTTACAACATGTGCGTGAATGGGTGCGGCGCCGCTATCCTGACCGATAGTTTCCTGTTCTATCCCTATGACATATACAGAAAAAAGCTTTCCAACATCTATGCCTTTCCTCTGAATATGCCTGAAATAACCACCGTTATGGCATATCCTTCCGATCTGGATCTGCCCCACTATGCTCAGGTTTTCGTCAGTATCTGCAGACAGGTCTTTTCCGAGATCTGCTTTCATAGTGAACAGCAAAAGCAGCTGTATGAAGACGCCATCTTGCGGAGTAACGGCCGGGAAATGTGACTTCATAGATATTCGAATATAAGGAATCTCCCCAAGCGCAGATCATTGATGCCTTTTTTGTCAGCCAGGAACCACTGGTGCTGAAATCATTTTCTTCCAATAAGATTATATGACATTAAGGCGGTATCTGCGGAAACCACAGCCAAAGCTGTTTATTCCGCATTTACCACAGAAACAATGCTCATTTTGCCGATTTTCGCCATCGGTGAAATCACCGCTAAAAATGTGGTCAATATGGATGCAGTAACCGTTACCGCCAAAACTGTATACGGCGGCTGCCAGGCATCTCCCCAGTTGGAGGTGATGATGAGTTGAAACAGAAACCGGTGGAGCAGAAGTCCCAAAATGCCGCCCGCAATACTGCCCGTCACCGCATAGGCCGCCGCCTCGGCTCTCACCACTTTCTTTAACTGCCTCCCGGACATTCCCACCGCCCGCATCACTCCATAGCTGCCCATCCGGCTGGAGACACTGGCATTTACCGTGTTTATGATATTGATCAGCGCAACCAGCCCGATCACGATCAGGAAACCATAGACGAAAACAGCCATGGCCAGAAATCCTGTGCGGGTCTGTCTGTTCCTTAAACGCCGGTCTAAAAGCAGCATATTTTCCGGTATTATGTTTCTTATCTGGTCTGCCAAATCCACCACGGAACTCTCACCCGACGTCTGCATATCGATGATCGTATAATCCGATACGCCGGTCAATTCTGTAAAGGTTTCTTCCGAACAGACCATTTCCCATCCGCCAGCCTCCGCATTGAAGGGGATGTCGGAGAGGATTGCTGCGATCCGTACTTCCCTGGCCCCGCGGTCTGTATGGAGTGTGATTTTGTCACCGGTTTTCCAGTTCATTTCTTTTGAAAGGCTGTGTTCCACCAGAACTCCGCCGCCATTTATCACATCTTCTATTTTTCCTGAAAGGAGAGTGTCCCGGGCCCATTGAAACTGAGGGGCATCGTAAGAAATCAGCATTACCGTCCCCGGATTCTGGCCTGATTCTGCCGGTATCCGGTAAGAAAACATACGGCCGTATACATTTTTAAAATAGGGAAGCCGCTTGAGTTCCTCCATGACCGGCCGGCCCACCAGTTGGCTTTCTTCCGTCCCTTTCACAGACAAATCAGGAGTATATGGCTGTAACGGCTTTAATGCGTGGTTCATGAAGGTGATTAACACGGTGAAACCCAGAAACAGTATGATGCTGATGGCAAAGGATCCGGCAGTCAGAGCCATGCTTTTTTTGCTTGAAAACGCATGGCGGATTCCCATGGCAGTGTCCACATGGAACAATTCTGTGTTGGACGCCTTTTTCATCTTCTGATGGCTGAAATCATCCAGATTTCCGGTTACCGCTGCTTGGGGGGATACCTTGGCCGCGTTTTTGGCCGGTGAACCGGATGCAGCCATTACTACCAGAACACCGACCAGAGCTCCGGCCCCAATGCCGGGCAGACTGATCTGAAACAGTTCCATGGGTGGGATGTCCGGTATGTTTAACGTATTTAAGGAAAATACGGAAATCCAAAGCACAAAACAGCCTGCCATCAGACCTGCGGGAATCCCCTTGAGACAGTAATACAGGCCTTCCAGGCGGACATACCTCCGAATCTGCTTTTTCGTTGCGCCCAGGCAGCGCAAAAGCCCAAAGAATCTGGTACGCTCTAAAATGCTCATATGGAAACTGCCCGCAATCATAAATGTACCTGCCATGGCCACCAGAAAAAACAGCAAAAACGCCGTCAGATAGATTTCCAGTATGGCGCTGTCGTCACTCTGCCCCATCAACCCCAGAAGCCTGGTATTCACCGATACCTGTTCCGGCCTCAATCCGTACTGCTCCCGGAGCTCTGCCAGGGCTTTTCTTATATTCACGCCATCCTTAAACTGGACATACAGATATTCCTTGTACAGATCATCAGGCAGCGCGCGCATTCCTGCCGTGGACAGAAACAATCCGTGGGAATCCGATCCCAGCAGGCCGGAAAACTCCCCATAAGCGCCTGTAATCTTGTAATGTCTTGTCTCTCCATCGGCAAAAGGAACCTCAATAAACTCACCGATGGAAATGCCGAATTGATTCAGGGCATCCCCGTCCAAAAGGGCTTCATTTTCTTCTTCAGGATAACTGCCTTCCGTTACAATCAGGTTCATCTGGGCAGCAAATTCCTGGGCGCCGCTCTGGATTACCAATTTTTTCCCCTTAAAAACCGAATCCTCAGCCATTCCCAGCCAACTGGCCATATTCACATCCCGCCGGTCATTGATCTGCCGGGCCAAATCGTCGGTTATATCCGTAATAATGGCATGGAAATTCCCATTTTGCCGGATATAGTCGGCGATCTGAGCTTTAATGCTCAAGTCTGCCAGCCCAAAAACTGCCGTTACCAGCATCACTGAAATGGCGATGCATATTACGGTCAGGCGGCTTTTCTTTTTGTGTATTTTTCCATATTTTGAAACCAGGTCTAAGTAACTGTTCATCCGGCATACCCTCCCAAATCAGTGAGAATGCCGTCAGACACCTGCAAAACCCGGTCTGCCGCGGACGCAATGCTTCTGTTATGTGTGATCATGAGAATGGTCTGCTGATACCTCCTGGACGCCGTTTTCATCAGTGAAATCACTTCGCTGCTGTTCTGGCTGTCCAGATTGCCGGTTGGCTCGTCGGCCAGTATCAGCATTGGGCGGGTGATCAGAGCACGCCCGATAGCTGCCCGCTGCTGCTGCCCTCCCGATAGCTGGCGGGGCAGATGATTTCTCCTGTCCTGAAGGGATAAGACGGAGAGAAGTTCCTCCACATATGTCTGGTCCGGCTTTTTATAATCCAAAAGCACCGGAAACGAGATATTCTGTTCCACGCTCAATTCCGGAATCAGATTAAATGACTGGAAAACAAACCCGATATTCCTCCGCCTGAAAATCGTAAGTTTCTCATCTTCCATCTCAAAAATATCCCTGCCGTCGATCCGTATTCTGCCGGATGTGGGCGTATCGAGAGCGCCTATCATATTAAACAGTGTGCTCTTTCCCGAACCGGATTCTCCCACAACCGCCACAAACTCCCCTCTGGGAACGGAAAAGCTCACGTGTTTTAATGCGTGCACCGCCGTTTCACCGGATCCGTATGTTTTGCAGATATCATTTACCTCTAATAAGTCCATATTATGTCACACCTTTCTAAACGGCTTTCCTGGCTTCACACATCCGGGCCGTTTGATAACAGGTTAACATCCCCTCCTTACTCTTACCTGAATCCAGCCTTACAATTCAGTAAGGTTGAGAAAATTCAGGGTAAACACACTCCCCTTCCCTTCTGCGCTGTCCACCGTGATGCTGCCGCCCTGTTCTTCCACAATCGCTTTTGCAAGGGGCAAACCAAGCCCCACCCCCTGAGTGTCTTTGGAAAAACGGCTTCGGTAAAAGCGTTTAAATATGTGGTGGATATCTTCAGGGTGAATGCCGCATCCGTTATCTTTTACCACGATCTGTGTGACCGCAGGCAGTTCTTTCCACTCAATCTCAATCAAACCGCCTTCTTCCGTATGATCCAGGGCATTTTTTACCAGATTGGACACGGCCTCTGTCATCCAGGTTTTATCACAAGATAGAAATGCGTTCTCACTGCCCGACAGGACAATGGCTTTTTTCTCCCTTCCAGCTCGATATTCAAACTGGCGGCGGATACCCTTCATCAAACCGGATATATTTTCAAATGACAGTTCCATCTGAATGGAGCCCGCATCCAGCCGGGTGATTTTCAGCAGATTCTGAACCAGCATGTCGATCCTGTCCAGTTCCAGTTCTGATTTCACCACAAATTCATGTATGGCAGGCTGATCCATAGTTTCTTCCTGTAAGATTCCATTATAAATACTCATGGCGGCAATGGGTGTCTTCAGTTGATGGGAAATGTCGGAAATGGTATTTTTTAAGAAATCTTTTACATGCTCTTCTTTTTCCGCCTGGGTATTCAACACCGCGGCCAGGGTATTCACCGCGTGAAAAAGTTTATACAGGCTGCCTTCCCGGTCGCATTCGATTCTCGTCTCCCTGTTTCCGGCCAGGTACGCCTCAATTCCGGCCGCCCCCTCATCCAAAATCCTGTTTTCTTTCCTGAGGTATAAAAATACGGCCGCCAGCACGCTCAGTGACGCCGCTGCCGACAGCCCTAATAACAGCAGGCTCCATGTTCCAAAAATAAGCCTGATACCAATCTGTGACAGACCGGTAAAAGCGCCCAATATGGAGCAAAGCCGCATGAACAACTGTTTTATCTCATGATTTATGAATAGATTCATTTTTCCCGCCTCACCCTGACACATTCCATTTATAGCCCATTCCTCTGACTGTCAGAATCATGCGGGGATCGCCGGGATCGTCTTCGATCTTCGTGCGCAGCCTGCGGATATATACTGCCAGAGTGTTGTCATCTACATAATTTCCTTCTCCATCCCACAGTTTATCCAGTATCTTTTCTTTGGAAAGCACCAGATTTGGGTTTTGCATAAACAGGCAGAGCAGGCGGTATTCACCTGCGGTCAGCTCCAAAACGGCTTCATTTTTATATGCCTGCCCCTGAAGCGGCAGCACGCGGATTCCATTGGATTCCAACTGGAATCCGGCGTCACCAAAATGACCGGCCCTTCTGAGCAGAGCGTTGATCCTTGACAGAAGAACCCCCAATTTAAAGGGTTTTGTGATATAATCATCGCCGCCCATATCCAACCCTTTCACAATATTAACCTCCTCATCGGAAGCCGTTAAAAAGAGAACCGGAACCCTGGAAGTCCGGCGCACCCTTTGGCAGATCTCAAAACCAGAACCGTCGGGCAGGGACAAGTCCAGAATCAGCAGATCATACTGTCCCCGGCTCCAAAGCTCACCGGCTTCCTTGACCGTCCGGGCCACCACCGTATCGTATCCCTGCTTTTTCAATGAATAGGTCAGGCCGTCAATCAGGCTCAAATCATCTTCCAGAAGTAATATTCTGCTCATATCTTTCTCCATTTCAAACTAGAACATCTGCGAAACCACCGCGGTAAAACGGCAGGCGTAAACCTGCTCTATGACGGTTTGTTAAAGTTTTCGTGTATATACCCTGGTATCTGCACCATCCTTAGTTTTCATCATCTGATAGAATGAATATCCGTATTTTTCATACAATCCGATTTCTCCGGTGGATATATATACCTGATTTGCTCCGTCGTTTTTTGCCGTTTTCTGTGCAAAGTCCAGCAGTCTTCCCACATACCTGCGGCCTCTGTATTGAGGGAACGTATAAACAAAACCGATCCAGGGGGTGAGGCCCGTATCCCTTACCTCATCTACCTCGGCCAAAATGCAGAACGACACCAGGCTGCGGTCATCTATCAGCAAAAATACACGGGTTGTTTCACCGCATAATTCCTTTAATGTTCCTTGGCTTAACTGGTTATACAAGTATTGTCCGGCTCTCCAGTCGCTTTTTTTGATTTGTTCCAGCCAATATTCTTTGTCTTCGGAGCTGTAAAATTCTTTGATTTCCAGTTTTTTTGATTCCATTTTTAACATTTCCTCCCTGTGAGCTGTTGTGTGGTTATACTGTTCGGTCCGGCCCAGGTGCTTTTTCCCCTGCTGATGGTTCCCGGACTGGGGGGCAAGATAATGGTTATAAATCGAGCCCATCCATTAACACATTCTTCCGATATTTCGTGCACCAGATAATATGATACTGTAAAGAATACACATACTTACGGCCATATGTTAACTTTGTTTTTTCTGATAATTCATATATTTTTTTCCATAGTTTAATTATACCAAACGCATAAGAATTGCACAATATGTTTTCGAATATACGTTCTGTTTTTGGCGTAGAAATATGCATGGCTCTTTACCTGTTTTACAGTCAGGGAACTGGCATGACTATTAAAAATGCAGTGCCGGTAGGCGCATACAGCTATCCTGTAAACAAATCTTGCTGGTTAACTCACGACGGAAGTCACGGGAATGCACCAGCAGTTTTTTTAAGTAAAGGGGGAAGGCATTTTCGAAAATGCCTTCCCCCTTTACTTTAAAGCTCATATTTTTCATACGCATTCTCACACGGATTCCCCCACGCGATCCACGCATACCCTTTATCCAGACAATACAGCATGGACGCAATCGTCTGCAAACTCTGATCCCCCGCATGATTGCAGACAGAAGCCGGATAACCATAATGATCCTTTAAATTCTCCATAATATCCTCTTCCGTAATATCCCCCGCCTTTTTCTGAAGCAGATAATTAAGCCTCTGTCCCCGGAAATGATGGGAATGCTCTTTATCAGCGGGAATAAACCGGTCAATGACTGGATCAGCCTGAATATCATTTCCCTGAGTTACAATTCCCCTGGACGGATAGACCGTGAAGTTCTCAACCGGAGTGGTTTCATAGACAATTGCTTCACCTGAAGCCGACGCGATCACATAGTTAATGGATACACAGGGCTTCAATTCTTTCACAACATTGCAGGCCTCCTCAAATGTCCGGCTCTGCAATATGCGGCGGCGCATAAAATTGGTGGGCACCGCCACTCCCCGCACATCTTTAGTGGATAAAAGGGTGCTGCAGTTAACGGAAATGCCATGGCTGCTCATGCCGCTTCTGATCAGTTGGGCCGGCTCCGTAAGGCCTAGGATTTTTGTTCCATTTTCTTCATCAATGTGAAGAATGTAAAGATTCTCTCCGATAAATGGGGCATTATCCCAGTTCTGCCCTCCGATGGTTTCTTTGTCCCGGGCTGCCTCCGGCAGCACTGCGAAGCAGGTGCACTCATTGTGCTCATGGTTGTCAACGCCCTTTTTGAATTTCAAGAGTTCATACCGGGTGTTCAAAACCATGACGATGGACAGGCTGATCTCTGCCCCCTGGGCGATTCCCCGGGCCTCTTCCATGAGTTCCGGCATTTCTTTATCCAATAGCGGCACATATTCCATGGCCATTTCCTGGGCCTCCTCCCAGGTATAGCCTTTGCGCTCAAAGGATTTTTGGTATCCCAGGCAGACTTTTTTGATCTCTTCTTTTACCTGCGCCCCATGCTGGCGTCCGCGTTCAAACGGATCCGCAGATTTTATATAAATCTCTTTTAATCTCATATGTAAATATCCTTTCCTCATTTTTGCCGCCCTGGACGGCTTTTCTATATCCTGAAGTTTTTCGATAAACCGGATGAATCTTCCGCCTCTGCTCCGATGCCGTAACAGACCATTTTAGAAAAATGGGAAAACGATAGGCAGAATCAGCATACAGCATGTGAAGTTAATGATTAACAGCGGCCAGCCGTATTTTGCAAAATCCTGGAATTTCAAGTTGGTAAATGGCATGATTAACTGGTTGGTTCCCGACGCCATAGGGGTCAGATAGGAACTGGTGGCCGCCATGGCGATTGCCATAACCATCGCTCTCGGATCAGCGCCCAAATGTTCGGCCAGGCCGATGGCTACCGGAGCCAGCACGCCTGCACAGGCCATGTTGTTCATAAACTGGGTCATAACAACCGTACCCACCCATAAAATAGCGGTTATTACATAAAGATTTGTGCTTCCGCCGATGGCATTGATGAAAAATGTACTGAACACGTCTCCCAATGGCGTGACTTTAATAATAGCGATTGCCAGGTTAATACCTGCACAGAACAGAACCAGTTGGGAACTGATACTGGTAAAAAACTGTTTTGATTTTGCGACTTTTAAGAAATACAAAACGGTAATTATGAAATAACCGAAGAAATAAGGGCTGAATCCCGGAAGATCCGCAATGCTGTCCATAGCCAGACCGATCAAAAATGCGGCAAAACCGACGCAGACAAACATCTGCTTTCTCTTCATTTCAGGTGTGGCAGTATCCTTCGCTTCCATTAAAACTGATGCGCTTCCCGGAACTTCTTCCACATAAGACGGGCACATTTTGTTGCAGAGAATCAAATAAATGCCTCCTAAAATCATTACAGGCACGCCGACCCATGCGAAATCGAACATTCCCAGGCCCTTCAGGCCGTTATCCAACAGCGCTGTGTTGGCGTAAACATTGGAAGTGGTGCCAACCAGCGTACACGCGCCGCCGATGGTGGTGGAAAAAATGACGAACAAACACATTTTGGAGTAGCTCAGCTTTGTCTTTTTAGCGATACCGTAAATAACGGGAACCAGAGCCATTGCCACATGGTTGTTAGCCAGGAAGAACGAAAAAATATTTCCAAACACGAACAGCACCAAAAGGATCATGATCTCCGTCTTGCTGTCATCCCCATGGGTTACTTTGTTGGCGGCCGTAACCACCGTGTTTCCTATAATGCTGTCCAATCCGGTGGCTGTCATCAGGCCCATGAAAATACAAATGATATACATGAGCTGGAGGCCGGAACTGGAAAATACCGCATAAACCTCTTTTGTCGTCATACTTCCGCAAAATACCACAATCGGCGCTACCGCCACAAAAGTCAGCCAGTTCGGCAGACGGAACATCAATATTAATATAAACACGGTTACGCCTAAAATCGCCCCAAATAATTCTAACGTCATACTCATTTCTCCTTTGTTGTTCTTGATTGTTTTCCCGGCCGAAAAAACAAATGATAGAATGTTTGTTTCTATGCTCCCATTATAGGAAAATAAAACGGCCCTGACAAATAGTTAGCTCGTTATTTTTCCATAACCATTTTCTTATATTTGGGGAAAATGCCTTATTTTGCGGCATTTTTGAGGGAATATAAGCAGTTTCTTATCTTTTCTTCATCATTTTCTAATACCAGACAACAGCCCTGACGGCGGAAAAATGGATAAAGAAAGCAGCGTCAAGCCCGCTTGTAAGCTGCTTTCTTTATCCATTTTTACACCGGATGGACATCCGATGCTTCTTGACCGGCCGTTTTGGTCAAGAAGAACTGCCGTCAGAACTCTTACAATACAAATGTGGGGCTTAAAATTCATTTCTGCCGTCTGTGCGCCTCACTTTGCGGTATATTTGCCCCGATTTCAGCGCGCAGCTGGCCCGTGAAAAGTAAAGCTCTATATGAAACGCTCTATATGATAAACCGGAACACTCATTGCATTTTCTTATTTTATTATGGTATGATCAATATAATTTTAAATCCCAGACCGGCACCGGGCCGCTAGAGCGTATCTGAAAATTGTTTCCCGGTATTTGTTTTTCGATTTTTGTTTCCCGGTATTTGTTTCACAGTATTTGTTTCACAGTATTTGTTTCTCAATATTTATTTCTCAATATTTATTTCTTGGCAATATGGATTTCGCAGCACAAACAGTCAGGGGGAATTTTTTATGTTAAACGAGCGCAAAATGGATTATCTGCTGAAAATAGCGGAAACCCAGTCCATTACAAATGCGGCAAAAGAACTGTATGTATCCCAGCCGGCATTGAGCCAGCTGATCACATCTCTGGAAAAGACCTATAACACCAAAATTTTTGAATACAAGGGCGGAAAGCTGATTCCAACCTATACTGGGGAGCTGATTTTGGAGACTTTCCAGAAGCAGAAATTCCTGGAAAACTCTCTTCAGAGAGCATTGGACGATGCGAGGGAATCGAAAACCGGGCGGATTTCCATCGGCATTTCCAGCGGAAGGGCTCCCATGTTCCTTTCCATCGTGCTCCCGGATTTTCAAAAAAAATATCCCAATATCCAGCTCACCATAAACACCCGATCCCACGAAGGATTTGAAAGCATGGTTTCGGCCGGCAATCTGGATCTGGCTTTCGTTATGGATAAAGCGGATGTGCCCAGCGATGTGCGGCAGTCCCTCACTTATATCCCGTTATTCGACTATTACTGCCTGCTGGCGGCTCCGCCCAACCATCCAATCGCCAAAGCAGCCGAAAAAGAGCCGGACTGGCGTCTCCGGCCTCCGGTGGATCTGGATGATTTCCAGGACGAACCGTTTATTAATACAATTGTGATGGACCGTCACCGCAGTTGGGATGAGGCCACATACAGCCCCTATCATTTCCAGCCTAAGAACACCATTCTTCTCACCGAGGAAGCGGCGGTCTTTAACCTGGTGCAGGCCGGGCTGGGATTCGCCCTTTTACAGGATTATGTGGCGTTCTCCCACCATTACGGCGCATTTTTCCGCCTCAAACGGGACAACTCGAAAGCGACGCTGTGTGCCATTTACAGGAAAGATTTCTATGTAACGGAAGCCATGGGATATTTCATACAATTGGTAAAAGAGCATACGGAAAAAGGATCTTTCTTTAAATTCAAATAATGATTATCAACATTCGCGGTCATTATAAATGCGCCCCTTCCTCCAACGTTATCTTCCCGTTTGAGGGAGGGGCTTTTTAACCGCTGAATTTTTGCAAATCCATCATCTGTTTCATCCTATAAATGTCTGCTTATGAAAAATAAAGAAAATACTAATTCTACACCGCTTTCCCACCCATGCTACACTAAAAGAAAGAGTTCTGCCTTACGGTTGATCTGCTGCTTCCCGTTTTAACCATACTGACAGCGGCCATTACGGGACAAAGGAAGGGAAAATAAAACTGTTTTTTCAGTTCATGTCTGATATAATAAATTTTAATGTCCCTGCTTTTTCTAAGTGTGGGTGGATAAAAACACCAAAACATACACAATACAGGAATAATTAAAGTCGAATTTCTGTGCCAGTATGTTTCAAAAAGCAGCCATAGGATTGAGAGGTGAAGACATGCCTATTGTATTAGATATTGCATCATTTACCGATGCACAAGAACTATATGATTTACAAATTAAATCATTTAAAGCATTATTAGAAAAATATCAAGATTACGATTTCAGCCCAGGTGCAGAAAAACTCGAACGTACTATACAACGATTGTACGACCCAATTACTGATTACTATTTTATATCTCTTAAAGGAAAGCATATCGGTGCATTGAGGATATGCCATTTTGAAACACTATGTAAATTAAAGCAAATCTGTATTCTTCCTGAATATCAGGGATATGGATACGCTCAAAAAGCAATTACGATTGTCGAGTCATTATACCCAACGGCAGAAAAATGGGAACTGGACACCATATTGCAGGAAGAAAAACTCTGCTATTTGTACGAAAAGATTGGGTATAGGAAAACTGGCAGAGTCGAACCTATTATGAATGGTATGGATCTTGTGTTTTATGCAAAATATACAATGTGAACGAATCGGCCTTTAGACAAATATAAGCACAAAATGACAGGAATATTTTCTTATTGAATATTATAATTTCATCAGGAGGTAAGGAAAATGGACTGGACCCACGATTTACAAAACGCGATCAGGTTTATAGAAAATCATCTGCTGGACGATATCTCTTCTAAAGATATCGCGGACGAAATACATATGTCATCCTTTTATTTCCAAAAGGGATTTAAAATTATGACTGGCTATTCCCCTGCTGAATATATCAGAAACAGAAGACTGTATCTTGCGGCACTGGATGCGGCTTCCGGCAATGAAAAGATCATCGATCTGGCCTTAAAATACGGTTACGACACGCCTGAAAGCTTTACAAAAGCGTACAGCCGGTTCCATGGTATCTCTCCGCTGCGCACACAGAACCACTCGGAGAAGATAAAACCCTTCTTACCTTTAAAAATTATAATTTCAATTCAAGGAGGATACGACATGGACTATGTAACAGAAAAAGTAAAGGGATTTCAGGTGATTGGATTCGAGCGGGAGATTTCTTATGAAACTTCTTACCAGGATATTCCCAAATTCTGGGATGAATTTTGCAGAATGTATATGAAACCGCTATTCAGCCAAGAAGAACACAGGGAAATTCAGCAGGCAATCAGTAATTATAATATTGGAGAATATGGAATTTGTATTGACTCTCCCCAGAAAGGCGAAACTTTCCGCTATCTGATCGCAGGAGCTTATGATGGAAAAACGGTTCCGGACGGATTGGTTCTTTATGAATTCCCGGAAATGGAATGGATGAAATTCAGATGCACCGGACCTTTGCCGGGATCCCTGCAGTCGGTCAACACAAAGATTTTCCACGAATGGCTGCCTAATAATCAGGAGTATGATATCGCTATGGACGCATCCATTGAGTGGTATTCAGAGGGCGATACCTCAGCGGCGGATTATAGGAGTGAGATTTGGATTCCGGTGAAAAGGAAATAAATTGGGATTTAATTGGTGAAAGTTACGCAGGGAAGCGGGACGAGGGAGCGGAGGCGGGATTGGATGTTTGGAGGCGGCCATGGAGAGCGGAATCCGTCGGGGATGAAAACCGGCTTCCAACCGTAAGTGAAACTAAGACTCCAGGAACGGAAAAAGACGGTCCGATGCCCATTCACGGTAAACTCTTTATGGGACTTTACCGTTCAGTGGGCATCTCAGAAACTGATTTGGTTTTCAGTTTCTGCCCGTCTTTTTCCATCCCTGGAGCCTAAGTTTCACTAACGGTTTCCAGATGGCTTTCATCCCCGACGGATTCCGCTCTCCATGGCCGCCTCCAAACATCCAATCCCGCCTCCGCTCCCTCGTCCCGCTTTCCTGCTGGTTTTCTCTGGCTAT
>NZ_WQPN01000022.1:0-71526 GCF_018785315.1 Clostridium sp. MCC353 | reverse complement strand
AAAGGGTGACATAAAGGGTGAAGGCATTTTCGAAAATGGCTTCACCCTTTAATGTAAATGCCCACACCATTTAACATCAATCCTCAAGGCATTTCCGAAAATGCCTTGACCTTTTACTGTTAATCCCCACGTCAGTTACTTGAAATGTCTATACCATAATCTGCACGAAATAACAAACAACGCCTCAATCAAACGCGTCTTTGCTTTTTCTACATTCCTTCCCCAAATCTTTATTTATTCTTTATCAGACCAGTACACAGCCGTGAATCCTGGGGATGGGGACGGACGGGGGCGGAGGCCCATTTGGAGGGTTGGCACCGGGCGGAGCGGAATCCGTTGGCGATGAAAGCCGTCTGGAAACCGTTAGTGAAACTTAGGCTCCAGGGATGGAAAAAGACGGGCAGAAACTGAAAACCAAATCAGTTTCTGAGATGCCCGCTGAACGGTAAAGTCCCATAAAGAGTTTACCGTGAATGGGCATCGGACCGTCTTTTTCCGTCCATGGAGCCTTAGTTTCACTTACGGTTGGAAGCAGGTTTTCATCGCCAACGGATTCCGCTCCACCCGGCGTCAAACCTCCAAGCAGGCCTCTGCCCCTGTCCGTCCCCATTTCCAGGATTCATGGCGTTACTTTCGCCAATATGTTAAATAAAGATTTTCACCTTCTCTTAATTCTTACCCAAGGCTTTAAACATGCTTCTTTTGTACTCTTCCACGCCTTCCTGGTCAAATGGATTTACCTCCATCAGCTTTCCAGAAACCGCGCAGGACATCATAAAGTAATAATACAGTTCCCCGAAGGTTTCTTCCGCTATCTCATCGATTAAGAACTGAATACAGGGCACTCCGCCTGCCACATGGGCATCGATGGTGGCGGTTTCTGCCGCATTGTTGATCTCTTTAAAATCCATGCCGTCCAGATAATCAAACCGGTCGCCAAAAGCACGGTCTGCTTCTAAGACCACGCTGGCTTTTGGATCTTTTACAGTTAGAAATGTCTCAATTAAGTTCCGCCGTCCATCCTGCATATACTGTCCCATGGAATGAAGATCTTCTGAATAAATGGCTCCGGACGGGAATATGCCCTTTTTCTCTTTTCCTTCACTTTCGCCGAACAGCTGAATCCACCATTTATTAAAAAATGCAAACTGAGGCTCAAAAGAAACGAGCATCTCAATATCAAATCCCTGGCGGTACAAAAGGTTTCTCACCGCTGCGTATTCCACCGCCGGGTTCTGATCCGGATGATTCATGCACATCATTTCAGCGGCTTTTACACCATTTAAGAATTCATCCACATCAAGTCCTGCCGCCGCAACTGGGAACAGGCCCACAGGGGAGAAAGCGGAATACCGGCCGCCAATGGCTATAGGAAACTGAAGGAACGTATATCCATTTTCCACCGCAATCTCTTCCAGTCTGGAACCGGTGGTTCCTGTTAAAATCACCCGTTTTGCCATCTCCTCTTTGGAATATCTGCTGTTCATAAACTGACGCAGAATCCTGAAATGGCTTCCCGGCTCCAAAGTCTCAAAATTCTTTGCAATCACATTGATGTAAACGCTTCGGCCTTCCAGGCGCTTCATCATCTGCGATATGTAGTGAGGGGATAAGCTGTTTCCAAGATATACTACTTCCGGCCCCTTCCGGTCTGACAACGCCTCAATCATAGCTCTGGCGGCCTGGTTGGAACCGCCCACACCTACGATCACGAATACGTCCGCATTTTCACGGACTTCTTTTGCTTTTTCCTTAATCAGTTCCAGCTGGACTGCTGCGGTTTCTGCATGAAGCCAACCTAAAACATTTTCCTGATCCTCGACTTCGTAAAGAAGTTTGACAATTTCAGACCCCTTTTTTACATTGTCTTCTAATGCATCCTGATTAATAAACGATTTGGCATTTTCCGTGTTAATTCTAACATTCATATAATGTCCTCCTACTGATTTGTCACTATACTATAATTATTCTTATTCTATCACAGGCCAATGCAAATTTCTTTGCTTTTTACTCAAACGTTTGGTAAATCAAAAATAGAACACTGTATAAAATTTGTTGGATAAGACAAGAGTGAATGGTTCAGTATAGCATGCTTTAAGGCAGTAAGGACACTGTATTTAGGAATAAAACAAAAACTTAGCCTTGACTTAGTTTTCATTACTGTAAAACTGGGGACTGTGAAACAGATCTGATTGACGGGTGTAATGGAACAGTTGAACCCACACCACCGCAAGAGTGGTGACGGGACGGGCTAAGTGTTATTTAAAATACTCGGAAATTTCAATCCACACCACCGCAAGGGTGGTGACTTTATAGTAGTTGATAGCCGCTTATATTACAAAATTTCAATCCACACCACCGCAAGGGTGGTGACGCATACTAAATCGGGAAAAGTTCGAGTATGACATATTTCAATCCACACCACCGCAAGGGTGGTGACTAAATACAGCAAAAAGCAGGTGGAGGCCCTGGCATTTCAATCCACACCACCGCAAGGGTGGTGACAGAACAACGATAGTGCAAATATGGACCGCCTTAGGATTTCAATCCACACCACCGCAAGGGTGGTGACTAATCGGAGGGGACTCCTGTGTGTATGGTGATGCATTTCAATCCACACCACCGCAAGGGTGGTGACTGTGGAAGCAATACCTGATTTGAAAACCATAAAAATTTCAATCCACACCACCGCAAGGGTGGTGACGGCGTAAAGTCTTTAATTGACCTAAGATTTGTAAATTTCAATCCACACCACCGCAAGGGTGGTGACGCTCGTAGTTTCATCAGTTCCGGGTACATTCGCTATTTCAATCCACACCACCGCAAGGGTGGTGACATGGTAAAGGTCACAGGCATCGAAGCACTGGCAATTTCAATCCACACCACCGCAAGGGTGGTGACAATATTGGCCCCGGTTAATAAATCTTTAAACTCCATTTCAATCCACACCACCGCAAGGGTGGTGACCTATGATGAAATAAAGTGTGACATAGATAAGGTTATTTCAATCCACACCACCGCAAGGGTGGTGACAGCAATATTGCACAAAAATCACTTTCATTTTTATGCAATACATTCAAAAATAAAACATTTCAAACTATTTTCACTCCCAAATCGCCCCCTCTAAACCATAATCCCCTTCAAATCCAGGTGCGAATCCCCCGGGATTTTTATGTGCGCTTATGGTTCGCACCAGGATGTATCTAAAAAATCAACGGCTCCTCAACGTTAATACCTTTTCCGATTCCAATCTGCTCAACCTTCGCTTTCTTCTGATTCCCAAGATAATAAAACCGGATGCTGTCCACACTTTCATCAATAATATCTGTTAAAATAGATTTTAACATCAAACACTGGCCCGGATCAAGAATACATTCAAATACTGAATTCTGTACTCTGGTTCCATAATTTACACATTGTTTTGCCACTTTTCGCAGCCTGGTCTTTCCCGCTGCCGTCTCGGTATTCACATCATAAGTAATAAGTACCAGCATAGAAACCTCCCTCAAAACCCCCTCTATTTCCAGAAAAACGGAGGATATTCGTCAATGTCGCCCCTTAAATATCTGGCCAGAAGCATGGACTGGACAAATGGAATCATTCCCCACTCTACTTTTTCCCCAAGATAAGGATGTGTGATAATTTCCTTTTTCTTATTCTGCCATTCAACCAAAATATCCTTTCTGGCCTTATCGCTGATTAATACCGCGCCGTCTTCTTTTCTGGTAAAATCCTTTCCTGTAATCATCTTTTTATTGATCAATGTCAGCACAAATCGGTCTGCAAGAACCGGCCTCAGTTCTTCTATCAAATCCAGGGCAAGGGATACTCTTCCGGGCCTGTCCGTATGCATAAATCCTACATACGGATCCAGCCCAACAGTCTCTAATGAAGAAGCGGTCATATTGGTCAAAAGTGTATAAACAAAAGACAACATTGCATTTACATTGTCCATAGGCGGCCTTTTATTTCTGCCGGAAAACACAAAATCTTTTTTCTGCTGCAGGATCATCTGGTCAAACACGCCAAAATATACGCTGGCCGCTTCCCCTTCAAATCCCCTAAGCTGCGCCATATCCGTACATTTTTCTATATTCGCCAATGATTTCTGCAAATATCCGGAAGCCCTTTTTACTTTTTCCACATCCACTTGAAGTCCATGATCCCTTGTGGCCCTTTCCAAGATCCAGCGGGAATTAAAAACTTTTCCCATAATGCAGTTTCGCGCTACTCCCACAGCGAGATCGGAGTCATTTGAGGCTTCATACTGTCTCTTCCTCAAGACCACATTTCCCCGGATATCACCTGTCACTCTTGCCAGAAACTTCCCTTGGGGCGTTAGGAAACACAGAGAAATATTTCTCTTGGCACAGCCCCCCATCAGGGCCGGGCTGACACCCCTGTACCCAAAAGAAACGATTGCCTCCAGGTTGTGAAGCGGTACTCTTCCCAGTTCCTGTTCCTGCTCAAGAATCACCACATTTTCCCCATCCAGCGAAAGATAACTGTCCTGTGATGTTACATACAACGTATTCAGTAATTTCTTCATTATCATTCCTCCGATATGGTCTTATGAATGTACTCTTTTACAGAAACCGTCTTTCCCAGCTTCGGCATGCAGACATCTTTCAGCGAACAGGCATTGCAGCTTTTAGACCATTTAACTCTGGGAGTGTACTTCTTATCATAAAGCTGGTGCATTTCATCAAAATACGACTTTACCGTTGTTCTCAATTCGTCGGTAAACACAACCGGCTCCCTGCGTTTTGTTTCTCCATAGAAAATGCAGCCTTCCTTAATTTCAGCAGAAAACATTTCTTCCAGACACATTGCCTGGGCAGTCAATTGAAGGATATCTATCTGTGTATCTTTTGGTTTTCCCTTCTTATATTCAATGGGATAAATGTTGTAACAGCCCCTGTGCCCATGAAGCGTTACTCCGTCTGAAGATTTCTGAAATTCCACAATATCACATTCTCCGCTGACCCCCATTGTCCTGGAATGTACAGGCATGGCTCTGCTGATAATAACATCCTTTCTTTTTTCATTAAAATAGGGATCATGGGCATTTTTATGGAGCAGCTCACCTTCTATGGTATATTCATTATCAGACCATTGCTGTTCAATATGTATGAGGGCCCACTGCCTTCTGCAAAACGCAAAATGCTGGATTCCGGAAAGCATCAAATAATCTTCTTCTCTGTATTCCATCATATTTTTCTTGATATCTCCACCGTATCCGGAATCTGCTCTTCATGGACCGTTACCGTATAATCGGAGTATTTTCTCGGATAAACCACGTCTTCATTTCTGGAAACTTCCACAGCATCAAACAGTTTATAGGCCGGGCAGTCACCCAGTTCCTTGCTGTGTTTAAATACTATCAATTCCCTGACCGCCATCTTTCCTCTGGCCGCCGAATGGTCGATCTCAAACATGTTAATAATGGCTTCCCACAAAAGTTCCAGATCGTCTTCTGAAAATCCGGTTACTTTCCGTGCCAGATTTGCCGAGATATAACCTTCCACACGGTAAAGGCCGTAAGGAACAATATTCTTTCTTCCCATCTCTGTACTCTTGTTTTCCGCGTCTTTTTCCGTCGTGATGGCAATTCGTGTAATCGTTATTTCCTGGCTGATAATCGGGTCCACACTTCTGGCAAACCCAAGCTGAACCGGTCCCCGCACCTGGCCGCAGTTTAACGCTGCCTTGACAAATGTGGTCATGACCGCACCGAAAGTACGGATATCAAAGAAATTTTCACACATGAAATCCCTGATTTTCCTGTCCACTTCCGGGTCTTTTTTCTTTAACTCCTTAATATCCTTTTCATTGGTTTTCAAATATTCATAGGCTGTATTATCGCTGCGGTTTAAAGGCACATCTTCTTTTATGTATATTTTATATCCTTGGGCATCCTCTTTTACAGTCTCCACATAATTACGTATTTTTCTTTTTAAACAGACATCCGTAACAATACCATATCCGCTCTCCGGGTCAATTCTTGGGAGGTTTCCCGCATCGGGATCTCCATTGGGATTACCATTCTCCACATCAAATAATACAACGAATTCATACCTGTTTTTAATTGTCTCTCCCATCTTAATTGTCCTCCTTCAATTTCTTTTCGTATCTCTTCTGCGTCTGATGATAATACCCTAAAATAAAGCTTCCCTGCTCCTCTAAGGATAATCTCTTTGGATACATGGGAACCGCTTCCCCGGAAACGGCCGAAGATATAATCCGTTCCTGCAAGTCTCCCAACATCTTTTCATAATATACTTCTTTTCCCTTATTGTTCATCTTTTTAATATGGCTGTTCTTCAGTTTAAACAGAATTGGAAAGATTGTAGCCGGATTGACGCAGGCGGAGTTAAAATACCGATCCTTTATCGTTGCATTAATACCAGGATTCGCCTCTTCCTGAATCGCCTCCAACACAGCAAACTCCCGTCCCAATACATAAGCTATACTTTTATTGTCCTCATTCAACTCCATCGTTATCTCCTCCTCACCGCATATTCCATTTCTTAAAAGAAATGCCTTAATAATCGCTGCCCTTCCCCGTGTGATCTTACGTATTCCGCTGTCACTGTCGTCCTGTTCCGCCCGTATCCGCCCCATTACAGCCTGATACAGAGCATAGGGATATCTGTCCCCGGAAATTATAGACCGGTAAACAGCGCCTGCCATATTGGGAGCTGGTTTCTTATCCCTGGATTTTTTATTCACCGTCTCCATCATCATCCGCCAGATTCCAAGATATTCGGCAGTGTCCCATGAAGGCTTTACGATTTCCATCCTGTCATAATGCTCTTTTAAGTGCCTCAAAATATTCCCGAAGCTGTCCTGATAAAAAAATCTGACGGCAATTCTGGCCGCATTCGGGGCCAAACCAAGAATATAAAACTTCTGATCCATAGAGATTGCGCCTTCCACTCCGGGTATGTTGACGGCCTTCCCCGATTCCAGATTTTTAAATACCCCATCTATAATCTCATAATTATCAACCGATGGTTCGGATACATTTAGAAATATATTCTGACAGACCTCATCCCCATCCTCAGACCAATATACGACCGTAGTATCCCCAATGGATGTCACATGGGTTCTGTCCGCCAGCAAATGATTCAGGGCTGTGGTGTACGCATAGACCGCATAATTTCCAACCGGCGCATTAAAACTCTGTTCTTTTCCATAGGATTCAAATGCAGGAGCGTTAAAGGAGACCAAAGCCGCGCCGCTGGACTGGGCGCCCGCAACTCCTTTTATAGTTCCGTGTATTCTGGCAATTTCTGTCTTTTCTCCTGTCACCAGGCAGACTCCCACAGGCCCGCCTGCCGAACTGCTGCTGTATTTTTCCCACGCTTCTTTTATCCACGGATCTTCCTGTGCATAATCGGTATCTATCCAGAAAACCAGGTTCGCGCCGGAAATTAGTTCCTCAAACACTTCGGAAAGGGCCGGATTCTCTTTCGCTTTATCAGGTTCCCATGTCTCAAAGTATCGGGTCACAGCGCGGGCCGCCGGAGATTCCACATCTTTTAAAATCTCCAGATGCTTTGCTTTCGCGCATTCAAAGCATTCCAGGGACCGCTCCGGTTTGCCTTTATTATCAATCCCCAGAAGATAGCTGGAATTATCGCAGAGGAAATTTGACGAAACTCCCGAAGATCTTGTTACCATTTGGGGAACCGTCATCGTACTGGGTTCCCAAACCGTTTTCTTGCCCCTGATCTTCTCAGTTTTCAGCGGAATCACCCGTTTAAGCTTTCCATCCTCAGACAGATCCAAGGCAAATGATATCTTCACCTTACACCATCCCGGCCTGGTAATTTCACCTTTTTGCTCCAAAGCCTCATAGTATTTCACCAATGACTGCAATATCATCGTATCACCTCGCAGTCCCTCACATCTAAAACCCCATTCTTCAATACGGCCCGGAAAAACATGGGCTGGATATCATCAGGAACAGAATAATCAAAATCATACAGCATGTAGCCTAAATCCTTCTCCTCCTGGGAATAAGCCGTGCTGATATCCGGTTCATCAAACAATTCAAAGTTAGCCGGAAATTCCCTGCAGCCAAAATACGGCATATGATAGCATTCTCCTCTTTTTAACCTCCGCATGATGATATCTTTAAATTTACCGGGATTATCACCTTCAGCAGCCTGTTTTGTCATTTCAAAATGGGCTTCAATCACGTATTCCACATCCCTTAGCAGTATGGCGGCCCGCTGAACGATATCTTCTTTGCTGCTGATGTAAAGCGGTCTATTTCCCCCATTCATCACATTTAAAGCATTTCCTGCTAAAATCTTACTCTTCACTTCATTCCGCCGGATGCCGGTAAACTGAATCGGCTTTCTCACATGAATCTTGTCTATCACCCACCGCATACCAGGATGCCAGTACACCGCTTCCAAAAGCCCTCTGGCGGCGGACGGCGTTATCATATCATAACTGCATCTTTCCACTTTCATCTCCGGCCGGGCGAAAAGGGCTAAATCTCCCCAGACGCGGACTTTCACTCCCTGGCTCATATATCTCCTCCTCTTCTGTCTTTCAAATTATCATTTAAAATATAACCGCCTCCCCTCTATCAACCTGAATTTCCAATCCCATTTCTTCCGAATACTGCTCCACATTGCGCAAAACATAAAAATCCAGACTAATCGCGTCCAGTCTTCCTGCTCCGTATAATTTGTCAAAATCATTCTTAAATAGGTTGACGCAGTACTGTCCTGCTTCTCTCATCAGCTTGCGGGAATATTCCCCTCTTCTGATTCTTTCCACGATCATCTCAGCTTCAGGTTCCTTGGCAATCAAAATCGTCTTCGTATCCTGTTCAATCAGCTTAAATTGTTTCGCTGCCGAAGCAAATGGAAAGCTCAGAGAGCGGCTTCCATTTTCCATCTGTCCCACTATATCTTTCGCATCCAATCCCTCGCCTTTAAAGTGGTACAGCCTGTCAAAATAGGTTTGAATTGCTTTCAATGAAGCATTATCTTCATACAATTCCGATACTTGTCCGGCAACTGTGACAGGAAGTTTCATCGTCTGAGGCATGTGAATCCCTTCTGCCTTTTCCATTGTAAATATCACAGTTTCACATTCCACATATGGCCGTTTTCCTTCCCGGTTGCACCTGCCTGCCGCCTGTATGACTGAATCCAGGCCTGCCAGTTCCCGGTATACGGCCGGAAAGTCAAAATCCACTCCCGCTTCCACCAGGCTTGTGGCAATCAATCTGCAGGTTTTTCCCTCTTTTAACCGTTCTCTGATGATTTTAAGAAGTCTTTTCCGATGAAGCGGATACATAAAGGTGGAGAGATGAAAGGTCCCTTCCTCCTCTTTTAATACCTCATATACCTTCTGAACCCTTTTTCTGCTGTTTAAAATGCAGAGAACCTGCTTCCGTCCTCTTAACTGTTCTGCAAGTCCATTCTCCGACAGTTCACCTATATTCTTTAATACCGTCCGCCTGAAAAATTCATACTGATCTTCCACATCAGGACATATTTCCGATATTTTTATCTGCTGCGGAAAAAACGGCTTCAGCGACGGCTGGGTGGCTGTACAGAGAACCGCCGTACTATGATAGCTGTAAACCAGCTCACTGACCGCCTGTATGCATGGTTTCAGATAATTAACAGGCAGCATCTGGGCTTCATCAAAGATAATGACGCTGTTGGCTATGTTGTGCAGTTTCCGGCATTTTGAAGTTTTGTTTGCAAACAGCGATTCAAAAAACTGTACATTGGTAGTTACCACAACCGGGCAGTCCCAATTCTCCGCTGCCAGTTGGATCTTATTATACTCCTCCGATTCCTCATAGGTCACGTTGCAGTGATCTTCCAATACATTATCCCACCCCAGTATATCTTTAAAAACCTGGGCGTTCTGCTCGATTATCGACGTATACGGGATCACATAAATGATACGGTCTAAATGATGTGTTTTTGCATGTTGGAGTGCAAATGCAAGTGATGAAAGAGTTTTACCTCCTCCGGTAGGAACTGTGAGCTGATAAAGCCCCTGTTCATCGTTTCCCCGTTCCAGGCATGCTTTTAAAATTGCGGTTCTTCTGCCGTTTACTGTGGTAATATCATCATTTTGCAGCCAGGATTCCACATGATGAAACAGGCGGTCAAATAATATATCTACGGTATCGAATGTACCTCTTGGGTATGTACCTTTTGTAAATGTACCTCTTGCATCTGCATCTTTTGCATATGTATCTTCTATAACCATGCCTTCAGTCATAAAAGCTTCCGTATCCAGATAATCCGCATCCACCAGGCAGGAAAACAACATCCGGATAAAAAAGGACAGACTGAACCCGCCTTTTCCCAACGGTTTCAAAGGTATTACCGGAAACTCAGGAATTTTTATTTCTTCTTTATAAGTCTGGTAAGCCTCCAGTTCTTTCTGCATCCTGCCATTTAAAGTAGCATCACCTCCCGCGTCTGCGGCAGTTCCGCCGTCCAAAAGCCCGGAATGATGCCCGGATATGCAGTAAGCGCCTATGTAATTTTTCTTTTTATATAACTCCTGGGCTCCGGCTGAGGCGTGATCTGTTCTGGGACCATTGTTAAGAAGCCGCTTCTGGAATTTGTCCGAATACTTTCCTATATCGTGCATCATGCCGCAGCCATAACCCCAGCCGCGGCAGCCAAACTTGGCGGAAAAATCAGCCGCCAAATTGGCAGTTCCGGTTAAATGATCCGGTATGCTTTGTTCCCGTTTCCTGTCCTCACTGATATGGGCCAGATACATGATTTATCCCCTCCGTTTTCGTAAAACACTCCTTTTATTCCGTTTCTTATTTCTAAATAAATCTGCTTTAATGGAAAAACAGAACAATGTTATTGCTCTGTTTTTCCTGCCTTATCTACGCTCTCTATGTGACACTGATGTGTTTTCGTCCCCTTATCGTAATTAATCGCAACCAAATATATTTTTTTCACACGCTCATCAAACGCTTTCATATAATCTTTTTCTATAATTTGGTTAATCGCTTGATCCACAGTACCATTGTATTTTAATTCCAAAACAATTCCTGGAATTCCTGGCTTTTTAGGTATCATAATGCAATCGGCATATCCTTTCCCCGCCGGACTTTCAAATTTCATGCTGTAATCATCTGCCGCCGCATAAAATGCCAGATGGATGACGCATTTTAATGTATGCTCATTTTTTCTTTATATTTCCGCAAATTCACTTAAAATAAGTATAGCACGCTCACTGTTCTATGTCCACCAAATCACTTTATATATTATATTGTAGAAATATCATTCTCATGATATACTGATTATGTCTGACTTTTCATATTAAAGTCTGCGGGTTGAAATTACAATATAATCTATATTCCTGCTGCCACCCATTCAATAGGTGGCAGTCATATTTCCGGAACAACCAAAAACTAATTTCTCCAAGAACACTTTCTAATGTAAACAATTAGCAACAAAATCTTAAAACATCTCACTCTTAATCCATGCTATGATAAATATAATTAATATTACTGTTCAGAACAGCTCACTCTTCTTCACCGGTCTTTCCGCTGTCCTGAACCATCACACCAACTCACTGGAAAGGAATGATCCCCTATGTCAAAACGCCTCCCCATTCTTCTGCTCCTATGTCTATTATTTACCCTCTCCGGATGCCAAAAACAGTCCCCCGCATTTTCAATAGAGGAAGACCAAATACAGTCCATCGATGTATTCACCGGCGGCGTCCCCTCGGCGGCAGTGAAAAAAGCAGTGACCTCCTCCGACGACATTCAAAAAATCGCCAGGAAACTCAGCGGCATCAGTCTTCTCAGCAAATCAGAAGACCGTGATATACCGGCCGGAGGAATCGGCCTCTATTTTAAGCTGAACTTATCTGATGAAACATGCCAGCTATTTCATATAATCGGAGATGGAGACCTGATCCGGACAGAAAGCGGCCTTTACAAAATCAAGAAAATTAATACCGCAGACCTATGGGAAAATCTAAACTATGAAGAAGTGAAAGCCGAAGAAAATGAATTGCCCACAGTCACATATTCCGGCATACTGTTGGATCAATCCGTCACGGACACGGATACATTAAACGATTTACCTCCCATGGTGATGCTGGACGGCTCCATCTATATTGATACCGGCCAGGAAAGCCCCATGGGGGCTGCAGATGCCGTCTCCGGCAAAATCCTGTCTGCCGTAGAGGGAACAAAAAGGCCGTCAGAAGACGGACAAAGCAATTTCGGCTGTGTGGGAAATAATTATGTGCTGAATGACGATTACGCCGTCATCAATATAAATGAGAAATGGATACTATTCAGAAAAGAGAAATCCAAACTGACCCTGGATAATGTGATTGAGCTCTCCAAAAAAGGGGACAGCCTGTCCCTGAGTGATCTTTCCCCCTATGAAGGCACTGACGTAGGAAGCGGTCTGTATATCCTAAGTTATGAGATAAACGACGACTTCTATCTGCTGGCAGGCAGTACCGGTCCGGAAAATCCGCCGATGTATGTCCGCCTCGTATACGCAGATGACAGAGAACAATACATCGACATCCGTGACAATGATGTGGAAAGCTGGATTGATGAAATGAAATCCACCGCTCCATAGTCAAATCCCCAGGCATCCAGCCCCTCGCCACAGGCGAATTTAATGGGCTGGATCCTTCTTTTTCTCTGTCTCTCTAAACGATTATCTTCTAAATGATTATCTTCAAAATGATTATCTTTTATAGAATGGTTCCTGATCTTTAATGGCCGCCTGTCCAAATCCTGAGCTGACCGGTTCCACATTCAGATACATCCCGTTCAAATGGTCCTTGGCCGCACGGGCAATCCCATCATAGACAGCATCCGCGTCCGCTTCGCCGCCTTCCATATCCACTACGATCAGGTATCCGCTCTTTTCCCCTTCCGGCTGCATCATGGAAAGGTAAGCCGCCTCCACCAGTTCCTGTTCCTTCAGGTATTCGGAAACAGCCTGAACCAGCTCCGTCGGCGTATTCTTGGGACGGCCCAGACGGATGCGCTGTCCCGCTCCTTCCTGTCCATTTACATGCTGTCCTGCCCTGTGGCTGATCCAGCTCATCACCATATCCCTGTCGCACACCAGGTTGTCGCTATAGGGATTAATCACAAATCCGCCGGCGGAACGGTCGTCCATGATGATCTTTGCATAATCTTCAAATGTTAAATGAGACACCTGCTGCCCCCGTTCCAGTTCGAACTTCTCCAATTCTTTGTCGTCCGTAAATGCCGGGAAAAAACGGTTTCCCTTTCCGTCGTGAATGCTCAAAAATTTCATTCTGCACCTGTCTCTGAACGATGTACGGTCGCTGCCAACGGTAAACGGCATGGCTTCCAATACAACAGGGGCAAGGAAACGCGCCTTCATTATCTCATCTACAACTCTGGCCTGAGACTCCTGAGTTGGATCTTCTCTCATCACCCGGATGGCCATAATCAGCCCCGGATTCTTTATCGGTTTATTCTCTGACATTCTATACTCCTTTCACGGATCATTATCATCCGTAAGCAATTTCCTGTGCTTCTCCGCCATTATACCATCAATCCCTGAAAGCTTCCACTTATTTTCATGGAAAGGCCGGTATAATATTTCCTTTTTTTCAAAAAAATGCACCAAAATAATCAAAAATAACCGGTCTGACAGCTCAGCTGCTGTTCACAGCTCATAACAGTTCAGACCTGTCTGAACTGTTACCACAGCTCATCTTTCTTGACCGAAAAATCTGAAATACTTCTTGCTTTTTTTAACATCCCAGGCTATAATCGTACCTATCGGGAATGAGGTTCTCCCCAAGTTTAACGACTTAAACCGCTTTTTAGCTGATGACTTCTGCGAATCCACGCAGAAATTGTCGGCTTTTTTTGTTTCACAGCAATTAAATATTATAGGAGGATTACTTATGTTAACTAGCTTCGCACTCATTTTTCTGCTGGGTCTGGCCCTCGGCACCATTTTTGCCCGTTTTAAGCTGCCCAGCCTTTTGGGAATGGTGATCACAGGAATTCTATTAGGGCCCTATGTACTGAATGCCCTGTCGCCAACCGTGCTATCCATCTCACCGGACCTTAGGAAAGCCGCTTTGGTGATCATTTTAACACGGGCCGGCTTATCTTTAGACCTGCGCGACCTAAAGCAGGTAGGCCGTCCGGCGGTTCTCATGTGTTTCCTTCCGGCCTGTTTTGAAATTGCCGGGGTAATTTTACTGGCGCCCGGAATCTTCGGCATCACGGTTTTGGAAGCTGCCATCATCGGTTCTGTCATAGCCGCCGTTTCCCCGGCCGTGGTCGTTCCCCGGATGATCCGCATTATGGAAGAGGGATACGGGCAGAATCACAGTATTCCCCAGTTGATTCTGGCCGGAGCTTCCGTTGACGACGTGTTCGTCATCGTGTTGTTCACCGCATTTACCGCCCTCGCCCAGGGGAGCCAGGTAAATGCCCTGAGTTTCATCCAGATTCCATTTTCCATACTGACCGGAATTTTTACCGGATTTCTCATAGGCTTTTTGCTGATCCTCTTTTTCAAAAAATTCCATATGAGGGATTCCATCAAAATTCTGATCATCATCAGCCTCTCCTTCCTGCTGCTGGAATGCGAAACACGGCTGGAAGGCATTCTGCCATTTTCCGGCCTTCTGGCCATAATGAGCATGGGAATTATGATCAAACAGAGATATGAAACCCTGGCTGTCCGCTTGTCCTCCAAGTACAATAAACTGTGGGTAGCCGCTGAAGTTCTTCTGTTTGTACTGGTGGGCGCTACGGTAGACACCTCCTACATCGCAAAGGCCGGAATCCTGTCGGTTCTTTTGGTTGCAGGCGCCTTAATCATGCGCATGGCAGGCGTGTTCGTCTGCCTGCTGAAGACAAAACTCACTCCAAAAGAACGGCTCTTCTGCATGATGGCCTACACGCCAAAAGCCACAGTCCAGGCCGCCATCGGAGGGATTCCCCTGTCGATGGGCCTGTCCTGCGGCCATTTAGTTTTGACTGTAGCTGTAATTTCCATACTTCTGACTGCCCCATTTGGCGCATTATGTGTGGATCACAGCTATAAAAAATTGCTTTCGTGACCCCGCCTAAGCACACAGTTTCTGGAAATAAATCATATTTAAGATACTCTCTAACCTTTTACCGATCCAACCATAACGCCTTTCACAAAATATTTCTGTATAAACGGATAGACCATAACGATGGGCAGCGTGGTTACAATAATGGCTGCCGCCCTCAGCGACTGGGTCGGCGGCAGCACATCCAAAGCATTGTAAGCTTCTGAGCTCAAATCGCTGAGTGATGATGCCGATGTGATGATATTTCTTAAAATGTTCTGCATGGGAAGAAGCGATGTTTTATTGATATAAAGCATTGCGTCAAACCAGGCATTCCAGTGATGAACCGCATAGAACAAACCAATGGTTGCAATTGACGCTTTTGACAGGGGCAGCACCACTTTGGTAAGTATCTGGATCTGGTTAGCCCCGTCCAGCACCGCCGCCTCTTCCAGGCTGTCGGGAATTCCATAGAAGAAATTCCTCATAACGAACAGATTCCAGGTATTGACCAGACACGGCAGCACCATAGCCCAGCGGCTGTCCATCAGTCCCACAGCTTTCACAAGCATGAAAGTGGGGATCATTCCGCCGGAAAACAGCATGGTGAAGAAAATGAGGCCGGTCAGGACCATTCTTCCCTTTAAGTCCCGTTTGGACAACGCATATGCCAGAGTAATCGTAAAAAACAGATTTAAACCAGTTCCCACAACCACACGGAATATGGTATTGCCATAAGCGCGGATAATATTGCTGGAACTCTCCCATAACAGTTTATAGGCGGTAAAATCAAAGTCTTCCGGAATGATGATGAAGGAACCCCTTCTCGCGATCTCCGCCTCGCTGACAAAAGATGTCATAATTACAGTCAGAATGGGAACCATGATGATGATCATGAAGAGTATCATCAGGAGTATGTTAATCAATTGAAACAGGTTCTCGCCGCTGAACACTTTCTTTGCGCGCTTCATATTACCAAACCCCCTCTTGTCCCATTTTCTTCGTGATATAATTGGTACCCAGCACCATGACCAGGGAAACCACAGATGTGAACATGTTCACAGCCGTTGCAAAAGAATAATTCTGGTTGATCAAACCTTCCCGGTATACATAGGTGCTGATGATATCCGAAACAGAATAAATCTGCGGCGAATATAAAAGCAAAACTTTTTCATATCCCACATTCAGGATATTTCCCACCCTCATAATCAGCATAATGGTTACAACCGGCATGATTCCCGGAAGGGTTATGTACCACATCCTCTTTAAAACACCGGCTCCATCCACTTTTGCCGCTTCATACAACGCCTTGTCGATTCCAGCCATGGCCGCGATGAATACAATGCTGTTCCAGCCGATGGTCTGCCACACATCCGATACGGTATAAATCGTTCTGAACCACTGGGTTTCTCCCAGGAAATAGATGGGTTCTCCGCCAAAATGCACGATAAGCGCATTGAGCAGGCCCCCATCCGTACCGGTCATGGTACGGATGATGCCGCAGACGATAACGGCTGATAAAAAATGGGGCAGATAGGATATGGTCTGCACGACCTTTTTAAACCGGTTAAACCTGATTTCATTGATAAACAGCGCCAGCACAATGGACAGCGGAAATCCCCAAACCAGAGTATATAAGCTGAGCAGCAGCGTATTTTTAATCAGTCTCAGGCAGTAAGCCGACTGGAAAAATTTCATGAAATGCTTCAGTCCCACCCATTTTGAAGTGAAGATGCCTTCAATTCCAAAAAACGGCTTATAATCTTCAAATGCTATGATAATCCCGAACATCGGTATGTACTTGAATATCAAATAATAGAGCAGTCCCGGCAATAACAGCAGATAGATAAACCGGTCCCTTTTTAAATAATATCTTAACGGCCTATTCTGGCTGTATTGCCCTGCTTTCTGTTTTCCATGCTGCCTGGACATACCATCGCTCCTCTCTGATTCCTTTACTTGCTCTCATTGTACTGTCTCGTATATTCTGTGATCCAGTCTTCCAAGCCCATTCCATATAATTCCTGGACAAAATCATCCCATGTGTCCAGAGAACGGTTTCCATTTACAAATTTAACCAGTTCCTCATCCCGGTATGTACGGATATCCGTATAACCAGGGATATTTTCCGTTAATTTGTCATTCTGCCAGGTGATTCCATACTCGCAGCCCGGCTCGTGGGTTACGTCAAAATCATTCAAATGTTCCTGAAGCCAGAGATTATGCATGGTCTGTCTTCCCCACTCGTCATATTCCGTGGACTGGATTTCCATAGGAGTTCCTAAAGATACCAGGAAATCCCTGCAGTATTTCGGTCCGCCCTCAATCGCCACTACGGAACGGTTCTTCTCGGCATCCGGGTCATTGGGATCATATTTCCAATATTCGTCTTTGATTCCCATAGCTGCGGTCTGATAGTTTTCCCAGTGGTATGACCACTCTACAAACTTCATGACTGCGTCCGGGTTCTTACATTTGCTGCTGATCATCAAACCTTCCGGTGAAACATTGGTACGGGTCTGAACGAATTTGCCGTTGGGCCCTGTAATACCTTTTTCGTTGATGCCGAACGCGTAATCGTATTTTTCCAAATCCAGATCCGGCAGGTTCTTGGTTAAGGTTCCGTCGTTCAATGTGACTCTGGAATACCAGGCCGCCGTAGCGCCTACCGCTCCTTTTGTAATGCTCTGTATAAATGTATCCTTATCCATACTGAAGCACTCTTTATGAAGGATTCCATCTTTATACCAGGTATTTAACTGGGCCAGGAAATCCTTATATCCGTCTGCAATCCAAACCGGTTTTACCTTACCATCCTCATCCAGCCAGCTTCCGTTTCCGGTATCCACAAATCCGCCTACCAGCGAATACTCCAGATAAGCCATAACTTCGCCGCCCTTCTGGGTTCCTAAAGGAACGGTCTCTCCGTTTCCGTATGGATCCAGCTCTTTGATCTTATATAAGTACGTATTGAGTTCATCCAGTGTGGAAGGCTGTTCCATACCTACCAGATCCAGCCAGTCCTGTCTCACAAAGATCGGATACGGGGTAGTGGAAGTATTTCTCGGCACAACCCAGATGGTTCCGTCCGTATCGGTAGCTCCAACCCAGGATCCCCACGGTTCCCAGGCGTCCTTGATGGCCTTGTAGTCGTCATTTTCAATGTACGTATTCAAAGGAAGGATCATGCCGCTGGGCGCATAATCATGCCAGTTTCCCCACCAGGCGTCGATCTGGTCGCCGCCTGCCAGCAGCAGGTTTAATTTTTCCTTGGCTGCTCCTGAATCAGAAGGGGGCATGATGATTTCCACTTTTACGCCCGTCTGCTCCAGAATGTAATTCTGCATCTTTTCATAAGCCGCTGATTCGCTGCCCGCCTCTGCTCCGGCTATATTAAATGCGCCTGAGTTATTATAGATCACAATGACCGGGGCTTCTTCCGGAGCCGCTGTCTCTGTTGTCTTCGCAGTTGTCTCTCCCTGTGCGCTCTGCGCGCTCTGTGTGCTTCCAGCAGGCGCCGCAGAAGAAGGCTGTTCCCCTTTCCCTCCGCATCCGGCTAATAATGACGCGCACATAACACATACCATAGTTAACGCTGTGATCCGTTTTTTCATATAACCCTCCAATTCCGCTGATAAACAGCTTTATAATCCATACTCTTTCAGGATCAAATGATTCACCCGCTTCAAGTCTTCCGTCCAAACACACTGCTCATAAAATACATAAAGATGATCTTTGTCCGCCGCCAGGTCCGCATATCCTCCATGGACATCCACATTCACAAGCGGTTTCCAATTCTGTCCGTCCTTCCTGCTCTCATGTACGGTCAAAAACAGCCTCTTGCCTTCCGGATGTTCCAGATTCCGGTTGGCACAGTTGACAAATGCAATCGAACCATCCCCCATCTTCACCATACTTCCGAAACACTTAGGATCTTCCAGCTCATCCTCTTTCCACCATGCGTCGATTCCGCTGACCCCATCGCAAGATACCGCCAGAACCCTGCATTTCTCTGGTTCCGCATTGCGTATGTTGAATAAAATCCGCCCGTCCGGAAGTTCTGCGATGGAAGTTTCATTGGCATTTGCAACCCCTGAAACCATAGCGCCTGCATGCCAGGTCTTCCCCCGGTCCCTGCTGTAAATCAAACCCGAGGTAGAAGGATTATGCGCCTTTTTTCTCCCGCTCTCATCCAGGGTTTCTCCATTGGCAATCCATACAGGCACCATCAGGATTCCATCCCGGGTCACAATCCCATGTCCCGGCCCTGATGCACACACATTCCATTCATAACCGAATTCCCGGAACGCCCCGGTTATCTCCACAGGATCGGTAAATGTGATTCCGTCATCGCGGCTCACACAGTAATAAGCCTTTTCATAGTTCTTGTGGAAGATCAGATGAACCAGTTCACCATCCGCAATCAGCACCGGATTGTTCCAGGTAACCACCTGCCCCTCTTCCTTCCCATCCAAACCGGCTATAACCGTCCGGCTCATAGTCTTTCCCCGGTCAGCGCTTCTCAGAATCACAATATCAATCTGAGCCCAGTCATTGCGGTTCTCCATCCGCCCTTCGTAACAGCAGACCAGAGTTCCTTTTTCGGTTGTCACAATCCCCGGGATCCGGTATTCCAAATACGGTCCCAGACCAAATGTTTCAATAATATGTACGCTGTCCGCCTTTGTTTCCTCTGTAAAACCGCCCATTTATAACCCTCTTCCGTTCTAGTTTAAATCCGCGATCTGATCCAAAAATTGTTTTTCTTCCTCTGTGAGTTCACGGAACGGCTTCCTGCAGCCATTGCATTCAATTCCCTTTTTAGTAAGGAGATATTTAACCCCGCGGAATACTCCGACTTTTACCAGCATTTCAACGATGGAACTGGCCTCATGCTGTACTTTAGACGCCTCTTCCAGATTACCTGCGTAATACGCTTCCATAATCCTTTTATATTTTGGCGTCATCGCGTTAAATGTGCTTCCAATGGCTCCGCTGATCCCGATGGGCAGCGCATTCAACAACACTTCATCGTGTCCGTACATGATTGTCAGATCCGGGAATTTCCTTCTGATCTTTTCCAGTTCAAACAGGTTGTGGTCCGTATATTTCAAACCTCCCACACGGCACTGGGCGATGATTTCTCCAATATTCTGTGAGTTAATGGATACCCCAGAAAATGCGGGGAAGTTATAGATCACAACCGGAAGACCGGTGGAATCCGATAAAATTTTATAATAGTCCACAATTTCCTGAAATGAAAACTTATAGTAGAAGGGCGGTACGCTGGAGACAGCCGTCACACCGCAGGATTCTGCATGTTTCGCCAGGTCTGCGGCCTGATCTGCCCAGATCGTTCCCACATGGGCGATCACAGGCACTTGGCCGTTTACTTCCTGGGTAACTGTTTCAATAATGGATTTTCTCTCATCATCCCGAAGCATGAAACATTCTCCCGTACTGCCGCAGACGTAAAATCCTTCTGCGCCGTCCTCAAGCAGTGTCCGCACCAGTTTTTTCAACTCCGGCAGATTCACTTCCCCATCTTTTTTATATGGAGTTACCAATGCCGGCATAATTCCTGAAATATTCATATATAACCTCACTTCCGCCTTATTAAGCGCTGTATTTTCGATTCCAGGGATTTCAATTCATCCCCTTATTTCCCTGGCCGCTGCTTTTCCTGATCCTCAGCTCCGGTGTGAAAAGCCGGATTAGGCCAGCCTTTTCTTCAAACCTTCTGGTTACCATGCCCATCAGCATTTTCGCGGCTTCGTATCCCACCTCTTCCGCTTTCGATGACACGGAAGACAAGGGAACCCGCATATTCTCGCAAATCGGTCCATCGTCATAACCAATGATCTTCACATCGCGCCCCACCGCCAGCCCCTTGTCTGCCAGGATCGGATACAGGTACGCCGCCATGGTATCGTTGAAGCAGACCACTCCGTCAGGATAATCCGGCTTTGAAAAGATCTCGGCCGCCTGATATTTGAGTTTTTCCACAGGAACATTATCATGAAGATAGTTGTCCATATTAATGGACATCCCATTATCAAGCATCGCCGTCATAAAGCCGTAATACCGTTCAATGCTGGTGCTGTATTTTCTGGGCGACATATAGGCAATATTTTTGCAGCCCACATCGATGATGTGTTTTGTGGCCGCATACTCCCCATAGTAATTGTTGTTGCCCAAAAACGGAACATTGAACCCATCCACAAACCGGTTGCAGAACACAAAGGGGATTCCCCTCTCCTCCAGCAGCGAAAAGGAATGATGGTTCATTTCCGAATTGATGCTTGGAATGATAATGCATCCGTCAATCTTGCTCTCAATCATTCGGAGCACATAATTATGCTGCTTCTGCGGGGTGTTCTCGCTGCTGCATACAATGACATTGATATTCCGTTTGGACGCGTACCGTTCAATGCCGTTCAGCAGTTTGGGATATCCGGCTTCCATGATAAATGGAAGGATGACGCCGAAATTGATGATTGTGGCTAAGCCCTCCCTCTCCTGGATATAAGTGCCGCTTCCTTTCATGGTATAGAGATGGTTTTCCGCAATCAGTTCCGCAATGGCCTTATCCACCGTGCTGCGGGCTACGCCGCATTTTTTGCACAGCCACTGCCGGGATGGAACCCTGCTGTGTGGTTTCATTCCTTCTATCAAACGGAGTATTTCATTTTTCACCTCTAAATAGCGCAATGCCATGGAGCAGCCTCCTGTCGAGAACGGTTTTATTGGTTATTTTGTATATATTTTTCTGTATTTTTAAGCATTAATATGATATATCATATAATGAATATAGTCTGATTTTTGGTTTTCGTCAATATTTCTGCTAATTTACGGGCAAGAAATGATTATTTCAGGCTACTTTTTGCATAATCAAGTTGTTTTCAGGCTGATTTTGGGTGTTAAAATAAGCGCAGGAGCCATATCCAATATAAAAGACTTTCATCCCATGTCACCTATACCGGTGACGGCCAGGAAGTACTTCATACCTTACAAGTACATGTTATGTGAATTTGCTCATTTATTGTAGATTAAAATACTCAAAAAAAAGACGTAAAGATATCCTCTCCACGTCTTTTCCTATATAACAGCTTTTGCCGTTATTGTACCCATTCCCCGTTTTCATTTACCGTATATCCGTCCGGTGTAGTGGTTGAAACCAGAAGCTGTCCTTTGCCCGAACCATGTTCCTGGCTGAAATAATACCATTTACCGTCAATCAAATTCCATCCGGTAAACATCTGCCCCTGTTTTCCGTCTTCAGACGGGTTGAGGTAGAACTTTCTTCCATCCGGCTCCGTGTGCCATCCGGTTTCCATATAGCCATCCTGATTGAAGAAATACCAGCCATAGGTTCCGTTATAGTATAAATATCCCCACTGGTTCCGGTAGGATACTCCATTGGTGAAGGTCCATTTACCATTCTCCATGGCCCAGTACTCCGTGTCATCATAGTCTTCGCTGTCTTCACTTTCGTATTCTGTCTTATCAACAGGCTGATTCGGTTCTGGTTCTGGCTCTGGAACTGGTTCTGGAACTGGTTCTGGCTCCGGCTTAACCTCCGCATAATCTTCCGTATTTCCGATTCCAAAGAGGACAGAATACGTACCAGTCTGACCTCCTTCTAAAGTCTTGTCCAGCCATGAATAAGCGATTCCACTGTCAGTATCTTTCAAATCCTCTGTTGGCAGATCACCCTCAAACAGATTTTCTCCCCTGTCATAATACAGGCCATACCACCAACGGTCAACACAAGCATCGCTTTCATCATCATCTGTAACAACAAATGCATATATATACGCGCTTGGGTCTTTTAGCCATGTATCTTCGCGTCCGAGCATTAAAACACCATTATCGGTCTTTGACACAATAGCTTTATCATCAAATCCTACACAAGTATCCGCAGTACTGCCCAGCGAAAATGTTATCTCTTCATCCTCTGTTTTATTCTCCACATAATATACGAGTCTGACATAAGATATGTCATCGATCTTTACAATACCCGCCCTCATGGTTATGGATAAGTTATCTTTTGTTGCATTCATATTATCATTAAACATAAGGTCTGTTATACGGTCATTTATTGACAGATATACACCATAACCACCCAAGGCGCTTCGAAGTTCATCATTCCCGCTGTAACCCCTGATATCATATCCAAATCCATTTAATTGAAATTTCATACTTCCATCATCATCGGACGCTACAAGTGGTTCTATCACCGTATCCTGTTCGACAGCCCTGAGTAAAGCGCTATTCACCTGCAGCGGCGTGGCATTTATTGCGGCAGCCTGATTCAACTCCTTAGGCAGATCATTTTCTAATAAAGGTTTCTCATCACCTTCTTTTATTTCTTCTTCGATTTTACCTTCTGTTTCTGCCTCAGTGTCCTCTTCTAATCCTGTTTCAGTTTCTTTTTCCGTTTCCTCTTCTGTTTCTGCCTTGCTTTCCTCTTCTGTTTCTGCCTCGGTTCCCTCTTCTGTCTCTTCCGTTGTCTCTTCTTCTATCTCTGTCTCAGTCTCTTTTTCTGTTTCTGCCTCAGTTTCTTCTTCCGTTCCTGTTTCTGTTTCCTCTTCCGTTCCTGTTTCTGTTTCCTCTTCTGTTTCCGCCCCGGTCTCTGTTTCCGTTTCTTCTACGGTTCCTTCTTCTGTTTCCGCCTCAGTACCGTCTTCTGTTTCCGCTCCGGCCTCTGTTTCCGTTTCTTCCACGGTTCCTTCTTCCGTTTCTGCCTCAGTTCCTTCTTCTGTCTCAGCTCCGGCCTCTGTTTCCGTTTCTTCCACAGTTCCTTCTTCCGTTCCCACTTCGGTTTTATTTCCGCCTGTTTCTGCACTATTATTTTCTAAAATAATCTCATTTGAATTTTCTATCTGGCTGCCAATCTCTTCCGCGTCCGCCGTAAACGGAACACTTCCTGCTGCCAGACAAATTGCTACGGCACAAGCAGCCGCTTTCGGACCAAATTTTTTTATTTTTTTCCATTTACCATCTAACTTTTGCATATAGTAATATCCTCCTAACTCCATTCTTGTATACAGCAAATATACCAAATATTTTCCTTATAAAGGAGGAATTGTAAAAAAAGTCAGGTTTATTGTCAAAAAAATCAGCCGCTGCCTGTCATTTCGTACCAGTGGAAAAAAGCATTGGTAAACAAAAAATACGCAGGAGAGTTTATTCTCCTGCGCACAGATTCTCTAAATATCCCCTAATTTCATCTGTTTTTTTATCTCTACCGCTCTCTTAATCTCAGCGACAGGTGTTTTTTGAGTCTTTTTTATAAAACCATTTAGAAATTGAATCCCGCCGTATTGAACAAACAATAATCTGAAAATACGATTTGCACTTACATTCAGCCGAAGTTCAAAAACATCTTCCTCCAGCTTATCCCATAACTTACTTTTTCTTCCTTGTTCAAGATCTTCTATCAACTGTGGGATAACTTCAATAACATGCAGCAAATCACAAACTTCCAGATTATTTTCAAGTAATGCCTCTTCAGCAAAGCATTTGCCGCTTACCACCGCACACTCCACCAAACGTTCATATGGGTATCTCTCTATTATGTAGCGTATTTTCCCTTTATCTTCCTGCAAAATTTCTTTTAATAACTTTTTCACCTCGACGATATTGCCAATTTCTAATTCTTCCTCGTCTCTTCTGCAAAGAAATTTATCTGCATCATAAAGCCGATGCTGTAATGACAGCAGTTTTCCACCCCTTTCAATCACCTCTGTAAAACAATTGGGCTCCTCCGCAGATACCGGATATTCATACTTCACCTCCATATCCGTTAACACAGAAGAATCCCAATATGGTTCACAATACCCCAGATTTACAATACAGCTTTTTAGCAGAGACATGGAGGGATCATTCGCTCTCATAAGTAAATCCTGCATGGTCAATTCGCGAGTGATTTTGCGATTGTAAATATCAGACTTCTTCAATAATGGAACTCTGTTCTCCATGACAACATCCAATACCGGTATTAGAGTATCCAAAACGTAATCGGCAAATTCGTCTTGAGACTGAAATTGTCCATCAAAAGACAGTTCATTTAGGATTAGCTCCATTCTTTTTCCCCCGTAACCCAATCATCTTATTCAAATCCAAATCAAACTGATCAAACAAATCTTTTGTCTGGTTTTCTATTCTGCCCATCCGTCCAATCTGTACTTCCATTGCCTGAGACACATGTTCCCTGTTCAGGCTGATAAACTGTATTTTTATTTTATCCTTTTCCATCTCTTCAGCGGCAATTCCAGCCCTAAAACCATTAAAAATATGATCGCTATGGGTTTCTATAAACAACTGACGTCCGGTTGCCGATATAAAATAAAAAAATTCACACAGCTTCGCCTGAGCAGACGGATGAAGATGAATTTCAGGATTTTCCAAAGCAATTACCGCTCCCTGGGGGGAAGATAAACATATAATCAGTATGCTGACCAGATAGCTGATCCCAGATCCAATATTAGCCGGCCTGATTTGTCTTGCATCATGCATCGTATAAGATGCCTTAACCAAATCCGTTCCTCTTATTTCTTCGGTGCTGATTTCCGTATCTGTAATATACGATAACCACCAATTCACTTGTCCCAGTAACGTATAATCCACATTTCCTTTACATAAACCGGACTCCAATACATCAATACTGTGTTTATTCAAAAATGCAATTGCATATTGACCATCTGTACCTATCACGTCTTCCATCGACATATTTTTCTGATATACATTCAGAGGTCCGACTCGGTGACATGACAGGTATTGGAACGCTCTTTTTTTATAATTCAGGCCAGAATATCTATCAGGCCATTCTTTTTGATTAAGGCCTTCTATGCGCAAACTCGGCTCTTCCCCCAGTTTTCGAAGCAAAGCAATATCAACCTTATGTTCTCCATCCCAGATGGTAAATGTAATCTCCTTTTCATCAGCATATACACACCTGTTCTCCTCAAAACTTCCCAAGGACATCAAATCGCCATTCAAACCGCATGGTTTTTCCATATTCTGGGCAACGAACAGCAATCCCTGAATTACCGACGATTTTCCCGATGAATTTGTGCCAACCAAAAGAGTAACGCTGCCACAATTAATCTGCATTTCTTTTATACTTTTAAAATTCCTAATCTTTAAAGTTTCTATCATGTCAGGATAAAGACCTCCCTATCTTCTCAGCAGCTTTCAAACGCCAATTCAATTTTTCCGCACTATCCCGGTGATTTCCAATATTGTCACGAAACTCCGCACTGTTTAAAAGCTGAGAAATCTCCTGTTCTACCTTGGGCAGCAGCATTTTTTGCCCTGCCGGAATATATTGAATGGCATACATCACGGTCTCAAATACATTCATATTAATCGGTGTTCTCTTTACGCCTTTTGTCAAACGGAATGCATCTTTTCCCAAATAATAATACGATTTTTCCAGTGTTTCTACCACAAGCTGTTCTATTTGTTGAATCTCCTGTTGGCTCATATGGTTTAGAGTGTCCATACCGTTTCCCAAAAGTTCATCTATATCATTTTTATAAAGATACCGTTCTCCTTTTTCATCCTTTATTTTTTGTTCCTTATACAGCAAAAAAGTAATAAATCTGGTCAAAAGATACCTGTCTTTCATCCTTTTTTCTTTCAGAAACGCTCCCCCTGTTGCATTTTTAAATGCCTCGCTCTCAATCAGTCTTTTTAACAGCCTTGTTGCCTCACCCTGATATAAAGCATTTCGCATCTCCTGCTTATTCAAAGTTACGCCGCCCCGATTCACCCTATCAAAAATATCAAATTTGATTCTATCCGGCGTTGGCGGCAAAATCACATGCGCCTGAATTTGAAAATCTTCTATTCGTCCGCGTAAAACAGGGGATAAATCCGAATATTTTCTATTATTTTCCTCCGGCAATATTTTAAGATTACTGAGTTTAAATTCATCATCTATAAACGAAAATAAGGCGCCCAAACGCTGCCGTCCGTCAACTACTATTAAATTCCCATATTTATCTTGATTAAAATAAAAAATAGGTAATGGCAGGCCCATTAACACACTTTCTATCAATTCTGACTTTCTATCTTTATACCAGACATTCTCTCGCTGAAAATCGCTATCTAATATAATCCGCTTTGGTTTTGCATCGAAACGTCTTTTCAGTTCGAATACCGTATAGAATCCCTTATCAACCTTAACTTTATTCATCGGATAAACCTGCTCTTCCTCCCGTCCATCAGCCTCCAGTTCATATCCGTGCTCTACGGTTTCATCCTCAATTTCTTCTGTTATCTGATTATCTAACAATATATCCATTAAGGCCCCCTCCTATACTTAACCATTACTTTATCATACCATGTTTTATATTGTTTGGCAATTTAGGCCAAAGCTATTATAAAATATTATGTAACAGTTTTCCCGCCGTCTGAACTGTTACAATATTATAAAATTTAAGAATGCGGCAGATGATTTTACAACCATCTGCCGCACATAGAACTATTAACAGCCTTTAATAATTATCTAATATTTTATTCCAACATAGCTTAATTAAAGTTTTACTTCCAGATTAATAAAATACGATCTCTTTAAATCCCGGCCTTCTTATACCTCTCAGCCATCTCATCCAGGCTCACGCACTCAACAAGAGGAGCTTTGCCGAATGATCCAAACTGCACGATCAGGGTGCCTACCACTTCTTTCACGCCCCGCTCCACGCAGTCCACAATGGCAGCAACATCGTCATCCGGAATATTTCCGTACATAACCGTATCCATGATCGGCGGAAGGAATACCCTTGGATCAAACTGGTTTTTCTTCGCTTCCAGCAGCTCATAAATGCCTCCGATAGACGCGCTGGTTCTCTTCTCCGGGTATTTTGCAAACAGCTCTTTCATGTTTCTGGTAACCGCCAGGCGGATATCCGTATCCACGTTGATCTTGCTGATTCCGCAAGGGATAGCAGCCTTTAATTCCTCGATGGAAATTCCGTATGTATTGGTCAGTTCCCCGCCCAGCGCATTAATTTCATCCACGATGTATTTCGGTACCGTAGAGGAACCGTGGGAAACGAGAGCTCCAAAAATGCCTAAATGATTCATGCATTCCCTGATCGCCACCGCAATCTCTTTTCTCAGCTTCACATCCTTGCCTTTGGAAGCTCCATGCATGGTGCCGTAAGAAATAGCCAGGGCGTCCACGCCTGTCTGTTTAAAGAATTCAACCGCATCCAGCGGATTCGTATAGGTAGAGCTGGCGGAAAATACATGATCTTCCACTCCGGCTAACACGCCCAGTTCGCCTTCCACGCTGACTCCTCTGGCATGAGCATATTTCACCACTTCCCTTGTCAGTTCGATGTTCTCCTTAAACGGAAGAGAGGAACCGTCGATCATGACGGAAGTGTATCCGCCCTCAATGGCCGCCACACAGGAATCAAAGTCCCTGCCGTGATCCAGATGAAGCACAATCGGAATCTCGGAATCAGAACCGTATTTTTTAACCGCATCAGCAATATTCTTAGCCCCAATTTTCTTATCTTCCAATGTGGCGTTCATAAAATCAGTCCGTCCGCCCATAAATCCATTGGCCAGATCCGCCCCCTGCAAAATAGCCGGAGAACGGAACATCTCGTGAACTTCAATCACAGCTTTGGCCTGGGCAACCGCATTGACGTTGAATCCCCCCTGGCCGAAACCATATTTGATGGATGCCTCCATGAGAGGTCTTAAAGGTATCATTGGCATAATTATTTATCTCCTTTTAATCTTCCAGATTTGCAACAAAATCGGTAAATGTCAGGGTCAGGTCAGGATGCCGCTGTAAAAGGCTGACCGGAAATTCAGAAGTCGGCTCTCCATATCCTGCTCTTCTCACCACAGCCCTGTGCCAGTTCCTAAAACATCCTAAACGGATCTTTCTGGCATGGGCGATTTCATAAATACCGATGGTAACACAATAATGAGGCATATCCTCCAAAGCTCCGTTAAAATCGCCGATGGCATTGGCCGCCCTGGTCTCCGGGGAAATGCTCAGCACTCTGGTCTTCTGGCTTAAAAATTCCTCATTGCTCAGGGACGGGTCCGCTTCATTAAACGCCACATGGCCGTTGATGCCGATTCCGCCGAAAGCGATATCCACGCCGCCCAGCTTCTCAATCAACTCCGGAATATAGCCCACATTCTGAGGGTCCGGGAAAATGCGCTGTTCCTCAGGCATAACCAGCTCTGGTTTGATCTTAGAGTAAACAGTGCGCTCCATAAAGCCTCGGAAGCTGAGCGGGTGGTCCATGGGCACCCACTGCTTCTCATCGTCTAAATATTCATCCATATTGATAAACCAGACATTTTTCAGGCTGATATTCTTAGTATTCACCAGATCCACAAAATACGGATACTGTCCCACAGGGCCAACCGGACAGATAAAGACCGTCTTTTCGCCCTTTGCATTGTGGGCCTCAATTTCCTCCGCCATCTGATCCGCCATGGTTTTAAATACCTGGCTGTTGTCTTCCATGCAGATCATCTTGATCTTTGGGTCTGCCAGAAGCTTTTGTTTATCATAATCATAATATTCGTGTCTCATTTTCCAATGCCCCCTATTTGTGATGCATCATATGCGCTGCACAGCCGCAGTCTTCCGCGCCTTTTCCTTCATAAACCTGATCCTTCATCATAAGATGAACGGCTCCCAGCTTAAATGTCTGAGGCAGGGCCAGGATATTCGGATTCGGTCCCACATATTTCTTCTTAGCGTCTTCTAACGCTTCCTCAATGGTCGCTCTCGTCTTCAGTCCCATTCCTCTGGCAAATCCAGGTTCCTGGGCGCCGCAGAGATAGATGGCGGAAGTGTTCATTTCCGCAATGTGACCGCAGCTTATCATGGAGAATCCATGGAACGGATGGAACGCGTTGCAGTAACGGTATTTGCGGATGTACTCTTCATTTGTCGCAAAATACTCTCCGTAACGGTTCATATCAGGCAGAGTGTTCATATAGTCTTTCTGGAACATCTCATACATTTCTCTTGTATATGGCCATAATTCATCATGGAAATAACCATTGCAGATGGAAGAGCAGATGATAACACAGTTATCGCTCATGATCCTCTTATGGCGGATCACCTGGGCGGATAAGGCCTGCATCAGCATGATCGGGTTGGTGCCCATGCCTTCTCCGTAATGGAAGAACTGAGGCATACCGAAGATCATAACATCATATTTTTTCTCAGCCCACGGAACATAGGTACGTTTGTCCGCCATAATCCATGATTTTGGCTGCATAACTGCCGCATATCCGCTGTTGATTTCGATCTGTCTTGATTTGGTATCCAGAACCGCATCACAGCAGAAGAATTTCTTGCCCATGCATTTTTCCATGTGCTGACCGATTTCATCGAATTTAGTTCTCATCAGGGACTTTCCGCTGACCGGAGTGAAGTCTTTTCTGTGCATAACTTCCGGAACATGGTGGGAGTCGATGGAACGCCAATGGGTAATACCTGTTGCGCAGTGCTTATAACCGCCTGAATATCCGCCGTAAGGGTTGCCCTGGGTATGGCCGATGAGGATCGCCACATCGCTGTCATAAACGTATTTGTTCATGATGACAGGGTCACCGCGGTCTGTAGTTCCAAGGTCTACCAAATGGTCATAGTCCTCGCTGTCGTGGTTAATGATCTGATGAGTATACCAGAATTCATTGAAAAGTTCGTCTCCCAGAACGCCGCGGATCTCGGCTTCCGTGTTCTTTCTATGCAGACCGTTGGAGCAGATCAGAAGAATATCCTTCTTCTCCACGCCTGCGTCATATAATTCCTGTAAGATCAGTTTGATGGAAATCTTTCTGTGGGAGGTGGGCTGTTCTCCGCCCTTTACGCGGTCCGGGAAAATAATGGTAACTTTTGATCCCTTATGGGCCAGTTTGGACAATGGGTCCATGCCCATAGGATTTCTGATGGATTCCAGTGTTTTTTCGATCAGCTGGTCTTCCGGGATATAAGGCGGATCTAAAACGGTTTCTCCTGGAATAAAGACGTCGGTGCTGTCCGGTAAATCTGCTGTCATGAGGCCCTGGCCGTATTCGAATGATAATTTCATATGTGTACTCTCCTTTTTTGATTTGGGGCGCCTTTGATAAGAGGCGTGATTATTTTTTTATATCAGGTGTGTTTTGCATCATTTACATCAGGCGTGAAGGCATTTTCAAAAATGCCTTCACGCTTTACTTTAAATTAGGAAAAGTATGTTCTGATAATCTCCAGATATTCATCCGGATAATACCCGATCTCGCCCTGGAATCTGGTTAAGGCGATCAGCCCGCCGTCCATCACTGGAATGGAGGCCAGCATCTTGGCATTATCCACCTTTAATCCGCCGCCGTATACCACATCCAGGCCGCCTGTCACTTCTTTAATGAAACTTCCGATCATGGTGATATATTCCTGATCCGGCGGAATCTTGCCTGGCCCAATGGCCCAAATCGGCTCATAAGCGATGGTCACTTTAGACGTATCCACTCCATCCAGCCCAGTACTGAGCTGTTCCTTCAAAACTTCCTGCCACCTGGGCTGTTCCTCTGAAGATTCACCGATACAGTATAATACGGAAAGCCCCGCCTTGATAGCCGCTTTAATCTCCTTATTCAGCAGGCGGTTCACTGCCGCCGTATCAGTCACCCCGGCCTCTGAAAGAATTCCCGCTTTGTCTTTTCTCTCTTCACAATGTCCGATAATTGTGGATGTACATCCCATAGCTTTCACGGCATTGGCAGTCCGGTTGGTGGTAAATGCTCCAAAATTGCCGCCCACAGCCGTATCCTCGCGGTATACGCTCTGGCATCCAACCTGAACCATGCTGTTTTCTTCCAATGCATTTGCCGCAGATATTAAATGCGCCTCCGGAAAATACATAACGAATTCCACATCTTCACCTGCATACGCCTTTAACTGCTCCTGTGTATTGGATACAATATACTTTCCCCACTCCTGAATGGGGGCAATGCTGTTTACCCCTCCCTTGTCTTTTGGAATGTCAAACCTTTTTAAATTCAGAAAAATGTGTTTCATATCGATCTAAGTCCCTCCTCTTCCTGCCGCATCATTTTTTATCCATGTATTCCTGGAAATCAATAAAATCTCTCAGTTCCGGCCCGATTAACGGACGGCACCATTTTGCAAACTCTTCTGTCACGTCATTGCCCCGTTCATTGATGTATTCTTCCGGCAGCACTTTTTCATAAAGCATCACTTCTGAAATCGGAATCATCCGGACATGAATCTTATACGACCCATCTTCGGTTTCATCCCGGATAAAGCCGGCCATTACGCCGCTTTCACCGTTTAATGCCGCCTGCAGTGCCTTTCTGCCGGCCAGAACCGCTTCGTCACGGTCCACTGGCGACTGCCATGCGATGGAAGAACGGCCGCAGATTCCGGGTTTTTCACTTCTCGCCTTAATTCCCAGCTTCTGAATAACCAAATTGGCCAGATAAGCGCTCACGTCTCCGTAGTAAGTTGCCCGTCCTGATTTAAAGATCGGAGGCACGATCGGCTCACCGTCCGCTCCCCTCAGGCCTTCGCTGGCAACGACCACCACTCCGCCCAGCTGGTCGTAAAGCCGTTTCACATCCTCCAAAAACTCTTCTTCATTAAATGCCCGTTCCGGCAGATAGACCAAATGGGGAGCGTCTCCAGGTTTCTTCCTGGCTAATACGGACGCTGCGGTAATCCATCCCGCATTCCTGCCCATGGCCTCGATCACGCATACATGGATGGGCAGTGATTTAATATCCGCTCCCACCTCTTCCGTTGTGGCGGCTATGTATCTTGCGGCGCTTCCAAATCCAGGCGTATGATCCGTAATGGCAATGTCATTATCCACTGTTTTCGGAACTCCGACCACGCAGATCCCTTCATTCTTACACACTTCATAAATCTTTCCACATGTGTCCATGGTCCCGTTTCCGCCGTTTAACAGCACATACTTAATATCGTGCTTTTTAAAAATGCCAACCATGGCTTCATAATCTTCTTTTTCCAGGGCATATCTGGAAGAACCGATGGCTGTTGCCGGTGTTTCCAGCAAAAGCTTCAGCTTCTCCTCCGGAAACTGCATCAGATCCAGAAAACGTTCCTGGAAAATAGCTTCACTTCCTCCAATCGCCCCGTATACCTTATCGATCCTGCCGCTTTCTTTCGCTTCCTCTATAATTCCATACAGGGAAGAGTTAATGACTGCTGTTGGTCCCCCGCCGTGGACAACCAAAACATTCTCCATCGTGCTTACCGCCTTTCCTCTTCTACTTTTTATTCTCTCATATACTCCTATCTTAACACAAAAAGGCCACATTTGAATAACTTTTTACTCAAACGTTTGTCTTAGGTTTGCGGGGGATAACATTCCACAATTTCCAGCTTCTCACCGGTCTCATACCGGTATGTTTTCACCCCATTGGGAAGCCATAATTCCGTTCCCTTATTAAGCGGTTCTTCTCCCGCCTCCGTCACGATCCTGCCGCTTCCTTCCGTCACTAAGACGATTGTAAATGCTCCATTCTCTTTTGAATAGGTCTTTCTTCCTTCCGTCCCATCCATCCGTATCCGGTTCATGCCGAAGCGGGTTGTCGTTTCCGGTCCGATCAGCACTTCTTCACTCACATGCGCTTCTTTCTTTAACATCCGGGAGGGCTGAAAAATCTTATCTCTTGTCTCTTCTTCGCTTCTGACCGTAAAATCAAAACAGTCCAGCAGAGCTTCCAGGCCGATGCCGCTGTGAAGGGATTCTTCCGGCAGCACGCTCCCGTCAGGCCTGATCCGTTCAGCTCTCAGCGTAATGTCCACCGGTTCCTGAATCTCGATCATCAGGCTTCCTTCCCCCAGCGTATGCGGCAGTCCCGCCGGGATAAAAATCACCTGCCCTTTTTGAATTTCGAAACGGTACAAACAGTCCAGAATCTTTTTTGTATCCTGGATTTCAATCAGGCGGCGGAACATTTCCCGGTTTACTCCCGGTTTGAATCCCGCGTAGATACAAGGGGATTCTGTCTTTGTGTCCAAATCCAGCACATACCAGCTTTCCGTCTTTCCAAAATCAGAATGAAAATACTTCTTCGCCTTCTCCTGATCGGGGTGGGCCTGTACTAAAAGGCGGTCGCAGGAATTCAGCATCTTGATCAGAACGCCTGTGGATGTCCCCCATCTTTTTACATGCTCCTCTCCCATAATCTGAACGGGATATTCATCGATTATATCTTTTAAATACCGGTCTTCGTCCCCCATTTCCAACTGTGACAGACCTTCATTTCCATTAACAGACGACGTTACCGTCGATGCAATCCAGACCTGGGAACACAAATTTCCCTCGTCTTCATACCCAAAAAAGCGTTTCAGCAGCTCCCCTCCCTTTATCAGGTATTGTATTTTGTTTGTCTTCAAACGCCACGGCTTTTCAAATAGTTTTGCTTCCAATCCGTTCTCCTCTCCATCCGGCCTTTCTCAACTGTTTCCGGTTGTCACGGCCTGAATTTTCACGATCTTTTTATGCTTTCATTATACAAAATATCCTGTTATTTTTCACATTCTTTTACGCAAACGTTTGGGTATATTGCCATAGCATTTTTTTCATCTATTCTATACAATAAAGATGTAACCGCCCAGACGGCCTTTTCGGCCAAGAAGATCCGCCGTCAAAGCTGTTATAGAAAGACAGATATTCATTTCGCCGCGGGGAGGTTGGTTTATTGCCATGACATTAAAAGAAATAGCTAAAGAGGCCGGGGTATCCATCTCTACGGTATCCCGCGTAGTGAATAAAAACAGCACAAATGCCGCCAGCAAAGAAGTCCAGGACAGAATATGGGAAATCGTGCGCCGCACTGGGTATACGCCTAATCCGACTGCCCGCGATCTGAAAAAAGGACATGTTGAAACACCAGAGCCGCTGTCACGTTCCATCGCATGTTTATTTGCGCGGACCCCGGATTCCATGACTGATTCTTTTTTCTCCTCTTTGGCACGCAGTATTGAACAGGAAGCGTTTAAGCACAATTATGTATTAAAATACTCATTTTCTTCCTTTGACATCAATCATCCCAGCACCTTCCGCCTGATTACGGATAACCACGTGGATGGGGTGGTAATTCTGGGACGGTGTGACAAGCAGCTTCTGGGGACATTGAAGAAATATTTTAACTATGTTGCCTACACAGGGCTCAACAACCTGGAGGCAAAGTACGACCAGATTATCTGCGACGGACACCAGGCCAGCCTGGCCGCCATGGAACATCTGATGGAGCTTGGCCATACGCGAATCGCCTATATAGGCGAAACCGAGGCAGAGGACCGCTATACCGGATACTGCTCCGCACTGGCCTCCCGCAAACTGCCGCTCAAGAAAGAGTATGTGGTAAACGTCCCTCTCTCTTCCGAAGGAGGATACCAGGGCGCCAAACGCCTGCTGGAAAAGAAAACGGACGTTTCCGCTTTCTTCTGCAGCAATGACATCACCGCAATCGGGGCAATGCATGCAGTACAGGAAGCCGGTTTCAACATACCCGGGGACATTTCCATCATCAGTATTGACGATATCGATACGGCCCAGTATCTGACTCCCATGCTGACCACAGTACATATTCCTGTGGAAGAAATGGGGCAGATGACAGCCAAAATACTGATTGACCGGATCGAGGGGGGACACCGTCTTCCAATTAAAATGAACCTTCCCTTTTACATTGCCAACAGGGAAAGCTGCGCGGTTTATACATCTAAAAAATGAAAAGAGGTAAAATAACTATGTTAATAACAATCCAGGATTCCAAAACAACCGCTGTAATTGACAGTTTCGGCGCACAGTTAATCTCGCTGAAGGACAGCAGCGGCAAAGAGTACATTTGGCAGCGCGATCCCTCCGTATGGTCCCGCTGTTCCCCTCTGTTATTTCCTGCCGTGGGAAATTCAAGAAATGATAAAACCATGTTTGAAGGCGTCTGGTATGAACTCCCCAAACACGGCTTTTGTAAAGAAACTGATTTTAAAGTGACGGCTCAGTCTTCCGATTCCGCCTCCTTTGAAATCACTGATACAGAGATCACCAAAACCATGTATCCCTATGAGTTCCGCCTCACCCTCACTTACAGCCTGAATGATGGCGTCCTGTCCATGGATTATAAAGTGGACAATACGGACAGCCGCCCGATCTACTACTGTATCGGCGCTCATCCCGGCTTCATATGCCCTATGGAAGACGGAGAAAAATTTGAAGATTATGTGTTGGAATTTGAGCAGGAAGAAACCGCTTCCTGTACGGTTCATAATATGGAAAAACAGGAATATGACCACAGCCGCCACATACTTCTGATCGATCACAGCCGCCGTCTGCCTTTAGACTATCATTTATTTGATAACAACGCCGTATTTTTCGAATCCATCAAATCCAGAAAAGTTGCTCTGGTTAACCCTAAGACAAACAGGGGTGTGGAAGTGGATTATCCGGATTTTGAAACCATCGCTTTCTGGACCCCCGACCACATAAATGCCCCGTTCCTCTGCATCGAACCCTGGAATGGATCGGCAATCTGCAGCGATGAGGATGATGAATTCACACATAAACACCATGTTCAGAAGTTGGAATTGGGAGAAAGCAGATCTTATCATTTGGGTGTGAGGATTCTGTAAATCATATGGGCAGAAGGGAGAGAGCGGCAACAATACAGGATTGACCACAATACGGGATTGACCATAATAAAGCACAATACGTCAATTCCGTATTTGATGCCACATTTTTTCTCCCTCCACAGACAGCTTATGTCTTACCAGGACGATATAAATTCACTTCCATGATACAAAGACAGCTACATAGTAACTTTTGTTTTTGCAGCCTCCCATTATAACTTTATTTTATCAAAACTTCAGATACCGTATTCATGATAAAGTTGTTTTAAAAAATCAGGATCGGAAGCCGCCTTAATAATTTTTTCGCTTTTACCCTCTTCCGCCAGTTTCAATATTAATTGACTATAACGCAGCTCTCCTCTTGCTTCACCATCCGCAATCAATTCATCAATAGCCTGACACATATCAAACTCCTCCTCTCCCTCTGAATTATCTAAAATTTTCGCCATCCGTTTCTGTTCTCCCAGCAATACCAGCATTGCCATCGCCGAATCGTAATCCATCTCACGAATGGCTTCCCGGTGAAGCCGGGCATATTCATATAGTTTTTTCTTATCTATATTATATTTTAACATACTGAATATATGTTGTAAACACGACTGAAACCGGCCCATTGTCTCATAATCCCTTACATCCACCAGGTTTATTCGATAATCCGGTATGAATTTCCTAAGGCCGTCCAGGTGCTCATCACAGCCGTCCAATCCCAGCATTTCATGCAGACATAAAGGCCCGTCCCACTTTTCTAACTGTCATCCCATAATGTATGTTAGCCTGGCCCTCACATCCTAATATTGCAAAACCTATACCTAGTTTGTCACTTGCCTGCATTACCATATCTCTTCTGCGCTGCACCACCAGCTTTTTTCCGCCTTCATCCACTGTAATAATCCCGTTCTCATTTGGAATCAGCTCCAAATCGTCTGCATCTAAAACCGGTATCCCACCAAATATAACTTCATTATTAAAATCGGCGAAACGAACTTTATCCTCTAAAAGTTTCTTTATGTACAGATCCTTTTCTGCCATAAACTTCCTCCTTCTGCTATTAAATTCTTTTCATTGGAAAATATGGCAGAACCGCCAGATATCTCCGAATGGAGATTCCATGAATGTTAATCCAGTATATCAAATTTTTTCCCAGGCTTCAAGGGGTTGTGGAGATCAATCTTTATTTAATTGATTCATAGCTGTAATAGATAAAGATTTGAGGGAAGGGGGGATAAAAAATGACATTAACCCTGAAGGCATTTTCGAAAATGCCTTCAGGGTTAATGTAAAAAAAACACCTGACTACCATAAATTGCATTTAATTGACCACTTTCAGCGTAACGTATACATCTAAAGCAATTGTCTCAATATAAACTCCAGCACCCCATCCGAAAACACAATTCCCTCCCTCAAACGTATAACCTCATCCCCTAGAGCAAACCGTTCAGCCAGCTTCTCCGGCGCAATTGCGTAATCCGCTGCTTTCAGCATCGGCACATCGAATTCACTGTCTCCTGCTGCGATTACCCTACCTTCATGAAGCATTTTTTTCAGCCTTTTTACCGCCGTCCCTTTATCCAGCCGTTTGGGCACCACGTAGACTTTTAGGCCATTATTAAAAACATCCACTAAATCCATATCAAGAACGGCCGACAGCCGTTTAATGGACATTTCCGGCTTTTCGCTCTTAGTGAACAAAAACAGATTCCTTACATTTCTGACCTCAAATGACCTGTCCGGGTCCTGCTTCAGCAGCCTGGCCGCTTTTTCTAATTCATTCCCGGAATCCGCTGTCAAGTCAAGGGATTCCTGATACCAGCTTTCGTCCTCAACCCCGTCAGCCAGCAAAACTCCCCCATTGCAGACCAGAGCAAAAGGAGGGGCGCCGGTTCCCAAATCAATTCTGTTATATTGTTCAATGGTTCTGGTTGTGGTCGGAACAAATATTGTCTTTTCCCGCACCATTTTTAGCAGTTCATAAGATTTCCCGGTCATAAATGAGATGTCCCTGCCCTGATAGATCTCAACACAGACTTTATCTTCCCCGATATTATGTTTATATGAATAGATCAATGTATTATCCAAATCTGAATTAAATATCATCATGCCAATCCTTCCCACATTAATTTTCCCAAAAAAGATGTGTGACACAATTGTATCACACATCCGCAGTAATTATAACTTATTAACAATGGTTTTTCTGATCATGTCCACCGGGATCATGGTAAATGCAAGTACAAACGCAATTCCCCATCCCCTGATGCCAAATGGAACGCAGCTGAACATATTGCCGATCCATTCAAACACCGGCAGAGGCACCAAGCCTGAATTGACTATGAGCGCCTGAACCAGGATAATCGCAAAGAATACTTTTAAAAAGCCTGTATTCTCATTCAGTCCCTTAAAAATACCGAACCCGTCATCTCTCACATTAAATCCGTTAAACAGCGCGCTCACGATGAACAACACGAAATATCCTGTTAAATGTTCCGCTTCATTCGCATAAAATGAGGAAAAGAAGGGGTGTTTCAAAAATACAAAACTGATCACCGTCAGCCACGCGCCCATGGTGAGAATCTGAGCCATCATCTTTCTGCTTACGATATTCTCATCCCTTCTTCTGGGCTTTTCTTTCATATATTTTTCAAGCGCAGGTTCATTCCCCAGCATGATCGCACCCAAGCCGTCCATTACCAGGTTAACAAACAGCAGATGGGTAACTTTAAGAGGTTCTTCAATCCCAAAGAATGGGGCAATGGCGCTTACCACTACGGCAGCAACATTGATCACCAGCTGGAATTTACAGAATTTTAAAATATTGTGATAGATCGTCCTTCCATACCAGATGGCGTCTTTTATGGACTTAAAGTTATCGTCCAGAACAACAATCTTTCCAGCCTCTTTGGCCGCTTCCGTACCGCTTCCCATGGCGAAGCCCACATCCGCTCTCTTCAGCGCCGGTGAATCGTTTACACCGTCGCCCGTCATACCTACGACTAAATTCATCTCCTGGCACAATCTGACCATTCTGGATTTGTCCGTGGGCAGCGCTCTGGCAATCACCCTGATATTCGGTATAATCTTTTTAACCTCTTCATCCGACATTTCGTTCAACTGTGCTGAAGACAACGCCTTGTCCGTACTGTTTTTCAGCAGGCCTGAATCTTTCGCGATGGCAATTGCGGTTTCCAGACGGTCTCCTGTTATCATGACAACCTGGATGCCGGCGCTCTGCACTTCCTCAATGGCTTCTTTGGCCTCCGGCCTCACATCATCGCGGATTCCCACAAGTCCGATAATGACAATATCATCATTGATGGTATTCTCCACCAGTTTTTTCTCAGAATAGCCAAATGCCAGCACACGCATGGCCTTGGATGCCAGTTCATCAATCTTCCTGTTCAGCACGTTCTGATCGATCTCCCTGATTTCACCTTCGCTGTCCAAATACTTCTTCGCCACTGCCAGCAAACGCTCCGGAGCTCCCTTATAGAAGGTTTTCCCAAGGTGGTCAAGTCTGGCCTGGCTGAATTTATTGCTGGAATTGAATCCCTGACAGCAGGTTACGATGCATTCCCGGTCTTCGTCCAATATCCTGAATGTAGTTTCTCCAATGAATTTCATTAAAGCCTGATCCGTCGCATTGCCGCCGATAACCCGGTGTTCCGCATCAAACATGGACTGGGAATTCTTACCAATCGCCAGATCCACAAGCCCTTTTATTTTGCTGTGCTTACTCAAATCTTTCAGCTCAATGGAATTTCCATCAGCCGTAAAAAAGTCTACTACTTCCAGCATGCCTTTTGTTATGGTGCCTGTCTTATCGCTGAATAAAATGTTTAGGGAACCGGCGGTTTCGATACCTTCCGCTTTTCTCACCAAAACGTTATGATCCAGCATCTTGCTCGTATTCTGCATGAGCACCAGTGAAATCATCAGCGGAAGCCCTTCAGGCACAGCGCACACAATGATTACAACAGCCAGGGACACCGCTTCCACTATATCTTTTATGATTTCTTCGATTCCCATGGAAAAATAGCTGGAAAAGCCTCCGGCCGACGTGATGAAATAGCCAAAATATAAGACTGCAATAACGATAGCTCCGATATATCCAAATGTGGAAATCTGCTGGGCCAGTTTGCCTAACTTCACCTTTAACGGTGAATCCAGGTCGTCTTCCTGCATCTCCTCAGCCATCTTCCCCATCATTGTATTCAATCCGGTTTTTCTGACATCTAAAACGCCCTCTCCGTCGAATACAACGGCCCCGCGGAACAGGGAATGTTTGTCTACAAACGTGTCCCCTGTAATCTCGTCGGCCAGCACAAAATCTTCCGTTGCCGCCGTCTTTTTGCATTCCTCCGCTTCTCCGTTGAGGGCGGAGTTATTCACATTCAGACTGCCCGCCAGCAATACGCCGTCGGCCGGAATTTTATCTCCCGACTGCAGAAGGATTTTATCTCCTACCACCACATCGTCCACATTGATAACGGTTATCATGCCGTTCCTATGGACTTTGCACTGGTCTTTTTTTGTATTGTCTTTCAGTTCCCTGTATTTCGTATCACTTGCGACGCCTGTTTTAGCTGAAACAAACGCTACAATCAGTACGGCTACGATCGTTCCTACCGGCTCATAAATCTCCGCATAGCCGAAAAAAAACATCCCGATCATGAGCGCCGCGATGGCTAAAAGTATTTTGATCATGGGATCGCTGAATGTCTCTTTAAATTCCTCCCAAAATGTGGTTGGTTCTGAATCCGGTATTGCATTTGACCCGTATTTTTGGCGCGATAATTCGACTTCTTTATCGGTAAGCCCATTAAACTTCATGTTGTTCCTCCTGAACGCATATGGAACAAAAGAAGAAACTTGTCATAAAGGCAGTTTCTCCTTTTGCTCTAACTAGTATTATTTAAAGATATCTGCTGGCAAGCTCGCCGATTCCAGGATCATTGGTGCCCTGTCCGATGGCGTTAAACTTCCATTCATTGCCGTGTCTGTACACTTCACCAAAAATCATGGCTGTCATACCTGAATAATTATCCGTTAAATTATATTTGCACATCTCCGAATTGGTTCTGGCATCCACTAACCGGATAAACGCATTCTGGATCAATCCAAAATGCTGTTTTCTCTTAACCGCCTGATAGATATTTACGACGATTACGATTCTGTCATATTCTCCCGGAACGCTGGCTAAATCAACAATGATCTGCTCGTCATCCCCATCGCCCGCACCTGTAAGATTATCTCCCATATGCTGGACGGTTCCCGATTTATGCCTTAAATTACCAAAATAAACCACATCCGCTTTATCCGTAAACTTGCCATTTTTTAACAGGATGGCGGACGCGTCACAGTCAATGGGCTGCGGTTTTGGCGCGAAAAGCCCTCCTCTGGACTGCTGTACCTCATCCCAGCCTAACCCGATGATCACCTTGGAAAGTCCCGCATTATCTTTTGACAAACTGACTTTTTGTCCTTTTTGTAAACTAATTGACATTTTATTTTCCTCCTATTTACGTCCGGCTTTCCATCTGAGCCCCCAGTGAAACGCCTGATCAAGGGCCTCATGTCCAGGATAGAACTGAACGATTTTCTCCACGCTGAATGTCTCGTCATTCACATTCTCAAAGAGCGCCAGGCCGCACATCTTATGTGAAGAGTTATAATCGTCCATCTTCACAAAAATATCTTCCGCTCCCGGATACTTAATTGTAACCGCCGCGTCAGCCTGCTGCCAATTGGCCACGCCTTCATAGATAAACGTATAAACCAGGACCCTCTTGATATTGGAAATCTGATTTCCGTTAATCCGGAGATTTTCTCCTGCCGCTGCCGCTCCGGTCCTGTCATCACCATCCAGCGCGATGTAAGGCGGCTGGTTTAAGGAACCGAACGCATTGCCCAGCGCCTGGACCGTCCCTTTTCTTCCGTCTTTTAATTCAAACAAACAGCCCAGATCCAGGTCGATCCCCTGGCCGCCTCCCAATAACCCCGAAAATAACCCCTTTTTCACCGGTTTGGAATTCCAGTTCAAATTAACAAGTATTTCGCCTAAGCCTGCAGAAGACCGTTTCTGCAGATTCACTTTCTGCCCCTTTTGTAAGCTGATCGCCATAATTATCTCCTATTCTGTATCAACACCGTAATTAGCGCAAAGAGCCGCCAAGCCGCCCTGATAACCGCTTCCAATGGCATTAAATTTCCATTCGCTTCCGTTTTTATACAATTCCCCAAATACCGCGGCTGTCTCTATGGAAAAATCTTCGCCTAAATCATATCTCAAAAGTTCTTCCCCGGTTTCTTCGTTATAGATCCTGATGAACGCATTATTCACCTGGCCGAAATTCTGGCGTCTTTGTTCCGCGTCATAGATGGTTACCGTAAACGCGATTTTGGAAACATTGGCCGGAACCAAGGAAAGATTAATCTTGATCTGCTCGTCATCCCCGTCTCCCGCGCCGGTTAAGTTATCGCCCATATGTAAAACACCGCCTGACGGATGCTGCAAATTGCCGTAAAATACGAAATCTTCCGGCCTTGTCACCTTTCCGCTGTCAGCCAGTAAAAATGCAGCCGTATCGAGATCAAAATCCCCGCCGGTGTCGAACTGGTTGATATCCCATCCTAAGCCCACCACAACTTTGGTCAGGCCCGGATTTCCTTTTGTCAAACTTACTTTCTGTCCTTTTTGTAAATTAATCGGCATGTCATCCTCCTATGCAACATCAATTCCATAATGGCCGCACAATGCAGCCAGTCCGCCCTGGAAGCCGCTGCCGATGGCATTGAACTTCCACTCGCCGTTATTTCTGTACAGCTCGCCTACAACTACCGCTGTTTCTATGGAGAAGTCCTCTCCCAAATCGTAACGGATCAATTCCTGGCCGTTTGATTCATCCACAATTCTGATAAACGCATTGGAAACCTGTCCGAAATTCTGTCTTCTGGCTTCAGGATCATAAATGGTTACGGTAAATGCTACTTTGGAGATATTGGCAGGTATTTTGCTCAAATCCACCTGAATCTGCTCATCGTCTCCATCGCCTTCTCCGGTTAAGTTATCGCCCATATGTTTCACGGAACCGCTTGGATGGGCAAGATTTCCATAAAAGACAAACTCTTTCTCAGTTGGGCATTTGCCGTTTTCACCCAGCAAAAATGCCGCTGCATCCAAGTCAAAGTCGAATCCGGAATCAAACGCATTGACATCCCAGCCTAAGCCTACCATAAGATTTTTCAAACCTGGATTTCCTTTTGTTAAATCTACTTTTTGACCTTTTGACAAATTAATTGGCATAACTTTTTCCTCCTGGTATATTATTTTTTATTTGGCATGTGATACATCTTGTTAAACTCTGTCTTGATATTTTCCAGTCTGGCCTGATCTTCCAAACGCTGCCTTCTGGCGTTCTCCTGGATCTGCTTCGTCTCGTCAATACCATTCACAATTGTTCTCCAAGTTGTTTCCAATGTCTCAATCTTAATGGAACTTCCCGACGCCAGTCTGGCAGTCAGTTTCGACTGTTCCGCGGTATTTCTCGCATTCTTGATCAGCATCTCATTGGTTTTCTCATCCAGTGCGGACATGGCTTCCGCCTGGATTTTCTGCCTCTTGAGCATAATAGCCTGGGCAAGGGCCTGTTTAAATACAGGCAGGGTTATGATGAACGCAGAATTGATCTTTCTGACTAAATTCATATTGCTGAATTCCATGGTCTTGATCATCGGTATGGACTGCATGGCTACGTTTTCCGCCGTTCTCAAATCCTGGGTTCTCTGCTCCAGCATCATGAGGCACTGCTGCAGGCTCTGGATCTCAAACTGGATGGAGTTATCGCCGGTGGCCTCCATATCACTCTGCCGCTGGGCGATATAGGCTTCAATCTCCCGGCATCCCTGCTCACCGGCCAATATGTATTTCACCAGCTCGTGGTAGTAGTTAACATTTGCTTCAAAAATCTGGTTTAATTTCCTGTTGGACTGTTTGATTTCCGCTTCATACTGCTTTAACTGGACGTAAATTTTATCCACTTCCTCGCCCATGGTATGGTATTTGTCGAGAATCTTGTCCAGCTGTTTTCTGAGGTTTCCGAACAGCTTTCCAAACAGTCCCGGATTGTCTTTGATCTCTTCAATATCAAACTTGGACATGATCTTTGCCAAGGTATTCAGCATCTGGCTGGAATTGTCAAGCTGAGACATGTTCATGCTGTTGAGCACCACGTCGGAAGCCTTGGATATCTCCTCTGCCGCCTCCGCGCCAAAGGATACGATCGTCTCCAGATTATCGATCTCAATGGTGCTGACTAACGCATCCACTTCCGGTGAATTGACCAGAGCCGCGTTCATCTGCTGCCTGTCCGCGCTGATATCATACTGCTCCACCACTTCAATTTCATTCTTCTGCTCCACCACTGGAGGCTGCTGTGTCGATGACTTGCTAAAATCTAATCCCATATTCAATTACCTCTCTTAAATATTTTTTCACGCCATGAAAGGTGCGTATTCGTTGGAACCGCATCTAAGTCCGGCACCTGTAAATCATAAACATAGTCCCCAATCTGATGCTCTTCCATAACCCTCTTATTAAAGAAATTTTCAACGCTCTGGTATCCCGTGGGAACATAAAAAACCAGGTCAAATCCTATTAAATTCAGAAACATAACCATGATGCTGTCCTCCAAGGATATCACCCGCTCCGTACAATTAATATAGATGAGCTTAGGATTCTTCTTGGTAAAATCAAATTTCTGTATCAGCCGCAAAATGTCTTTGTTCAGATTGAGCACGGTGGAAATAACCGTATACTCCGTTCCGTTTTCAAAAGTGCCTTTAATCACTTTCTGGTCGATCAAAAGCTGCAGTTTATCCAGGATATAATCTTGGATATTCTCGCGGAGATAACCGTACTGGTAACTTTTGTGGGACTTTATCCTGTTCTTTTGCAGCCTTCCGTTTTTATAAAACTCCGTCACATAAGGCTTGACCGGATTGGGATCTGTGGGACTGATAAAGGGGACCTTTTTGACGACAAAAACGTCCTCTGTTTTTAAAGCTTTTATCCCCGCCCAATACTGGGCTAAATTCCCGTCTTTCACGCCGGAAATTTTTGAAAAAATGACCGGAAGACTGACAATTCCGTCAACCACACTGAAATTAGGCCGGTATTTTAATTCCTGTTTCCATAAAATTGCGATTTCTTCATACATAGTCTGTAAGGTCACAGACATGGCACGGGTATACTGCTGATTGCGGTACATTCCCGAATCCCCGTACATCAGCGTATCCAGTTCCCTTTCCGCGTAATAGGCCGCCGTACCCATGCGGATGTCTGAATTCTCCATCGGAAACCTGTCCACTGCCAGTGAATCGGAATAATTAATTTCGTACAGCTTCTCGTCATTCAGGCAGCACTTCGTGTTGAGATTGGGATTCAGGATCAAAACATCTGTTGGAAGTTTTGACAAGAGTTTCAGGAACATGGCTTCGTTATCATCCCTGCATCCGCCTAAATAGATAAAGCAGCTGATATCCGGCATCTTCCAGTCCGGAAAGAGTTCCGACTGGTACCGTCTGAGCCAGCAAAGCAGGTAAACCGCCTTGTTCACCAGCTTATTCAGCATCATATTTTCAGCCTCAGACTTCTCTAGTATTATATCAATAAACGCTTTTTTAAGCAACCGTTCCAGCTCTATATTTTTGTAATATTTAATATTATTTGATAAATCGATCAACATTTGTTCGATATTCTTATAAGTTTTTCGTACAATTGATGCAATTTCATCCATAGTAGGCTGAGGAATTTCATTTTCCACAACTACCACATTCCGTTTGCTGTTTTTAATTTCCAGCCGCATCTGATACAGTTCGTTCAGATAGGTCAGTTTATCTTCAACACCGTTGATCCTGCAGTAGCAGTTGTAGAAAAAACGGGAATCCTGTCCTCTGGTGAGAATGACCGCCGTTATATCCTGAAACCCTTTTCCTGTGATCCAGGCATTGGTGCAGTTTAAAACCTGGGGCTTTGTTCCGTAAAGCCGCTCTGTTTTGATCCTCTTTTCCATTTCCTGGCGGAGCCAGCCAATGTTGAATTCTTTTGGGAAGGACGTCATATCCGGCAGAACTAATGAATCGGAAAGTTTAGATTCAGGGTCCAGCTTCAAATAGGAGCCGTCGCCATGATACTGCAAAAGCAGCACATCACAGCCTGCCCCCGATAAAATCGTTATGAGCTTCAGTTCATAATTACTGATGTCGCCCTCATACAGGATCTTTGGAATCTTGTCCTGGCCCAGACGGCTTAAAATACGCTCAAATTTGTAATACATCCAGCACATGAATTTGATATACGCGTTTTTGAGCATATTATCATTTTTCCCTTCCCTGCGCATGGTTTCCAGGGTATCATAAATGGATGCGGCCACGGTCGTTCTCTGGTACTCATTCAGCCGGGGCAGCCATTTCTTCAGGCTTGCGCCTATGAAACCGACGCTCATCTGGAAATCCATTCCCATAATCTCCGAATAATACGAAAGATTTTTCTCATCCGGATTGGGGATTTTTCCTTCTATTACAACTCCGGACAGCCTGGCGGCCTCGTAGTAATTTTGAATAAATGTTTTAATGGCGTCATTATAAGCGTTTATGCGGTAAAAATAGACGCCCTGTTCTCTCCGCGCATTCAAATCGGTAAAATAATCATCCAGTTTTTGAATTTTTCTGTGTTCAAACATCATTTATCATCTTCACCTTCAATATCGATTCATTTTGTTCTTGTTCATCACATATCCAAGCACCGCACCCACAAGGCCGCCCAGAATATGCGTCAGATTTGAAACATTATCCCGGATCAATATTCCATCCAGCACCTGCTGGCCTATATAAAGAACCGCAACCAGTACCAGGGTAAGAGGTATGGTTCCCTCTTTGATGCCGGTAAATGAAGACAGCAGTATGAACGCGAAAACAACTCCGCTGGCCCCCAAAAGCTGCACATGAGGGAAAAAGACAAAATTTGTAATCCCCGTCACCAATGCGGTGGCCAGTATGACGAACAGGATGTTGGACGAACCATATTTTTCTTCCAGCAAAGGCCCTACCACCAGAATCAACATGGCATTGCCGATCAAATGCTCCCATCCCGCATGGCCGAACACATGGCCGATAAACCTGATATAGGTAAACGGGCTCAGCATCGACGAATGGTAAACGCTGAAAAACATCCGGTTGGCAATCCCTCCCGTGAACCAGTTGAGAATCAGGGCGGCAAAACAGACCGCTGTAAATCCCAGAATAACCGGTGAATTAAATGAAATTTTAATACTAGAACTGCCCTTTGACATGAGCACCTTCCTTCCTGATGGGAATATCCCTTTCCCTATTCAAATCCCCGTATAAAATTATGAATGCTTTCATATCCCACTGCCAAATTGATATTCTGGCCGCTGTCTATGCCGGCTGTACTGATTCCGATCACATCTCCATACATATTGAGCACCGCGCCTCCCGAACTTCCGTGGGAAATGGGGGCCGTAAACTGGATCATGTCCACATTGTCAATGGTTCTGAATCCTGAAATGATTCCATTGGAAACGGAATTAAACAGACCCAGGGGACTGCCGATGGCAACCACCTTCTGGCCTCTGACCAGTTTTTCCCTTCCCTTATATACAGGTATGGGCTTTAATTGGCGGTCAATCCGTATGACGGCCAAATCCAGCACCGAATTATATTTAATGACCTCGTCCGTTTTATAGATCTGCTCATCGTCTTCAATTCTCACAGAGTAAAATCTGCCGCCGCTGGCCACATGGTTATTGGTCAGTATGTATCCCTGCCTGCCCACCATAATGCCGGAACCGGTTCCTATGATTCCTCCCTTGTTGTCATGAATGGCTATCATCACCACCGAGGATGCCAGAAGAGCCAGTTCTTCAAATTCCTTCTCTCTCCTCACATTCCTGCCGGGCTGGGAGGGCCTTTCCACACGGCTCAAATCGATTTTGCCGCGCTGTTTAGGCGGAATCTCCAGGACTTCCGGTTTTGTCTTTTCCTGGTCTTCGGGTTTTGCCTTTTTATAGGGTTCTTTTTTATAGGGTTCTCTTTCGGTTTTTTTGTATTTTTCCGCATGAAACGGCTCTGTTGCCACATGTTCATAGGATCCCAGAATAAATTTCCCGGACAGGCACAATTCTTCCAACTGGCTGTTTATATCCCCGCTGCCCTGCAGCAAAAGGACATCAATTCCGGTCAGCGTGAGGAAATAGCAAAATAAATATTCCTGCTTTTTCACAATATCTTTGACTGCCAGTTTGACGGACATCCGCGGGTTCCATCCGCGGATCAGATCACCGCAGACCCGGTCATACCAGAATAATAGTTTAACCACCAAATTCTTCTCAATGGTATCGGTCACATTGGGGAATCTGCTTCTGAACAAGCGGCAGAGGGTGTCACAGGCACTGCCTGCAATCTCTTTTAACATTTCATTGTCCATCGTGGACTTAACGGCCATGGTTTTCCTGCCGTTTCTGTTCCACTCTGCATAGCAGTTGGAATAATATTCAATATCTGTCTGTGAATCCAATGGCGGCAGGGCTTCAATCCTGTTATATCTGCTGAAACCGGAAAACATCCGTTCCGACAACAGCCTGTCCATATTCTCTATCTCTTTCAGATAAGCGCCGTTAACCCCCAGCGCCCTGACAAAATATACATCTTTACAGTTCCCGTTTAATCCCCCGATGATGTTTGTAAATGCACTTAAAGATGTAATGTTCATCACATTATGCCTTACTTTATAATTTTCTTCATTCATAAGCCTTCACCCTGTAAGCGGAATTATTGGCTGAACTTAAAAATCCAGTCACAAGTATATCTTACCATATCTTCATAAAAACCACTATCTATTTGTGTCTTATAATGCTACAATAAAGGGAAATATGTCAAAAAGGAGTTCAGCATATGAAAAATTCAATTCTCTATTACAGCGTGGGAGCTCTCTTATATTGTCCTGCAAATAGCGACACCATAATTAATTCCTTAACAAATGAAAAATTCGGAAAACATTTCTCCCTTTCCTTATGTCTGGAAGATACCATAAAAGATGACTGTGTAGAAGAAGCGGAAGACAAATTAGTCCAAACCATTCAAACACTCTATGAATCCCAAATGAGCAGTTCTTTTTTTATGCCCAAAATCTTTATAAGGGTCCGGGAGCCGGAACAGATCACCAATTTGCTGGATCGGTTTGATGCAGCAAAGAAATTGATTACAGGTTTTATTATACCAAAGTTTTCATTGGAAAATGCTGACGATTATATTAAGGTTATGGTATCCATCAACCATAATTCTGACAGAATTTTTTATATGATGCCCATTTTCGAAAGCCCGACGATCATCAGCCTGAAAAGCCGGGCGGATATTCTCTGCTCGCTGAAAGATAAACTGGATGCCGTCGAAGAACTGGTCTTAAATATCCGGGTGGGCGGAAATGATTTAAGCCACGCATTCGGCTTCAGGCGGTCAAGCAGTCAGTCTATCCACAGCATAAGGGCCATTTCCAATATCCTGTCCGACATTGTGACCGTATTTGGAATGGATTATGTCATATCAGGCCCTGTTTGGGAATATTATGCCGGAAGTAATTGGGATACAGGTTTGAAAAATGAACTGGAAGAAGATAAATTATGCGGATTTGTGGGAAAAACGGTGATTCATCCCAATCAGATTGAACTTGTGAACAACGCTTATAAAGTTTCCCAAAAAGACCTGGACGACGCCAGATCCATCCTCGACTGGAGTGCCAATTCCCACTCCCTGGTTTCCGGGAGCGTTGCAAAAGAGAGGATGAACGAATATAAGACCCATTCCAACTGGGCGCTGAAGATTCTCATGCTGGCCGAGGCTTATGGGGTGGCGGAATAAACTTTTCTTATATCAACCCTGTTTGCATTAAAGCCTGAAGGGATTTTCGAAAATGGCCTCACCCTTTAATGTAAAGGGTGAGGCCATTTTCGAAAATCCCTTCAGGGTTGATGTAAACAGGATTAACTTTTATTTAATAATCACTGGCATTTCTATATAAGAAACAATATGTTCCTCACGGCACACATCCCATGAAATCTCCCTCCCTAACACTTTGTTCAGCGCAATATTCGGTATATTGACTCCGGCTGAGAGGCAGCTCATCTGGAGGCCGCCTGACATGCGGGTGTTGATCTCCAGCAAATAGGGGATTTGGCCTTTTAATTTGAACTGAATGTTGCAGGGGTACTGCAGAGGGACTTTTTTCAGGATGATTTCACACATGTTATGGATTTCTTCATCAAATACCACCCTTTCGTCCCTCGAGGCCCCCTTTACGCGGGGTACTGCAATCAATCCGCTCTTGGTATTGAGGCAGTCCACACTGATTTCATCCCCCGGCAGATAGGGCATTATCATCATGTCTTTGAAAGTGCCGCGGGGTTTTAGGATGCGGATCAGATCCTCATAGGCGATTCCGTTTCCCGGATAGGTGCATAAAGACTGGTATTCGTCCACATGATCTTTCAATCTCCTAAAACTCATTCCGCCTTCATCTTCCACAAATTTAATGCAAAGATCGTTGTGCCTCTCTTTTAAAGAGGCATAAGCTGTCTCTAAAGAATCCACATCACGCACCAGGGCGTAGTCAGGGACATGGATGCCTTTGCATTCTTTAAACATTTGATAAGCCGCCGCTTTGTCGTTGAGAAGAGCGATTTTTTCGTAATCATCAACCAGGACCCTGACCCCCATCCGCAAAAAACGGTCCATGTGCCGGCTTATATCCACCATCTTTCTTCTCGGTACAAATACCTGTACCTGATGTTCCCGGCAGAAGTCCACGCAGTAGTTTATATAGTCTTCCCCATCTAAACAGGGCTCTTCATACCACTCGTCGCACACTTTTTGGATGACGGCGTTCACCTTCCGGTTGCTGCCAATCACATACACCTCTTCTTTTTCATCTTCTTTCATCAGTTCAATCAACCGATAGGAGGTGCTGAACCAATGGTTAAACCAGACACGTATCATCTCTTCTCCACCCTTAAACGTCCGTCAATTTTTTTATCAATCCGCAGGCCTTATAATGAACCAGCGGACAGTATTCAATACTGACGCCTTTTTCTTCTGCAAGCCTTATAATATGAGTTAAGGAAATATCATCTCTGCACTCACTGTTAATGAGAACTTTCCACGGAACTCTGCGCAGCAGCACCCTGGTCGTTTCACCGATTCCCGGTTTTATCAGGTTTATGTCCCGGATGTCATAAGTTTCCGCCAGCTTTCTGACTTCGTCAATGCCGAGGCCTTCTTTTTTTATCTCTTTCTTTGAGGAGTTCATCCGAAACTCCTTTTCGATGGATTCAATGAAACCGTATGATAAATCGGAATCCTTTAATTCACCATAATAAACAGCTCCATGAAAATCATCTTTTCCAATCACATCGTCTCTTAAAAATGTCCTGCTGACCAGCCCGGAAACCGTGCTGTTGAGACAGGAGCTGGGAATCAGGATATCATCATGGGTTCCGCACAGTTCCGTCACGTTAGCGGGGTCCGCTACCACAGCCAGCTCCGGGGAAATCCCGTCATAGGCCGCGATGTCTTTCTCCAGCTCATTTAGTATGGCGCCTTTTCCGATCCATCCGTCCACAAACAGGATATCCGCCGGATTGTGATGCCGGATAAGAAATTTCACCGCATTGTCGTCAATGCCCCGGCCCCGGATGATGGATATGGAATAATGGGGCACATCGATCTCATATTTCATTCGGATATAGTGTTTCAATAATATGCCTATGGGCGTTCCAGCCCGGGCCAGGGAAACTAAAACAACGTTCCTTCCCTTTTTCCCAATGATCTTATCTGCCAGAACCCCAACCGCTTCAGCAGTGGAACCTGCATAGTTTTTCAGGGCTTCCTGATAAGCCTCCATGTATTTTTCACTGGGCACATATTCAATGGGCAGCATCTCACAATAATGCCTTCCCGCCTGAATCTGCTTTTCCCGTTCTTCCGTGGATTGGGGTTCCACCACCCCGGTTATGTCCTTCAGCAGGAAAATCACATCGTCTTTATGATAAGAAGTTCTCATTTCAACACCACCTGACTAAACTGATCTTATGACTGCCGCATGAATAAATGGCATTCACCAGCGTATTAATTCCCTGAGATCCCTCATTTACAGAATCGGTAAGAATGATTACATGGTCATACGTCCCTATATCATACAGGAACGTCCTCCTTTGGCTGTCATAAAGGCTTGCCAGCTCATATCTTGTATGGAGAGGATACTCCTCTTCCGAGCTCACCGCGATGGGGCTCCTTGTTGTGGAATGGGTTTTTACCCTGTTTCCCTTTTCTTCCAGCTTTTTCGCTGTAAAGATTGCCGGATACATGAATTCCTCTGTTCCCAAAACCAAAATGTCCTGATCGGTTCCAATGTTCAGCCTGGTTTCCAGTTCCCTGTATAAATGTTCACATGCGCTTAGGTAAACGGTTCCGTCTGTCAGGCGTCTCGCGTTGACACAGCCGGATACGGCGGTTTCTTCCACCTTCAGCCCTCTGTCCTGTCCGTCAGGCCCCCAATAGGTTCCGTCTCCCTTAAATCCGTCTGCAATCCGGGTATATCCGTCATGGGACGTCTTCACGAGATAATGCATGGGGATATCTCTGTCTTCATATAACTTCGCGGCGTCCTGATCCATACCGTTTAACAGGGACGCTATGGAAAACCGCAGTTTCTTTGAATATGTCTTTTCTATAATTTTAATGATATTCAAAATTGTATTGCCGGTGGTGACCTCATCCTCAACAAATATGATCCTGTCAATTTCATCTATAATCCTGTCCAGATCCGTCTTCACTATTTTCTGGTCTGTGGAATGGCTGTGTTCTTCCAGGAAATAGAGGTATTCAACTCCGTCTATATTTTCCCTGGTAGTCTGCATATAGCAGGTGTTGAGTTCGACCGCCAGAGCCGCGCCAATAGCGGTTGCCGTTTCTGCGAATCCCACCAATAACAGGTTCTCACCGTCATATTTCCCCTTTAACTGATCTGCCAAAGCGCCAAACATCTCCAGGGATTTCGACGGGCTGACAGGTATGTGTTTGGCTTGATATCTGTTGACAACCAAATATTTCCTTTTATTATTGTTTTCCCTTTTAGCCACTGCCGCCAGTTCTTTTTCCGTATACATATAAGTACCTCACAAGTATTTTCATGTTTCTATGATCTTTTCATATTTCTATGATCCGATGTTTTCAGATTTGTAACTGTTCAGAACGGCTCATCTTCTTGACCGAAAAAGCCGGTCAAGAAGCATCGGATGTTCATCCGATGTGAAAATTGGCGGAGAAAGGTGCTTACAAGCGAGCTTGACGCGCCTTTCTCCGCCAATTTTCCCGCCGTCCTGAACTGTTACTCAGATTCTTTTCTATATTATCATTAATCCGGCTGTTTTTCTACAAAAACCATAACCAGCTCTATCCGATAATCCCCAATGCGGACAATGCAATTCCAGCCGCAACCGTAAGGCCCACCAGCCTGTATACATTCCATTTTCTCACCTTAATCAGGTAAAAAATCAATCCCGTATAGAGCACCGGCAGCAGATTGGGTGCCACCGCGTCCAGCATGTTCTGGATATATACGCTGCTCACCTCTCCGCCGGAAAGGGATGCTGTATAGGCCAGCGGTGTGGTGATTTTCACAAAATTAACCGTAAGGCCCGCAATTACCGTAACGCCGATCATTCCGGCCACATCCGATACCTGCTCCATTTTGCTGTGAAGGCTTTCCACGATGCTGGTTCCCAGCCTGTACCCCCAGGATCCGCTAAGCAGCTTCAGGCTGACAAGGCAGCAGTTCTGTGCCAGCAAAAAGAAAACCGGCCCCAATATCATCCCATCCCGGGCCAAAGACGCTCCTATGGTGGAAAACAGCGGAGCCAAACAGAATTGAACCAGGGAATCCCCGATTCCGGCTAACGGCCCCATGAGGGCCCGTTTAATGCTCTTGATCTCCTCCGGGGGAGTCCCATTTTCCAGCATCACCAAATGAAGGCTGGTGATAATCGGCGTGAAATTCGGATTGGTACAAAAGAACTCCATATTGTCCTGTAAGGCTTCCTTCAATTGTTCATCCTCTTGATAGAGTTTGCGCAGAGCCGGATACATGATATAGGCATAGCCGGTTCCCTCATAGTTTCCATAGTTAAAAGCGCTTTGCAGAAAGTATGCGCGCAGGGCGGTTTTACGGTAATCCCTTACCGTGAGTATTTTTGACAGGCTGCGGGCATGTGCGCCCCTGATCCCTTCATTTTCCACATCGGCCCGGCCGCCTTGTAAAGTTTCGTCTCTTTCTTGGCGCCTTTCCCCATCCGCCGCTTCTCTTCTGAAATATTCCAGCAGCGCAATCGCAGTACCCAATATAGCTATGCCGATAACAGTCAGTTTCAGGTATGCCGCCGCCAGATAACCGATCAAAACATAGGGGATATATTTCTTTTTAACCATCACGCTCAGTATCATGGCAAATCCTATGGCCGGAAGCATGTTTCCTGCCACTCCCAGACCGGTGCTGAGCCATCCGGGTATCAGACCGATCAGGTTTTGAAGCCCTTTGGCGCTGTAGGCCCCTGCAAAACCGATGCAGAATCCGGAAATCAGGAAAATGATCAGGGTCACATTTGCCAACAGCCGGAATTTTACGAAATTCCCGTTCTTTAACGCCTTCCCAATTCCTGCCGTCAAAGTTGTTGAAACCGTATAAATGGCCGTTATCAGAAATTGGATTGCCACTGCAAAAGGAAAGGACAGCGCCAGAGCGGAACCCGGGTCAATCCCCTGGCCTTTCATCGTCACAGCGATAATTGTCCCTATGATGCCGGGTCCTAATGGGTTTGGCGGAACCGAACCTCCCTGGGATACGCCAAATCCCAGAAACGCCAGTTCCCCCACCGCTCCCATTGCCAGAGCGGTGGGCAGATCCCCCAGAATCACTCCCACCCCGGCTGACAAAACCAGGCATCTGTTTGTGAATGTTCCAAACAACATGCCTGTAAAACACACTCCTGACCAAATGCCGATTAAAATACACTGAATTAAAGTAATCTCCACACAATGACCTCCATCATCCGTTAATGCAGGGCCCCTGCTCCCTGCATAGGAAAGCGGCACTCCCTCACTATCAATGTAGTAGAAAAAAGTACCGCTGTCAAATGCGATTCACCCAATCGTTTGAGATTGGATCAGCCGCTTTTTATTTTCATATTGAAATTATAGATACATACAATCCACCCTATTGATCCAAAATATTTTCCGCACCGGCTACACCGCGCTTGTGGCCAGCGCGCTTTCCACCGCCAGGCGGGCCACGCTGTTTTCAATCCTGACTTTGGATTTATCCCGGATTACCCAGTTGATATCGGCAATCTGGCGGGAAAATACAAGACGTCCCACCTTATCTTTCAGCTTTTCAATCACGCCGTCATAAAATTCGAAAATATCCCCATAGACCACAATCGTTCCCGGATTCAGGATCAACAAAAGCTGGGTCACTGCAATCGCCAGCTTATCCAGCGCCTGGTCAAGGATCTGCCTTGCATCCTCTTCTCCTTCATTGGCCTTTTTGCAGATTTCCTCCAGTGAAACCGTATGATCCAATTCCTTTACCAGTTTGTATTCCGCTTCAATTGCCAGCTTGGAAACATATCCTTCCAGATGCCCCCGCTTTCCGCAGTTGCACAGAGCTCCTCCCGGAACCACCAGCATGTGGGCGAATTTACTGGCCATATTGTGTTCTCCGCTGGCCACTTCACCATTGCAGATGATGCTGCCGCCCACGCCTTCGTCCACATAGATGTAAACCAGGTCGTGATTCAGCTCCATCCGTTCCATATATTCATGTTTCAGGTCCACAGCGACGTTGTTCTCCACCAGAATGTGGCAGTCAAACCTCTGTTTTAAGTGTTCTTTAACCCGGATCTCCTCCTGGTCCTGGACATACCGCATTAAAGACCCCTGTTCCCTGTCCACCGTTCCACGGGAGGCCACACCCACGGCCAGAACCTGACTTTCTCCAATCCCTGCCGTTTTCATCGCCTTATCCACACATTCGTCCATAACCGCCAGAAGTTCGGCGCCGTTTTTCAGCCCGCTGATCTCCGTCTTATCCGCATAGATCGTCTCATCCCCCAAATTGGTGATGCAGATGTAGAGCTTAGTTCTGCTCATATTGATCCCAATGCTGTAATAGGCATTCTTATTCACATTTAAAAGGATAGGGCGGCGGCCCACAAATGTCTGTTCCGTTCCCTCCTCACAGATCAGCCCCGCTTTTATCAGATCCTCCACCACTCTGGTAACCGAAGGCGCCGACAGAGACAGAAGTTTTTCCAACTGGCTTCTGGAAATCCCATTCCTTTTTAAAATCTCCCTGAATACCCGCACCCGGTTCTGTGATTTTATCTGTGCCTTCCCCTTTTTCTGGATTTTCAGCATCTCCATCTTTAACTATGATCCCCTTTTTATTTTCATAATGAATTTAATATGAATCTACCATATCATAATCCCGTATAATTTTCAAGAAGTTGTTCGTCAGGCAGTGTTTTGCCCCAACTAGCAGCAATGCCTTTGTCATTCTTCTTGTAAAAGCTGTTTTAAAAAACCTTCTTTTTCATTGATAAATATCTTCATGACCTGATAACATTCCGCTTCTTCATACTGAATTTCACGAAACATGTCATTGTCCAGGGAAAATATCTGCGCATCCGGTATTCCTAACAAAATAGGCGAATGAGTGGCAATAATAAACTGGGAGCCTTTTTTCACCAGTTCATGAATCAGGAGCAGCAGGGTGAGCTGGCGCTGAGGGGACAGGGCGGCTTCCGGCTCGTCCAAAATATACAGCCCGTTTGCAGAGAACCGGTTCTGAACCAGCGAAAGAAAACTTTCCCCGTGGGACTGCTGATGCAGGGACTTTCCTCCGTAATATTTTAAATAACCGCTCCGCTCTCTTTCATATTCATCAATCTGCGTGGCAACATTATAAAAACTTTCAGCCCTCAAAAAGAACTCATCCCACGGTCTCTTAATCCCTTTCAGCACAAATAGGGACCTGCCCAGTTCGGAGTGGGTATCGTTTGTGCTGAAATTGAAATTTCTGGTTCCTCCTTCCGGATTAAACCCATATGCAACTGCAATTCCTTCCAACAGGGTTGATTTGCCGCTGCCATTCTCTCCCACAAAAAAAGTTACCGGTTTCTGAAAACGCAGGACATCCATGGACCGAACAGCCGGAATCTCCTGAAGATAAGAATCTTCTGCTATTTCATCTTTTCTTATTCGGATTTCTCTGATAAATTTATCATCCATACTTAACCTCATTTACATGAAAGGAATGCCGGAAATCTTATTTCCTTGGCAGGGACACGCCGGGAACTATTGAAAAACGGCGCAGGCGAAAGGCAGGCAGACCTTTGTCTGCTCATCTTTCATCCGCACCGCTATCCGGGATGGTTCCCGTCTGTGTATGGCCGAATCAGAATTTATTCTTCTTCGCCTTCCACCAATTCATCATATTCCTGCTCGTCCAGCAGTTCATCAAAGGCGTCCGCAACGATCTCATACTCGTCGTCATCCTCGATATTCTCTAATTCAGGTTCGCCTTCTTCATTCTCAGAATAGCGGTAGAGATAAACCTCTCCTTCTTCTGATTCAGCGCCTTCGGTAGGAAGAAGAGCGATATAATCTTTATTGCCGGCTTCAAAAATTGTCAGTACAATACATTCTACTTCTGAGCCGTCATCCAATGTCAATGTAACGGTCATCTCCTCCTGTGGTTCTTCCGGGATGATTTCCTTGCTTCCCATGTTCAATACCTCACTTTTCTTTATAGTGTAATATCACTTTTTTCAAGTTCACTCTACCAGACAATAAGACAAAATGCAAGCAAAATATCTCATACTAATATTCGATCCCTTCTCTCGCCGCCACTCCAGCATCAAATGGATGTTTTATCTTATGGATCTCAGATATATAATCAGCCGCTTCCATAACCGCTTCCGACGGATTCCGGCCGGTCAGAACCACTTCCAGGTCCTCCGGACGCCCCTTTAACAGGGTAAGAAGCCGTTCTTCGGAAACCAGCTTATAATTGCAGGCCGCCATAATCTCGTCTAAAACCAACAGCCCGTCTTTCATGTTGTAAGCCAGTGAAAATGCCTTTTCCAGCAGATCACCGTAGTAGTCAGCCGCCTCTCTTTTGTCCTCCTCTGTCATCTGAAAATAAAAGCCAAATGTTTTTTCGCAGGGCAGAACCCGGATTCCCGGAATCTGCTTCAAAATACCAACTTCCCCGGAATCGTCCGTTTTCAAAAAACGGGCGATAACCACCTGTTTTCCCCTCCCCGCCGCTCTGACGCAGAGGCCAATGGAAGCGGTTGTCTTACCTTTCCCATCTCCACAATATACCTGGACGCAGCCTGCCATCTTCTATCCCTCCCGTTTTGTATATTCCTCAATAAATCTGGAGCCGTCCTGCTTTTTGCCATACCGTTCCTTCACATAGTAAATATGGAGCCGCTCTTTTGCCCTGGTCATTGCCACATAGAACATTCTCCGCTCTTCCTCTATGTCCGCATCCAAAACCGCCTTCTGGTGCGGCGTAATCCCCTCATTGGCATCCAGAATGTACACAACTTTAAATTCCAGCCCCTTAGAAGCGTGCATTGTCATAAGAGTAATGCCGTCCACAGAAGCTTCTCTCTGCTGTGCCTGTAAAACCAGCTGTTCTCCATATTCTTTTATATGCTCCGCCCACTGTTCAAATGTTTTAAATCCCCCAGCGCTTTCCTGGAGCTGATCCGCCACTTCAAAAAGCTCTTCCGGTTTCATCCGTCTGAACTGCGCATAATCCCTCAGATACTCATCATAGCCCACCGCTTTTCTGATGTAGTTGACCGCCGCGGCGGGAGCCATCTTACCTATCATTTTAAGGTCGTACTCCAACTGCTCGATCCGCTCCACCATCCATCCTTTGTCCTGATAGAAAGACTTCATCTCTTCCCACGATACAACCGGAGTTTCCATGGAATCCCGGCTGATATAACGGTTGGGACGGTTGATAATCTGCAGCACCCGGCCCCGTTCCAGACTGCCGGAGGCAATTTTTATATAATTTAATATGTTCTGGGAAATCCAATGGTTATACAGATTGGGCAGAGAATCCTTCATTTTAAAGGGAATATTGTATTCCATGCATTTTTCAATCAAAAGCCTGGGCTCCAAACTGGTGCGGAACAGCACCGCTATATCGGTCATCCGGTATCCCCCCGCCAGATAATCCTGGATCTCTTTCACAATTCCAAGGGTTTCCTCCTTAGGAGTTTCCCACCGTTTGGTCACAACAGGCTTTCCGGTCTGCTTTATCATGTCAATATCCTTTGGAAAACGGACTTTATTGCACCGGATCAGGCGGTCGGCGGCCTCTACAATGGGCCTGCAGCATCTGTAATTCATGTTCAGTATGATCTTTTTCGCGCCAGGATAGTCCTTTTCAAATCCCAGCATGATCTCCGGCCGGGCTCCCCGGAAACGGTAAATGGACTGGTCGTCATCACCGACAATGAACAGGTTGTTCTCCGGCGCCGCCAGCATCTTAACGATCTCATATTGTACCTTATTGATATCCTGGAACTCATCGATTAGTATGTACTGATATTTCTTCTGCCATGCCTGTAAAATGTCTTTTCTCTGCGTAAACAGCTCATAGCACATCACCATCATATCGTCGAAATCGATCAGGTTTGCGCGGCGCATCTTTGCCTCATATCCGTCGTACAGCCGTTTAAAAACCTCCTCCGGACAGTTTTTTGAATAGTAATAGTCCAGTTTTATCATCTCGCCTTTCACAGCGCTGATCTCCGAAAGAATGGCTGAAATGAATTCATTCTCATCTTCGATCTCTAAGTCCTCATTATCAATCAGTTCTTTAATATACCGGATTCTCTGTTCCTCACGGACAATGCTGGACGCATCGTAGCGGTAGGAATATTTTAAAATGCGGAAAAATATGGCATGAAAGGTGCCGAACCCCACCGGATACCCCTGATTCTGTGTCAGATGATTAAACCGTTCCTTCATCTCCCCGGCCGCCGCCTTCGTAAATGTGATCACCAGGATGTTGGACGGGTTCACACCGCACTCTTCAATCAGATATCTGGTCCTGTGGGTGATCACCGTTGTTTTACCCGAACCCGGGGAGGCGATAATAAGGCAAGGACCCTGGAAATGCCTTACCGCCTGCATCTGGCGCGCATCCAGGGTCGATTTTTGATTATTTGCTTTTTGAGTGTCTTTTTTTTGATTATTTATATCTGAATTCTGTATCATTTCCTGATTAAGCACTTAATAATTCAATTCCTTTTCTAATTCTGGCCAGTGACTCTTCTTTCCCCAGCACTTCCATAATCTCCGTAGCTCCCGCCGGAGTCATCTGTTTACCCGAAACTGCAGTGCGGACCGGCCACATTACAAATCCTGTCTTGCAGCCCTTCTCCTCCACATACTTGGATAATACGGCATACAAGGCGTCATTGCTGTAGTCCTCCTGGGCTTCCAGAAGAGGAAGTACCTCTGTCAGGACTTCCAATGAACTCTCTTTGCTGGTCTTCATCTTTTTATGGGTATACATGGAACAATCATACTCGGGGAGAGCTTCAAAGAAGTCTACATGCCCCTCGATATCGGGGAACACTTCGATTCTCGTCTTCACCATGGCCGCGATCTTCTTCAAATCCAGATCCTTTGTGATCACTTTTTTCAAATAAGGTTCTGCCATCTCAAAGAACCGGTCAAACTCCATGGACTTCATGTACTCGCCGTTCATCCATTTTAACTTTGTAACATCGAATACAGCAGGTGATTTGCTCATATTCCTGTAATTAAATGCCTTTATCAGTTCTTCCAAGGAGAAGATCTCCCGGTTATCCTCCGGTGACCATCCTAAAAGCGCAACATAGTTCACTACCGCCTCTGAGATAAAGCCCTGGTCGATCAGGTCTTCGTAGGAAGAATGGCCGCTTCTCTTGCTCAGTTTCTTATGCTCTTCATTGGTGATGAGAGGACAGTGGACATAAACGGGCACTTCCCATCCAAATGCATCATACAGCCGGTTGTATTTCGGTGATGAGGAAAGGTACTCATTTCCCCGCACCACATGTGTGATTCCCATCAGATGGTCGTCCACAACATTGGCGAAATTATATGTGGGATATCCGTCGGATTTAATCAGAACCATATCATCCAGTTCTGAATTGTCGACCGTGATGTCACCATATATTTCGTCATGGAACGTGGTAGTTCCTTCTGTAGGATTGTTCTGCCGGATTACATAAGGCATTCCCGCAGCCAGGTTTGCTTCAATCTCTTCTTTTGACAAGTGCAGGCAGTGTTTATCATAGGTCATGATCTCCTGTCCTTCCACAGTCTGTTTCAGGGTGTCAAGGCGCTCCTGAGTACAGAAACAATAGTAAGCCTCCCCCTTTTCAATCAGTTTTTTGGCATATTCCAGATATATTCCCGCCGCCTGGCGCTCGCTCTGGACGTAAGGGCCCACGCCCCCGTCTTTATCAGGCCCCTCGTCATGAATCAGGCCCGTCTTTTCCAGGGTCCTGTAAATGATTTCCGTGGCGCCTTCCACATAGCGTTCCTGGTCGGTATCTTCAATACGGAGAAGGAAATCCCCTCCTTCATGTTTCGCAATCAAATAAGCATATAATGCAGTTCTCAAATTCCCTACATGCATTCTCCCGGTAGGGCTTGGCGCGTATCTCGTTCTTACTTTATTCATGATTATTACACTCCTGTAATTTGTGATAATTTCATTCATTGATAAGTATATACCGGAATAGAAAAAAAGACAACCGATCCACTTGTTTTTTCACAGCTCCATCCGTATCGTCCGTCTCCTGTTTCCAGCCACTTCACCAAACAGCGTGGAGCCCAGTATCAGCACCGCCCCGGCTGCCTGGAGCAGATTCATCTTCTCCCCTAAAACCAAAGCAGACAGCAAAATAGCGGTTATGGGATCTATATAGCTGAAAAGGGCAACCGTCTGGCCTTTTAATTCGCTGACGGAGGAAAAATAAATCAGATAAGCAAATCCGGTATGTACAACGCCCACCACAGCCAGCATGGCCGCTGATCCCGGTTCCACTGTAACGGCTGACAGATTTTCAGTCAGAAGCACATAAGGAAGCAGGACGGCGGACGCCACTCCAAGCTGGGCGGTAGTGGACTCCATAGCCGTAATTCCTTTAAAAAACTTATTGATTAATACAACGCCTGCATAGAGAACTGCCGCCGATATGCCAAATAGGATTCCCACCATATTGTCAGGGCTTTGTTCGTAACCTCCGGACACATCCGCCACCAACGCCATGCCGATCAAAGACAGCGCTATGCACAGCCCTTTGGATAAGGTTAATTTTTCCTTCAGAAGGAAAGGGGAAAGGGCCGCTACAAAAACGGGGGCCAGATAATAGCATAAGGTAGCCGTGGAAATGGTGGTATACTTATATGCCTCAAACAGGCAGATCCAGTTAAACCCGATGGCCGCGCCCGATGCGGTTAAAAGCCAAAAATTCCGCTTCAGCGCCTGAACGGAAATTTTGTATTTCAGCAAAAAACCGGCCGTCAGAAGGACTGCCGTTCCAATCACCCCACGGGCCAGCGCAATCTCGCTGGAGGACAGATGGATGGATTTTACAAATAAACCGATACTTCCAAAAATCAGCATCGCAGTTATGTTTTTTAGTTTAGCTTTCATGTTGCAGGTATCTCCCAGTCTATACGTTGTATTTTCTTATATATTCTTCGGCCTTTTGGGGTGTTAACTCAAACCTTCTCTGTAGTTTTTCGCAGATGCGTTCCGGCGCCGCTCCTTCTTCCAAGTTGTCTAGAATCATTGCCTGTATGCCCCGTTCTATCCCTTTCTCTATTCCTTTCTCTATCCCTTCTGCTATTCCTTCTTCTTTCCCCCGCTTTATCCCTTCTTCCAATTCATCTGCAAATAATTCCCTCAACGCTTCACACATAGTTTTTCCCTCCTCATACAGCTTTCTATTAGCCCGGATGATCATGTCCATCACCGCAGCATACAAGGGATTCTTTTGTTTTCCTTCATATGCTTTTGCCAATGGCTCAACATCTTCTTCCATATTTAAATCATTTCTCAAACGGCTTAACCAGATATGTTCTTCCTTTGATAACCTCTTAGTAACGACAATCTGAATCGGAAACAGAAGACCTTCTGCATAATAGATGCCCGGAAATGCCCTGGTTATCGTTATACCATACTTTCTGGTCAGATAACGGATCAACTTGTCAGGATAGTGGTTGCTTATCAGCGTAACCGTCATATCCTCTGGCCGTATCTCCATCACTTTCTCCGTATCCGACTGATAGAAACAGGCATATCCCATCACTTTATAAAAATCATTGACGCTCAAATAATCCCCGGGACTTTTATACTCCACTACATTGTACTGTCTGAATATCTGCCCCAGGCTCTTTTTAATCTTCCTTCCGGGTTCTAATTTAATGATCAGAGTATCAATTTGAAGCGGCTTCTCACTTAAATTATACTCCTTCAGGAACTGCAAAAACTCCCGGTCTTCCATCAGTTCAATCTGCATGGCCGCCTGAAAGGCCGCATGCCATTGTAACGGTTTTTCTGCCATATAGTATTCTCCCCTCTATTATAATCAAAAACAGAGATGACTTCAATCGTGAAATTACATCCTTAAAATATGATCTGTCACATGGATTTTTTGGCTGAAACGGCCAAAAGACTGCGGTTTGGCACCGCATAATTAGAAAAAAGATAATTTGTTTAATTAGTATATCACCTATGAATATATTTCTCAAGTGTTATTTTATTTCAAGAAGAAATGGTTCTCGATGAATGTCATCGGTCCCTTTATTTTTATCCCCTTCCGGTCTTAGAGTTGCCCTGGCCGAAACTATGAGTTCAAATGGCGGAAAACGGAGTCCCGCAAAGCGGCACGGCTGACGTGTCCGGCCAGTCCGCTGTGCCGGACACGTCTATGTCATATGATCTATAGGCCAAACGACCTGTCTGTCAATTCCATATTTTCAAATGCATCTGCCACGACTGGTACTCTCCCTCCATGGCCGGAACCGGTATTCCGGCTTCCATCAGGGCCATTCCGCAGTAAATGTTTCCATCGGATTCACAGTAATAGAAACCAGCTTCGTCCAGACCTTTTAATCTGATATAGGATACCGGGTTATTTCCGTGGCTGTCCAGCGTGACAACATTTAAGAGAGCTTCGCTCCGGTCATCGCTGACAAACTCCCAGGCCGCTGTCTCTGAATTTTCAAATGGATTGGTTAAACGGTAATAGTTTCCGTTATGGATCAGATCCCAGTCATTGTGATATTGCTGTATCTGGGCTTTCACACATTCCTTATCCTCATCGGTTATCTTATTTAAATCCAATTCATAACCAAAACTGCCTGCCATGGCCACAATCCCTCTGGTTTTCATGGGAGTGGTTCTGCCGGTCTGATGATTGGGCACCGCGGACACATGAGAGCCAACTGCTGAAACAGGATAGCCGAAAGAAGTTCCGTATTGGATTCTGATCCGGTCTATGGCATCCGTATTATCGCTGCACCAGATCTGCGGCGTGTAATAGAGCATCCCTGCGTCGAACCGGCCGCCTCCGCCGCTGCAGCCTTCTATCAAAAGATCCGGATACCTTTTGCAGAGCCGCTCCAGGAAATCATACAGTCCCAGAATATAGCGGTGAAGCACTTCTCCCTGGCCGTTATTCCGGGCCAGGGCGGAGTATACATCCGTAATGCTCCGGTTCATATCCCATTTCACATATTCAATATTGGCGCTGTCTAATACCCGGCTGATCTGGTCAAACACATAATCCACCACCTGGGGCCTGGAAAAATCCAGCACCAGCTGGGATCTGCTTCTCACCGGTTTTCTGCCGGGGATTATAAATGCCCAGTCAGGATGGGCCCGGTACAATTGGCTGTCTTCCGACACCATTTCCGGCTCCACCCAGATACCAAACTTCATCCCCAGGCCGTTAATCCGGGTTACCAGGCTGTTAAGGGTTCCTCCCAGCTTGGCTTCATTCACAAACCAGTCGCCCAGGCCGCTGAAATCCGAATCCCTTTTTCCAAACCATCCGTCGTCCAAAACAAGCATCTCCACCCCCAGCTCCGACGCCTGTTTCGCGATTTCATAGATTTTATCTCCTGTAAAATCAAAATAAGTCGCCTCCCAGTTGTTCAGAAGCACCGGCCTCGGAGTCATTTTATACTTTCCACGGCATAAATGCCTGCGGTAAACCCGGTGGTAATTATGGGACAGGGCGGACAATCCTTCCCTGGAATAAGACAGCACCACTTCCGGCGCGTCAAATACCTCACCCGGCAAAAGAGCATACTCGAACAATTCATCCTGAAGCCCCATGCTGACACGGGTCTGGTTAAACTGATCCCTTTCCGCCTCCCCTTTAAAGTTTCCGCTGTATACAAAAGACATGCCATAACAGCTTCCGTGATCTTCATCCGTCCCCTTTCCGGCGATTATCATAAACGGATTATGCTGGTGGCTGGATGTGCCCCTTCTGCTGCCGATCACCTGGGCGCCATGAACAATGGGCGTCCTCTGCATATTGCGTTCCATGGCATGCCTTCCATAAAACTGGATCAGATCATAATCTCCTGAAACAAAATCCAGACATGCGGTCTGTATTTTTTCCAAAATTATGGGGGCGTTTCCTCCATTTATGACTTTAACGCTCCTGGTGATCACATCGTACTCAGGGAGTACGCCGTATATCAGGATAACTTTGACTTTGCTGACCGGGTCTTCCAAAAAGATCTCCAGTGTCTGGGCTTCATTTTTTTTCGCATAAACGGCTGGAAGTCCGGTAATTCCATATTTACCGTCTTTTATCTCATGTCCCTGATATCTCAGGTCACAGCTATAGGTCTGATCCCCATTCTTTATGACCAGGCAGGGGCTCCTGAAATCCCCATTGCCCTGGCAGGGGTACTCCTGGGGAAGGGTGTCCATAGAATAGGAACGGTCATCCCCCGCATCATAGGGATTTCCGGAAAATCCCCGGTCATAGTGGGTTAACAGGTATTCCATCGAACCTTTTGTTCGGCTCCCGTAATACAGGTGAAGAAGAAAACCATAAGGGTCCACCTGTGCCTGATATGTGGTATGATCGGTCTGAAGGGTGAATATCTTTTTTTCATTGTCAAAAATAACAGCCATATTTTAATCTCCGTTCTTTCTATTAATAACCGCTCACAGCCTGTCAGGGGACTTCACCTCCGGCAGGCTGTAAAAACGCTTTATTTTCCGCCAGTCATGGCTATGCCTTCAATAAACTGTTTCTGGAAGACGAGATACAGGATCACCATGGGGATCATGGCCAGCATCGAACCCGCCATCAGTACGGGATAATTGGTTGTAAACTGGCCTCTAAGGGTTGATAACCCTGCTGATAAAGTCATTTTCCCCAAATCCGTATTGGCGATCAGAGGCCACATCAGATCCGCATAAGCAAACACTGCGGTAAAAATCGTTAACGCGGCCATGGAGGACTTTGTGAGAGGCATCATGACCTTTGTAAAGGTCTTCCAGCGATTGCATCCGTCCAGATAGGCGGCCTCCCCCAGTTCATCCGGAATGCCCATGTAGGCCTGCCTGAGGAAAAATGTTCCGAACGCGCTGACTAATCCGGGGAATACCAACGCGAACATGGAGTTTGTAAGCCCCAGCTTTGCCAGCATCTGGTACTGCGGAATGATGAAAATCTGGGACGGAAGCATCATCTGTACGATCACGAGGGTGAACAGCGCATTTTTACCCGGAAAACTCAGTTTGGCAAATGCATATCCAGCCGCAGAGGAAAATGCCAGGGCGCAGAGTACGCGGAACAGGATCAGCAGCGCCGTATTGATGTACAGTTTTATGAATGGAAGGCTGGTAAGGGCTCTGGTGTAATTTTCAGACAGCCATTTTTCCGGTAAAATAGTGGGAGGAATCCTCATGCTCTCCCCTGTGGTCTTAAAGCTGGTGAGGAACATCCATATGAAAGGAAATATCATCAGCACCGCGCCTGCGGCCAGCGCTGCATAGACCAATGTGGTCGTAACTTTTTTATTTGTATTCAAAGAACCCATCCGATTTTCTCCCTTCTATACCTCGTAATTAACCCATTTCTTCTGTCCCCAGAACTGAAGGGCCGTTACGATACCGATTAACAATACGGTCCACACAACAATTGCGGATGCATAACCTCTGTTGCCGGCCACAAATGATTCCCGGTAGAACAGGTACATCAGTGACTGGGCGCTTGTCAGCGCGGGATTGGATTGATCCACCATCATGTAGATCAGATCATATACCTTTAAAGATGCCATCAGCCTCATGATGAGAACTACAAATAAAGTGGGTGAAATCATTGGCAGGGTGATGTGCATGAACTGCTGTACTTTGGAAGCTCCGTCCAGTCCGGCCGCTTCATAATAACTTTTTGATATATTCTGGATACCGGAAAGCAGGAGAACCGCGTCATATCCTACCGCGCTCCAGATTGCCACAACTGCGCAGGAAATCAATACAATATTGGGATTGGTGGTCCAATTCACATGAACTCCCAGGATCTGGTTAATGATTCCATATTCGGAGTTGAAAATCCATTTCCACACCATCGCGATTGCTGCCGGCGCCACTACCATGGGCAGGAAATAAATGGCCCTGAACATGGTTTTCCCCTTTATCTTAGCATTGAGAAGCACCGCTGTTATCAGGGCGGTGAACACCCCAAGGGGAACGGTTAAGATACAGAAATAGATGGAGTTCCATGTAGCTTTCCAAAATTCCCCGCTCTGAAACATTTTCACATAATTTCCCACTCCGCTCAGTTCATAGATGCCAAATGGATGAGTCGTCGAAAAACTGAGGATCAAAGTCTTAATAAACGGATACACATTCAGTATAATCAACCCGATAATTGTAGGCGCAATCAGTAAATAGCCCCATTTCATATCTTCTGTAAAACCTTTCTTTTTTCCCATCTTCACTCTTCCTCTCATACTGCCGCTGCCGGCGGCCTCTAACATTGCCACATCTGCCATTCCATTTACGGAGCGCTGGCCTCGTCCACAGCTTTCTGCATCGCTTCCAGCCCTTGTTCCAAGGTCACTTCTTTTGAATAAATTTTGAGAATCAAATCGTTCACCCTGGATTTCCAATTGGGCCTGGAGGCGTTATTCACACTCTGCACTCCATATTCAAACATATCCACACAATTCTGGACACTTAGTTTTCCATCAAACACGTTGATCCAGGTATATTCTAATCCCTCATAAGCCGGTATCGCCGCGCCGGATTCTCCCTGAACCCTCTGTCCCTTTTCCGATCCAAGGAATTTGAGAAACTTTTTGGCTTCTTCTAAATTCTTTCCCCGGGCTCCCGTCGCATAACAGAGGTTATTGGAAATTGTGGCTCTTCCGTCCCCTTCCAGCGGATCAGGACATTTAGGAAGCACAGCAACATCCCATTTTCCGGTCATGTCCTTGTTATTTTCTAAGGACGACATCAGATTCCAGTTTCCTTCCAGATACATGGCTCCCTGTTCTGAGAAAAATGCGGTTCCCGGATTGGTTTCCGCAAAATAATTCTGATCCGGACACCAATCGTAATCCTGTAACCCTATGTAAAATTCCATTCCCTTTTTTGTTGCCGGATTCAGGAAATCCCCCTTTGTCTTATCCTCTGTCAGAATCTGCCCGCCGGCCTGATACACGAAATTCCAATATCCAAGCTGCTCATCTGAATAAGCCATGTATCCGTATTTTCCGGTCTTTTCATAGATATTTTCCGAGGCGGACACCAGATCATCCCATGTCCAGCTGTCATCCGGATAAGGCACGCCGGCCGCATCAAACATCTCCTTGTTATATACCAGACATACGGTATCTTTATCCTTGGGAACTCCGTAAATCCTTCCGTCGCTTCCTCTTGAATTATTCAGAGCGATATCTGAAAAATGATCCGTATAATAGTTTGGATTTTCATCGGCATACAGCTCAGTTAAATCCTCCAGCATCCCATAATCCGCATATTTTAAAATTTCATTGGTATGCATCCAGAAAATATCCGGAAGCTGGCCGGATTCCGCTGCCGCCTCTAATTTCGTCCAATATTCGTCCCAGCTCGTTACCTGAAGCTGGATGTTCACATTTGGATTATCTGCCGCATAAGCGTCTATAACCGCCTGCATTCCCTCCCTCTGCGCCGTATCCCAGATTTGAAATGTAAGCTTTGTTTTTCCGTCCTTCCCTTCCGGCGAGCCGCAGCCGGTCAGAGACGCAGCCATCATCATGATCCCCAAACCAGCGGCAGCAATCTTTTTGATAAGTTTTTGCATATTATCCCTCCCGATCTTCTCTTTTTATCCCTGTTTTTTTAATTTCCCTGTTGTTGAAATAATCATAACATTACTATTTCACATAGTAAATGCATGGATATTGGCAGATATATACCCAAATGCTATTTTTCTTCTTTTCTGTTGAAGTCACCCAGCATTTGGGTATATAATACATTTTAAAGAGGTATTTCGTGTGAAAAATAATCACGAAGGAGGATTTTTATGAGTGAGAACCTGTTATTTTCCATTTTCCCCAATGAAAACTTCGTAGATCTGGGCCTGTACCAATATGGCTGGGAACAGTGTGACCCTCTCCACTCCTACGGGCCCTATGCCAGAAACCATTATCTCTTTCACTATGTCATCTCCGGCACAGGAACCCTTCTTTCCAACGATTCCTCTGGAAATACCAGAACCTTTCAGATCAAAAGCGGCCAGGGATTCATGATATTTCCCAAACAGATCAACACCTATTTTGCAGATAAAGAACGCCCTTGGGAATATACATGGGTGGAATTCGACGGTCTTCGGGTGAAAGAGGCCCTGGAACTGGCCGGCCTCACCATGGATTCGCCCATCTACCGCTCTAATGCCAAAGATTTGAGCCTGGAATTAAAAAATGAAATGCTCTACATTGCCCAGCACTCCGGCCAGTCTCCATTTCATCTGATCGGACACCTGTACTTATTTTTAGACTATTTAACCCGTTCCTCTTCCTCCCGCAAAATGCTGCAGGGCGGCAAAATCCGGGACTTTTATATCAGAGAAGCCGTGTCCTTTATTGAACAGCATTTTCAAAATGACATCACCATCGAGGATATCGCGGCGTTCTGCAACTTAAACCGCAGCTACTTTGGGAAAATCTTCCGTGACGCCGTAGGGAAAAGCCCTCAGGAATTCTTAATCAGCTACCGTATGACAAAAGCAGCTGAACTCTTAAAACTCACAGGCCTTTCCATCGGAGACATCGGCAATGCGGTGGGCTACCCCAGCCAATTGCATTTTTCCAGGGCGTTCAAAAAAACGTATGGGGTTTCTCCCAGACAGTGGCGGGATGAGAATAAAATCGCGGAAAAGAAATGAGGGGAATTGGGATTTAGTTGAGGAAGTTACGCAGAAAAGCGGGACGAGGGGACGGTGGCCGGGCCGGGGCTTGAAACCTGCGGGGCGGGCCGTGCTCTGACGGTGTGGGAAATCGGCTTCCAACCGTAAGTGGAACTAAAGCCCGCAGGCATCAAAAAAGAC
>NZ_WQPN01000141.1:8364-22671 GCF_018785315.1 Clostridium sp. MCC353 | reverse complement strand
TAGAATTTTCAGGGTTTTACATACTGTTCAATCTTTAATTATCAAGGTTCATTCTGTGTTGTTGTTTTCAACAGCAACTCGATCATTATATCATCTCGTTTTATGTTTGTCAACAACTTTTTAAAACTTTTTTTCTTTTCATTTCCCACCGTTTTGTTTTTCCGCGGTGGAGCTTTAATATAACATTATATAGCATAATTTGTCAAGGGATTTGTGTAATTTTTTTAAACAATTTTTTCTTTTGATTTTCACCCACTAAATATAGCCTATTTTCAAGTTTTTCTCTACATTTAGTGGTATAAAAAAACCGGGAAATGCCTGAGAGGAATTCCCGGTTACCACATATTTGTATTAATTGATTCAATAATTAAAACACAAGATACAAATCTATCAAAGCATTCCATGCAGTACACCTGTTACTATTTTAATTAAAATATTATGGCTGTAGAGAAATGACAGCCAAGGGCTGCTCTCAATCTGTCTGATAACAGCCATGCCCCATCCACTTCCTGAACACGCGGTAACCAACAGGCAAAATATCCAGAAAAAGACAAGTCCTTCTGCAGCGCCAAGCAGGGCCCCTGCTATTTGGTTGATACCGGATAGTATGGGAAGCTTAGCCATCAAATCCAGCCATCTCATAATGATGTGGATGAGGGCGTATACCAATACAAACAGAACCACGAACCCTATGATATTGATTATTACATTGGACAGATAGGCGCCAATATAATCAGTAAATACATCGACTTGCAGCATATCATAGACTTCATTGTTATTGTTTTCAATCAGCATCTCTTTTAACTGCTCCGGCAGGTTCAGGTTTTCTATGGCTGTCCGCTGGGCAGAAGGCAGTTCCGCCTCCCCTTCCGGACTGCTGATATCAATGGCATTTTCCAATGTTTCTTTGATCATAGAAGTGATTGGCGTGCGGTCCCTTAAAAATGCCGAAACCTGGGGCATTGCCAGATTTACAATAACTAAGGTGGCAATCAAAGCCACCATGGATACTGCAAGACGTATAAAACCTCTGTAATGGCCGTAAAGAACCATTGCCAGCAAATAGATTCCTACTACAATTGTTAACCAGTTTTCCATAAACTCCTCTTCTGCCTTAGAGTGTATTTGAAAATACTTTCCCGCAGTGTGCACAGCAAAGCTGAAAAACGCAGGTTTTCAAACACGTCTCAAGCTGATAACACCAATTTTTTAATGGCGTCGGCGACTCCGTCCTGATCATTTGACCTCGTTATATAATCTGCGCATTTTTTCAAATATTCATCCCCATTATCCATGGCTACGCCGATACCGGCCTTTATAATCATGCTCAGGTCATTGCTGCCGTCTCCGAAGGCCATGGTCTGTTCTGCCGGAATTCCAAGGTATGAGGCCAGTTTTAATATACCGTTGCCTTTTGTGGCGTCTGCCGCATTGATTTCCAGGTTATTATATAAAGAAGAGCTGACAGCCAGTTCCGGGTTTTGTTCCAAAACCTTTTTCACCCTGGCACGCTCTTCCAAATCTCCGAAAAACATATTGATCTTCTCTATGGGCTTATTCCATTGTTTTACATGCTCAATGCTGTCTGGGACCGGGCTGCGGGTTTTCAGGACCAGATCGTGGATGCCTGGTTCCAGCCCGTAATCTTCCAGATGTTCTAAAAAGCGGGCTTCCATAGCGCCTTTCCCATTTACATAAGGATCGTAGGCCGATTTCGTAGTCTTGGCAAATTCCAATATCTCTAAAGCTAATTTTACAGGCATCAAAGCCGCGCTGATCTCTATGCCTTCCTGCATATCAACCACGCGGCCGCCATTGGCCGTAATGGCGTAGCGGACGCCCGGAATGTTCCTGACAAACTCCGGGATTCCCCCTGCCAGACGGCCGGTGGCCGGAACAATGTGGATTCCCCTGTCAATACATGCTCTCAAAGCCGCCTCATTGGCAGGAGACAGCCGTTTTTTGGAATCCAATAATGTTCCGTCCAAATCCAATGCTATTAATTTAATATTCATATACACTTCCTGTTAATCTATAAAATGTTGTTCTTTCAATATCAGCATTCCGTCTTTGTCGTATTTTGGTGAAAATACACCCTTAATCAGCTTGCCGATTGACGGTTTTTCAGCTTTATCAGCCGCCTCTTCTATCAGTTCCTCCGCATTGGCGCGGGTCAGAGGTATTCCGTCCTCTTCCATAATTTCAATGCGTTCATATAGGGCCAGCATGCTCTTGCCGCTGATGCTGCAGTCGATTTCACCGGCATATTTGCATGCGTACTGGGCAAATTCGTCCAAATCCATCTCTTCATCCGCATCGGGCTGTACCGGTTCTGCGGGTTTCGGCTGCACCGCTTTGACAGGCCGCGCTTCCGGTCTGGGCTGCACCATCCTTCCGGAGCTCTTTTCCCCGGATAAAGCCGGCTTTTTAGCGGGTACGGGAATTTCTTCCTCCGGTTCTTCCTCTGTTTCTCCCTGTATCTCTTCCCGGGCGATGTCTTCCTGAAGCGCAATCTGTTTTAAAACGGCTTCTGAGACATCTTCGATAGGATCTTCATCTTTAACCCCGATACATTCAAATTTAGATGCCAATTCAGGATTTTGGCCATGGAGTTCCTCCATCTGCCGCGGATTATCGATCAATACAACAATCGTCCCGGTTTCGTCCCGGTCCATAAACTGGTTTAATTCAGCTAACGCATCCGGCGTCAGATCCCCGGCTTCTTCAATCACCAGGTCCTTGCCGGCAATCTTATCTTCAGACGCAAAAATACCGCGCCTGCTCAGCCTGCTGCCGCTGATCTTCAGCACCTGATGTTTGATTCCATTTTCCTCATGAATCTGTTTAAGAGCTTCAACCGCCATCTCAAGGCCCTTTTCAGGGGTGCGGGCTTCAATCATCAAATGATTGACCGGAAGGATCTCAGGTTCTTCCTCATTATCCACCATTAATTCTTCCATCGGCTCTTCTACAGGTTCTTCCTGAGCCTCTTCTGTATATTCCTCCCCAGCATTTGGGGCATATGGTTCATTGTACGGTTCGGCATAGGATTCGTTATACGGCTCCCCATAAGCTTCCGCCTCGTATTCTCCATCCGGTTCAGCTCCGTATCCGGACATCTCATCATCTGAAAATTCAACAGTTTCAGGAAGCTGTTCCGGAAGGTCGGAACCTTTTTCCGGAGCTATATCCCTGATGGCCTTTAAAACTTTTGTGACGGATGAGGATTCGTCCTGTTCCGCTTCGCCGTCATCCTCAACGGAGATTCTGGACATCTCCTCTGCCAGCCGTTCCTCTACCTCTGCCTCATGGAGATTGGCTGTGAGTTCTTCATCCACATTCCGGTGGAGATGGATCGGAGACGGAATCTCAGGTTCGTTGTCTTCGTCTTCATCATAATCTTCTTCATCATCCAGCAGGCGGGGAGCGCTGTACTGCTGTTCCACCGCCTTCAGCTTCTCTTCGTATTTGTCCCGGTTCTCCACCAGGTCCATCTGATAGCCGTTGAGCGGCGCATACTGCATCTTCAAATCCATGGCTTTGTCCACGTATTTGCCAAGGCCGAACATCAGCATGATCTTGTCACAGGTTCTGATACATTCATCAATCATGCCCGCTTCCTGGTAAAGCTCCGCCAGCTCGTAGATCCATTTTTCCTCTAATTCGGTGTTGGTGTAGCGTTCCAGGGAGTGGATCAACTGTTCTGCGGGAGCGCCTTTTTCCTTTAAAATCATATAGCGGAGCAGGTTCTGCCTGGGATCATCGGGAGCCAGGTCACAGAATTCCCTGTAATAGTCCTCTGCTTCAGATACATTCTTCTCTTTTAACGCCAGTTCCGTCAGTTTATATAATAAACGTTTTCCGATAGGAGCCCGTTCGAAAGCCAGAAGCAGAATGTCTTTGGCGTCCTGGTATTCTTCATTTTTTTCGTAAACCTGGGCAACCAGCGAAAGCAGGTTGGTGTTTCTGACCCGTCTCCAGTCGATTGTGTCCGCAATTTTCATAGCCGTTTCGTAATCGCTTTTATTAACCAGCTTTTTGATCTGTTCAACCTTTATGTTAAACTCATACTTATCCATCTTGCGTATCTCCTAAATATCTCCAGTTAACAAGTTACAATTCTGTCCTTCCTTCCAAAGCACGAAGCAGCGTAACTTCGTCTATGTATTCCAAATCCCCGCCTACCGGCACACCGCTGGCAATGCGGGTCACTTTTATTCCTGTGGGTTTGATCAGTTTGCTGATGTACATCGCTGTTGTCTCACCTTCCAGGCTGGAATTGGTTGCGATAATCACTTCTTCCACATCCCCCTGAAGCCTCTGCATCAGCTCCTTCAGCTTGATATCATTGGGCCCGATTCCGAGCATAGGTGAAATGGCTCCGTGAAGCACATGATACACGCCTTCATATCTCCCGGTTTTTTCATATGCGGCCAAATCCCTGGTATTCTCCACCACCATAATCTCTTTGTGGTTCCGTCTGTCGCTGCTGCAGATCGGACAGACCTCTTTATCCGTCAGAGTGAAGCACTCCTTGCAGTACCGGATATTATTCTTGGCCTCCGTGATGGCGGAAGCCAGATGCTGCACCTGTTCGGACGGCATGTTGATGATATGAAATGCCATCCTCTGGGCTGATTTCGTACCCACTCCGGGCAGCTTCGACAATTCTTCTATTAATTTCGTAATCTGACTGCTGTAATAATCCATAATTAGAACGGAAAGCCTCCGCCCAGGCCGCCCAAACCGCCTGTCAGCTTGGACATAGCCGCGCCTGATGCCTCTTCCATCTGACGGAGGGCTTCATTGGTCGCCGCCACGATCAGGTCTTCTAACATTTCGATGTCGTCCGGGTCCACTACCTCTTCAGATAATTTAACTGAAACCACCTCTTTTTTGCCGGATACTGTTACAGTTACGGCGCCGCCGCCTGCGGTTGCGGTAAATTCTTTGCTCTCCAGCTCTTTTGCATTCTCTTCCATCTGTTTCTGCATCTTCTGAGCCTGTTTCATCAAGTTATTCATATTGCCAGGCATCATACCGCCTGAAAATCCTCCACGTTTTGCCATGGTTTTATTCCTCCTAATCTTCTATTGAAATTTCCATATGGATGCTGTTTTTCAAATCCTCATCACTCACATAAATGGTATCGAGGCGTTCTGTTCCGCCTTTCAGCCTGGCTTTAAAATAGAGAGATTTCCCATAGGTCTTTTCGATATAGGATTCAATCTCTCCCAGCACGGTCGGCCTGCTGCCGATCATATATCCGTCGCTGCTGCTGAAAACAACGCACAGGCAGCTATCCCCTGCGGGTTCCACAACCGTGTCCCGAAATCCGGCCCGGATCACTCCGCCCAGTTCCCGGACGATCTTCCCCCATTCGTTGCGGATCAGGTTCAAATCTTCCAACTGGGCCTTGGGTATCGGCACCTGGGCCGGCGGTTCTGCGCCGTCTCCGGAAGAAGGCCCTGCCGTGTCCGCCGCCGGTACGGCAACCGCCGCGGCCTGCAGGGCGGCCGGGTTCACGGGCACGCCTTCTTCTAACTGTTCTTCAATTCTGTTAAGCCTTTGTACAACGGAATCCAGATTCTGTTCCATCTCCGGCTTTGTCAGTTTGATAAATGCCAGCTCAATTAAAACCCTCTTCTGGCTTGCATATCTCAACTGATTGGAAAGTTCTGAAAATACCCGGATGTAGCGCATCAGGGTCTCCCCATCTGTCAATGCCGCATCCTCTGTAAGCAGTTTTATATTCTCCGCCGAAGCATCCACAATCCCCTCCGGGTCATCCGTGGTCTGCACCAGCAGAAGATTTCTCATATACCAGATAAAATCCGTCACAAACTGGCCCAGTTCCCGGCCCTGGATTACCATGTCCTCCAGCTTTCTGATGCACTCCGTCGTCCGGTTTTGCACAACCGCCTGGAAAATCTCGCTGAAAACTCCGGTATCAACCGCTCCCAGAATCTCCAGCACATGGTCATAAGTCAGGACTTCACCAAAATGAAACGCCACGCATTGATCCAAAAGGCTGAGCGCGTCACGCATGGCCCCGTCCGCAGACTTGGCGATATAGGTGAGCGCCTTTTCTTCCACTTCAATCTGTTCCGCCTGTGTCAGTTCTTTCAGCCGGTCGGTGATGGTTTCAACCGTGATTCTCTTAAAGTCATACCTCTGGCACCTGGACAGCACCGTTACCGGTATCTTGTGGACTTCCGTGGTTGCCAGAATAAAAATCACATATTCCGGCGGCTCTTCCAGGGTCTTTAGCAGGGCGTTAAAGGCTCCTGTAGAAAGCATATGCACCTCGTCGATGATATAAACCCGGTAACGCCCCTCGGTGGGCGGATACTGCACCTGTTCCCGGATCTCCCTGATGTTCTCCACGCCGTTATTGGACGCCGCGTCGATCTCCACAACATTTAAGGAGGAACCGGTCAAAATGTTCCTGCAGGTGGGGCACTCATTGCAGGGACTGCCGTCCACAGGGCTCTCACAGTTGACGGCTCTCGCAAATATCTTGGCAATACTGGTCTTTCCTGTACCTCTTGTTCCGCAAAACAAATACGCATGTCCGATACGCTGCGATACGATCTGGTTCTTCAGGGTCTGGACGATATGGTCCTGGCCTTTTACGTCGCTGAATGAAGCCGGGCGCCATTTCCGGTATAATGCAGTGTATGACATGTTAATCTCTCCTTCGCCGTAGATGCGGCACATACTTCGTTCTGTTCTTATTCATCGCCAAAGCTGATTCCCACCATCTTGGCTTCACGGATCATGGAACTCTCAGGATCCACGGTCTTCAATTTTCCTGCCACCTCTTCCAACGGCACTTCGGTGATATCGTTATTCTTAACAGCCACCATATAGCCATATTTGCCGTCAAAAATCAGTTTGGCCGCAGCGGCTCCCAAACGGGTGGATAAAACCCGGTCGTAAGGGCAGGGCTCCCCGCCTCTCTGCATGTGGCCCGGAACTGTAACCCGGACTTCCTGTCCGGTGCGCTCCGTGATCTGGGCGCCGATTTCATACGCAACGGATGGATAGACCATACCGCTTTTTTTCTTTTCTTTTAATTCCTTCTTGGATAAACTGGCATTTTCCTTGGAAATCGCTCCCTCCGCAACCGCCAGAATGGAGAAACGTTTCCCCTGTTTGGTCCGGTCTTTGATCGCCTTCACAACCACATCCAGGTCATAGGGGATCTCGGGCAGCAAAATGATGTCCGCCCCGCCTGCAATTCCTGCATAAAGGGTCAGCCATCCCACCTTATGCCCCATAACTTCCACAATGAACACCCGTCCGTGGGACGCGGCCGTGGTGTGAATGCAGTCGATGGCATTGGTCGCCACATTGACCGCGCTCTGGAATCCGAATGTGATGTCGGTCCCCCAAAGATCGTTATCTATGGTTTTAGGCAGGGAAACGATATTAAGTCCTTCTTCTCTCAGAAGATTGGCCGTTTTCTGGCTTCCGTTTCCGCCCAGAACTACCAGACATTCTAATTTTAATTTTTTATAGGTGTGTTTCATGGCTTCAACTTTATCAAGGCCGTTTTCATCCGGCACTCTCATCAGCTTAAAGGGCTGCCTGGATGTTCCTAATATGGTGCCGCCTTCCGTCAGGATTCCCGAAAAGTCAGATGGCTTCATCACGTGATAATCCGCGTACATCAGCCCCTTAAACCCATCCTCGAATCCTATGATCTCTATCTCGTCGTACATCTTGTAAAGCGATTTGGCTACGCCGCGCATTGTCGCATTCAAACTCTGACAATCCCCGCCGCTTGTTAACATTCCAACTCTGATCATGAAAGTCACACCCTTTCTTTCTATTATCCGCCTTCAGTTTATGGGCTATACTATCCCCATTTTGTAATTATAATACAAAGGCAGAAGAGGGGCAAGGGGCAAATTTCTTACAAACCCCTTATGATTACATGCTTTTTGGCACCATTTTGTGAACTATATTGAAAATGGCGGACAAAAACCATGGCTGAACCGCCCGTCCGTTTTGTCCGCCGCTTTCCGGCATATGATATGTAGTTCTTATTCTGCGCTGTTATAATTCGGTGTGATCACGATTTCTCCGTCGATGATCTTCTGTTTGATGGCATCCGTCTTTTCTGCAACTTCAGCGGATACCTTGCTGCTGTAAGGAGCGATTCCGATTACGCCCTCTTTCAGTCCCGGGTTTTCCAGTCCGCCGAATTCACCTGCTTCGATGATGTCGATCTGGGAAGTGATCATGGTCGGAATGCTTACCAGAAGGGAAGTTAAGCATAAGTCGTCTTTTACTAATGCGCCCTGGTCTGAAGTATATCCGATGCAGTAGATTCCCTTTTCTTCGCAGGCCTCAAATGCGCCAAGCCCTGTTTCATCACAGGTCTGGAGAATGACATCAACGCCCTGTTCAATCATGGCAAGGGCTGTCTCTTTTCCTTTGGAGGAATCGTTAAATGTTCCTGTAATGACTGTTTTAACCTCGATGTCCGGAACCGCCGCTTTCGCGCCTTCTACAAATGCATTTTTATCAGAAGCCTGTGTGCTGTTGTCTCCGCCTCCGATATAACCGATGACGCCGCTCTCGCTCTGGTATGCCGCCAATGCGCCGCATACATACGCGCCTTCATATTCCTTATAGTCATAAAATGCGATATTGGACGGGTTCTCACCTTCCGGCGGGTTTCCTGTGATGAAGAAATAGCACTCCGGAAAATCTTCTGCCACACGCACACAGGCGTCGCCGTACTGAACGCCGTGTCCGATTACGAATTCATAACCTTCTTCACAGTAGCTTCTGAATGTGGATTCCATATCAGCCGCCTGTACGTCTTCTGTATAAGCGATTTCATAGCCCTGGGATTCCAGTTCCTTCAGTCCTTCATAAGCGCCCTGGTTCCATGACTTGTCTGTGATGAATCCAGGAAGCAGGATAGCGATTTTTGACACGGAACCGGCTTTGGCCTTTTCCTCTGGCTGGCCTTCTTCTGCTTTAGCGGAAGTCTCTTCCTTGCCGGCAGCTTCTGTTTTTTCAGTTGTTTCCGCCTTAGCGGCGGCTTCTGTTGTCTTTGTTTCCGTCTTTGCGCATCCCGTCATCAGAGCCGCAGTCATGGCTGCGCAGCACAGAAGGGACACTACACATTTCATCTTTTTCATTTTTTCTCCTCTTTCTTCCTTTTATAGTTCGGTTCCGGCTGGCGGAACTGAATTCATATTAAATTACCGGCTTTCCTTATCATAAGGTTTTCCAAGATATCCCGGCGCATGGATATTGCGGCCGAAGATCACCAGGCTTAACAGCGTAACCACATAGGGCAGCGCCACAAAAAACTGGTAGGGCAGGGACGACCCAAGCGCCTGAAGCCGCAGCTGCAGCGCCTCCACTGTTCCGAACAAAAATGCCGCAAAAATGGCGAAGACCGGATTCCAGCGGGCCAAAATGGTGATAGCCAGACAGATGAAGCCGCGCCCTGAGGACATGTTTTCCGTATAACTTCCCACAATACCGCAGGATAAAAATGCTCCGCCGATACCGGCCATAAAACCGCTGAACATATATCCGCCGTATCTCATTTTCACCACATCAATACCGGCGGCAGCCGCGGCTTTTGGATTCTCACCGGCCGCATCGATCTGCAGGCCCAGTTTTGTGAATTTCATCACGATCCATACAATAAACGCGGCGATCAGCGCAATATATACCAGGATATTGTGTTTAAACAGGATGTCTCCGATATATGGAATCTTTGACAGGCCTGGGACTTCTATATTTTTCAGGATATCCACCTTCACCCGGTCCGTGCGGACGCCGTATACGGCCCGGTATAAAAAGTTGGTAAAACCCAGGGCGAAGATGTTGAACATGATGCCCACCACCGACTGGTCCTGCTTCCTGCTGACGCCCCAGAAACCGATCATCAGCGCGCCGCACATGCCGGCCAGCCCTCCGGCCAGAATGCCCACAGCCAGGCTTCCCGACGTATAAGCGGCCATAAATGAGATCAGGGCGCTGATTAACATCTCGCCTTCCAGACCAATATTCATAACCCCCGTCCTCTCGGAGACCACATCGCCCACAGACCCGAAGATCAGGGGTACGCTCATTCTGACGCCGGCGGCAAAAAGAGGAACTAAGAATGCTGCTGTAAAAATCTCATTCATGTTATTTCTTCTCCTTTTCCCTGCCGGACGCTTTTACCTTCTTTTTACCTGAACCGAAAAAGCTGAATCCCAGCAGAATAAATAATACGATTAACGCTTCCAGCACATTTAAAAACAGGGAGGACACCCCGGTTTTTACCTGCATGGTCTCGGCGCCGGAGGACAAGGCCGCCAGCAGAATGGAAGATACTAAAACTCCCGCCGGATGCAGCATGCCTAAAAGGGCAGCCACCACGCCGTCAAAACCATAAGAGCCTGCCAGGCCTTCTAACAGGCGGGTCTGGGTTCCGGCAATCTCGATGGACCCCGCCAGGCCGGCGAATGCGCCGCTGAGAAGCATGGCAAGCAGGTAGTATTTCTTCTGGCTGATGCCGCCGAAGGCCGCCGCCTTGATGCTGCCGCCCAAAACCCGAAGGCGGTATCCGAAATTCGTTTTCCTGATCACGATCCAGTAAACCACCACACAGGCCAGGGCCACGAGAATCCCCGCGTTCATGCGGGAACCTTCCACCAGCTTGGGAAGGGTGGAGGCCACCTTGGCGGACTGGGGGATATTTCCCTTGGGATCGCGAAGGGGGTAATAAACGCAGTAGCTTAAAAACTGTACCGCTATGTAATTTAAAAGTAAGGTAGTGATAATTTCACTGGCCTTAAACTGTGTTTTAAAGAAACCTGCGATTCCTGCCCAAAATGCCCCGAACAAGGCAGCCACAATCATTCCCACAGGAATCCACCACGGCCCGAGAGAAGCGGCCAGGGGAGAAGTCCCCACCAGGGTCATGCCGATGGCCCCCAGGCAGATCTGCCCTTCTCCGCCCAGATTGCTGAGCTTCGCCTGGAACGTGAAGGATACGCCGATTCCCACAATCAGGATAGGAACCAGCTTTATGGAAATCTCGCCGATACTCCTGAAATTGCGGAACGGACGGATCAACAGGTAATAATATGCTTCAAAAGGATTGACATTTAAAATGCTGATAAAAATGGCTCCGATGGCCAGTGCGGCCAGTATGGCGGCCAGAATAATCAGGCATTTGCTTACAATATCCTTTTCACGAATGGAATCAATGAGCTTCATCTGCCGTCACCCCCATCATCATCATGCCCACTTCCCTGACGGAAGTTTCTTCCGGCAGCACCTCGCCCACAATCTTGCCCCGGTACAAAACCACGATCCGGTCGGAGAGGGCGAACAGTTCTTCAAAGTCACCGGACAGAAGGAGAACTCCCATCCCATCCTTTCTGGCCTCTAAAATCTTTTCCCGGATAAACCAGGTGGCCTTGATATCCAGCCCCCTGGTAGGATAGGCGCAGATCAGGGCTTTGGGATGTTTACCCAGGGCCCGGGCCAGAATGAATTTCTGAAGGTTTCCGCCGGACAGGTTCGCGCTTCTGTCGTCGATCCCACGGGCCCTCACATCGTAATTCTGCATGGCCGCCGCGGTCTGGACCTTGATCTTTCTGTAATCCAGAAGAGGCCCTCTCTTTGGCGGTTTCCTGTTTCTCAAAATCCAGTTTTCATATAGCGGGAAATCCGGAACGCTTCCGGTATAGTTCCGGTCAGCAGGCACATAGGCGATGCTCTTATCAATGAACACCTTCGCGGATTTTGTAGGCACTTCCACCTCTTCAATCATCACACGGCCTTTTCTGGCCTTCCTGACACCGGCCAGCACCTCGGCCAATTCCACCTGGCCATTTCCTTCCACGCTGGCGATGCCTACCACCTCGCCAGGATAGACTGAGATTGAAACTCCATTCAGGGTTTTCACGCCTCTGTCGTCCCTGGCTTCCACATCCTCCGCGCGCAGAACCGGAACGGTCCCTTCTTTTTTCACATGGGTCTTTTGAAGATCCGGAATTTGGACGTCTTCACCCACCATCATGCGGACAATGGTTTCCTTATCTGCATCTCCGGTATCGATCTGGCCTGTCACACGGCCTTTGGTGAGCACGGTGATCCGTCTGCTGATTTTCAGCACTTCATCCAGCTTATGGCTGATGAAAATCACGCCTTTTCCTTCATTTACCAGGTTGGCTATGATCTCAAACAGGCCGTCGCATTCCTGAGGCAGCAGAACGGCGGTGGGCTCGTCAAAAATGAGGACGTCGGCTCCTGTATACAAAAGCTTTAAAATTTCCACCTTCTGCTGCATTCCGATGCTGAGCTGTTCCACCGGGCTGTGGATGTCCACATCGATGCCGTATCTGGATTTCAAATCTTCCAGCTTTGCTTCTATGTTCTTTTTTCTGATAAAAGAAAGCCCCCGCTCCTCTCCCATCAGATAGATATTTTCAACGGCTGAAAACACATTTACCAGCATAAAATGCTGATGGACCATGCCGATCCCATGGCGCAGGGCGTCTTTGGGGGACTGGATCTTCACCTGTTCTCCATTCAGATAAATGCTGCCGCGGTCAGGCTTATAGATGCCGTAGATCACATTCATCAACGTGCTTTTTCCGGCTCCATTTTCCCCTAACAGGGCGTGGACTTCGCCGGGGTAAACCGTTAAATTGATATCTTCATTGGCGGTAAAGCTGCCAAATGTTTTTGTAATTCCCTTTAATTCCAACAAAGGTACATTTGTACTCATCGATTGTCTCCCTGCCTATTTGCAATGCACTTTGCACCAGAGTTCCTGAACCGGCGGAATCTGCTCTCTCATACCGGGAGCCAGACGGCACCAGATAATTCCTTTCGTAGGTCTTGGGAATTCATGACGCGTTTCAATGATTCTGGTGGGTGTTACGATAAAATCAATGGCCGTATCGTATTCTTCCACGGTCACGTCCACATCCACCACCTGGCAGTCATGGCCTGCGCCCACGATCACGGAAGTCTCGTCTACGATTCCCATGGTGTACAGCATGGCCCATTCCAGGTCAAAATACCCATGGCCCTTGCCGAAACGGATACCGCTGGGAGTGATGGCGGAAGCGCCGGTTACCAGCATGTCGATATGGCCTACGGATTCTTTTAACTGCTCCAGCGTCTGATGTTTCCAGTAACGGGATACGCCGTCCAGCAGGGAAGCCACTTCTTCTTTTCCCTCCGGAATAAATTCCGGGCGGATCAGGAAAAATCCTCTGGTGATTCCGTAGTTGGTCATAACAACGGTCTTTTTATCCCGGAAAGCGATTTCACGGAGTTTTTCTAAGTTGTTATCCGGAGTGATGAAAATTACGTTTGCGTTTTTATACATGTCTGTGGCAGTCAAAAGCTCCGCACCTTTATCACTGCCCACATAATCGGCGATAAATTCTGAAAACTGCCAGCTGAATTTTGAATCCGGCCTGGCTACCTTTAATAATTCCTCCCAAATCTTTACCCTTGCAGTTTTTGCATCCATTATTATTTTTCCTTTCCTTTTTTGGTTGATATATTAGCTATGCTTATTATATAAACTAATCTTCTTTTACACATTTGTCAACAAAAATCGACAATAAATCTTTATTTAACATATTTGCGAAAGTAACGCCATGAATCCAGGGAATGGGGACGGATGGGGGCGGAGGCCTGCTTGGAGGTGTGACGCCGGACGGAGCGGAATCCGTTGGCGATGAAAACCGGCTTCCAACCGTAAGTGAAACTAAGGCCCCAGGGACGGAAAAAGACGGTCCGATGCCCATTCACGGTAAACTCTTTATGGGACTTTACCGTTCAGTGGGCATCTCAGAAACTGATTTGGTTTTCAGTTTCTGCCCGTCTTTTTCCATCCCTGGAGCCTAAGTTTCACTAACGGTTTCCAGACGGCTTTCATCGCCAACGGATTCCGCTCCGCCCGGCGTCACACCTCCAAGCAGGCCTCCGCCCCCATCCGTCCCCATTCCCTGGATTCATGGCTGTGTACTGGTCTGATGAAGGATAAATAAAGATTTGGGGAGGGGAAGTAAAAAAGGAAGGGAAGCGTTTGAGTGAGACGGTATTTGGTATTTAGAGCAGATTATGGTATAGATATTTCAAGTAACTGACGTGGGGAATAACAGTAAAAGGTCAAGGCATTTTCGGAAATGCCTTGAGGGGTGATGTTAAATGGTGTTGGCATTTACATTAAAGGGTGAAGCCATTTTCGAAAATGCCTTCACCCTTTATGTAAAATTTGCTTTTAATTACTTTAGCCAGGGAACACCAGCAGGG
>NZ_WQPN01000141.1:0-8105 GCF_018785315.1 Clostridium sp. MCC353 | reverse complement strand
GAGTTTACCGTGAATGGGCATCGGACCGTCTTTTTCTATTCCTGGAGCCTTAGTTTCACTTACGGTTGGAAGCTGGTTTTTATCCCCGAAGGATTCCCCTTGGCCCGCCCGCATCCAAACATCCAGTCCGTACCCTCGTCCCGCTTTCCTGCGTAACTTCCTCAATTAAACCCCAATTTTACCCATTCTCTGATTTTACGATTTCCATAACCCGCTCCAGCCGTTCGTTCATCAGTTCGTGCCAGATGGACGGATCAATATATGGGTTATAGGTTTCTGTTACCTGGTCTTTTAAGAGAAGAATGCCCACTTGGTTGGTGTGGGAAGGGAGGCAGATATCAACCTGCATCTGATCCAGCCGCTTTAATCCCTCGATAAATTCGTCTCTCAGGCTCTGCGGAAGTCCGTCCCGCTCAAAATCATCTTTTGTCAGGTTCAGGCCGATTCCGCCGTGTATTCCGCAGCGGAGCGCCCGGCCATTTTCATCCTTTACGTCAAAAAACATGGAAGTGCATCCCGGCGTATGTCCGGGTGTGGATACCGTGTGGACGGTTATATTTCCCAGTGTGATGGGTTTGTCATCCGCATAAAGTTCATCCGGTTCAAACTCGCCGCAGGTATAACTGCCAATGCGGATCAAATCCCTTCTTTCATGAAGGAACAACAGATCCCGTTCTCCCAGATAGATCCTGGCTCCAGTCAGCTCTTTCATGGTTCTGGCCGCGCCGATATGGTCTATGTGGGCATGGGTTAAAAGGATTTTCTTGATATCTGTCAGTTCATAGCCCAGTTTCCTGATATTTTCTATCATCAGATATGCGGTTTCGTGCATGGCTGTGTCGATTAAAATTAAGCCGTCGCCGGTGTCGATTAAATAGCAGGCAACCCAGTCATTTCCTGATATGTACCATACGCCCGGGGCCATTTTAATTGGCTCCACATATGCTTCCCATGGTCTCCGGCAGCAGCGCTCCATCAGTTCAAAGGGAGGGGGACTAGTTTTTGATGTACTGTTAAGGGGCATAACATTTCTCCTGTTCTCATTTTATTTTGCAGTTTTTTTCTTCTCTATGGCAGACCGGATCAGAGGCGAGAAGATACATCCGATTCCGATTACCATCAGGACGCCTGATATGGGCCGTGTGAAAAATGTCGCGGCTGTCCCTGTATACTGAAATGCTTTCAGCATGTTGTTCTCCAAAATCGGAGCCAGGATAAATGCCAGGATCAGCGGAGCGGTCGGCAGCCCGCCGTATGCCATGAAAATGCCTACCGCCGCAAACAGCAACATCATTCCACATTTATATAAACTTCCAGAATCCACATAGGCGCTGACTAAAGAGATGATCAGCAGAGCCGGATACATATAATGGTGGGGAACCTTCAAAATCTTAGGGAACAGCCTCATTCCCATGGTCTGAAGCACCAATACCAGCAGGGCGCAGATGATTACCGTACCGAACATCAGATAAACCACATGTCCGCTGTTTTTAAATACCATGGGGCCCATTTCCAGACCATGGATGGTCAGCGCGCCGATCAGGAGGGCGGTAGTGGAATCTCCCGGGATACCCAATGCCGCCATCGGGATCATAGCGCCGCCGATTGCCGCATTGTTCGCAACTTCCGGAGCCCAGATGCCGGCAGGGTTGCCTTTTCCAAATGTCTCCGGCTTTTTGGATGCATTTTTGGCTGAAGAGTATGCCACCAGATTGGAGAGGCCGGAGCCCATACCGGGCAGAAAGCCGATTCCAAGGCCAATGCCAAAGGATCTCAGGATATTGCCAAGCTGTTCTTTTATCTCTTTCAGGGAAATTCCAAGGCCGGAAATGCTCTCCTTATCCACGTCAGGCAGCTCCTGAAATCCTTTCCCATATTCTACAATAATGTGGCTGACACTGAAAATACCGATCAGCACCACCGTCATACCAAGGCCGCTCATCAAATACATATTGTCAAATACAAACCGGGGTTCCGCATCAATGGGCGAAAATCCCACGGAAGCCAGTATCAGTCCCAGGGAGGCGGAAGCCAGCCCTTTGAACATGTCTCCTTTTGAGATGGCTAAAACCATGGTGATTGCCACAAAACACAGGGAAAAATACTCCCACGGGCCCAGGGCAAAGGCCAAATCAGCCACCTGCTCGCTGAGGAGGGCGCCGATAATACCGCTGAAAAATGTTCCTATAAAAGAAGCAATCATGCCGATAGCCAGGGCCTTTCCCGCTTTTCCGGCCTGAGCCATGGGATGTCCGTCCCAACAGGTGGAAACTGCCGAAGCCGATCCCGGAATTCCAAGAAGCACAGAACCGATAAATGCGCCGGAACATCCGCCGATCCAGAGGCTCATTAAAAATATAATTGCCGATCCCGCATTCATGCTGTAGGTAAGTGGCATGAACAACATAACCGCCAATGTCCCCGAAAGTCCGGGAATTGCGCCGAATATAATTCCGATCACAGTTCCCGCAAGAAGCATAACCAGATTAAACGGCTGTACAAATTCTGATACAATATAAGGTAAATTTGCAATCATTTTCTCTCATCCCCCCCTTAAAACAACGCGCCTTCGGGAAGGCTCAGTCCGAATACGTAGACATAGATCACGTAGATCACCACGGCAAATAAAACTGAAAATATAATTCTTCCCTTAACTGTGGAATTTCTTCCTTTAGCGAACAGCGTTACCAGCGCATATGTAACGAAAGGAGTTGTCAGCAGATAACCGATTAAGCTGGAAACAAATACATACGCGCACATGACCAGCGTACACAAGCCCATGCGCACCCAGCCTTCTTTTATCATAAAAATCTTTTCTTCTTTTTTCTTCAAGGTTCCTTCCATGAAAATCCCGAACCCGCAGACCACAAAACCGAATGCGCCGATCATGGGAAGCATCTTGGGTCCCGGGTAGGCAAAGGTAAATGGGATTCTGAACTGATTCGCCATAATGCCCACGATCAGTCCTGCTATCATTAAAACTGCCCCTGTCATCTGGTCTCTTTTTACATTTACCAAAATAATTTCCTCCTTATTAAATCTCCATGCCGGAGCGCTTTTTGCGCAGGCATGCGCTGGGAATTTCAGATTCTCAGCTGTGATTCGGATTTGTGGCTTATTTCTGCTTTAGTCCAAGTTCCTCCACTACCGCATTTAACTGATCCTGCTGTGCTTTTACTTTCTCAATTCCCTCGTCAATGCTGAAAAATTCCATTGCGAATCCGGCGGGCTCTAAGATTTCATTTACGCTGGCGTTGGACGCTGCAGCAGCGTAATAATCGTGGATTTTAGTCACAAGTTCCTGATCCATTTCTTTGGGCCCTAAGAACAGGTTATAAGAGGCAAATGATACGTCAACGCCCTGTTCAATGAAACTGGGGATCTCAGGAAGAACAGAGCTTCTCCCGCCTTCCGAATCCCGTGACACGCATCCTAAGCCGATTACCTTTCCGGATTCTACGTACTGTTTGGCCTGGTTGGGATTTACAAGGCAGACGTCTATGCTCTTACCTACAAGAGCGGTTAATTTCTCGGTATCGGAACCGGCTTCCACATATTTAAAACTGATATCTGCCGCCTTAGCGATCAGCCCTGCCTGAATATGGGAGCTGCCGCCGGTCTCAACGCCAAACAGCAGGGTTTCCGGCGCTGCTTTGGCCGCTGCAATCAGGTCATCCAGCGTCTGATAGGGGGAATCTGCAGGAACCACCATCACATAGCTTCCCTTTTCCACACCCTGGCTTACCGCGATTACGGTAAAATCTTCCGCCGCTGTTTTATCATAGACTCCGGTGGCTGTTTTGATCAGCATGGTGGTATGGAACTGAAGAATTGTGCTTCCGTCCTTTTTCGCCGTGCGCACCTTTTCCATTGCCACAACGCCGCCGCCGTCCGTGTTGTTTACGATTGCCAGATTATTACCGGAATCCTTTGCCACCTGGGTGGCCAGGGCGCGGGCCATAACGTCTGTTCCGCCGCCTGCTTTAGCGGGCACCTGTATCTCCACATTTTTTGCCCATTCATTTGACTTCGCTCCGCCTGAACATGCGGTTAATGATGCCGCCAATAGGCCTGCTGCCAGTAAAATTCCCCATTTCTTCATTTTCGTTCCTCCTGATTTCTGCATTTCTGCGTTCTTCAATTTCTGATTCCACGCATTTTCAGCCTGCACTTGTGTTTTTAACAGTTTTCTAACTATGCATTTCACGTGGCTTTATTATAATATAACAACAGACACAGCTCAACTTCGTGGTATTTTGTTTGAAACATCACAAAATTAAGAGAAAGAAATGAGGGAATTTTATGGAATTGCGACAATTGGTGTACATAGTCTCTATTGCGGAGGAGCAAAGCATATCTAAAGCCGCCGAAAAACTGTATATGACCCAGTCCGCTTTAAACCAACAGCTTCTGAAACTGGAAAGGGAACTTGGGGTCCCTCTCTTTAACCGTTTTAAGCACACCATGATCCCCACATACGCAGGCTCAATTTATTTGGAAACCGCCAGACAAATGATGGCAATGAAAGAAGAGGCATATAAAGTAATCCATGATATTGCAGATATGAAAAAGGGGGAAATATCGATTTCTTACACGCCGGAACGGGGCGCCGCCATGTTCGCCAGTATTTATCCGGAGTTTCACAATAAATACCCGGACATTGTATTTAAGATCGCAGAGGCCCGGGTAAAAAAAGCGGAGCAACTGCTGTCTCAGGGAAATGTCCGGCTGGCTTTCATCGCCCATACGGAATACAAACCGCAATTTGAGTATTTTCCAATCGGGGAGGAACTTTTAGTTCTGGCTCTGCCGGCCACTCACCGGCTGGCGCATTTGGCTGGAAAGAGGAGCTATGAAACATTTCCTAATTTCGATTTGTCTCTTTTAAAGGATGATAAATTCATTCTGATGACGCATGAAACCAGATTCCGGGATATGATCGATGATATATTCGCGGAATATCAGATTAAACCCAAAATACTGTTTGAATCCACCAGCTCCATTACGGTGTTTAATATGGTATGCAGCCAGGTAGCGCCTGTATTCCTCCCACAATCCTATGTGGATCCCAACGCACCTGTGGTCTATTTCTCCATTGGCAGCAACGCCTCCTGGATGCGTTCCATCGCCTACCGCAGAGGTACATATCTGTGTACTGCCGAAAAAGAGTTTATGGAGCTGGCCCGGAAGTATTCTTCTGTGCCTGTCCGTCAGCAGATTACCGCCTAATACGTGGAAATTACCTTTTATTAATAATTGATAATCAAAAAAAGGGCCGGCACACCATTTTAGTGTGTCGGTCCTCTGATATTATTATTAAATCCGTGCGCTTTGCTTTGTGTACGTACCATAAACGTTACTCTGGCAGTTAACTCAGTCCAGGCTGCCTCACGGCACACAGAAGGTTCCACTTAGTGCTGCTGCATTCCTGCCCTGACACGGTTCATGAATTTCTGTTGCGTAAGACCCAAACGTCATCGCCACTTACCAAAGGCAGCTCTACAGTAGCATATCCGAGGCAAAGCATCACCCCTGCTAGAGCGGATTGCAGGTACAGGGCACCGCTATCTCCCCGGCTGCACGGAAACTTTATGACAATTTTGGCCGCTGAAACTCTATATGTTCAGCTTGTTAAGTATACCTTGGACGGGGATATTTGTCAAGGTTGATTCAGCGCTGCGGCTTTTTTATTACGCAGTTCTTTAAAAAATGACTTCAGCATCTGGGAACATTCTTCCCCCAGAACGCCGGTCCTTGTCTCCGCCTGATGGTTAAACCCGTCTTCATGAAGCATGTCCAGCACAGAACCGGCGCACCCGGCCTTGGGATTCATGCATCCTATGACTACGGTCGGAATTCTGGCCTGTACAATTGCGCCGGCACACATGGGACATGGTTCCATGGTCACATACATGGTGCATCCCTCCAACCGCCAGTCTCCCATCTTTTTACAGGCTTTTTTTATGGCAATGATCTCCGCATGGGAAAGCACATTTTTATCAACGATCCGGCGGTTGTATCCCCTGCCAATAATCTTTTCTTCATATACTATAATGCAGCCAATGGGGACTTCGCCTAATAAAGCCGCCTTTTTTGCCAGTCTTATGGCCTCTCTCATATATTTTTCATCTATAGTCATGTCATCTCCTCCATGTCCAAACGCTCTTTCCCAGGCACGCGCTGGGAAATTCAGATTCCCGGAAAAAATCATGCCCGTGGTATGCTGCGCCTGAAACGGGCCGCCTAAATAGCATAATCCTTGCCGCGGCTTTATATACCACTTTATATGCGGCACAAAGCGCGGCTCCATAACCAGCAAAACCAACATAGGAATGCTTTTTATTTCATAGAACAAACTTCCCTATGACAAACTTTCCTATAAAATAAAAAAGTGCTATACTATTATACACTATTATATTGAGAAATGGAAATGATGAATGATGAAAATATGCGGTTTACAAAAAACGACATTATTAGACTACCCGGGCCATTTGGCCGCCACTGTTTTTTTAGGCGGCTGCAATTTCCGCTGCCCATTCTGTCACAACAGCGGCCTGCTGGGAAATGATGCCCAGGCAGTTTGCACGGTGGAAGAACTTATGGATTTTCTCAGGAAACGGGCAAATATACTGGAAGGCGTCTGTATTACGGGCGGTGAGCCCACCCTTTCACCCGATCTGGAATCTCTGATCCGCAGAATACGGGATCTGGGTTATCACATAAAATTAGACACCAATGGAAGCCGTTCCAATGTATTAAAACGGCTTTGTGAAAATAATCTGATCGATTATGTTGCTATGGATATTAAAAACAGCCTGGATCATTACGGGCTGACCGCTGGCGCGGAAAATCTTCCAATCGATGAGATTGAAAATAGTATCGATTTCCTAATGCACGGCAGCATCGACTATGAATTCCGGACAACTGTGGTAAGGGAACTTCACCATGAGGGGGATTTTATTCAGATAGGCAGATGGCTTCATGGCTGCCGGGCCTATTTCCTCCAGAATTATGTGGATTCCGATCAGGTGCTGCAGCCTGGTTTTACCGGCTGTACAAAAGAGGAACTGATGCATTTCCGTCAGATCCTTCTTCCGTTTATTCCAAATACAGAGCTTCGCGGTGTTGAGTAATCATAGCATTTTTTGCAGCAGTTCAGACTGCCAAACAGCTTCTCCCGATAAAAATCAGGAGAAGCCTTTTATTTTTATGTATCCAGGCGGATGTCGGTATACCAATATCCAAAGCGGCCGTCCTGTAAGGGCTGGTTCTTTGCCAGCACAAAATTGGAAAATCCAAACATGGAAGCCATATATTTTTCGTTGCTGTAGTAATGTCCCGGCACGCCCAGCAGATATCTCGGCTGGCCCTGGGGATTATTCAGTCTGGCCAGGATCAGGTACCGGTAATTATAATATCCATGAAGCAGAAAGCTGTTATTGCCGTATACCCATATTTCCCGGGGCAAAAGGCCGATATCCTGGGGTTTAATGGTTAATACCTCACAGCCTTTTTCATAGTCAAACGCATCGATTTTGGGATATGTTTTTCGGAAATTCTGCCATATCCGTCGGGGATTGTTCTCAACCTCCTCTTCCTCGTCCAGCTTCTCTAAGTCTTCGGGATGGCCCGGCAATGGCGCTGGTTCCGATTCTGAATCTACCTGGTTATTCTCCGAAGGAATTGTCCGGCTGGGCTGAGTATCCGGGGATGCGGGCTGGGGTGTTGGCTGGGGTGCGGGCTGGGGTACGGGCTGGGACGCTGGCTGGGGCGCAGAATCGGATTCAGGCTGAGGCGCGGGCTGGAATTCAGGCTGAGGCGCGGGGCTGGATTCCGGCTGATGTTCCGGCTGGAATTCCGGCTGGGAATCCGGCTGGGAATCCTGCCAGGCACCTGCCTGGTATTCGGGTTGATTTTCCTGCCCGGTTCCTGGCTGATAGTACGGCTGCATTCCAGGTATGGTTTCCTCCCGGGGTACTGGCTGATTCTCCTGCCAGGGTTCTCCCTGAGTTTCCGGCTGCATTCCCCGCCAGGGTTCTCCCTGAGTTTCCGGCTGATTTCCCGGCCAGGGTTCTCCCTGAGTTTCCGGCTGCATTCCCGGCCAG
>NZ_WQPN01000140.1 GCF_018785315.1 Clostridium sp. MCC353 | reverse complement strand
TTGGAGGTTTGATGCCGGGGGGAGCGGAATCCGTTGGCGTCAAACCTCCAAGCAGGCCTCCGCCCCCGTCCGTCAACATTCCCGGGATTCATGGCTGTGTACTGGTCTGATAAAGGTTAAATAAAGATTTGGAGAAGGGACGTAGAAGAAGCAAAGAAGCGTTGGATTAAGACGATGTTTGGTATTTCGTGCAGATTATGACATAGACATTTCAAGTAACTGACGTGGAGATTAACAGTAAAAGGTCAAGGCATTTTTGAAAATGCCTTCAGGGTTGATGTTAAATGGTGTGGGGATTTATATTAAAGGGTGAAGGCATTTTCGAAAATGCCTTCACCCTTTATGTTCGCCCTTTATGTTAAATTTGCTTTTATTACCTTTAGCCAGAGAAAAACCAGCAGGAAAGCGGGACGAGGGGCCGATGGCCGGGCCGGGGCTTGAAACCTGCGGGGCGGGCCGTGCTCTGATGGTGTGGGAAGTCGTCTGGAAACCGTTAGTGGAACTTAGTCTGCAGGCATCAAAAAAGACGGGCAGAAACTGAAAACCGA
>NZ_WQPN01000139.1 GCF_018785315.1 Clostridium sp. MCC353 | reverse complement strand
CATCCCCGGCCGCCTGCCCCAGATTCCCCGTCTTCATGGCTGTTTACCGGCTGAGCTACAGATAAAAAAGATTGGGAAGATATATAGAAAAAGCAAAGAATTGTTGGATTGAGGTGGGGATTAACAGTAAAAGGCCAAGGCATTTTCGAAAATGCCTTCAGGGTTGATGTTAAATGGTGTGGGGATTTACACTAAAAGGCGAAGCCATTTTCGAAAATACCTTCACCCTTTATGTAAAATTTGCTTTTAATTTCTTTAGCCAGAGAAAACCAGCAGGAAAGCGGGAGGAGGGAGCGGAGGCGGGATTGGATGTTTGGAGGCGGCCCTGGGGAGCGGAATCCGTCGGGGATGAAAGCCATCTGGAAAC
>NZ_WQPN01000138.1 GCF_018785315.1 Clostridium sp. MCC353 | reverse complement strand
TCCGCCCCCGTCCGTCCCCATCCCCAGGATTCACGGCTGTGTACTGGTCTGATAAAGGATAAATAAAGATTTGGAGAAGGAGTGTAGAAAAAGCAAAGACATGTTTGATTGAGGCGTTGTTTGGTGTTTTGTGCAGATTATGGCATAGATATTTTATGTAACTGACCTGGGGATTAACAGTAAAGCGTCAAGGCATTTTCGAAAATGCCTTGAGGGTTGATGTTAAATGGTGTGGGGATTTACAT
>NZ_WQPN01000021.1 GCF_018785315.1 Clostridium sp. MCC353 | reverse complement strand
TGGACTTTACCGTTCAGTGGGCATCTCAGAAACTGATTTGGTTTTCAGTTTCTGCCCGTCTTTTTCTATCCCTGGAGCCTTAGTTTCACTTACGGTTGGAAGCCGGTTTTCATCGCCATCGGATTCCGCTCCGCCCGGCGTCAAACCTCCAAGCCAGCCTCCGCCCCCGCCCGCCCCCATTCCCAGGATTCACGGCGTAACTTTCACCAATCACCTAAATAAAGATTCTCATCCCTAAAACAACGAACAGACCGCCTCCCAGATTTTCCGGAAGATACTGCAAATCCGGTGCCAGATGCTGCCGTCGGGCTTAAAGCTTTCATCCACGGTAACGCTTGTGTCCTCATCCTTTTTTGTCAGCTCCTTGGTTCTCAGGATAATCTGGATGCTGTTTGGTTCCGGGTTTTTGGAGGAGGTCATGGAAATTGGTTTGGCTTCCGGGTCCAGGTTCAGGATTGTTGTCTTTTCCTGGGTGTATTCTTCCCATTTATCATCAATGGTGTTTTTGATGGTGTCTTTGGCCTGCCTGATCGTTTCGGTTTGGGATAAGCCTGAGTTGGCGTGTTCCAGGATATCCGCCAAGCCGTTTAAGGTCTTTTGGGTGCCGGAATTAAGGGGTTCCCCTGCGGCTTTTATCTGGTCTTCCAGTGATCCGAAGAACAGGTTCAGGGAATCCAGGCCCTTTGCGGCGGCATCGGTCATGGCTCCGGCATCTTTTAATGTGTTGATGGCTTCTGGGTAATAGTAATCCAGGGTGATATCCAGATCGTCGATGTCGCTGATAATATCTTCGCCCACATTGGAAATGTCTCCGATCACATCTGCAATATCCCTTGTATTGGTCATGCTTCCGCCAAATGCGCCTTTGAGGGAGCCCAGCATGGTGAGAAGCTGTTCGGTCATGGAAATCATGCTGCTGATGTCGCTGGTGACCTCTGTGTTTCCTGCCAGACCTGCCGTGGACTGAAGAATGGCTGCCAGGGCCGGCTGAAGATCAGACGGGATAACCGGATAAACCGGATCGGCATCGGAGGGAGAGGCCGTTTTAAGATCATTGATCAGTTCTATCCCCACGTCCGCATCCATATAGTCGGATAGATAATCCAGCAGCTCTTCCATATCTTCCGGGTCGTAATCGGAGTAACCGCCAAGTTCAGACAACAGGGCCTGATAGGAGCGGAGAGAAGAGGAACTCGCGCTTATCTGGGACATGGCGGCGCCAAGGCCGCCGATGGCCTGAACAAATGCTCTCTGGGATGATTTTACCTGATCCAGATCATACTGTGTCTTTTCCAGCAGCTTTATAAATGATTCAGAGGCCAGATTGGCCTGGGGGCTGTTGAGAAACTTTTTGATTTCATCGATATTGTCCCTTAAATAGCGGACGCTGTCTTTCAGATCCCCCATTTTAGGCCCCAGTTCATCCAGATCATAGACAAGCTGGTCCAGCCGCTCTTTGATATCCCCTAAGGCATTCTGCGCCTCATCGGTGTGGGCTTTAAATGGTTTCAATGTGGCGGATAATCCGTCTAAATCGCTGCGGGCGGCATCGGCCGAATCATAGACGGAATCTTTGGTGGACTGGATGACCTGGCGGGTGCGGTCCAGATCCCTGAGACCTGAAACCGTGCCGGAGATTCCATTCTGCATCTGTTCCATGGAATCCAGAACAATATCTAAACTGTCACTGACCGCGTCTGCCGAATCCTCCAGAGTTTCCTTTGCCTCTTTGATGTCAGCCACCTTATCTAACTGAGCCATCGTTAAAGGGATCATCATGAATACCAGTCCGGCAAATTCAAAATCATCGCTTCCGATGGCGAGGGTATAATGGCGTTCTTCACCGGGCAGGGCGAAGAAGAGGACCGCATTGAGATTTCCCATGCTCTGGATCTGGGCGCCCTCCGCGCGGACACTTAAATTCTTATCCATATCCACAGCGGTGGCGGCGGTTAATGCGATGTTATTGCGGTAGTAATCGGAAACCTGTTCATTGGGCGTGAGATCGATGTTGATTTCTACCAGGCCGGAAGCCCCGATCAGATCTTCAGCGCTGCGCTCCACACCGTTTAGCAGATACTGGACCTGTATGGTCCAGGGCAGGGAAGAAGGGGGCACCTCTGTTTCGCCTTCAAAGTAGAACAAGTCTTCATTTCCGTCTAAAGGAAATACAACGCTGCCGTCCTCTTTGTTCTCCGGCTGGGCGTGGGAGGTCAGATTGGTTACGGATTTATAATTGCCGTAATCCCTGATTTCCCCTCCTGATGTGATGCGGAAGCGTTTGACCACGCTGCTGTCTTCAAACGCCCCATATGGGTCCATGGTGATGTACATGGTTTCATCATAATTGGGAGACTGTGCAGACGCAAATCCCTGAATTGTCCCGGCCGCAGTCAGGAGAATGGCCAGGAATCCGGCCAGAATCCGCTTATTTTGTTTCCGGAGCAGTTGATGTTTCAGGTTCATTTCCCTGAACGGTCTCAATTTTCTTCTCATGATCTGTTTCATCTTCCTTCCTCCCTTCTGCCTCCGGCTGGCTGGTTACGCTTTTTAGGCTGTTCTTTTTTAAACCTGAAAAATGTTTCCGTTTCGGAGTTATCTCCTCCTCCCGGTAAGCGTCGGGATGATGTTTTTGAATCTGGCGGTCAAATGCGCTGAGCAGGGCGGGCAGAAGCGAGAGCACCAAAACCATGCTCAGGAGGGCCCCCCTTCCTACCAGGCGGCCTACCTGTGAAATCGCCTGGATGGAGGAGGTGAAATAGAGCAGATATCCCACTACGGTCAAAATGCCGCCCGATGTCACGATGGACAAGGTGCTTTTGGAAATAGCGGTGATCTGGGCCTGCTTGTTGTTCATCGTTTTTCTGAAGGACAGGTAATTGTTGGTCATCAAAATCGAGTAATCGATGGTAGCCCCCAGCTGCAGGCAGCTGACGATGATATAACCGATGTATACCATGCTGTCCCCCATCACATATGGAAGGGTCATATTCAGGTAGATTGCTACCTCGATAGGGATTATGACCAGAACCGGAACCAGAATGGAACGGAAAGTGACCATTACAACCAGCGCGACTCCAAACAGTGATAAAAGGGAGACTTTATTATAATCATCAGTCAAAATATCCCGGATGTCGATGGTGGTGGCCGTCATTCCGATTACATAGGAATTGTCCGGATAATAACTCTTTATGGTATCTTCCAGTTTTTTATTGCATTCAAACGCATAGGCGCTTTCCTGTTCCGTGTCCATGGAAATCATGATCCTGGCGTATTGGTCGGTTCTGAGCTGCTTTTTTACTTCCCCGGGCAGAAAACTTTCCGGCAGTCCGGGAGGAAGGGTTCCTGCCATGGACAGGGCATAATTGATAAAATCCAGGTCTTCCAGGGTTTCGGTCAGTTCCCGTTCCGTAACAACAGAACCATTTGGAACCATTGCGATGACCAGATTGGATTTTCCGAACTGTTCATTGATTTCCCTGGTATCTTCGTGTACCCTCGTACCGGGCCCGGCTCCGATGGCGTCGTCCCCATAATAAAAGGCGTTCATACTCTGGCCGAAATAACAGGGAACCGCCACTAAAACGGCAAAAACAAACACGAAACGGCGGATTTTGTACATCGCCTTGGCAAAATGGTCAAACGACGGAAGAAAAGGCCGGTGGGCTGTTTTAATAATTTTATCATCAAAGCGCAGGATCAGCGCAGGCATCAGTAAAAGTACGGTGGCCAGGCTGCAGATGATTCCTTTGGTGAGAACAAATCCCACGTCTTTTCCTATTGTAAAGCGCATGAACGCGATGACGATAAATCCTACGATGGTAGTGGCCCCGCTTGCCAGAATCGAGCTGCAGGCTTCTTTGATTGCCGCTTCCATAGCTGAATTGTTATCCATTCCAGTCTGTTTATGGGCATTGAACGTATGTAAAAGGAAAATGGAGTAATCCATGGATACGGCAAGCTGCAGGATTGCCGCCGTGGAAAATGTAAAAAACGAAATGGTTCCAAAAATGATGTTGGATCCCATATTCAATATGATGGCAACGACCATCACAAAGATGAAGAGGAAGGGTTCCAGCCATGAGGTGGTGGTCAGCGTAAGAATCAGCCAGATAATCACCAGGGACATCGCAATAGCCATGGCGATTTCTCTTGTGATGGAGGCTTCCCTCTCTTTGCTGGATACCGCGCTGCCGGAAAAACAGCTTCTGTCCTTTCCGGCGATCTGATAAATCTCTTCCAAAGCTTTGTGAGTGGTTTTATCGGAATCGCCGTCCTTGAAAATCACTTCCATGACGGCATTTCCATTTTTATAGAATTCATCGGTCAGGTCGTTTGTTATGAATTCATTTCCCATATAGACATTGGTTAAGGTGTCGGCGCCGATGATTAAATCCACGCCGTCCACCTGGGCAATCCGGCTGCGGATCCGTTTGGCTTCCTGGAGGGAAACTCCCTTTACCATGATCCTTGCGGTTCCCGGGTAGCCGAATTCCTGTTCCATCACATCCAGGGCCTGTTTGGTGGGAGCAAATGAGGGGAGATATTTGCTCAAATCATAGTTGACTTTTACAAATGGAAAGCAGACCGCACAGAGAATGACCGCAATCAGGAAAAAACGTTCAATGTGTTTTCCTCGATATACGATCAGATGAACAATTGCTTGAAACCAATTCCTGTCGTTTTTCATACGCCACCTCGTGTCCCTTTTATGGGGATTGATTATTTTGAACAAGCATCTATTAAATGCCATGAAGTTGACTTTTCAACACATATATATTATAATACAGATGTCGATATCATTCAATCATCAATAATTTTCCCCAATGATCACTAAACAACATTGTTTTTATTGCAGTACAATATTGAACATTTTTTAATAAAATGATGATAAATTTGCTGCCGTCCTGTTTTTTGCTGCCTGCAAAGACCAAAACGGCAGTGCGCAGTCAAGCCGCAGCAGCGGCAGAATCGAGGTTTCTATGGACGGAAGAGATAATACAAAACAGGACCGGAGAATCCGGCGGACGCAGAAGCTGTTAAAGGACAGCCTGACACAACTGATGAAGGAAAAGGAGTTTAAGAACATTTCCGTAAAAGATATAACAGACCGGGCCGATTTAAACCGGGGGACTTTTTATCTTCATTATACGGACACCTATCATCTTCTGCAGCAGATGGAGAATGAAGTGCTGGAAGACTTTCAGGAGATGATTAATTGTTATGGCCATTCTTTTAAGAGGGATACCATGCTCCCTGTCCTGACACCGATTTTAGATTACATTGAAGAAAACATGCAGATTTGTAAAATTTTGTTTGAAAACAACGCGGCCAATGATTTCGTAGACCGTTTTCACAGCCTGATCCGGCAGAATGGACTGGTCATCATTAAGGATACATTTCCGGCAGCCAATGACGCGGTGGTTTCCTGCTTTTTTGAATTCGTCACCTATGGGCTCATCGGCCTGATCAAGCAGTGGATTGATATGGGAATGGTTCAGCCTAAAGAAAAATTAGCGGAGCTGGCGGACAAGGCGGTCATGGGAACCGCGTACAACCTGCTGGAAATCCGGTGAAAAAGGTAATGATGAAAAAACAACTGATCTGCCGGGGCCGCCAGGCCTGTTCCTTCCTGCCGGCGATCTTCTTATGTAAAATGTATACAACTGTTAAAACTATAATAGTTATGATATAATGGCGGTATCTATTGGAAACTTTACAGGAAGGAGAGGGGCATGGATATCATAAACAGAACGAAAGACTTTATCGCAGCTTTTTATCATGCCTATTATCGGAAAAATTATGAATATGTGACTGCCGCATTTTCTGAAGATGCCATATGGAGTGAGATTCATATGGAACGCGCTGTTATCGGAAAACAGAAGCTGGCGGAATTTCTTTTAGAACGGTTTAAAACACTGTCAAGGTATCAATTTGAAGTTCAGGACTTAAACGTGGAGGTTCAAACGGCGTGCGGTTCCCGCTGCCAGGCCACAGCCCGCTATCGTTTGTTCATCCGGCAGGAGGGGGAAGAGGACCGGATCCTGCCGTATTATAGTTCTATTTTATTGGATAAAGATCATTTTATGATTCATCAGGTGTTTTTTTCTCCGCAGCCGGACGAATTGTCCAGGCCGCATTTTCATAAAACCCTGAGAAATGAAGAGAAAGCACGTGGCGCGGAACTGAAAATGGACGGGAATGCCAGCCGGCTGGAATGGGTGAACGAAAGCATCCGCACCTTATATAACACGGTGCCGGGCGGGATATTTCAGTGCTTTTTTGATGATAAACTCACTTTGAGGGAGATGAGCGACGGATTTTTATCCATGATCGGCTACACGAGGGAGGAAGTCCATGAGGAACTGGACGACAGCCTGAGCGCGCTGATCCACCCGGATGATTATGAGAAAGCTCTGGACGATGTGAAGGAGCAGCTGGCAAGGGGAAACACGAAGGAAATCCAATACCGCCTCCGGTGTAAGGATGGCCATTGCATCAGCGTCCTCGACAAAGGAACTCTTCTGACGGATGAGGAGGGAAGGGAATCCTTCTACTGTATTGTGGTGGATGTGACAAAGACGAAGGAGATGGAAGAGGAGCTGCGGCTGAGCCTGGGACGCTATCAGATTATTACGGATCAGACCAATGACGTGATCTTTGAATGGGATATTGAGAATGATTCTTTGGCCGTTTCCAATAACTGGGAAAAGAAGTTCGGGATACGGTATTTTTCCAATGGATGCAGTTTGTATTCCATTTTGACTGACCATAAGAAAAATCCGTTTTCCAGGGAAGATATGGAGCTGATAGAGAAATGCATCCACGAAATAAAGGATGGAAAACCTTATATAGAAACAGAACTTCGAATCCGCAATGATTCCGGCCGGTATATTTGGTGCAGGATCCGCATGACACAGCAGTTTGACCAGAAGGGCCTGCCCATTAAGGTGATCGGCGTGCTGATCGATATTGACCGTGAGCGGAGGCAGTCCATTTCGTTAAAGAAAAAGGCGGAACAGGATGCTCTGACCGGGATGTATAATAAGATTGCAACCCAGACGATGATCAGCGAATATTTACATAACAGCCCGGACAGAAGCGCTTTGATGATCATAGATATTGATAATTTTAAAATGGTCAACGATACCATGGGCCACCTTTACGGGGATGCGGTGCTCAGCAACCTGGCCCGGGAGATGAGCGGATCATTTCGTGATACGGATATTCTGGGACGGATCGGCGGGGATGAATTTATTATATTTTTAAAATCCGTGAAGGATGTGGATTTCATTGACCGGAATGCCCGGCGGGTATTGGAGCTGTTCTCCCAATTGAATGTGAATGGACACCTGATGAGTGAAATCTCCTGCAGTATCGGCATCGCTTTGTTTCCAGATCACGGCAGGGATTTTACCACATTATACCAAAATGCGGATTACGCATTATATCAGGCGAAACACGAAGGAAAAAACAGGTATTCTATCTATGAAGAAGGGGCCATAAGCAGTTATATCAGAAACCGGAAATATCTGATATCGTCGGTGGGTTCCAGGATTGATTCCAACCAGGATGTGCGCGTGATGAATGCGGATTTGGTAGAATACGCATTCCGCATCTTATACAGCTCCAGGGACGTGAATGCCGCCATATCCAATATTCTGGAGATCATCGGCAATCATTTTGATGTGAGCAGGGCTTATATCTATGAATGTGATGATGAGGAGCAGAATTTTGACAATACATTTGAGTGGTGCAATAAAGGCGTCGCCTCTCTGGCAGAGGCTCACCGGAAGCTTCCCCACGATAGGGACAGGGATATTTTCTGCAATTCTTATTTTAATGAAGAGAACCTGTTCTACTGTTCGGATATCACTGCTCTGCCGGAAGAACATTTTAAGGTTCTGGAAAAGTCGGGAATAAAAAGCATTCTCCAGTCGGCCATTACGGAAGATGGAAAATACCGGGGGCTGGTGGGATTTGACGACTGCCGCCGCAACCGCTGCTGGACAAGGGAGCAGGTGGATGTACTGGTTCTGATCTCTGAAATAATTTCAACATTTCTGTTGAAATACAGGGCTGTGGAGAGGTACAGGAAGGAGAACGAAGGCCTGCTTTCCGTTCTGGATAATCAAAATTCCTGGATTTATGTGATCGAACCTGATACGAAAAAGATGTTGTTTGTCAACAGGAAAACGAAACAGATCGCGCCACATGCAGAGGCCGGTATGTATTGCTACAGGGAATTCCTGAACAGGGAAACACCCTGCGAGCGGTGCCCTGCAGATCATATCCAGCCGGGATGCTGCAACTGTACCTTTGAGACCCATAACCCTTATCTGGGGATTTGGTTTAATGCGGATGCTTCCGTTATTGCCTGGAAGGGGAAACCGGCGGTGCTGATTTGCTGCCATGATATAACGGAATTGAAAAAGGGGGGGTGAAGGGGCGGATTTTTTTAAAATAAAGCGTGAAGTCATTTTCGAAAATGCCTTGAGGGTTTAAAGTAAAGCGTGAAGTCATTTTCGAAAATGGCTTCACGCTTTATGTTTATGTCACGCTTTACGCTGCTCTATTTTTTTGCATTTTCAGAAAATTGGGTTGTAACCAGATCTTCATAAGGAACTTTCTGGGGCAGCTCTCCTGCTTCCTCCAGGATGTTCTGAAGAAGGTCAAAGCTGCTCTTTTCAAAGATAGTATCGCCTTTCCAGGTATCCTGGGATTTGTAACGGTCCACGATTATGGTGATGTTCTCAACCGGGGTTTCTTTGAACTGGGGCTGAATGGTTTTGGCAATTTCCTCGGCTGAATGGGAGTTCACGTAGTCCAGACCTTTTTGGATGGGATTGAACGAAGGATACTATATGCAATAGGAACCGCTAGAGGAGCTGCTGCCTTTTTCCTATAAGGCAGAGGACAGCTCTGCTACAAAAACAGCGCTTCGAACAGCAAGCGGTTCTCATCGGTAATATCGAATTCGCCGCCTGTCATAATCCATTTGAGGATAATGCCATTGGATAAGCAGCACAATGAGTCGCCCAGTATCTTGGGAGAGGCGGTGCGCTTAATCTGTCCTTCCTGCTGGGCCCGTTCAAGCAAGCTGATTACGATATCCGTTAGCCCGCCCTGTTCCGGCAGCACAGGGATAACCTGGTCCTTTAGGTATATGCGGTACAACTCTTTTGTCAAAGCGACACCGGCCTTTGTGACATGGCGGATGCGCGTTTCGATAATCCTCAAAACCTGATTCGCATAGTCATGTGCGCTCAGAATAGAGGCTAATTCATCACTGCTCAGCATGTTGTCGGCGGAAAAATAATCGCGAACCAATTCATCCTTTGATTTGTAGTAATAATAAAATGCCGTTTTCGTAACATTAATTTCTTTACAGATGTCATCGATGGTGATGTTTTCAAAACCATGTTTCTGAAACAAATCAATGGCGGCCGTCATAAGCGCCTCTTTGGTAGCTCCCTTTTTAGCCATCATAGCACCTCCGTTCAAGTATGTCTTTTATTATAAAATACTTTACTCTAAAAATCAATAACATTACTTGAGTAATAATTTTAATTACTTAGATATTGATTTTTTAGAACAACAGGAGTATAATGTTGCCAATGAAGCCAAAAGGGGGTAATCGTTATGATAGAGACAACAGGGCAGCCGATACTGATTATTGGCGGAACAGGAGTACAGGGCGGCAATGTTGCGCGGGAGCTGCTGAAGCATAATTACCGTGTTCGCATTCTCAGCAGAAACCCACAGTCTGCCGCTGCGCAGGAAATTGCGGCAAAAGGAGCAGAGATTGTGCAGGGCGATCTGGCGGATGTCGATTCACTTGAGCCCGCTATGAGAGGTGTTTCAGCCATCTTTTCCGCCCAATACGCAGACCCGTGCGACCCATCTGTCGAGCTGCGCAATGCGGCGAATATGGTTAAGGCCGCTCAAAAAGCCGGAATTGAGCAGGTGGTTCACACTTCGGTTGCAGGCAGCAACTTATTTCCGCGCTGGAGCAAATACAAAGCATTGACCGGCTATTATGAGCAGAAATACCAGATTGAGGAATTCGTCAGAAGCGGCGGCTTTCGTTATTGGACAATTCTCCATCCATGCCTGTTCATGGAAAGCTTTGAGGAAGAGTCTGCCAAGGTAATGGCGCCGGAGCTGAAAGATGGCGTCCTTTTCGGTGTATTAAAGCCTGATACCCAAATAAAATGGACCTGCGGTGACAATACCGCACAGTTTGCCCGCGCAGCATTTGAAAACCCGGAAGGGTTCAACCGGAGCGATATCGATGTTGCTGGAGATGAATTGTCGATGTCCCAGGCGGCTCAAACGCTGAGCCGCGTGCTTGGAAAAAGCGTGGTTTATGAGGCCGTCAGCCATAAAGAGGCCGTGCGCAGAGGTCTGCTGGAAGGTACGGTATGCGGTCAGGAATGGATGGAGGCCGTCACTCCCAGCTTTGGATTTGATATCGATAAAACCAGGCAGTATGGCGTCCCGCTGACCAACCTCGAAACGTGGGCAGCTACTCACCGGGAAAAAATTTTCATCCGGTAAAGTGCATGCATTTATACCAGTTTAAAAATATGTAGAGAACAAGGAGCTTATAAGAAATGGAACATACAGTGAAATCGTTTTTGATGATCGGTCAATCGAACATGGCCGGCCGTGGTTATCTCCACGAAGTAAAACCGATCGTAAATGAGAGAATTGTCATGCTGCGCAACGGAAGGTGGCAGATGATGGCTGAGCCAATCAACTGCGACCGTTCAGTCGCTGGTATCAGCCTTGCGGCATCGTTTGCGGATGCGTGGTGTCATGAATACAAAGAAGGCCAGATTGGTCTCATACCATGCGCCGAGGGCGGAAGTGAAATCGATGAATGGGATGTCGGTAAAGCGCTCTATAACCACGCGATCAGCGAAGCCCGGTTCGCCATGAAAAACAGTCAGTTGACGGGAATTTTGTGGCATCAGGGCGAATCTGATGGTATGGGAGGCAAGCACGAAAAATATTATGATAAATTGCATAGAATCATGCAGGGGTTTAGGAAGGAACTGGAGGCACCCAATCTTCCGATTATCATTGGCGGATTAGGAGACTTTTTGGGCCGATCAGGTTTTGGAAAGAGCTGCACTGAATATACGCTCATCAATCAGAAGCTGAAACAATTTGCCTTTGAGAACGATAATTGCTATTTTGTGGATGCTGCGGGCCTTACCTGCAATCCCGACGGCATTCATATCAATGCAGTTTCCCAAAGAAAGTTTGGTCTGCGGTATTTCGAGGCATTTTACCACAAGCAACATATATTAGAACCTTTAACAAATGAGGATGAAAAGCTTTTGATTCTGGAAGCGAGAACACACACAAAGGCCGAGAAAATATTCCTTTTAAGTATGAAAATGGCGTTAGGAGATATATCGTACAGAGATTTTGAAGCGCGGATGGCACAGACTCTGGAATGAGTATTTAGAATAATTTAGTAATAAATACGACGCAAGTAACAATGCTAAATCAATACAAACATATTGATTTAGAATTGTATACTTGCTATTCTTATAGTAGAAATAGAGTGGGTATAGGAGGTGGCATAAATGGCAAGTACGATTCAAGTAAGAGTAGATGATGATTTGAAAACAAAGTCAGATGCTTTATTTAAAGATTTAGGAACAGATACCACAACTGCAATTCGTATATTTTTAATACAGGCGCTGGCAGTAAATGGTTTTCCATTTGAAATAAAAAGGGCAAATCCATATGAAGTGTTAACAGAGCATGATATCTTAGATAAGCTGGAAAAATCGCGTGAGCGCGCAGCACAGGGGATGTATAAAGAGGCGACAGATGTTTCTGGTGATATAAGGGCAAAGTATGGATTATAAAGTAGAGACTGCGTCAGCTGGAATATCATCGTATTAACTTCTTAAATCACAGATATTTTATGCTATACCGCATCGTGGATCATATGGTATTTGTGGATAATATTTTTCATGAGTTGCAGGATTATGAAAATAAGATGTATTAGTCCTGGCAAAGGGGGATAACTTTACAAGAGTAATTATGAAATTTAAATTAGATGTAAATTATTCAGAAGAAGAACTGGAATTTATTAAAGAACATAATTGCGGCATTCTTTCCGAGATAAAGCTATCTAAAACAGACTTTACAGGAAGTGAATATCCGCAACGTATGATTAAGTATGGCAGCACCTATATTGCTGAAATCCATGATGATGAGAGTGGTGAGTTGGTGTGGGCCGTTTTATCGAAATGGAAAGGCAGATATCATTTTTCAAGTGTTTATGATAGTTTATGGTTATTAGAACAAGGTTTATAATTTTTGCATTAATAAAAAGCATAATAGCGTGCCAGTTTTGAGCTAAGATGTTTAATCTTACGCTTTGGAATCTATTTATATGAAAATGATTAAAGCTAAGTTTCGCTTATAGCTTACGCAGGGGGTATTATCCTCCTGCCTTTTGTATTTTGGGTAAAATGGCGAATCTTGTCTAAGCAAGAGGAACAAAAAGAAAGGATGTGCTTGTTTTGTTTGTGCCGTAACTGTTATAATAGAGGATAGTGTAAAGTCATGGAGGTCATATTGAGATGGCGGTAGAATTGAAACGTGATATATATGATAAATTGCTGCAGTGGAAAAAAGATGATTCCGGCCAGGTACTTCAGGTCTCCGGTGCCAGACAGGTAGGAAAAACTTATATATTGAAAAAATTTGCATATGAGAACTTTCGACATGTGATTTATATAAGCATGGCGGAATCATCAGGAGAGCAGTTTTTAAAGTGCTTGGATAAAGTGGATGAATGGGAACCAGGGACGCCACGGGAAGAAAAACCGATTCATAAAGCATTTGAACTTTTTGACAGAGAATTTAGAGATACAAAGGATACTGTTATCATCATAGATGAGATACAGGAATCCTCAAGAGTTTTCAATCTGGTACGAACGCTTGCCAGAGAGTTTGACTGCTATGCCATTATTACGGGCAGTTATTTGGGCAGACTGTTGTCAAAGGAATTTTTCCTACCTGCGGGCGATTTTGAGGATCTGACACTGGAAACATTGACATTTCCGGAATTTGCGGAAGTATTTGGCAAACGGGAGTTGTATGAATCCATAGATTTGTTCGGTGGGTCTGATCCGGAACAATATGAAGAATTAAAAGAATGCTTTGAACTTTATCAGAGAATCGGCGGCTACCCATCTGTGGTAAATCTGTATTTGGAACACAAAAGCCTGGAGCGCTGTGATGCAGAGCTGGGCCGGTTAATGAGTATTTTTACCAATGAATCAAAGCGATATTTTGATGATGTGATGGAAACAGATACCTTTGAAAAACTGTTCCATGGAATAGCGGTTACATTGATCCGGGAGAAGCAGGGAGCCGGTGATTTGGTGGAGGATTTGAGCAAAATTGTCTATAAGCAGGAAAGCGGCAGATTCACGAAAAAGATGATTAACCACGCAATCAGCTGGCTGCGGTCTTCACATATTATCGGATATGCAAGTAAAAGCATTGACTGTGATTATTTAAATATAAAAGAGAACGACAGATTTTATTTTCTTGATGTAGGAATCGCGCATTACTTCGTTGCCAGGGCGGGAGCGGATGAAGCGATAATCAGAGGCATTGTAGCTGAGAATTTTGTTTATCTGACGCTGCTTAGGCAAATTTCAGGTGACATAGCAGGGAATGCGCCTTGGTTTGCAACTTATGGGAAGACAAAAGGTGAGCTGGATTTTTATGTCAGAAGTCTTCAGGATTATAAAAACTATGGAATAGAGGTAAAGGCAGGCAGTAACTCCGGTAATACCGTGACACGCTTATTAAAGGATGGCAAGATCGACTATATTTATTATTTGAAGGGGGATACCTACGGAGGAAAGACGGAGGATGGGAAAATTTGGACGGTTCCTCTTTACTTAGCAGACAGGATTGTCTTTGACTTGGGTGTATAGATACACAATCGTTGATAGATTTACTCATGTTACTGTAATACTTGGCCTGGCAGGATGTAGAAATCCAGGCTTTGGGCGATGGCTGACAGTTGGATGAGAAAACGGGATGAGTATTTAGTTGGCAATCATAGAGCACTTCAGAGATGTGAGGACTACTATGAGTTTTAGACTTTACGGATCGTGTTCAATGATGGATAATGCTGTTGCCGTATAGTCAAATTGGTGGATAAAAACTGTATTATACTTGGGACAGATCGTTATCCGAACGCAAAAACTAGAACGTGCCAGGAGGAAATATTTTGCTGCCTCCTGGCAAGATGGATGAGACGTATGATCATACTCGGATAGAATGACAATATCATGGTGCTTGTAAGCATTCTGTAGAAAATCTGAAATTAAATTTCGTCAAATAGATAGTCAATTTCTTCTATCTCTGCTTGCAGCTTTGTAGATATTTCACTTTCAATGAATTCCTGCTTTATTTTTGAGATATAGCGAACATCAGTGAATAAATGCGAAACAGTAGATAATAAACTTCCTATATCGAGATTCTTAGGATTTTTAGTTATTGCTGTATTAATAATACTACTTGTAGAAGCAATGGAATTTGAAATCAGCAGAATCTTTCGAGTCCTTACTTCAAATAAATCTAGCGGTTCCTCTTCTTTGCGGAATAGGCCGTGAACAAGTAATATTAAAATATCAATAATTTTTGAAACTACAAATGAAGCGCCTACAATTTTCAAGTCTCTTGCGAAACATAGCGAATCATAATTACTTTTGTATAGCTTGCTTGCAAAGTTTTCATTAATACTTGACAAAAGGGGTATAGGTAAACCTAGTTTCGTATATTTGTCTGATTTTAAATGTTGTGATTGTGCAAACACAGCGGCAGGTAAATTTAAATAATCGGCATTCGCATATTCATAGCATTCTTGAAACATTTTGCTTAATGGCACAACCTCTGATGTGATTTTCATAGGATCTCTAGCTACTCTTAAAGATAAAAAATTATTAAGGGTAACGACATCCGTGAGGATATTTGCCGTACCGAAAATCCATCCTAAGATGGGGTCATGTCCAAGCGTATAAAGCCTATGATATGCCCCGCCCATATTAATGCCTAAATCAGCAGATCCCTTGGTGATATCATAAGGAGGTGTTTGATATAATATATTAATCCAACGACCAGTTCCGTGATTCTTTAAGTTTTTGTCCCTGAATTTATCGTTTGCTTTTCTATGTGCTTCTTCAATCGACTTGTCATTATGATCAAGGCGTTTGGATTTGTCAATCTGTTCCCCATAGTGGAACTTGTCTGCTACATATGGAAATAGAAGAGCTTTCGTTACCTGCAGGGCTGTTGCAACAGCAAGAAAAGACAAATCTGTCTTATTAACGATAGTTGTCTTTTTTGAAAATACATGGTTAATATCATCTAATTCGCTAAATGCCTCATTGATTTCAGCTTCAGACATAATATCTTCTAAGACAACAGGATTAGGATCATATTCATTCGCCTGAGCGACAATACTTTCCCAACTTTCAATAACAGGACGATGTTCAAGTTTTCGGTCTTTATTTTTTTCTTTAGCCTCTTCTGACAACTTATTAATTGAAGAGCCTTTTCCCAGAGAACGAAGCAATTCCATTGAAGACTCAATATTGTCATCTGCTTGCTTTCTGCTATTACCAATTTCAGAATTATTCAATAGAGATTTCGAAATATCCTGATTCATTTTGAGTATCTTATTAATATCCATCTCATCATTAGAGTACGAGAATTTGCTCATTGATATCCTCCTTGGTTAAGCGGCTATTCCCAAGTCGTGCTGTAATTCTTTGATGGCAGCTTGCAATAAAACATTAAGACCAGTTAAGAGTTCTATTCTTTCTTTATCAGCATTCGATTTATCCTTTAATTCTTTAACTATTGCAGTCTGCTTTGCTAGCGCATTTTTATATACCAGCATCTTTGCATTTTGTAGTTTTTTGTTCTTTATATGAGAAGCAATTCCCACACCTGCACCTCCTAAAACTACAGCAGGGGCTGCTAATACAGCGATACCGGCGACCATGCCACCACCTATTAAGGCTCCGGCTGCTGCTAGACCACTGGTGATACCTGCCGCACTGAGTCCTACAACAGAACCGCCCAAATATAAACCGGCGAATCCAACACCAGCGCCAACACCAGCACCAACAGCTCCAGTAAGTGCTTCATTTAACGGAGAATCTTTTATTGTTCTTGATGTGTCATTTAAAGCTCTATCTGCTTCTGCAATTACATTTTGCACCGCATTCAGAGCCTCCTGACTTTGAAACTTCATATCCTTTTTGCTTTTTACATATTCGCCCATTTCTATTTCTCCTTAAAAATTTTTATTGATATATTTAAAATCATTTATAACATGCTGTGTTAATATTTTATGTGCCTGCCGATCTCTTTTAATAGATTTTCCGGCGTCCCCTTTATGTTGCTGAGAATTAATTTGAGGATAGTTTCTGCTAGGCTAACTGGCAATGTATAGTTATTTGGCTTATGAAAAGTCATATCGACACCACCTTTTCTTTATTCCCATTGATTTCTATGTTTTCGCCTTGTCCTTTCAACCAAAAGTTAAGTCCCTGATTACCATACACTTCCACAGTAACAAGATAACTGCCGCCCTCCTGTCTTTCAGCCATAGCGGTTGGCAGTCTGTCCAATACCGCATTAATATCAGCCCCCTTATAAATAAAACTGGCTTTATGCAGCTTCCCGGTAAACATAAATGGTATTCTCTTCCGAAACTCCCCCTCCTCAAACCGATCCTTATAAGGAACATGAAATCGTTCATCCGTAATCCGATATTTTTTGATACGATCAATCCGGTAAACCGTGGGGTATCCCGGATATTCCTTGTCTTTATCTCCGATATAAGCAATCAAGTAGAAGTAATATTCTGATCCCATGATGCCTACCGGTTTAATATTGACTTTACTGACTTCACCGGATACTTTCTGGTATTCCATCTGAATCATCCGGTGCTGATATACAGCGGCGCCGAGTTCCCAAATCGAATTAATTAATGCTTTGCCATGCCGCGGTTCCACATAATGGAATATTTCATTTTGCAGAAGCTCATACATTTTTTTCCGTTCCTCTGTTGGAAGGCATGCCCCGATTAAATCGGTTATGATTTTTTCCATTTCTTCCTTACAGAGAGAACGGCTTTCCAGAATGACCTTTGCAACAGTAAATAATTCTGCATTGGTAAGTGTAATTGTTTTTGCACTTACAATGCGAAATCCCTTGGCGATACGGTCATATTGGATTTCCGTCAGTTCCCCGTGGCGGTCCATTCGATTTGCATAAAAATCACGGATGGAATCAATATCGCGTTGAATTGATCGTGGATTAACTCCATATTCATCTGCCAGTTCCTGCTTGCGTATGATTTCGCCGGATAACAGCCGGCTGTAAATTTCCAGCACGCGGTCATGTTTACGGGCGGATTCTTTTACTCCCTCCACATTGTCACCCCCTCTTTTTTAAAACTATTATATCAATTGGCAATGACAGCGCATGTCATCGCAGATAAATAGTCATAATAGTACTGTAACTATTATACAATTATTAATGCTTAAAGGCAATCTAAAATAATGCTATTAGAATATTCAAATGACCTGTATTATCTGTAAAATTGAAATGAGAGAGGGGGTTCATAATGAGAAATGTTGATTATGCAGAGATTGGGGCAAGAATCCGGACGGCCCGGCTCATGCAGAAGCTAACCCAGGAAGAAGCCTCCGAGAGATGTGATATCACCACTTCATACTATGGTAACATTGAACGTGGTGATAAGAAGATGAGCGTGGAAACGCTGATTAAGGTTGCAAAGGGATTGAATATTTCTACGGATGAGTTATTATTCGGTGATGCAGCCGGTGAATGGACTGAGGCCGATGAATTTTTAAAGGAAGTGCAGAGAACCGTTGAGCGGGAATATTTTACAAAGTATTTAACCGTCATGAAAGCCATTGCGTCAATCATTCATAAGCTGTAGCGTGAATATAAGTGAAAAGTCCTCTTTTTCAGAAAAATAATATAATAGTGAATGACACCAGAAAGATTTCAGCCATTATGGCTGATTTTTTTTGCCCAAAAACCGGCAAGAGACATCTGCTGTCATCCGAAACAATTATGCTGGAATCAGAAGGAGGATGAAGAAATGGAAACGCACAAAGAAATGAAACCGGAGGAGAAATGTTACAGGATTACATTGCTGCGCTTTGGAAAAGCAGTTGTCAGCGCAAAATCCCAGAATGACGCTGCCCGGAAAGCACTTCTTTTGAAGGAAACAGATATTCACTGGCTTTCCGATCAGGATGGGATACCGGGAGGGCGTCTGGTCAGCTTGGTAGAGCCGCTTGATGAGTCAATGTAAAAGTAAACAGAGGAAGGAGATTATGAGTAATGAATAACTATGACGTAAAAGGAATTTTAATGAAAACAGAAGCTCCATTCGAAAATGCCATGGAGCCGCTTGATAAGGGGTATTATATCCTGGGTGTAATCGGCCTGGCAGTTGGCTTTATCCGCTCCGGAGTGGACGGAGCTGCGCTCATGGCCCTTTTGGGGCTGTTTTTGTGGTGGATTATCAAGGCGAATATTGCTTTGGCAAAGTGGAGAAAACTGCGGACCCGGCAATTTCATATGGACAAACAGATGCCTGGAGAAGAGCTTCTTGGCCATTTGGCTGCTGTTTTGACACCCTATGGACTTCGTGTTGATTCTTTGGAGGGAATGCCCTCTGTGATCTACAAGAATATTCGGATTAAAGTTGTTTATAATGAAAATGGCACCTTTTCTCTGCCTTGGAGCCAAAATCCGGGATTTTTCTTGTTCGATCACCGCTATATTACCAGCTATCTGAACACGGTAGCAATCATGTCCATCGTAGCGTATCATGTACAAAACGCCGGATCTGCTGCAGAAGCGGGAGCGGAACATACCGCCCAGAGAACCAGCTGTGCAGCACAAGGATTCTTTCCGCCCGTTAAACCGGTGAAGAAGAGAATCATACAGTCAGTTGTGATTGGGGTGTTGGCGCTTATAACCGTATTAGGATTGGCAGTGAACGGCGGCGATAAAAAATACATTGATTCTGTTAAACAGGGTTCACCGATTGCATATCCCCAAATTACATATGGAGAAGCGTTTGAGAATTTCTTTAAAAAACCGAGGTGGAGGTATTTTAAATCTGAGGCCGGAGATGATGTTGTGGAATTTTTGGGGAGATGTATGTTCCAGGATACGGAGGTTGAAGCTGTTTTCCAGTTTATCTTATCTAAGGATGATGATACATTTGAAATTGCTTACCTGGGACTGAATGATATTCCTCAGAATCAGCTTGTAATTCTGGGTGTTGTATCTAAAGCATTTGATGAGTATGGCAGCAGTCATGGAGGACTATCAGAGAATACGGAGAACGATCCGGGCGAATCTGAGGCGGACGAAATGCGGGAAGAGGAAGAAATGGAAGAAAGCCGGAAAGCGGCTGAAACAGAATCTAAAGAATTTTATGGGAAAGCAGAGCCAGAAACAGAGCCAGAAACAGAGCCGGTAATTGGTAATATAGCCCAGGAAAGTGATGGAACCGTTCAACCCGGAATGGTTTACGGTATCTACGAGTACCATGATGAATACATGGATGCTGCTGCAGAGATTGGCTGGAACCAGGAAAAGGGAACGGAATATATTTATTTGTCGGGAGTTTCAAAGGATGGAAGGGGTGCGGGAGAATTTTCCGGCGATGTGGTTTCTACAGCCGATAATAATTATACGGCTGTGGACACAGACGGAAATGTAATTGATTTCTATCATAATGGCATAGATACCATAGAGATTCAGAATGATGCCAATTCCGGTTTATATGGCTTGTATTTTCCAGGGTTTAACGGCATTTACCGAAAAACAGAAGAATTGTCTCCGACGGCCAACATAAAAGATCATGGAGATGTAGGGGATACTTATGAGGGTAACTATATTATTCCATACAGTGATATTCAATCCATTGCTGAGATGGGGAGTTTGGCAGAAAATATGTCCAGTGAAGACCTGCGCCTTGCAAAAAATGAGATTTATGCCAGGCATGGAAGAAGGTTTAAGGATTCCGAACTGCAGGGGTACTTTGATTCCCAGCCTTGGTATAATGGAACCATAGAACCGGAGGCATTTGACGAAGGTGTTCTGAATGAGATTGAAAAAAATAATATTAAAATATTAAACAGTTTGCTTGGTAATTAGATCAGGGAAAACAAATAAATCCGGAAGTTTTAAAAATTTCAATCAGATATTATAACCGTAAGAATATTTTCAGGAGGTGAATAATCTATGTATCATCAGATTCTCACGGTTATTCTGCAAGCAATTTCTTGTATCTTTGAAATCTTAGGAAAAGATGAATAACCAAATCATGCCCCAGGCGCTTGGCAGTCTGGAGCATTTTTTTCTGCGGATATTGACTCATTTTAAGGCGAATAGCAGCTTGCAGTAAAGATATAATTTTCCAGAGCAAGTCGGGTAATACGCCATTCACGTCCGGGCTTAAAGGCTTTGATCTCACCATTCCGGCAAAGTCTGGCTGCGGTGGCGGCTGCAGAAATCTGGAGGAAATGGTTAAACTAATTGCAGCCGTCTATCAGGATTGCCGGCAGGAAGCGGAGCAACTGTACAGCAGCCTTGGCGGATTACTGGACTACGAGACGGTCAAAAATAAGATTATTTATAAACGTTCGGAGGATCGAATGATTGTCGCGGAGTAGAATAAAAATGATGTCCACAAAGTGAGCATACCTTTGTGGAGAACTACAAAACGATATCTGTGGAAAGCCGTTTTGAAATATGATATGATGGTGACAGGCAGAGAAATAGGAAAGAGGGTTGAGAGTATGGAAGGAAGAAAAAACTTACCCATCGGAAATGATGATTTCGCAGAGATAAGAAGAGATAACTGCTATTACGTTGATAAAACACTGATGATAAAAGAGTTTCTGGATATGAATGATAAGGTGGCTCTGGTGGCTAGGCCCAGGCGGTTCGGGAAGACGCTCAACATGACGATGCTTCGTGAGTTTTTCGACCTTACAAAGGACAGCCGGGAACTTTTTGAAGGTCTGGCGATTATGAAGACAGAGTATGCGGAGCAGATCAATTCCCGCCCGGTTATTTATTTCACCTTCAAAGACTGCAAAGGCGCAACTGCTGATGAGCTGATGATTCTTGTAAAACGGAATCTGTATCAGGAATATTTACGATACGAGAAGCTGTTGAGAGATAAGATAGATAAGAGTTCCTTTGAAACACAGGATTTTTATGAGATGATAGATGTTCTGAGAAATCCCCAGGCGAGTTATGGGCAATATTCTTTTTCGATACAACTGTTGACACAATTTGTTAAGGATGGCTATGGTGTTGCGCCAATTCTTTTAATTGATGAGTATGACCAGCCGATTATGAGTAGTTATGAATATGATTATCACGATGAGGTGGGCGTGTTTTTCTCTAATCTTTATGGCAGTGCTATGAAGGGGAATCCGAATCTGGATCAGGCGTTAATGACAGGAGTTCAACGTGTAGCTAAGGAAAGCATTTTTTCCCAGTTTAATAATCCGCAAGTCTATACAGTAGTTGATAAAGAATATGCTCCATACTTCGGTTTAAATGAAGAAGAAACGCAGACATTGTTAGAGGCGTATGGACTTGAGTTAGACGATAAAGTGCGCCAAATGTATGACGGCTATCAGATTGGCGGCATGGATATGTATAATCCATGGTCGATTATCTGCTATGCTAAAAAAGGCCGTTTGGAAAATTACTGGCTGAAGACCTCCGCCAATTTCCTGATAAAAACTGCACTTAAATCTGCGGATAAAAACTTTTGGAAGACCTTTGACAAATTGGCGGCAGGACAGGAAGAAATGGTTTTTGCCACCTTGGACACCTCATTTGCGGAACGTGGCAGCCTATATAGTTTATGGGGATTATTGGTTAACGCCGGATACTTGACGGTTACGAAATGGATTGATGCCGAAAGCTGCATAGTTAAAATTCCGAATGGAGAGGTTCTATCTGAATTTCAGACATTGATTACCGAGTTGTCCGGTATGGACAGACTGGATTTACTGCAAATGTTTCAATATCTGATGGATAAGGATATGAATAAGTTTCTTGCCATATATCAAGATATCGTTATATCCTGTACCAGTTATATGGATGCCAAGGAGAATGCGTATCATATGCTGTTCCTTGGTATGTGTATCACACTGCGAGGTTCCTATAAGGTGACAAGCAATCTGGAAGCCGGTTATGGAAGAAGCGATATTACACTGCATGCATTGTCCCCCAAAGATACCAATGTAATTCTGGAATTTAAGCAGGGAGAGGATATTGAACACCTAAAAGAACAGGCATTGCAGCAGATTCTGGAGCAGAAGTATTATTCGGGACTATCGGGAGAAGTGTTGTGCGTGGGCGTGGCTCATCATAAGAAACGGTGTGAAATAGCGCATAAAGTGATTAGCATATAATGGAAAGGATAATTCAATAAAAGTTTGCGTACAGCCATTATCAAATGAATCAGGATGCATTTATGAATCTTTACTGTCGCCGGGAATGCATTTTGCTGAAGGGATACTTACAGAGACGTTTGCGTTTACAGAGTTAAACCGCCTGTATCAGGTTTCGGCTGGGAGAAAGTTAGTGTTGGGGTATAACCGGGCCATACCGTCTAAGGGAGGATGTGGGGAATTGTTGGAGACAATTTCTGTTTATACGGTGGGGAGCAGGTTTCCTTATGGCAAGTAGATAAAAGGGCTGAAACCCACATGATTTTCAAATGGTGAAGGGAAAAATGCAGTGAAGCGCGGAAAATCTGAATTTTTTCAAGGGGAATTTATTCGGAGTATTCATAAAACCGCCATGGATATTACGGTGAAAAAGAGAAAGGAATAAATTATAAGATTTTAAGAAAAAGGATTGAAGATATGACGGCAAACACAATGTCTCAAGCGGACATATGGTTTTTCAAAAATGTTTTTGATCCGGAATTATTTACTTGTGTATACTTAGCATTATGTGCTAGAAGCAATTCAGCCCTGTTATCGTTATATAAAAAAATACTTTAAATCAGATGATATAATAATGGATTTCTTTTTAGAAAAATTATCCCTTGTTATTAATAGGATTATAGTGAATATATGCTGGAGACAGAGGAACAGTGTATGAATAAAAATGCTTATTGTGTTATAGCAGCATTAAATGGGCAATGGAGTTTTTGAGGGGAAAAAATTGCCCCTCTTTTTTGCGCTTTCAAATGAGCAAGTGCTTTCTAAAAAAATATTTTTAGATTCTTGAGGATTTTAACCATTTTGTAATCTAAATGTGGATACAGACCTGAGAAAACTTATTCAAATTAGGAGGTACAAATCGTGAAAGACACCGGAGAGTAGGAGGAGAAGTGATGTGTAATTTGATTGAAATAGGCATCCATGCAGATGGAAAAGTTATGCTGGATATGGATAAATCCAGTAATCCCCATATTGCAATATCCGGAAGATCAGGAGCTGGAAAATCGGTAGCCGGACAGAAAATCATTCGAAATATTGCAGTTAATGGAGCGGGTTCTATTATTGTTTTTGATATGCACCGCTTATTCAGTGATGAAAACATTTTTCCAGAGTATAGAAATGATATAAAGGAAAAGAGTCATGACATCCGCTGTTTAGTCCATTAATGTATACGGATGGGAAAGCGGAAGAAATGCTGGATGTGATAACATCAATCGAATGTTTTAAGCAGTGCTATAAGGCTTGGCGCCAGACAGAGGGAATATTTGGCGCACTTAAAATTAAGATCTGATAAACCGAAGATATATTTTATTCATAAGAAAAAGGTGTAAGACAAGATGTTGATCCGTATACATATAGTAAAAGGCAGAATTGGCGGTGAGGAATATGCAGTTAAGCACTGGTGTGATCCTGGCCATTCGGGCGGCGTATAAAAGCGGCGTAATAAACTTCGAAACGTATCGTGAAATTAAGAAAAAATATGGATTTTAAGATCAGAGGGCCTGGCTGTTATAAGCCGGGCTTTCTTCAAGGAGACCGGCGATGGAAAAAAGGAGAGTAGTTTTTTACGGCAGGGTAAGCACCCAGAGCGATGAACAGCTATCTGCTTTCGACAATCAGATGGTCTGGTACAACCAGCTGCTGGCGCTTCATCCGGAGTGGACCGTTGTGGGGGAATATGAAGATGCCGGAGTAACAGGAACCAGCGTCAGAAAAAGAAAAGGATTCCAGCAGATGCTGGATGACGGAATCAAGTTTCACAAGTATGATCTGATTGTAACGAGGGAAACCAAACGGTTTGCCAGAAATACGGTGGATGCCTTGTCCTATGTACGGCTATTGAAGCAGCACGGTATTGAGATCTATTTTGTCAATGACGGGATTTGGACCATATCGGACAATGACGGCGAACTTCGCCTCAGTATTATGGCAACAATCGCCCAGGAGGAAAGCCGTAAAACCTCTGAGAATGTGCGGGCGGGCCAGAGGATTTCCAGACAGAAGGGAGTGCTCAGGGGAACCGGCAACATCCTGGGGTACCGGCGAGTGGGAAGAAACCAGTATGAGATCGATACGGAGCAGGCGATCATTGTCAAAAAAATTTTCAAGTGGTATTTAAGCGGAGATGGAATCAGGACAATCAAGCGAAAGCTGGAGGAGCATGGATATAAGACGGCTACGGGTAAAAGCAAGTGGCAGTTTCAAGTGATTGATGATATTTTAAAAAATCCTTTTTATACAGGCAGGCAGCGGCAGCTGGGGAAGATTTCTGATGGCTATCTGACTCAGAACCGGGTTAAAAACAGCCCGGATCAGGTCGAATATATCCAGGGAGATTATGAGCCGATCATCTCCAAGGAGGCTTTTGAGGAAGTCGAACGCCTTCGGGAACAGCGTTATAATAAGATGAACAGCAAAGGGAAAAAGGAGAGCAGGAGCGTCTGGTGCGGAAAATATCTTTGTGGCTGCGGCTGCGGTACGGTGCGGAGAATTGCCAGCGGAAATGAATATATTTTCATCTGTCATTCGCAGCATACCCAGGGAATAAAGAAGAAAAGCATGGGCGGCGAGACTGTGGATTCCTGTTCCTTGAGAACCATTCTGGAATGGAAACTTGATATGATCGCCTGGCATGTAATCAACGATGTATGGGGAAGCAGCAAAACCGATATGAGTCAGGCATTAAAAATAATCGAAGAATGCTATAGAGAAGAAACTACGCTGAGTCAGTTGGAGATCAGTGCGATTAAGGACAAAATAGAAAAGCTGGAAAGGAGGAAACGGGGCCTGCTGGATATGAGGGCCGATGGGGAGATCACCAAAGAGGAGTATGCTGTCAAGAGAAATGAGTACGAAACCCAGATCAATAAGCTGAATGTTTCGATTGCGGAAGTGGAAACGAGCCAGATTGCTTCTGCTGATTACAATAAGAAAATCAGCAGCATGAAACAGGCTTTGGAGAAAATCCTGGATTTATCCCAGCCAAAGCTAAACCGCGATATCGTGGATGGCTTTGTATGGAGACTGGTACATATTTCTGATAATGAGTTTGATATCTACTTAAGCATGGGAAATGATAGCTTTGGCGATGTGGGTTCCGAAGAAAAGGTAATTAAATACAAGGTATTTGAAAGCTCAAATCCAAAGAGAGAGGAGCGGGTGAAATGCACAAAGCTAAAGTCCATCCGGCTGACGTATGATGACGCGGTAAGATACCGGACAATGAGCGGCAAACGGGTTCTGAAGCACAAGTGGGAGGATCTTGAAGTTAATATTTACATTTGATGCGGAATATCTTAACAGTCAGGCCTGCCGAAGAATTAAAACATACAAAAACGGAAAACAATTCTTGTTTTGTATAAAAACTTTGGCTATATCCGATAATCATTCTATAATAGAGATAGAATAATGAACGGGGATATAAGAGAGGAGGTTCCATATGTATATTCAACGCGCAATGGAAGAACGGATTGAAAAATTAGCGGACTTTTTCCCTGTACTCTTGATATGTGGTCCCAGGCAGGTTGGAAAAACAACTATGTTAAAGGAGCTTGCCAGAAGGTGGACACGACAGGTGGGTTATGTTACTTTGGATTACCCACAGATCAGGGCGCTTGCCAAGGAAGATCCGGAACTTTTTTTACAGCAGTATACTCCTCCTGTAATTATTGATGAAATACAGTATGCGCCGGAGCTGCTGCCGTATATAAAAATCAGGGTAGATGAGAATCCTGAAAAGGGACAGTATTTTCTAATCGGCTCCCAGATGTTTCATATGATGAAAAATGTAAGTGAATCCCTGGCTGGCCGGGTTGGAATTATGACGCTTCATTCACTTAGCCAATCGGAGCTGGAAGGAAGGGAAAATGAGGCGTTCCTGCCTTCCAATGTAAAAATGCAGGGAGGTAACCGAACTGTTTCAGAGATTTTTGAATGCATTTATCGGGGCAGTATGCCGGCGGTTAAGGTAAATGAAGGGATGCCGATTGAAGAATATTACGGTTCTTATATGCAGACGTATTTAGAACGGGATATCCGGGATCTGGTAAAGATAAAAGATGAATCCAGATTTTTGAGATTTATTGCATGTGTGGCAGCCCGTACCGGTCAGGAAGTAGTTCTGGCAGATCTGTCCAGGGATACGGAGATTGATGGAAAGACGGCGGAAAACTGGTTGTCTCTTCTCCAGTCTTCCGGGCTGATCTATCTTCTTCCGCCATATTTTAACAATACAATCAAACGGATTGTAAAGCGGCCCAAACTTTATTTTATGGATACGGGTCTGGCCTGCTATCTAAGCCTTTGGAACAATCCCAGAGCCCTGGAGTTGTCCGCTATGGCCGGAGCCATGTTTGAAACATATGTAATATCTGAAATTGTTAAAAGCTATGCCAATGCGGGAATGGATACGAGAAACCGCCTGTGTTATTACAGGGACAATAATAATAAAGAGATTGACCTGATTATACTGGAGAATGGAAAAGCTTATCCGGTGGAGATTAAAAAGAGCGCGAATCCAGGAAAAAGTGCTGTTAAACATTTTGGAGTTTTGGAAGATATGGGACTGGATGTTGGGGAAGGCGCGGTTATCTGCATGACTCCTATGATTGTGCCCATTGACGGGAAAAACAGGTTTATTCCTGTTGGATGTATCTGAATGTTTCTCTTCTGATTTCTCTAAGATAGAATTGTTCATGCGTTGGCATTTGAAAAAGCAGGTGTATAAGGTTAATATGAGTAAATGATTGGCATCGGCTGAATAGCTGATGCCATTTTAGTGTCATTTGTTCAGCCCCATTTGGATTGCATTCGTAAACTTTTGAACAGTCTCAGGATTCTTCTCCATATAGCTTTTTTTAGCGCTGTACGCGGTATAAGGTACATAGCCGGAATCAGTCCCCAGGGAGGCGACTACATAGCCGCTGCCTTCCAGTTCCAGGCCTGTGGCAAAGGGTTCGAATTCAACCGTATTAGGTTAAATACTGCCCTTATAAGGTGAATGTAACGCTGCTGATCTGCCGCGTACCAGGATCCACGTTTATCTCTTCTATTATCTGTTTCCAGAAAGCTCTTTTATGTGTGTTATCGAGTTTCAGATAGAGTTCTTTCCAATCCCCTTGAAATTTTTGTGAAATGGCGGACATCTTCTTTTGTTTGAGTTCAGGACTGGGGCTGTTCAGACCCGAAATTGCCGATGAGAGCTTTTTATATTCGGATTCGTAGTATGTTTCAGAGATACGCCCTTTTTGATACATGGTATTGAGACGGTCCAGCTCATCGTTTAAAGAACGCGCAGATTTAACCGGCTTTGAATGAGGCTGTGGGGAAAGATCGTATTCGATCAATGCGGGCTGAACGGTTCCGTTGATATTGTCCAGCAGATATGATTCGATTGAACATTCCCTGAGGGAGGCTCCGGGGTGATATTTAAATTTTCCCATACAGTTGTAACGGGTGTCGCAATAGACGGATCCGTCTGAACGTGTGCGCTTTCTCTGACGGCCGGAAAATTTGCAGCCGCATATGGGGCAGGTGATCAGGGAACTGAAAAGATAAATATGGCCGCTGGAGGTGTAGGTCTTTGCCTGTCTGGACTTTAAGAGAGTATTGGATTGCTCCGGCGTTAAATATGGTTCACAGTAAGGGACGCCTTCATTATTGATCCCTGCATATTTAGGATTGTGGAATATTTTATCTATTTTGCAGCGGCTTGGTGCCTCGTCCCCGTATTTATCTGTAATAAATTGGACGGTAGAGCGGATGGAAAAGCAGGCGAAGTAATGGTTTATGGCATCTTCTACAATATGTCTGACGGCCGGATCCTTTTTTATATACCCGTTTTCAATGATATATCCGTAAGGGGCGCACATTCCGGTGACACACATTCCTTTGGAACGTTTGTAGTCAAACACGGCTTTGATCCGTTCGGAAGTCCGGTCGCATTCTGCCTGGTTGACGGACAGCATGATATTGATGACCATTTGGCCGTTGGCAGTGGATGAATCGTAATTTTCAAAAATGGTTTTCCAGTGGCAGTTGTGGGCCTTCAGGATTTCTTCCGTTATGTTGTAATCCTTAATATTGCGGAACCACCGGTCTAATTTAGTCACAAGAACCATGTCAATTTTATCCTGTTTAATGTCCTCTAAAAGCCGCAGAAGCTCTTTCCGGCGGGTCATGCTTTTTCTGGCGGAAATACCTTCGTCCGCATAGATGCCGGCGATCTCATAACCGTGTTTTTGAGCGTATTCTTCAAGGGCCAGACGCTGTGCAGGAAGCGACAAGCCGTTTAAATGCTGTTCTTCTGTGCTGACCCGTATGTAAATGGCACATCGTTTGTTTGCATTCATTCTATCAAACCCCCTTATTGATTGTATGTAAAAACGGGCATAAAAAATGCATCCTGTGAGGATGCTGAAGGACTGATATGAATTCAGAGTGTGTCAGAAAGCGGCATTCTGACACACTCCGGTAATGATGTCTGGTTAAAATGTAACTTCCGGTGAGATATTAATTAATATCCATATCAGCGAGTCCAAAGCGGTTTTGAAGCGGCTGCGGCGATCCGCCATGGTGATAAACGATCGATCCTTCATAGCCATCGTTTGTTGACTGAGTTTGATCTGAAAGCCGTTTTTGAGCTTCGAAGTTTTTCCTGATCTATTATTGACTGGCAGTCAGCATCAAAACTGCTGTCACCGTTGGGATTAGTGCTGAAACCATTGGAATCAAAGAGACAGTTCTTTCCATCAATGTCCAGCCACTTAATAAGAGCGCCGGTTTGCAGCACGAATAAATGGAAACAAGTACAACCTGCAGCACATACACTTTACCAGAGGAGGCATAAAAATGGATCTTGAGCGTATTGTATCAATCCTGATCCACCTTTTAGAGGATCAGGAAAATGCAAAAATATCATACCGGATCATACCGTCTGGTGAAGAAATGAAGCGGAAAATGGAACTGCCGGGCGTTAAAAGTTATACAGATCAGGCCTGAAAAAGCGTTTAAATTCCAGGTAAAATCGAAGCTGTTCCAATCTGACCGTCGAACATTGTCGAATTATAATGATTGTTTTCCAGTATCTTCCAATTTAGGATAGTTAGTGTGCCCTTACGGAAGGAAATCATTAGTTAAGGAGGCATTTTCATGGATGATGTGGAAATAGTCAGAGATATTTTAAAGCGTTTTAACATAACTGCTCTATATCAAGGATACGACTACACAATCCATGCAGTTAAAATAACTATGAAGGACAGGGAATGTCTCAGATTCGTTACAAAACAGCTGTATCCTGAAATAGCGAGGGAATACAACACCAGTTGGAAATGTGTAGAGCGGGATATCCGTACAGTAGTGGAAATTGTCTGGAAAAATGGAGGAAAGGAATTTTTCTATGATTTCACAGGAGAATACATAGAAACCCGTCCGAGAAATGCCAAATTTCTGGAACTGATGGCAGAATATATCATGCATACCAGGTCGATGGATAAAGATTTGAAAGAGAAGTGCAGAAACTGCCTGATTGTTAAAAAACTGGAAAAGGATAATACAGAGTTAAAAGATGAAGTCCAAACGTTAAATAATACGATAAAGTGGATGCATGATCTGATTTGGGAATTAATGAATAAGAGGAAAGCGGATGGGCATCAGGAAGAATAAACAATAGTTAAGCGGGAGCGGGGGACCATTCCCCGCTTTTTTTGCGCTGTGGTTTTGGTATGCCGCAGACAGAGATTTTCATGAAAAGGCTTTTTTTGAAATTTCCGGGGGCAGTATTTTGCATTATTCAACCGTATAATCAGAATCATCACTGGTAAATGCCGCTGCGGTCAATCCGAAGTTAATGCTCTGGTCGATGGTTAAATCGGCTTTCGGATCGATTCCATTTTTCTTTAAGATATACTCGAATACCATCTGGGGCATTCCGCCGGCTCTTCCGCCCAAAACTTTGGTCCCCTTCAGTTTATCCCAACTGAAAGCCGTGTCCGGCTGGCGGCCCACTAAGAAGTTTCCGGCTCTCTGGGTGAGCTGGGCGAAGTTTACCGCATAATCATCGGAACCGTTGGCATATGTGTAGATGCTGGCCTCAGACCCCATAAAGCCGATATCGGCGTCGCCTGAAATCAGTGCGGTCATAACCTTATCCGCTCCTGCGCCGTTAACCAGCGTCAGGTCAAGGCCTTCTTCTTCAAAATATCCCAGCTCAATTGCCGCATACTGCGGAGCATAGAAAATGGAATGAGCCACCTCATTTAATGTAATTGGGGTCAGGCCGTTTTTGGCATCCGCTTTCTTACAGCCGGAAAGCGGCAGGCAGACCAGACTGACGGCAGTCAATATGGTTAAAATTTTTCTCATAAAAGCCTCCTGGTGGTGTTTTGCTAATAATACATTGTATTAGAAAAAGCCGGGAGTGTGCCTGTCTGCGGTCATTTTGAGGCCGTTTTAAATCTGGACGGCAGGGAGCATACAAATTGAAAGAGGAAGTCCATGCAGAGCACAACGGTATTGTCATAAAAAAGGGAGAAGGCCAGGCTTAGGATCAGAGTGAGCAGGATGGTGAGCGGGGTTCCGCCTGCAATCCCAAAACTCAGCCCATTGATGCCCAATTGTTTGTCCACCACTTCAAAGAGGATCAGCCAATGGATCAGAAGGATAGAAAAACTGTATTTGCTGACCATTGACAAAGCGGCTGGAATCTTTGCAAACCAGGTGCAGCCGTGTTTTTTGAAAAACATGAAAATGGAGCAGGATAAAAACATCATAGGAGGAGCGTTGTTGTACAACACAGCGCCGTAATCGTCAAAGCTGTGAACCGTTACAAGGAATACCAGAACGGACAGCGCGCCAAGCCATGAAATCAGCCTGTAACAGCGGTCACTGGTTTTACGGGTACAGAAATACCCCAGAATAAAAATGGATTCCCAGGAGGCCAAAAATGTGGACGCGGCGAACCCCAGATTCAGATACGGTGCATAAGTGAAGAAAAAATGGAGGCAGAAGATGACTGCCACCAAAGCCCCCAGCATCTGGTCGGACATATGCTTCATCATAATTTTGATAAATGGCGCCGTAATGTAAAACATGAGGATCACAAACACCAGCCAGAAATGAGGCGTCAGGCCGCTGTCATTCATCAAAAAGCTCCGGAGCAGGTTTTTCCAGTTTTGAGGATAGAGCACGGAAAAACCGGACGCATAAAAACGGTAAAACAGATAATAGGCGAAACAGGGAATGAGCACCTTGGAAAGCCTTTTTTTATAAAACAACCACACCGGTTCGTCTTTTCCGTTCAGCAGAAGGGCTCCGCTCAGCATCATGAATAAAAGGTTGCAGCTAAGGCACAGACTGGCTGTAAAGGCCAGGACTTCCCAGGAAAAGGTATGGGGCGTCAGACGTTCATAGGCGGATTCCATAACATGGACGCAGATTACAAACAGGGCGGCTAATACCCTGAGCCAGTCCATGTAGACGATCCGGTTTGGTGATCCGGCCGCGCCGGTCAGAAGCATTTTCCCATATGACGGGATTTGGAGGGAGCGTTTATGGTGAATATACAGGGAACATGATATGAGGATCGCGATAACGCAGTAATTTTTCGCGCTGAAAGGACGGCTGAAAAGGCCGTGTCTCATTTCAGTCATCAGATAGACCAGGGTGGTGGCCAGTATGGTCAGCAGAAATGCTGCTAAAGGAAATTTCAGTCGTTTCATGGAAGTATTTTCTCCTTTATAAATCGTATGATCGGCTTCTAAGTTTTTAGTATATCATCAAACGCTAAAATATGCTATAATCCCAGTAGTAAATTCAAGGAGACGCAGTATGGATTATCAGATGATCGTGCTGGATTTAGACGGCACATTGACAAATCGTGAAAAAATTATCACTCCCCGGACAAAAGAGGCGCTGATGAAGGCCCAGGAACAGGGGAAAATCGTAGTTCTGGCGTCCGGACGCCCTACATACGGGATCATGCCTCTGGCAAAGGAACTGGAGCTGGAAAAATTCGGCGGTTATATTTTATCCTTTAACGGCGGAATTATCATTAACTGCAAAACGGAGGAAGTGGTATTTGAGCGCCAGCTTCCCATTGAGGCCAATGCTGGGATCATACATCTGGCGGAGCATCACAGGGTGAATATTCTTACCTATGAAAAAGACTGGATTGTGGTGACGGATGATCAGGACGAATATGCGAAAAAGGAATCGGCCATCAACCATCTTCCCCTCCATCAGGTGGATATGATGGAGTATGTAAAGTTCCAGGTCCCTAAATTCCTCATGCTGGATGACGGGGACTACCTGGCGATGGTGGAGCCGAGAGTGAAGGCGGTGCTGGGAAAGAATTTCAGCGTCTACCGTTCAGAACCCTATTTTTTGGAGATTCTGCCCAAGGGAGTGGACAAGGCCCAGTCTCTGGCCCGGCTGCTGGAGAGGCTGAATCTGAAGAAAGAGCAGATGATTGCCTGCGGGGACGGGTATAATGACTTGTCCATGATCGAGTTTGCAGGGCTGGGCGTTGCCATGGAAAATGCGGTGCTTCCGGTGAGAAATGCTGCTGATTACATTACTTTGTCCAATAATGAGGACGGAGTCGCCCACGTAGTTGAAAAATTTATGCTTTCTTAATGAATGGGGGATGGACTTTACAACTTTAATATGCTAAAATGTCCAAAGAAAGCAAAATAATTCTTAAAAAGAGGATTTGATTTTATGAATAAAAAGATAAGAACAGAAGCGGTAGACCATCTTTTCCAGGCCATACTGACTTTAAAAGACGCAGAAGAATGTTATACTTTTTTTGAGGACGTTTGTACCGTCAATGAACTTCTGTCTTTGTCCCAGCGCTATGAAGTTGCCAAGATGCTGAGAGAGGGCAAGACCTATCTGGAAATTGCGGAAAAGACAGGCGCTTCCACAGCCACCATCAGCCGCGTAAACCGTTCCTTAAATTATGGAAATGACGGATATGATATGGTATTCAACCGGTTGGAAGAAAAGGGATAAGAGCATATAAAAAAGAACTTACCGGAAGATGGAGAAGCTTTTGGTAAGTTCTTTTTATCACTTTTTCTTTTTGCGGTCGGGGAATTCCGTTTCCTGTTCTTCACGCATCTGGTCAATTATATTCTCAATCATCTGTTTTTTCAGATAGACGTCAAAGCTGAGCTCACAGATGAATGCAAATAGCTGAAGGTATTCCTGGTCCTTATATTCAGGATCGGTAAATGTGGTTTTGGAATTCTCGTATTTGACCAGTACATCCTGCTTTAAACGGTCCATCTGGCCTTTTTCCAGAGAAAAAATCTCTTCGTAGATCTTCTGCAGGGGCGGATTGGAATCGGGGTCAAAATGATTCTCCGTAAGCGGCATAAACAACTGCTCGATATCGTTGATAGAAAGCAGGTTCTTATAGTAATAAATAAAGATCAGAAGCAGAATATGTTCTTTGGAGTACTTCTTCTTGTTAGGGGGAGGAAGCAGGTTGTTCTTGGCATAGTTGTTGATCATGGTTTTGGTCAGAACCTTGTCTTCCGGATAGCGTTTGGCTTTTCGGAGATTTTCATCCATGAATGTGGTAACCTGATCCATGTATAATTCGATATTGGGGATTTTGGCGGATTTTACGTAGGACAAACTCTCTAACCGGTCTAAAATCCCTTGTAATCTTTCGTCGTTGCTTTTCATTTCTTCACCTCATGTTTTATTATATAGTATTCAATACTAGATGACAAGAGGTAAATGCGCGAAAACATAAGATAAAAAAGATTGTATTATCCTAAAAAATTTTGTATAATGAGTGAATCAGAATGTTTGCAGCAGTTCAGGCAGTTTCCAGACCATTTTTTCGGTCAGGAAAGTGAGGCGTTTGAACCGTTGCGAATTTTAAAATAATTAAGGAGGAGATATTATAATGAAGAAAGTATTTGCAACAGACAATGCACCGGCAGCAATCGGACCATATTCCCAGGCAGTGCGCGGAGGCGATTACGCGTTTGTATCAGGACAGCTTCCAATCGATCCTGCAACAGGCGAGTTCGCAGGCCCTGATATTAAGTCCCAGACAGAGCAGTCTTTAAAGAACATTAAGGCTATTCTGGAAAGCGAAGGATTATCCATGGCTAATGTGGTGAAGACCACAGTGCTTCTGGACAATATCGCTGATTTCGGCGCTATGAATGAAGTTTATGCGACCTTTTTCTCAGGCGCATGTCCGGCAAGAGCTGCATTCGAAGTGGCTGCGATTCCTAAGGGAGCCCTGGTTGAGATTGAAGCGGTTGTTTACTGCGGAGAATAATGAAAAAATGATTTATGGGCAACAGTTCAGACGGCGGGAAAATTGATAAAGAAAGCGGCGTCAAGCTCGCTTGTAAGCAGCTTTTTTTATCAATTTTCACATCGGATGTCCATCCGATGCTTCTTGACCGGCTTTTTTGGTCAAGAAGATAAGCCGTCTGAACTGTTACATTTATGGAGCGCTGGGGCAGGTTTGCTGTAGCGCTCTTTTCTTATTTATGGTATACTATAGCCCTAGCTGTTTTACGCTGCAGTTTGACCGTCCAAAGTTTGCGGCTCCTGTAATGCGGCGTTTACGGCAATGAATGGATAAAGGCGGTATGACGGTTTATGAACAATATTTATGATTCTTTAAATCCGAGCCAGCAGGAGGCGGTATTCTGTACGGAAGGCCCCCTTTTGGTGCTGGCAGGGGCGGGATCGGGCAAGACCAGGGTTCTGACCCACAGGATTGCGTATCTGATAGATGAAAAAAGGGTGAATCCATGGAATATTATGGCCATTACATTTACCAATAAAGCGGCCGGGGAGATGAGGGAACGTGTGGACAATATTGTGGGCATGGGGTCCGACAGCATTTGGGTCAGCACCTTCCATTCCTCCTGCGTGCGCATTTTGCGGAGGCATATCGAAGCCCTGGGGTATACGACCAACTTCACGATCTATGATTCCGACGACCAGAGAACCCTGATGAAGCAGGTGTTCAAACGGCTGGATATCGATCCCAAGACTTTTAAGGAACGGAGTATGCTCAATTACATTTCCAATATGAAAAATGAGCTGATAACCGCCCAGGAATGCGAACTGAACGCGGGCGGCGACTTCCGGGAGAAGAAGCAGGCCCAGATCTATAAAGAGTATCAGAAGCAGTTAAAAGACAACAATGCATTGGATTTCGACGACCTGATCATGAAAACCGTGCAGCTGTTCCAGAATTCTGAAGAAGTCCTGGATTATTACCAGGAACGCTTTAAATATATTATGGTGGATGAGTATCAGGATACCAATACGGCCCAGTTTAAGCTGATTTATCTTCTGGCGTCCAAGCACCGCAACCTCTGTGTGGTTGGCGACGATGACCAGTCCATTTATAAATTCCGGGGGGCGAATATTGAAAATATCCTGAATTTTGAGCAGGCGTTTCCCGGCGCGAAGGTGATCAAGCTGGAGCAGAATTACCGTTCCACCCAGAACATCCTCCATGCGGCCAATGAGGTGATTAAACATAACCGGGGGCGTAAGGATAAGACGCTGTGGACGGCCAATGACGAAGGTCAGCTGGTGCGTTTCCGCCAGTTTGAAACAGCCAATGAAGAGGCGGAAGCCATTGTCCGGGATATTAAGGACGGCGGTTATGCCTTTGAGGACTGCGCGGTTCTCTACCGTACCAACGCCCAGTCCCGTCTTTTGGAAGAGCGGTGCATTGCCCATAACATTCCTTACCGCATGGTGGGAGGCGTCAACTTCTATCAGAGAAAAGAGATCAAGGACATTTTATGCTATTTAAAAACCATTGCCAACGGCCAGGATGATTTGGCGGTGCAGAGAATCGTCAATGTGCCGAAACGGGGCATCGGCGCCACCAGCATGGGAAAGGTGATCAGCTATGCTTCGGCGGAGAATTACAGCCTGTATCAGGCTCTAAGCCGCGCGGCTGCGGTGCCCGGACTTGGTAAAGCTGCGGAAAAGATCAAGAAATTTACGGAACAGATTGAGGATTTCAGAGGGCGGATGGAGGATGAAGATTATTCGATCCGCGATTTAATTGAAGATATATTGGAAGAAACGGGCTATAGGAAGGAACTGGAGGCGGAAGGGGAGATCGAATCCCAGACCAGGCTGGAAAATATCGAGGAATTGATCAACAAAGCGGTCAGCTACGCGGATAACAGCGAGCATCCGGATCTGAATGAGTTTTTGGAGGAAGTGGCTTTGGTGGCGGATGTGGATTCTCTGGATGAATCGGAAAGCCGCGTCACGCTGATGACTTTACATAGCGCCAAGGGACTGGAATTTCCAAGGGTCTATCTGGCCGGATTGGAAGACGGTCTGTTCCCCAGCATGATGTCCATTATGTCGGATGATAAATCGGATGTGGAAGAGGAACGCCGCCTCTGTTATGTGGGGATCACCAGGGCGCGCCAGGACCTGATGATAACGGCCGCGCGCCAGAGGATGATTAACGGTGAAACCAGGTATTCTAAGGTGAGCCGGTTTGTGGAAGAGATTCCGGCCTACCTGCTGGACCAGGAGAAACTTCCGTCCAGGTTATCGCCGAAAAAGGACAGTTTTAATGATTCCGCCCTTCCGTGGGGCAGCTATAAAAAGCCTGCGGGGGTCAGCAGCTTCGGCAAGCCGGCCGGCTCGGCGTTCAGCGCGTACAGCGGTTCAAAAGCGCCCCAGCCCTCATTTGGCAAGGCATTTACTGTTCAAAAGGCATCTTCTTTGGATTATGGAGTGGGAGACAGGGTAAAACACATTAAGTTCGGAGCCGGTACGGTCAAAGCAGTCAAGGACGGCGGCAAAGATTTTGAAGTGACGGTGGAGTTTGACGGCGCCGGAATGAAGAAAATGTTCGCTTCTTTTGCGAAATTACAAAAGATATAAGCGGTCTGGTTCGATTTTGACAATTGGCGCATAAAATAAGTTAAAATGTAAAAAATGATTAAAATAGATAGAAAATTTATTGGAACTATGATATTATGATCAGTAATAAGCAATGTATTGTAACCGTTCAGATGGCTGGAAAAATCAGCCGCCTGAACTGTTACAATGTATTAACAGGAAAGGATGTGGATGATATGAATAAATTTGACACTATGAGCAAAGACGCCATGAACCGTGTAGAAGAGATTATGAACTCAACCAGGCTGAACGAGTTCCTGCACAGGAAAGAACAGGAAGAAAAGAAGAAAAACAACATCCTCTGGGTATTTGCGATTATCGGTGCGGTAGCAGCAGTGGCAGCCATTGCCTATGGAGTTTACCGTTTCTTCACTCCGGATTATCTGGAAGATTTTGAAGACGATTTCGATGATGATTTTGACGATGATTTTTTTGAGGATGATTTGGATTCCACAAGCAAATAGTTAAATGATGAAATGGTTTGGAAGAGCGTGTCTCGCATCTTGAGACACGCTTTTCTTAGAGTTTGGGGGAGAAGGGTGAGGAATCTGGTTTGTCAGGTTCTTTATTTTATTAATGACAGAAGCGCTGTTTAGGCGGCGGTACAGCGGGGCTGAATGCAATCTCAAATTACATAACAGGCATACGCTTAGTTGATAACAGGAAGGAATTGAAAATATGAAAAAAGGTGATATTTATGAGGGAATCGTGGAGAAAATCGAATTTCCCAATAAAGGTATATTGACTGCAGATGGTGAAAAAGTGGTGGTAAAGCACGCTGTCACAGGCCAGAAAATCAGTTTTGTGATCAGCAAGAAGAGAAAAGGAAAATGTGAAGGCAGGCTGTTGGAGGTGCTGGAACAATCACCGGTTGAAACCGCTGAAAATCCCTGTCCCCATGCCGGAATCTGCGGAGGATGCGGATATCAGACCCTTTCTTATGAAGAGCAGTTAAAGATCAAAGAAGAGCAGGTGAAAGCGCTGATCGACAGCGTTTGTGACGAATATGAATTTGAAGGCATTGAAGGCAGCCCAATTTCAGACGGATACCGCAATAAAATGGAATTCTCTTTCGGCGATGAGTACAAGGGCGGCCCGCTGGCATTGGGAATGCATAAAAGAGGGAGTTTTTATGATGTGGTAACAACGGATCAATGCCATATCGTAAATGGAGATTTCTGCCGGATTCTGGCGGCCACCCAGGAATATTTTTCTAAAGCGGGGGTGGGCTTTTATAAAAAGATACAGCATGTGGGATATCTGCGCCATCTGCTGGTCAGAAGAGCGGTTAAAACCGGAGAGATCCTGGCTGCCCTGGTGACAACCAGCCAGACTGAGGGGCTTTCTGTGAAGGAAGAAGAGCTGTTAGAAGGCTGGCTGAACGTTTTAATGAAGCTGGAGCTGGAAGGCAGGTATGCTGGGATTCTGCATATTGTGAATGACAGCCTGGCGGATGTGGTGCAGAGTGACAGGACGGATGTTTTGTATGGACAGGACTATTTTTATGAGGAGCTTTTAGGGCTCAGGTTTAAAATATCGCCGTTTTCATTTTTCCAGACGAATTCACTGGGTGCGGAAGTGCTCTATGAGACGGCCAGGGAATATGTGGGGGACACCAAGGATAAGGTGGTATTCGATCTCTACAGCGGGACCGGAACCATTGCGCAGATAATCGCCCCGGTGGCTAAAAAGGTAGTGGGCGTGGAGATTGTGGAAGAGGCTGTAGAGGCGGCCAGGGTCAATGCAGAGCTGAATGGTTTGGACAATTGTGAGTTCATCGCGGGGGATGTGCTTAAAGTGATCGATGAGATCAAGGATAAGCCGGATCTCATTATTCTGGACCCGCCCAGGGACGGGATACATCCCAAGGCGCTGGACCGGATTATTAATTTCGGAGTGGACAGGCTGGTATATATTTCCTGTAAACCGACCAGTTTGGTGAGGGATTTGATTGTGCTGCAGGGGAGAGGGTATCGAGTGGTGAAGGGGAGAGCGGTGGATATGTTCCCTGGGACTTACAATGTAGAAGTGGTGATAATGATGACGTATTGTGGTTAGGATAAGAAAAACAGGGGATAAACCATAAGATATTGTGGTTTCAGAGACGAAAATGGGGTCAAAAACAGGGCGAAAAACAGTCGTTTTTGACCCCTTATTTTTGCCCTCTCCACAGATGACATCGGAGATTTGGAGGTGAAAAGAGAAAATGCAAGGGATGGGAGATGAAAATTTCCTGTCCTTTTTATCTATCAATCAGCCAATGCCTTGTATAAGTGATAGAGCGCTTGTTTTTGGGTTGAAGGGGATAACTCCACAGCCAGTTTTTTTATTGTCTAATTTTATCAGGATAATGCCAGTGATTTGTTGGGTTTTATATATAGCTTTTTCCAGCGGAGATGGTATAGTGTTGTGTTGACAACTGATAATTATAGGAAGGAGGAACAGAGGATGTCATTGGTAAAGAAACGGACAGGCACAGCCGGAGAAAAGCGAAACTGCTGGAGCAGGGGAAATGGTGCATACAGTTATCGAGGGGAGCTGAAAACAAGTCTCTCTCTCAATAAAAAGCTTCTGAATCGAAAGGCTCGCCGTAATTCAGACATAATCTTCAAAGGCAATGCTTATCGGAAAATATGTAAAACAATCTATATCGTGAAATTCACTTAAAAGCGGCTATGTTCTTTTTATGGAGAGCATAGCTCTTTTGTTTTAATAGGACTATTAAATTAGAAGGTGAGGTGGAAGGATGTCCCAATATGTGGATAAGATGAACCTCCCCCAATATAAATATTTTAATAACATGATGGTGAAGAAGGAAGCAATTCAGGACTTAGTCAGTGACGCCTTGACCGGAGAGATGCTGTTGAGGCGAAACGGAAAAAAGGAGCGCAGTGAAGGATTTTTTCTTCTGACAAAATCCAGAAAACAGATTGCTGAATTTCTTTATCGTCAGGAGGAAGATCAGAAAAGATGCAGACAGGAATTGGCGGTTAAAGACATCAGGCAATTACAACGAACGATGGACTGGTATCTTGATACTTTGATGATACTTCCCTACTTTCAGGGTCTGGCAATGGAAAAAAAGAGGTTTCTAACCGGGGAGGCACAGTCATCGTTAAAAGAGGGAGAACTGGCGCGGAGGTATAAACTGGATAAAGAAACTGGAAAATACTATGTGCCATATACCAGCGTCCCCGAATTGCTGTTAATAAAGGAATCCCTGCATCGGGGATACTGCCAAAGTATGTTTGACGATAGAGCAAAAGAGGGGTTAGAACGGCTGGTATCTGAGGATGTTCATTACATCATCAATGTACAGGGTAGCAGCCAGGAGGAAGTGGCTTATATAGCCGGAAAGGAGGACGGTCTTTATATCCAGAGTTTAGACCACAAAAATGGAACGAAAAAGATTTTTGTAGAAAAACTTTTGTCGGAGCAGAATGATATGACTGCGGTACTGTTGTGCCTGCAGGATTACTTGCAAGAAATTGAACTGGCAGAAAAGCAACGCCACAGCTACAGTGAACTCCTACCAGACAAAGGTGGACATGAGAAAAAGCAAGACCGCTGTGAACGTTTTATAGATAAGAATCAAATTAAGGTGTTTGACATAAAAGACGGGAATGGATTGTCCGGCTACTATCTTGGCCTAAGTGGCGGGAGCTTGCAGAGAAGCATCGGTTATGAAGTGACGCCGCATATCAGAAAAGGACATTATAGGACTTACAAAAATGGAAAAACAGTGTATGTCAGAGCATCCATTGTCCACAAAGAAAAATACGAGGGTATCCAGTCGGCTCACAGAATGAATCTGATGGGAGATAATGCGATACCGGAGCAAGAAACGGATACGGAAAATTTCTTCACACAGGGAATGCCAATGTAAATTTAGGAGAGAGGATATGAGAGAATGGACTATGAAGTAAGGACTAAGGGCGAGTAGTAATGCCAATTGAGTATTGCTCCCATATAGGCTAAGTTTAATTCCTCCACTGTCTGTTCACCTCCAACACCATTGTACAGTTCGGGTAAAGAAAAGGAACGTACTAATAGTTCGCAAAAAAAAGGAACTATAAAAGCACATATAAATCAAGAGATTTATTTAATTTATTCATTTTTATGATATACTGAAATACAGGTACATTACTTTATTTACGAACATATGCGGAGGATCATGATGGCTATTTTAGAGCAGATTCAGGAATTAGAGAGATTTACCGATACCGAAAAGGTAATCATTCAATATTTTTTAGAGAAAGGGCAGGGGATAGATAAGATGCCAATCCAGGAGATTGCAGAAAGTACCTATTCTTCCAATGCCTCCATCATACGCTTGTGTAGAAAATTAGGTTATAAAGGATTCAAAGAGTTTAAGGTGGCATTGATACGTGAACTGGAATCGAAAAAATTTGTAGTGAATCATGTGGATTACTCTATGCCATTCCAACCGCAGGAATCTACGGAAACGATTGTAAACCGGATTTATTCTTTACATAAGGAGAGCATGGATACGATGCAGTCAGCACTTGATATAAAAGAGCTGGACGCGATGGTACAACATTTACTGCGGGCAAGGCGAATCTTTTTGTTCGGAATCAGTGATGTAAATATCACACTGCGAGGATTTATGAACAAGCTTTTAAAGATTGGGATATTTCCGGTACTGGCAACAGAAAATACAGAGGAAGGGAATATATGCCCGCATATTACAAAAGATGACTGTGCGTTTTTTGTGACATATAGCGGCGCTCATACATCATACTTGTACTGCGCTAAAATTTTAAAGAAAAACCATGTTCCGATTCTGATATTGACAGCAAATCCGGAGAGTCCGATTTATTCTTATAGTACCTGCAGGATATGTGTGCCGGATCTGGAGAAAAAAGAACATATTGCTGTATTCTATTCTCAGCAGGTGTTTATCTATATTCTAAATCTTCTTTATGCACTGCTGTATCGGGAAATAAAACGGAATGAATGAACTTTTTGTGCATAGAAATTTGCGCTTTTTTATGAACTTACGAACCTTCTGACCAGAAAGCAGTCAGAAGGTTTTTTTTGCTGTGAAACTGTGATAAGGTAGGGATATCAAAAATACCTGAAGTGAAAAGTCCGGACTTCCAACAGAGGGGATATAGCAAATCAACAGAAATTCAGGAGGGGTTATTTATGGCATCCAAATATGATGAGTTAGCCAAAGCACTACCAGAATTGGTAGGAGGCTTGGATAATGTTTCGTTTTTTACTCATTGTGTTACAAGGCTTCGGTTCGATGTGAAGGACAAGAGCAAAATCAATCTGGAACAGGTAAAAAAGGCTCCAAATGCAAAAGGGGCGCAGTGGAGCGGAAATCAGCTGCAGATTATTATCGGCGGCGGGGTAGAGGAAGCCTATGACTGTATCAGCAGGGCAACCGGTCTTGGCGATAAAAAGGGCGGAGAGGATGTGCCAAAGGAGAAAAAATTCCGCCCCGCAGCCATTATGGAGTTCATTGCGGCAAGCATAACGCCAGTTGTGACGTTGCTGATTGGCACCGGTATGATTAAGGTTCTGATGCTTTTGGGAACAATGGCGGGATTGATTTCAGCAGATGGGTCTACCTATCAGGTGTTAAGTTTCGTATCAGACTCAGCCTTTTATTTCCTGCCGGTTTTCATAGGATATGCCGCATCTGCAAAACTTGGAATGAATCCTTATATGGGGGCTTTGCTGGGAGCGATGCTTCTTCATCCCAATTTTATCTCGATGGTAGGTTCAGAAAGTGCAATCTCTGTGTTTGGACTGCCAATCAGAGCAGTGACCTACTCAAGTTCCATGTTCCCGGTTATTCTGATGGTGTGGATTGCCAGCTATGTGGAACGCTTTCTGCGTAAGCATACGCCAGAGGTATTGCGGTCTATTCTGGTTCCTTTTGTGACTATTTTGGTTATGACGCCCGTGGGCCTGTGTGTACTGGCTCCTCTTGGAGATATTTTGGGCGTTTATTTCTCAAATGCAATCATCTGGCTGTATGAAACCTTTGGCTTTATTGGAGTTGCGCTGTTTACAGGACTACATCCGCTTCTCGTTATGACGGGAATGCACCATGGGATAGGGCCATATCTGGTTGCGAGTTTAGCCGATCCCGGTTTTGAAGCCCTGGCCTCTCCTGCAACTGTGATTGATAATATTAATCTGGGTGTTGCGTCTTTGGCAGTCGCAATCAAAACAAAAAGCAATCGAGTAAGAGCCAATGCCATTCCTGCCAGCATTACGGCAGCTGTAGGAGGCGTGACGGAACCAGCACTGTTCGGCGTAGTATTACAATACCGGAGGGTTTTAATATCCACCATGGCAGGTGGATTTGTCGGGGGTGCTGTGGCTGGTCTTGCGAAATGTGTAAGCTACGCATTTGCCGGAAGCTATGGTGTATTTGGCCTGTTTACCTTTGTAGGCGAAGATGGAATGGCTAATTTATACTGGATGATTCTCGCAGTAGCGGCAGGCGCTGTGGTTACATTCCTGTGTACGCTGGCTTTATTCAAAGATAATAAAGAGGATTTGGAAGTAACAGAATCCATTGTTGATAAAAGCAGCAGTGAAATTCTTATGGCTCCAATTACCGGAATGGTGAAACCACTTGAGGAATGTCCGGATAAAGTTTTTGCAGAAGGCACGCTTGGAAAAGGCGTGGTGATTGAACCGCTGGAAGGAAAGGTGTATGCCCCGTGCGACGGTGTTGTTTCCGCTATTTTTGATACCCTGCACGCAATTGGAATACAGGCGGATCATGGAGCCGAAGTCCTGATCCATGTTGGCATGGACACTGTCAATTTGAAAGGCCAGGGATTCACTGCTCATGTAAAGAGTGGGGACAGGATAAAAACAGGGCAGCTATTACTTGAATTTGATATGGATTGGATTCGGTCCAAAGGTTTATCGCTTATCACTCCTGTGATTGTGTCTAATCCGGACCATTATCAGGATATGAAAGAAAAATATGGAAATGTGACGCATGGAGAAGAAATGATTCATTTGATTTAATGGAGGAAATATATGACGTTTAAAGCGGATTTTTTATGGGGCGGCGCGATTGCGGCAAACCAGTGCGAAGGAGCCTGGAATATAGATGGAAAAGGAGTTTCCGTTCCTGATGTGATTACGAGCGGAAGTCATACCGATTCCCGAAGAATCGAGCCTGACTTTTTCGGACAATATCTGTACCCATCTCATGAAGCGATTGATTTTTATCATCGGTATGAGAGTGATATTGAGCTGTTTGCAGAGATGGGTTTTAAACTGCTGAGAACCAGCATCAACTGGACAAGAATATTTCCCACTGGGGAAGAAGATGCGCCGAATGAGAAGGGCCTGGAATTTTATGATAACCTATTTGATTGCTGCAGAAAGCATGGAATCGAGCCGATGGTTACCATCAGCCATTACGAACTTCCATATGCCTTGGTAGAGAAATACAATGGCTGGACAGACCGCCATGTAATTGACTGTTTTATGAAATTCTGTAAAGTCATTTTCAAACGCTATCAGGGAAAGGTGAAATATTGGCTTACCTTCAACGAAATTAATGCAGGTACATTATATACGGGAACCACTTCCACAACAAACAATTTTAGAGGCTTTCAGGGTTCTCTATCGGATTTGGAGGATAAACAACAGGAGCGGTATCAGGCGGTCCATCACCAGTTTGTCGCCAGTGCGCGTGCTGTCCGATATGCCCACGAGCATTACCCGGAATTTAAAATGGGATGTATGATTGGTTTCCTGGGATATTATCCATACACCTGCAATCCGGATGATGTATTAGCGACTACGAAGCAAAAGCAGATGGTTGACTGGTTTTGTTCGGATGTCCAGGTTCGGGGAAAATATCCGGGCTACTCAAAGAGATACTTTAAAGAGCATGGGATTGAAATCCGGATGGAGGACGGGGATTTGGAGGAACTTGCTCTGGGAACGGTTGATTTTTATACCTTCAGCTATTATATGACTTTTTGTGTATCTACCGACCCAACCGTGGAAAATACCACGGGAAATCTTTTGGGTGGAGCGAAAAACCCATATTTGGAAGCATCGGACTGGGGTTGGCAGATAGACCCGAAGGGACTGCGATGGTGTCTGAACGAGATTTATGACCGCTATCAGATTCCTCTGATGATTGTGGAGAATGGGTTGGGTGCCTATGATGAAAAGTCCGAGGACGGCAAAATCCATGACGATTACCGCATTGATTATATGCGAAAGCATATTGAACAGATGAAAGAAGCGGTAAAGGACGGGGTTGATTTAATGGGGTATACGCCGTGGGGCTGCATTGATCTTGTTTCGCTTTCCACTGGGGAGATGGCAAAGCGGTATGGACTCATTTATGTGAATAAATTTGACGATGGAACAGGTGATTTGTCCAGGGAACGCAAAGATTCTTTTTATTGGTATAAACGCGTGATTGAAACAAACGGGGAGTGCTTGTGATAAGTGCAGATTGGTTGCAACAAATAGAAAGGAGATATATTTTACCATGAAAACATTGATTTTAGTAGGCGCCGGTAAAGGCTTGGGAAATGCGATTGCAAGGGAGTTTGCAAGTCACGATTTTCGGGTGGTTTTAATTTCCCGCAGTGAAGCACATCTGAAGGAGTATGCGGAGGAATTACATTCTGAGGGAATTGAGACTTACATAAAGACTGCCGATGCCCTTTATCCTGAAACTTTGACCAAGGCGATTAATGAAGTTGTGAAAGAACTGGGAACGCCGGATGCATTGGTCTACAACGTGGGAATTACTCAACCGGATGGGGACCGGGAAATTACAAACGAACTCCTGATGGAGCGCTATCAAATAGATGCGGCCAGCGCATGGCATTGCGCTTCGCTGGTTGCCACGGATGAATTTGCCGCAAAAAGTGGAGCCATTCTTTTTACAGGCGGTGGTTTTGCGAAAACATTTCAGCCGATTCTGTCGTTGAAACCTCTGTGTATTGACAAGGCGGCGCTCAACGCAATGAACATCGTCCTGCACCATGCGTTAGAGCCAAGAGGAATTTTTGTGGGCAGCATTTTAGTGAGCGGCGTTATCGCACCAGGAGATGAGAAGTACGATCCGGCAGTGATTGCAAAACAATACTGGGATATGTACACGGAACGCAGGGCATTTGATATAGCATATTAGGCGTCCGGAAGGAGGAAGGAATCATGATTCGCCATATTTTTATCGGCACATTCAAGGAAGATGTCAGCGAGGAAACCAGGCGCAACGTACTTTCCGATATGCGGGCTATGAAAGATAATATACCCGGTATTGCTGCACAGCAGGTTGGTTTTTCTACCGGATGGGTCGGACAGAAAAATCAGATTGTAATGACTGTAGACTTTTTGAAGAAAGCTGACTTTGATATCTATATGGAACATCCCTATCACATGGATCATGCGGATAAGCTGGGAACAAAGTATTTTGACCGCTCAACTTTTGTGTCGGCACAATTTGAGTTTACACGTTGACAATGAGCCATGTGAAAAAGGGCGAAAGCGAATTTGCGTTGTGCTTGTACATAAGCAAATTTGATTTTGGCCTTTTTCATAGGGCGAAGCCCGTGACCGAGATGAAGCGAAGCGGAATCGAGGTGCATGGCGGACCAGAGCGTGTTTGAAAAACTGGAATTTATGAAACAGACGGGTAACGCAGGAAAATACGAGTGAAGAAGGAGGAAACGTCCATGGCAAAGGGGAATCTCGGTTTTGGCCTTATGCGGCTGCCGCAGCTATCGGCAGAAGCAAAGGATATTGATTATGAACAGTTAAATAAAATGGTGGATTTGTTTTTGGAATCCGGCTTCGACTATTTTGATACAAGCTGGGTTTACCATGATGGGGAAAGCGAGGCGGCAATCAGAAAGTGCCTGGTAGACCGTTACCCGAGAGGAAAGTTCCGGCTTGCTTCCAAGCTGCCTATCTTTGCAATCACCGAAGAAACACAGGTGGAGGAAATCTTTGAACAGCAACTCACCCGATGTGGCGTGGAATATTTTGATTATTATCTGCTGCACAATGTCAATGAGATGCGTTACCAGAAGATTGTAAGTGGTATGCACATGTTTGACTACATGAAAAAATGGAAGGAAGAAGGAAAAATCAGACATATCGCCTTTTCCCATCACGATTCCGCTGAGATTCTGGATCAGATACTGAACGAACATCCGGAAACAGAAGCTGTACAGATTGCGTTGAATTACATTGACTGGAACGCTTATTTTATTCAGGCAAAGGCTTGCTATGACGTTATCCGAAAACACGGGAAGCAAGTCATTGTCATGGAGCCGGTTAAGGGAGGTATGCTTGCCACGGCGCCGGAAGCGGCGGAACAGCTGATGAAAGCAGAAAAACCGGAAGCTTCGATTGCATCCTGGGCGCTTCGTTATGCGGCGGGGATGGATGGCGTTCTTACGGTATTGTCCGGAATGTCTACGCTGGAACAGGTTGAGGACAATGTATCCAATATGAAAGAATTTCAGTCATTGAGCGAAAAAGAAAGAGAAATCTTGCAGCAGGTAGCTCGTATCTACCGGGAGAGCGGCCCAGCAAAGACGGCGGACTTTACGTCATATGAGAAAATAAGTCCCAAAGGGATTTCTGCCGCTGCCATTCTGGATTGTTATAATAGCTGTATGCTTCAGCCTGTTCCGACTTTTGGAGCGGAACACAATTATTTTACTTCTGAAAAAGCCAGGCATGGACTTTTTAAGGAGGATTTGTGTATACCGGGAAAAGTGATATTAGAGGATGGACGGGATATGACCGAATTGGTGCATCGGGCTGAGGCATTTTTAAATGAAAACTCCTTTTTTTAAAAGAGCATTATGAAAATGAAGAAAAAATAAAATGATTCTTAATTAAAAGAAGAATATATACAGAAGGGTGCAATGATTACTGAGAAAATACCTTATGACATGAGGGTATTTTCTCAGCAACGCTAAGTTTTAGCCTCCTTCTTTTTTATATCTCGCAGGCTAACTTTCCATCCGGGATTTCTTTTTCGGTATGAATTTTTTCCGTACCGGCTGCAATGGCTGTTTCATAGTACCAGCATTTATAGTTGATTGTATCTAAAATTTCCTGTAATTCGGAAAGCTGTGCTTCCACAATCCGTTTTCGTTCTAAGAACATTTCGTATCGTTGCTGTAAAGAATCATCGCCCTGTTCAAGCCATTCACTAAATTGGCGGATTTCTTTAATTGGCATTCCTGTTTTTTTGAGACAATCAATAATGCGAAGTGTGGCAATATCCTTTTCTGTAAAAATTCGATAGCCGGATTCCCGTCTTTCCATAAAAGGGAGCAGCCCTTCTTTGTCATAATAGCGAATAGTGCTGGTTGGAACCCCCATCATTTTTGCTGCGTCTTTAATTGTATAACTTCCTGCTTCCATATTGAAGTCCCCCTATGTATGATAATATCTTAAAAAGATTTTCAAAAAACCTTGACTTTAAACTCAACTTTAATGTTAGACTAAAGTCAATCAAAAGTCAAGGAGGATTTTTTATGGAAATCACATTTAAAGGTAAAGTTGCTTTAGTAACAGGCGCAGCACAGGAGGTGGAATATAGATGAATAAGCCTTATATTGTATGTCATATGATGACATCGGTTGACAGCCGGATTGATTGTGACATGACAGGAAAACTGATTGGTGTAAATGAGTATTACAAGACGCTGAATGCATTGGAAGTACCCACTACATTAAGTGGAAGAGTAACAGCCCAGTTGGAATTGGCGTTGCCGGGTGAATTTCACTCTGAATGCAGTGAGATATTCGGAAAAGAAGATTTTTCCCGAAAGACAGAGGCTGACAGTTATGAAGTGATTGTTGACACAAAGGGCACTCTTTTGTGGGATGATGATTCAGCATACGGCAAACCACATCTGATTATTACTTCAGAGCAGGTTTCTAAGGATTACTTAGATTATCTTGATTCAAAAAATATTTCCTGGATTGCCTGCGGAAAAGAAAAAATTGATCTCGCCCGTGCAGCCGCAATACTTGCAGAAAATTTTGGCGTGAAAAGGATGGGCATTGTCGGCGGTGCGGCAATAAACAGCGCGTTTCTTAACGCAGGATTACTGGATGAAATCAGTATTCTGATTGGCCTTGGGATTGACGGAAGAAAAGGAATGCCGGCAGTATTCGATGGCTTCCCGATGGATCAAGAGCTAATTCCTTTGGCATTAAAAGATGTAAAGGTATATGAAGATGGTGCAGTTTGGCTTCGGTATACGATTATTAATTAAGCAGACAGATGACTAGAGGACTATTTTATGTTAGGAAATTTTTCATACTGTAACCCTACAAAATTGTATTTCGGTGAAGAGGCCCTTGGAAATTTGTCTGTTGAACTTGAAAAATATGGTAATCATGTCGCCCTTGTCTACGGGGGCGGCTCCATCAAGAAAAATGGCATTTACGATGAGGTTATCGGCATTTTGAATTCAGCAGGTAAAATCGTTGCGGAGATAGCGGGCGTTATGCCTAACCCTACTATTCACAAACTGTATGAGGGCATTGAAATCGCAAGGAAAAACAAGGTTGATTTTATTCTTGCTGTGGGCGGAGGATCTGTGGTGGACTATGCAAAAGCTCTGTCTGTTTCCATTCACTGCGAGGAAGATCCCTGGGAGAAATACTATGCCCGGTTTGAGGAGCCAACCTGTGAAGTTGTTCCGGTAGGAGCGGTACTTACAATGGTTGGCACAGGTTCGGAGATGAACGCAGGCGCAGTCATCACTTATCCTGAAAAGAAATTGAAAATCGGTCATGTGTTTGCGGATGAAGCGGTTATACCGAGATTTTCTATCTTAAATCCAAGATATACGATGAGTCTCCCGGAATATCAGATGGTTGCAGGTATCTATGATCTATTCAATCATATCAGCGAACAGTATTTTTCCGGAGAGGATGACAATACAAGCGACTATATCAGCGAAGGTCTGATGAAAAGCGTGATTCATTCCAGCCGTATTGCGATTCAAACTCCAGGCGATTATGAGGCCAGAAGCAATATTATGTGGACGGCTACCTGGGCCTTAAACACACTTGTTTCAAGAGGGAAAAGCACTGACTGGATGGTGCATATGCTTGGACAATCGGTGGGGGCGTGCAGCAATGCAACCCACGGTATGACGTTATCAGCAGTTTCTCTGCCGTACTATAATATGATTATGCCTTATGGCATTCAAAAATTTGTTCGTTTTGCTGTCAATGTATGGAATGTTTCTCCTGCCGGAAAGACAGATAAACAGGTTGCCAAAGAGGGTTTGACCGCCATGGAAGCGTGGATGAAAGATCTTGGACTTGCGATGAAACTTTCAGAAATCGGCGTAACATCTGAAATGCTGGATGATATCGTAAACGGCACGCTGATTATGGAAGGTGGTTATAAAGTGCTTTCCAGGGAGGATATACGGAATGTGTTAATTCAGGCAATGTAACGGAAAGGCGGTGCTTGTATGGAATATCGTAAATTGCCTCATGGAGAGGAACAAATAAGTGTGATTGGCATAGGGACTTCTGTAATCGGTGAACGGCCGGAAAAGGAGATCATTGAAACCGTACAGTCTGCACTGGATGCAGGAATCAATTATTTTGATATGGCCGGCGGGCACGCAAGCATTTTTCCAGCCTTTGGGAAAGCCTTGGAAGGGCGAAGAAAAGAGGCCATGCTGCAAGTGCATTTCGGGGCAAACTATGTAACCGGCGAATATGGCTGGACAACGAATCTGAATACAGTAAAAAAGTCCATCGACTGGCAGCTTAAGTATCTGAATACAGATTATATTGATTTTGGATTTATTCATTGTCTGGATGAAGAGCGGGATTTGATTACTTATGAAAGGGATGGGGTACTTAAGTTCATCCAGGATTTAAAGGCGCAGGGGGTGGTAAGGCACATCGGTCTTTCCACCCATGCGCCGGAGCTGGCCAATCTGGTGCTGGACAAGAAGATTCTTGATATGCTGATGTTTTCCATCAATCCCATGTATGACTATGGGCAGGGAGACTTCGCAATCGGAAGCGGCGGGGAAAGACAGAAGCTGTACCGCCGCTGCGAAAAGGAGGGCGTTGGCATCTCGGTTATGAAGCCTTTTAATGCGGGACAGCTCCTGGATGCAAAAAAATCCCCGTTTCATCATGCGTTGACCACAGCGCAGTGTATCCAGTATGCACTTGATAAACCGGGCGTTCTGACAGTTCTTGGAGGTCCCGGCAGCAAACGGGAGCTGGAGGAAATACTGTCCTATTTTGATACAACAGAAGAGGAGCGGGATTATTCGGTGATTCGTTCCCTTACACCGGAAGAATCAATCGGAAGGTGTGTGTACTGCCGGCATTGCCATCCATGCCCGGCTGGTCTTGATATCGGGCTGATTAATAAATATTATGATCTGACGTTGCTGGGGGATACCCTGGCAAGGGAACATTATCTGACCTTGGAAAAGACAGCGTCAGACTGCATCGGCTGCGGACACTGCAATAAAAGATGCCCCTTTAAGGTGATGCAGATGGAACGAATGGAAGAAATTAGAAGATACTTTGGGAAATAACAGGGAGAAGAAGATTTGAATCAATCAGTGGCAAGACTGATGAGACGAGCAGTAATCAGGGTGAAATGACTAGCAAAAACGAAGTTGAAATTGTAGAGAAGGGCTATGGCAAGTAAATATGACGCACTGGCGAGAATCATCGTACCCTTGTAATGGAGGGATGCTATAAAGTGCTGACCCGGGACGAAATTCTGGAGATTTTTAGAGAAAGTATGTGAGAAAATATAGATAAAAAAAGCAGGCATGACGAAGGGCAGGGATAAAAACCTGCCCTTCGTTATGAAAAAATGGAATCCACATATCATTCACCACCATGGAATGCGTCCTGCACCCTGCTCAAAAATAAGTCTGCAGCACGGGAAAAAAGCTGATATTTCTTCCAAACTATGTCTAAATGGGCTTCCATTTTAGGTTTCAGAGGACGGAAACACAAACGGCTATACTCAGACGTATTGACCAATTTGTCAAGGCATAAGGCATATCCCAGCCCTTCCTCTACCATGAGAGATGCATTGTATACCAGGTTATAGGTGGAAACGATATTCAACTTTCCAAAGTCCTTTTTAAGCCAGCCGGAGAACTCATTGCTGACCGTATTTTGCCGGGAGGTAATTAGAGGAAGATTCCAGATGTCCTCAGGGCGGATAAAATCGTGAGAAGCCAATGGGCAGTCTTTGGGCATTAAGAGTCCCCAGGTGTCGGTAGCAGGAATCCGGATATAATCGTATTTCTTCATATCTGCCGGCTCGATGAGAATTCCAAAATCCAGAAGTCCTTTGTCCAACCGTTCCGTGACATCATCTGCGTTCCCGCTGTATAAATGATAGCAGATATTGGGACAGGATTTTTGCAGATCGGTAGCGATTCTGGCAATCAGGCGCATGGCATCCGTTTCGCCTCCTCCGATGTAGATATCTCCGCTTACCGCCTCATCCGGCGCTGTCAGTTCAGCTTCCGTCTTATCTACCAGGTCAAGAATCTCCGCCGCACGTTTGCGTAAAAGCATTCCCTCCTCTGTTAATGTGATTCTCCGGTTCCCCCGAATTAATAGTTTCTTGCCAATTTCATCTTCTAAATCCATTAACTGCCGCGACAGGGTAGGCTGTGTCATGTGGAGGGACTCGGCGGCCCCTGAGATGCTTTCCTCCCTGGTAACAGCCATAAAATATCTTAAAACGCGTAAATCCATGGGCTGCCTCCATTCTGGTTACTTTGATTTTAATTGTATCGTAGCTGTTTTTTGTAGCTTTATTATACTGAATCAAATCCATGCCTGTCAAGTATAGGATTGTATTTAATATAAGTATTTGATATGTGATTAGTTCCGTATTACAATTAAGACATCAAAGAAAGAAGCGGAGGAACAACACAATGAACGAAAGTATGATGGGGACTGTGCCAATCCCCCGGTTGATTATAAAGACATCCATCCCTCTGATTATATCGCTGCTGGTGAACAACCTTTATAATCTGGTGGACAGCATTTTTGTCTCTCATGTCAGTGAGGATGCGCTGACAGGAATTTCTCTGGCGGCGCCGCTGCAGATGATTATGATTGCCCTTGGCTGCGGACTGGCCGTAGGATTAAATGCAATGGTATCCAAGGCAATGGGAGAGAAAAAAAGAGAAGAAGTAAAGAGGACGGCTTCCGCAGCCATTGTGATGGCATTCGGAGCGTATCTGATTAATGTAGTGGTCTGTCTGCTGGCAGTAAAACCCTACTTTTCATGGCAGGCGGGCGGGAACGAAACTATTGCTCGGTATGGAACCGCATATATTCAAATTTGTATGCTTTTTTCCTTTGGGCAGATGATTCAGTGGGTGTTTGACCGGTTTCTGATTGCGACAGGGAAGTCCACGCTGTTCCTCGCCACACTTGGCACTGCCTCTCTTGTGAATGTGATTTTAGACCCGATTCTGATCTTTGGATATTTTGGTTTTCCGGCTCTGGGGACGGCAGGAGCCGCCATTGCTACGGTGACAGGACAGCTTGCAGGCGGGCTTTTGGGAATCTATTTAAACATCCGGCGGAATCAGGAAATTCCTATTCACTTTACACTGCATATCCAACGAAGATGTGTGGTGAATATCCTGAAGGTTGGAATACCGACTGCAATCATGCAGGGAATCATGTCTGTCATGGGAATCTTTATCAACACGATTCTTTACCAGTTTTCTTCCACTGCGGTGGCAATTTACGGAATTCTTTTGAAGGTACAGAATTTAGCTCAGATTGGCGTTCAGGGAATGAACAACGGCCTGATCCCGATTATCGCTTACAATTATGGAGCAAAAAAGGAAAAACGGATACATGAGACAATCCGATGTGCATTCCTCTATGCGGTTGTTATCATGACAGTTATTTTAATCATACTGGAACTGATACCGGATAAGATTCTTCTGCTGTTTGACGCATCGGAACAGATGATGCGGCTTGGGGTTCCGGCGGTGAGAATCATGTCGGTCAGCTTCTTCGTATCTTCCATAGGTATTATTTTTGCGGCAATCTTCCAGGGCTTTGGAAATGGAACCTACAGCATGTATCTTGCCTTTATGCGCCAGGTGATTCTGCTGATTCCCATGCTGCTTTTGGGGGCTTATCTGGGGAATATAACGATGATCTGGTGGGGATTTGCAGCTGCGGAAGCATTGTCGATTCCATTTGGAATCTGGCTTTATAAAAGAAACAAAAGTAGTATCAAATTATAAGCAAAGGAGAGGGGACAGGAGATGGCAAGCAAGTATGATGGATTGGCAAGGATGATCATTCAGAATGTGGGCGGCAGGGAGAATATAAAAAGCCTTACCCACTGTGTCACCAGACTTCGGTTTAAGCTGAAGGATGAGGGGAAAGCAAACACGGATATCTTAAAGGAAACAGAAGGGGTTGTGACGGTAATCCAGGGCGGCGGCCAGTACATGGTGGTGATTGCCAGCAACGGGGAAGCGCTGTAGAGATTTGTTCTTTAGGCGGAAGGAGGATTCGTGGTGAAGAGACTTTTATTGACAGGACTGTGTTCCCTGATATTTATGGGAACCGTTGCCCAGATAACAGCATTTGCGGGAGAATGGAGAACCGGGGCAGTGCCGAATGAAGGCAGATGGTGGTATGCCAACGAAGATGGTATTTATGCAGAAAATGGCTGGTACTGGCTGGATGGAAATAAAGACGACATTGAGGAATGCTACTATTTTGACAGCCAGGGCTGGATGCTTTCCGGCACGACGACTCCAGACGGTTACGCGGTCAATGCAGATGGAGCATGGACGCAGAATCAGCGTGTGCAGGTAAGAAACGCAAATTACGATAGGCCCGATGAGACGGAAGCAGAGGAGAATAACATGATTCAGGTGATAATCCAGGTAGGAGAACGGGAATTTGAAGCTGATTTACTTACAAATGCATCGGTAGAGTCCCTTGTTACCCATTTCCCGCTGACTGTGACTATGGGAGAAATGAACGGCAGTGAAAAATACTATTATCTGCCGACTGCACTGCCGACAGATGCACAGAGCATTGGAACGATTCACGCAGGTGATTTCATGCTGTTTGGCTCTGATTGTCTGGTGCTGTTTTATGAAGATTTCCGCACCTCATACCGCTATACGCGACTGGGACACATATCAACCCCGGCTGGTCTGGCAGAAGCAATGGGAGAAGGCAGTGTTTCCGTGACATTCCGCCTAAGATGACAGGAACAGTCTGATTACCATTGTTTAGAAAAACTTTATGAATTTGTTAGCTGGATGTTATTTCATGAAATTAGAATAGATAAAAAGGAGAATCAATATGAGCGGACACATCTTAGAATTAAGCAGTAACATAGAGAGAAAAAGGGTGGTTTATAAAAACCGCTATGGAATGGATATAGTGGGAGAATTGTATTATAAAGCGGATATGAATTTGGACAGCAGGCATTCTGCGTTGATCGTGGGTGCGCCCTACGGCGGTGTTAAGGAGCAGGGACCTTGTGTTTATGGCAATGAGCTGGCGAAAAAGGGTTTTGTTGTGCTGACCTTCGACCAGTCCTTTATGGGAGAATCCGGCGGTTTTCCGAGGCACGTATCCTCCCCGGATATTTTTACGGAGAACTTCAGTGCGGCGGTGGATTATCTTGGACTGCTTCCCTTTGTGGACAGAGAGGCCATCGGAGTCATCGGAATCTGCGGCTCCGGCGGATTTGCCTTGTCGGCTGCTCAATGTGACACACGAATCAAGGCAGTGGCGGCGGTCAGTATGTATGATATGAGTGCGGCAGTGAGAGGAAACATGAGCAGGGAAGAAATTCAGGCGGTAAAGGAGCGGTGTTCCATGCAGAGATGGATGGATGCAGAACATGGATATCCGGAATATGTACCAAGCTTTCCGGAGCAGCCACTTCCACAGGTACCGGAGGATATTCCGGAGCCGGGCGCGGAATGGTTCCGGTTCTATGCGGTAAAAAGAGGTCATCATCCCAATGCCAGAGGCGGTTTCACCACGACCAGTGATTTGGCAATGATGAACTTCCGGCTGCTGGATTATATTGACGAGATTTCGCCACGCCCTATTCTTTTTGTTGTAGGTGACCGTGCTCATTCCCGCTTTTTCAGCGAAAATGCATATGCAAAGGCGGCAGAACCGAAAGAAATCTACGTGGTGGAGGATGCGGAGCACATCGACTTATATGACAGACGGGACCGGATTCCTTTTGACAAACTGGCGGAGTTTTTCCATCGTATGGCGTAGCAAAGAGAGGGGACTGAACAATGGATTACATGGAAAATACAGAGGCGGTTATTCAAAATTTAAGGGACGCAGGCTGTGACGATGAGATGGTAACCTGTTTTCTGAAAATGACAGAGTGCGGGGAGCGGCAGGGACAGCTGAAGCTGTTGGAGAAGCAAAGAAGAAATCTTCTGGAACAGGTTCATAAAAATGAAAAGCAGATTGACTGCCTGGATTATCTGGTATTTCAAATGAAAAAAGAAAAAAAGACTGAGAGTAGAGGTAAATGATGATGAGTAAAAAGGTCTTAGTTTTATCCACCAGCCCAAGAAAGGATGGAAATTCCGAGATTCTGGCGGACGCTTTTATGAAAGGGGCCAATGAGGCCGGACATGAAACAAAAAAGATTGTTTTGTATGATAAAAAACTTGAGTTTTGCAGAGGCTGTCTGGCCTGCCAGACGACAGAGAAGTGTGTGATTCATGATGACGCAGAGCGGATTGTTGCGCAGATGAAGCAGGCGGACGTACTGGTATTTGCAACCCCCATTTATTTCTATGAGATGAGTGGCCAAATGAAGACGCTCTTAGACCGTACCAATCCGCTGTTCCATACAGAATACGCATTCCGGGATATTTACCTTCTGGCTACGTCTGCGGATGAGGAGCAAACCTCCATGGACGGCGCGGTAAAAGGACTGGAAGGCTGGGTTAGCTGCTTTGAAAAGGCTCATCTTGCAGGTGTTGTGCGGGGAACCGGAGCAGACAAAAAGAGAGAGATTGAAGAACATCAGGAGATTCTATCCGCCGCCTATGAGATGGGCAGGAATATTTAGACAATATTAGAGGGAGTACAACCATGAAACGCAACATGCTTGGAGCGAGTCTTATCCTCCTGCTTCTTTTAACCGGATGCGGAGACGTGCAGCATAAGTCCGCAGCTCAGACAGCCGGTGCGACCGTTACGGAGATGACTGTTACAGAATCCGCAGTCACAGATAAAACTGCTTCAGATACCAGCATCCGGAAAGAATCGGAGACGGGGCGGGCACAAACAAAGGCGCTGGATGAGACATCAGAACAACTGCAATCAGAGAATAGCAGCACACAGAAAGCGGAGCAGGAAATGACCATGGAGATTTCGATTGGAGATAAGACCTACGCAGTGCGTCTGGAGGACAATGAAACAGTAAAGGAACTGACGGCGCGGCTGCCTATGGAACTCACCATGGAGGAACTTCATGGCAATGAAAAGTACAATTATCTGCCGGAAGCCCTGCCAACCGCCGCAGAAGCAATCGGAACCATTCATGCAGGAGATTTGATGCTCTTTGGTTCAGGCTGTCTGGTGTTATTTTACGAAGACTTTGAAACTACATACAGCTATACACGTATTGGACGCCTGGAGAATCCTTCGGGACTTTCCGAAACGCTTGGAAGCGGAAGCGTGATAGTAACATTTGAAAGATGAAGTTCAGAAAGGGAAATCATATGAAAACAATTCATCAGGAATTTTTAACAGGGGAAAGGGCCTTATTTCAGGGAAAGGATTTACAGATCTTCGATACCACCTTTGCCGATGGGGAATCTCCTTTAAAAGAAAGCAGAAACATTGAACTGTACGGAAGTATGTTCAAATGGAAATATCCGCTCTGGTACAGCCGCGACATCAGGATGGAGGATTGTATCCTCTTTGAGATGGGCCGTGCTGGAATCTGGTATACGGAGAATCTTTCCATGAAAAACTGTATTATCGAAGCGTCGAAGACCTTCCGCCGTGCCAGCGGAATCTCACTGGATCATGTCACCATGCCGAATGCGGGAGAGACTCTGTGGAACTGCAATCAGGTTCAGATGAAAAACGTGACGGCGAAAGGCGATTACTTTGCCATGAACAGCAGCAACATGGTAATTGACGGGTTTGAACTGGTGGGGAATTACTCCTTTGACGGAGTGAAAAACGTGGAGATCCATCATGCGAAAATGCTTTCCAAGGATGCGTTCTGGAACAGCGAGAACGTGACGGTTTACGATTCCTTTATTTCCGGCGAGTATCTGGGCTGGAACGCAAAGAATCTGACGCTGATTAACTGCACCATCGAGAGCAATCAGGGAATGTGCTACATTGACAATCTGGTGATGAAAAACTGCCGTTTGTTAAACACGACTCTGGCATTTGAATATTCCACAGTGGATGCAGAGATTAACAATACCATCGACAGTGTATTAAATCCCAGCGGTGGAAGTATTCGGGCGGAAGGAATCAGGGAGCTTATTCTGGAGGCTGACAAGGTGGACGTGGCAAAGACCGTGATTCAGACAGCAGACGCCTTAAAGGAGGCTGTTTAAGATGACCTATGACTTTGACAAACTGACGGACCGGCGGGGAACCAATTCCCTGAAATGGGATGTGGCGGAGAACGAACTTCCCATGTGGGTGGCAGATATGGACTTTGAGACAGCTCCGGAGATCACAGAGGCGCTGAAGAAACGGGCGGCTCACGGAATTTTTGGTTACACCGTTGTGCCGGATGCCTGGAAGGAAGCGGTAAGCGGCTGGTGGGAACGGCGTCACGGATTTAAGATGGAACAAGACTGGCTGATCTTTTGTACCGGTGTGGTTCCGGCCATCTCCAGCGCTGTCAGGAAGTTGACCGCGGTAGGGGAAAACGTACTGGTACAGACTCCGGTTTACAATGTTTTTTTCAATTCCATTCGCAACAATGGAAGAAATATTGTAGAAAACAGGCTGCTGTACCGGGAGGGAGCATATCAAATTGACTGGGAGGATTTAGAAAACAAGCTGAAAGATCCGCAGACCACGCTGATGATTCTCTGCAATCCCCACAACCCCACCGGGTCTATCTGGACCAGAGAAGAGCTTGCGAGAATCGGAGAGTTGTGTACAGATAATCATGTGCTGGTATTATCGGACGAAATCCACTGTGATTTAACAGAACCCGGATATGAGTATACCCCATTTGCTTCTGTGTCAGAGATTTGTGCCCAGAACAGTGTTACCTGCATTGCCCCCACAAAAGCATTTAATTTGGCAGGACTTCAGACCGCCGCTGTGGCAGTGCCAAATGAAGCGGTGAGACATAAGATGGACCGTGCGTTGAATACCGATGAAGTGGCGGAACCCAATGCCTTTGCGATTGACGCAGCCATCGCGGCATTTACAAAGGGGGATACATGGCTGGATGAACTGCGGGAGTATCTGGCAAGAAACAGGAAGATGGTACAGAATTTTCTGGAGCAGGAGCTTCCAAACGTCCGGCTGGTTCCCTCTCATGCAACCTACCTTCTCTGGCTGGACTGCAGCCGTGTGATTGGTGATGCCGTGGAGTTAAGCCGTTATCTGCGAAAGGAGACGGGATTATACGTATCAGCCGGGATTTCCTATGGAGAGGCCGGTCGGCAATTTCTCCGGCTGAACATAGCATGTCCGGGAGAGCGGCTGTCAGAGGGTCTGAAACGGCTGCGGGACGGGATAAAAGCTTATGAGGAATATGTAGTCCAAAGCTGTTAAACAGCAGAAATCGTAGTACTAACAGGTTTATTCAGAGAAAAGAGAACAAAGACAACTAATTTAGCAGTGTGACGATACCACACTGCTAAATGCTATAAAAAAGTAAAAGCAAGGAGTGCGTAAAATTGGAAAAAGCAACCGTATATTTTACAGATTTTAGAACTGTATTGGGAGAAGGTTTACCGACCAAACTGAAACGTTTGATCAAACGTGCAGGAATTCAAAGGATTGAAATGGATGGCAAATTCGCAGCAATTAAGCTGCATTTTGGAGAACTGGGGAATATCAGTTATCTTCGTCCGAACTACGCAAAGGCAGTTGTGGATGTGGTAAAAGAACTTGGCGGGAATCCTTTTCTGACCGATTGCAATACCTTGTATCCGGGCAGTCGGAAAAATGCACTGGAACATCTCCAGTGTGCATGGGAAAACGGATTTACCCCGTTAACGGCAGGCTGTCCGATTCTCATTGGGGATGGATTAAAAGGTACAGATGATATTGCCGTTCCGGTTCCTGGTGGAGAATACGTGAAAGAAGCAAAAATCGGTCATGCAATTATGGATGCCGACATCTTCATTAGTTTGACTCATTTTAAAGGCCATGAAATGACTGGTTTTGGAGGGGCAATTAAAAATATCGGAATGGGCTGCGGTTCCAGGGCCGGAAAGAAAGATCAGCATAGCAACGGAAAACCGCATATTATAGAAGAACAGTGCCGAGGCTGTCAGCGGTGTGCAAGGGAATGTGCCAATAACGGATTAAAATTCCATGAGGATAAGAAAAAGATGAGCATTCACGCAGAGAACTGTGTAGGCTGCGGACGCTGTCTGGGGGCCTGTAACTTTGATGCCATTGTATTTAATGATGATGCGGCTACAAAAGAGCTGAACTGCCGGATGGCGGAATATACGAAAGCAGTTCTTGAGGGACGCCCGCATTTTCACATTTCCCTGGTAGTAGATGTGTCTCCTCACTGCGATTGTCACAGCGAGAATGATACCCCCATTCTGCCCAATATCGGAATGTTTGCCTCCTTTGATCCCCTAGCTTTGGATCAGGCATGTGTAGATGCCTGCATGGCAGCGAATCCACTTCCAAACAGTAAATTGTCGGATAACATGAACGCTCCAGACTTCCATGACCATCATGACCATTTTACCAATTCTACGCCGGAATCAGAGTGGCGCAGCTGTCTGGAACATGCGGAGAAAATCGGACTTGGAACACGGGAATATGAGCTGATAATCGTCAAATAAGAGGATTTTATGTGCTGCAAAATTTCCATAACAGGAAGATATCCGCCCTTGGAATAGGGGGCGCTGCGTCATGCGGAGACATAGGTAATTATGGGAGTATTGAGACAAAAACAGAGACAAAGGAGTGAAGAAAGTGGAAATCATTCGGCGCGAGCTAATCTATATCTGGTACTTTTTTGATATGCAGTTTCGGCAGATTGCAGGCTATTGGATGCTGGGAATTGTGATAGGGTCCTTTGTCTCTGTTTTTTTAAAGAAGTACATACATGAAAGGATGGTATCTCTGCAGAATTGGCGCTTTGGAGTTTGGGGAATTCTTCCGGCATCGGCTCTGGGAATCCTGTCCCCACTCTGCATGTATGGAACGGTCCCGATCGCGGCTTCCTTTTCAAAAAGCGGAATGAGGGAGGATTGGATTGCTGCCTTTATGATGAGTTCCATTCTGTTAAATCCTCAGCTTTTTTTCTATTCCTTTGCACTTGGAACAGAAATCGCCTTTCTTAGACTGGCAGTCTCCTTTGCAGGCGGCTGCATCGCCGGACTATTGGTACGTCTGTTTTTTCAAAATAAGAAATTTTATTGTTTTACTGAGTTTGAACTTCCTGGAAACCGTGATTTGGATGCGAATTTGATTTTGCGTTTTCTTAAAAATATCTGGCGCAATATCAAAGTGACTTTTCCCTATTTTCTGCTTGGGGTTCTGTTGACGGCTCTTTATCAGCGATATGTACCGTCAGCATGGATTGCGGATCTGTTCGGCTCCAATCAAGGATTGGGAGCCCTAATGGCGGCGGCTCTGGGAGTTCCTCTCTACACCTGCGGCGGAGGAACGATTCCCTTGATTGCCGCCTGGCTTGGAGAGGGGATGAGTACGGGCAGTGCCATGGCATTTATGATAGCCGGCCCGGCAACGAAGCTTACAAATCTGGGCGCGGTAAAGATTGCATTAGGAATGCGTAATTTTATCGTATATTTCGTATTTTCTATTGCCATGTCTGCTGTATTTGGCCTGGTAATTGATATGGTTGGACAGGGAGGATTCCGATGAGACGAGCATTAGTTAGCATGATTCTGCTATTGACCATGATTTCAGTATCCGCCTGTAGTCAGTTTGCGGGACGAAACGATGGAACGAAGGAGATTACAATGGAAATAAAGGAAATCAAACTGGTAGAAGCCGGAAGAACACAGACGGAAGATTCTGCCAATCAGGAATTATATGATTCTGTATTTCCCTGGCATGAACCATATGGAAGCGGAATTGGGGCAAAGCCTGGACGTGTGGTCTGGTCCTATAACCCGCAATCGGTCGATTGGGATGGGGAAGGATACTGGTGGGAGGTAAGCCATTTTGATGAAACCGTGATTCAGAACATGGTAGATGACGGTATCGCAAATCTTGCAGGAGAAACAGCAGTACAGGCTGGTTGGGACGCACTTTTTGAGGCACATAATGAAGCCCAGGGAAGAGAAGGCGGTTATCAGAATGGACAGAAAATTGCGGTCAAGGTCAATATGAACGGAGCCGGCGCATATGGTGAGGATTTTAAAGGTGAAACGAGAGAAAGTTATACGAATCCAGTTCTGCTAAAAACACTGTTAATATCTTTGGTAACCCAGGCAGGCGTTTCGCCTGAGAATATTACAGTCTATGACGCAGGGCGGATCATACCGGATTATGTGCAGGAACTTTGCAGCCAGGGCGTTTTGTCCGGTGTCCAGTTTTGTTACCGAGACATATTAGGAGATCAGGATGCAACACCGGATAAAAATGCACCCATTGTCTGGTCGCAAAAAGTAAGCGGAGATACGAATTATCTGCCCTCCTGTGTGACAGAATCGGATTACTTAATCAATTTTGCTAATTTAAAAGGACATGTATATGGAATTACTCTGACAGCAAAAAATCATTTTGGCTCACTGTTAAATTCTAACCGGATGCGGGCGCCGGAAGCAGCCGGTATTCACCGCTATGTATCTCAAAGCAGAATGGATGCATATACCGTATTGGTTGACTTAATGGCAAACCGACAGTTGGGCGGAAAAACGTTTCTGTATATACTGGATGGAATTATCTGTGCGCCAGGAGAGAGTATTCCAATCACGGGGGAGAATTCACGATGGCAACAGGCGCCTTTTCATAACGATTATACATCCAGCGTGTTTTTTTCCCAGGACCCCGTAGCACTGGATTCGGTAGGGGCGGATTTCCTGATGAATGAACCCACCGTAACAGAACGCAATCGTGCATTGAAGAATAATCCGGATGTAGAAAATTATCTACACGAGGCGGGAATGGTGGCAAATGCGCCGTCTGGCGCAGAATATCTCGATGGATATGGAAAAAAAGTTACAAATCTGGGAGTACACGAACACTGGAACAATAAAACAGATAAGAAGTATAGCCGCAATCTGGGAAAAACAGAAGGAATTGAATTGATTTGGCTGAATGAATCTGATTTTGTGATAACGGAATAACTTGGGGATTTGTATAAAAGGTAGAATAAGCAGAGAGGTGAGCCATGAACATTCTAGTATTAAACGGAAGCCCCAGACCTAAGGGGAATACACGGAAAATGGTGGAGGCATTTTGTGAGGGGGCAGTTTCCACAGGACATCATGTGGATGTAATAGATGTGTGCCGCAAAAAAATAAGCGGCTGTCTGGCCTGTGAATACTGTCATACAAAACAGGAAGGAATCTGTATTCAAAAAGATGATATGCAGGAGGTTTATGAGTTGCTGAAGAGTACAGATATGCTTGTGATTGCATCGCCTATTTATTATCACGGAATATCCGGGCAGTTAAAATGTGTGATAGACCGGTTTTATGCATCAGCATTTCCTAAAAAACCTATGCGTTTAGAAAAGGTTGCCATGATTTTGAGTTCAGGGGACCCGGATATGTATGACGGTGCAAGATTTTCTTTTGAAGGAGACTTCCTGGGTTACCTGGGGCTTGAAAGCAAGGGAATGTTTACTGCTCATGGGGAGGAGAATGGTTCTGAGGAGAAGTTGGAGGAACTTAGAGATTTTGGGAAGTCTTTATAGGATGTAAGTGGAGTTTAGAGATTGTTTATCTTTTTGTTATATATATGTTATTTTGAAGGGTTATGATTCTGGAAGTTCTTAAAAAATAAAAAATGACGGACAGGAGATGGAAAACGAACTACTCTTGTCCGGCATACTGCTTATCATTTGATAAGAGATTGTTAAAAGGAACAGTTTGAGAAGGTCATAAGTAACAATATGCTGATTGTATAAGCAAATGGGTGAAAAAATGGTAAAACCTCAAAATAGTAATACGGTTAGAGGTAAGAAGATTAGAGAATTTAGGTGATCTAAAGTATCATATCCAGATAGGAAAGATCGAAGGCTATAGTACGATTAATTCATACAAGTAGGTTAAACTGCAAATAAGCAGTGTCTTTTCTTAGAAGATTAAATGAGAAAAGAGGGAGAGAATGAAAAAGAAGGTTCTGATTATTGATGATGATTTAAACGTCTGCCGACAAATTAAGTATTCTTTACAAAGTGCAACTACTGAGGTATATTACGCACACTCTGTGTCTGACGGTCTGAAGCGATTCATGGAACATGAATACTGTCTTGTAATTATGGACATCGTTTTATCAGAAACAGACGGGCAGAAATTATTAAAATTCATGAGAAGGGCTAAAACAATTCCAATTTTAGTTCTATCCTCAAAACCGGGGCAGGAGTCCAAACTATCTGCCTACCAGGCAGGAGCCCTCGCATACCTGGAAAAACCGTATGAATTAGAGGAATGTCTGGCTCAGGCAGAATCGCTGATGGACTTATACATTAATTTACAGTTCCCAAAGAGTAGATGTTATACATTGGCATTTGGTATGGATCTAATTATTGATCCTGAACGGAGAATTGCCATGTTAGACGGAGAAGAATTAAATCTAACTCGCAAGGAATTTGATTTACTTTTCTGTTTGGCAAGTCATGCAGGCCAGGTCTTGAGCAGAGAGCAGTTGTACGGTATGGTCTGGAATAATGAAAATACATACGATGTGGATGAGGCGGTTAAGAGCCAGATTAAAACACTTCGGAAAAAGATGACAGCTTATAACCGGGAATACATTAAAAACGTCTGGGGAATTGGATATCGCTTTGTTGATGATAGTAAAAATAAATTATTTTAAACTATGCCGAGGAGTTAATAGCTTCTCGGTTTTTTGTCGAAAAAAGGCGAGCCCTTCCCTAAATTCTCCCCTAAAACATCCCTAATATCCCCCTCACGTATTTTATAATCTTTATTAGCTGATATGTAGATTATTTAACATATATGTGACCTGACAGCCCGTCAAAAAAAAGCCGTGCTGAGAGGGTTTTGTTAACATGGTTAAAAAAACAAATCTCCCTAAGCGTAGCAGATGTTTGGGGGGATTTTTTTGCGTTGGATGTTTTCTGCGCCGTTGCTTATTAAAAGCAGCGATATCTGTGGATGGCTGTAGCCCAGAAGTATAAATCAAATTAAAACACAAAAGGGACAGATATAAGGAATCATCTTCGGATGTTTCTGTCCGTAACACCCGGTGTCGTTCACCGCCGGGCTTGTTCTTCATTTCAAATTTCAAGAATTGGAGGACAAGCCCTATGGCGGAAGAAAGGATTTATACCATTATTGTACAGAGAGAACGTGTGGAAGTGAGCAGAGAAGTTTATTATGCCTATCATAAAGCCCGTGAGGCGGAACGATATCAGAATCGTGTCATCCGGCAAATAGAGAGCAGGGGATAGGATACAAACAAAGCCAGAGAGAAGAAAGAATAAAGGCGCCGTTTGTGCTTCCGCCGTCCAATAGCAACATGCGGCGGGTATATGCTTATCTGTTGAAAAACCGGTTTTTGGATCAGGAGATTGTGGATGCATTTGTAAGAAGCGGTCTGATTTACGAAAGTCTGGAGCCGTCAAAGGATGGCGCAAAGCAATTTC
>NZ_WQPN01000137.1:524-12936 GCF_018785315.1 Clostridium sp. MCC353 | reverse complement strand
GAGTTTACCGTGAATGGGCATCGGACCGCCTTCTTTCCTGCTGAAAGCCTTAGTTCCACTTAATGGTTGGAATCAGACCCCTGTATCGTTGGTTTTCCCCGGTCCCGCTCTCCGGTCTTCTGTCCCGCCGTCCGCCCTCCCCGCTTCCCTGCGTAACTTTCTTCAATTAAATCCCAATTTTCCCTACCCCTTCACCGCCCCATCCGTCATTCCCGCCAGCATATACTTACTCAGGAAAAAGTAAATAAACAAGGTGGGAATAATCGTGAGCGCGATCGTAGTAAAAGTCCGCCCCCAGTCCGTAGCCCCATACATTCCCACAGTTTGATCAGAGCCTGGGAGAGTTCTATAGCCAGTTCGCCGCTGGTAACGATTGTAGCCGGGTCAAATTTATCATCCCATGAGATCCAGCCCTGTTCCACGCCTACCAAATCCTTATAGATATCCTGCATCACTACCGGAAGATCCCCTGTCATTTCCTCATCCAGCGGAGAAAAAAGCTGATGCGCATAGGCGTATTCCGTATGATGGTTTACAAAATATTCAAAGAAACGCTGAAGTTCCGGGTCATAAGCTCCCTGGCTGATTCCCCATGCTTTTCCGGTATGGACAGGTATGGATACCGTATTTCCCGTATAGCTATTTGGATACGGAACCTGGAAATATCCGATCTCCCCATTGGCATATGCCTCTTTCATCGAATCCGTCACATTGTTAAATCCTGTATAGACAATGGCTGCCTGCTTGCTCGCGAAGGCATTGACACAGTCCGCAAAGGCCAGATTCTCAAACCCCTTGATAAAATACTTGTTGGATGCCAGTTCATACATCAGATTGACGCCGTCCACAGCGCTCTGGTCTTCCTCGTATTTGATTTCACCCTTTTTAAAACGGTTAATAAACTCTCCGCCTCCGCTCACCCACGGAATGAATGATATAAACCTCAGGTTCAGCCAGGACTGGGAACCGGCCAGGGAAATGGGCGTCTCGCCATTTTCTTTCAGCACCTTACAGCAGTTTAAGAAATCGTCCCAGGTCGCAGGAACTTCCAGATTGTATTTATCAAATGTATCTTTCCAGTACCAAAACAGCTCGCAGTATCGGCCGTCCGGGTACAGGTACAGGCTGCCGTCGTCGAATTTCAGGAAATCCAGGCATCCGGCATTGAATTTATCATACATATTCATCCGTTTCAATTCTTCTTCCACATTAACCATCTTGCCGTCCCCTGCCAGTTCCGCGGATAATGTGCCGTTTGGAATCTGGAACAGGTCAGGCAGTTCCCCTCCGGCGATATACAATTTCAGTTTATTTAAATACTGGTCATGATCCGGGATCGTCTCCACTTCCCAGGTAAAATTCGGGTTCATCTCCGCCTGATAAGCCTTCAGCGCATCGTCCCACACCCAGTAGCTGGCATTGGCCTCTGTGAGCTGGGTGTAGATTTTAACATGGCGTTTTGGCTTTTCCTCATTTCCACCAGAGACAGATTGCTGGGAACCGGGCTGGGCCGATCCCGCCTGATCCGTTCCAGGCTGCGCTGCCCCGCCCTGTGCCGCTCCTGCCTGTCCGGCTCCGGACTGGGCCGCCCCGCTCTGTTCGGAACCTGCCTGCGCTCCACCGCCATTTGTCTGTGTTTTTGCCCCGCAGCCGGAAATGGCCCCCATCAACATCACCGCTGCCATTCCCAATGACACCAAACGTCTTCTCCTCATACCTTTTCCTCCTTATTTTTTCAATCCCTTTGCTATGGATACATTTTTTATCTTCAGACCGCCGTCCGTCACATTAAGCGCCAGGCTGTCTCCGGGCTTTTGATACATTCTGGCGTTCAGTGCGACTCCATTTACATAAATGGTTGCAATCGTACCGTCCACAATCAGCCGTATATTGTAAAATTCTCCCGGACAGAGCTTTATTGGCCGTTCCAAGCCCATATTCATACACTGAGGCCATGGAAAATTAGGCGATTTTTCAAATATCATCCGGTTCTCGCCAACCAGAAACTTAAATTCGTAGGCAGCTCCTGTCTCTTCATCCTCATACAGGCGTAAAGCGAAATCCCTGGTTCCCTTTTTAAACATGACATCCGCCTCAAAGCTGTAAAGTTCCCCGCACCCCTGTAAAAGCACCGCTTCCTGCCTGGAATCTTCTGTTTCCATCTCCCAATCCCGTGGAGCATTTTCCCGTTCTCCAAATGCCGCCCAAACAGTGTCCGGCATTTTCACGCCCAGGGTGTTGTCCTCCCTTTGGAATATTTCGTGGGCAACAAGGGCTCCGCCCCATTGGAAATTGTTTTTATCGTCGTCCTCTTCCCTTGTGGGCACCCACCCGAATAAAATCCTCTGCCCTCCCACCTCAAATGTCCGTCCCGCATAATAGGCCCTGCCGTCAAACCCATCGTCGGCCGGCGCTTTCCATGGCCCTTTCAGGCTTTTGCTCATTCGGTAAACGATTTTTTTCTTGTCGCTGTACTCAGAATTCAGCAGATACCACCAATCCCCTATTTTGAACAGATCCGGCATTTCATGCATGGTAAATATCCCCGGAGCCCAAAAGTCCCCTCTGAATTCCCAATTTTCCAGATCCTCCGATGTAAAATAAACATTGCAGCCGTTGATCTGCTTTTTGCCGTCCAGTTTCCTGGCCCCCAAAATCAGCCAGTACTGCTTCTCTTCCTCATTCCAAAATACAAATGGATCTCTCCAGTCATTGGGATCATATCCGGGCTGGGGGGTAAAGCGCAGCTTGTCTTTTGTTTTATCCCAATGAACCAGATCGTCGCTGACCGCGTGCATCAAAACCTGGGACGGCTTTCCCTGGGCTTCATATTCCCGGTTAAATCCGGTATAAAAGGCGTGAAACCTGCCCTGGGCCTGAAAAATGCTCCCCGCATAGATATACTGGTCCTGCGCCTCGTACTCTCCCCGTTTCAAAACCTCTCCGTAATCTTCAAAATGTACAAAATCCTCTGTTACCGCCAAAGACCAGCCAAACGGCTGTCCCTCCCTCAACGGCTTGGGGTTTCTCGTATCCCTCTGATGAAATACATAAAATTTCCCGTCATATCCAAACGGCATACAATCCCCAAACCAATGGCCCTCAGGCTGATAATATAATTTCTGCATCCCTCTGTAAACTCCTTCCCTTTGTGAATTTCTGTCTTCATTATAACAAAGCGGCATCCCACGTTAAATCCAAAGTATTTATCCTCTTTCTTCACGGGTTCTGTATAATATTTTTGTCCTTTTATATGATTATTTTGTCTATATTTACCATTAATTTGACTTTTATGTCACATTTTTGTACTATTTATTATAATAAATGTAACAGTTCAGACAGCGGAAAATTGATAGAGAAAGTAATGGTGGAACCATGGCGGAAAAAATTCATTTTTTTAGAAATATGTCCATACGCAACAAGCTGCTGTCGTATTTTTTTCTGATCATTGCGATGATCAGCATTTTCGTTTTCCTGCCCATTTATATGAAAACTTTATCCATTTTAAGAAGCAGCACCCAGCAGCAGGCCATCGATGCCGTCATTCAGACTTCCACTGCCCTTGATAATACCTTGAACAGCATCTGTTACATGGCGGACTTCATATCTTACAGCACAGAAATCCAGTCCATTTTGACCGAAAAGCTGGATGCTCCCTATGAAAGCTATGACGACGTGCCGCCTTCTTATTTTTCTACGGCAGAGCGTGTACTGATCACCAACTATTCTTCCAATAAGTTAAATACCATCAATATTTTTGCGGATAACGGCATGATTTTTGAGGTTCCCAACAGGATTCCCACCTTTGACAGCCATGAAATTTCAGTTATAAAAGAGCTGGCGGAATCGGACAGCGGCAGGATATCCTGGCATTTTTTAAGGGATGGGGAACTTTGTCTGCTGAAGGAAATCCGCAATATTACGACTACCAGAAATTTGGGAGCGCTGACCATTTCCGTCAAAAAGAAATACCTGGACAGCAGCATCAACCAGTCATTTATCTCGGGAAAGGGCAATCTGGTCATACTTGATTTATATGGAAATTATATCTGCGGAAAGGCTTACGCTCCTGATCTATACCGCAGCTTATCCGTTCTGGATTCTTCCTCCTCTTCTTTTTCAAATATTGAATATGAGGGCAGCCCTTTTCTTGTGACCGCCAATGCCCTGCCCGATAAAGGGCTGGTGGTGTACGGCCTCATTTCGGAAGACGCTCTGTACGGCCAGTTAAACCAGCTTTTCCGATGGGCCGCCTCTTTTGTGGCTGCCATGACCGGAGTGGTGTCCTTTGTGGTCATATTTTTTTCCAATTCCCTGATCCGCCCGCTGCACAACATGGCCAATTCCATGGACATCGCAGCCAAAGGAGATTTTACGGTATCCCTCCCCATCGAAAGCGACGACGAAATTGGCCAGTTAAGCCGCCATTTTAATTCCATGGTCCAAAAAGTCAACAGCCTCATTGATAATGTATATAAAAAAGAACTCCTCTATAAAGACGCTGAATTTAAAATGCTCCAGGCCCAGATCAATCCGCATTTCATATACAATGTGCTGGATACCATCAGTTGGACGGTCCAGCTAAACGGAATGCCGGAAATCTCCAAAATGGCATCGGCCCTCAGCCGCCTGATGCGGATCAGCATCAACAAAAACCAAAACATCACCTTAAAAGAGGAGTTGTCCTGTGTCCAGGACTATCTTCTGATCCAAAAAATCAGGTATCAGGATAAAATAAGCGCGGTCATCGATGTGGATGACCGTCTGAACGACCTGGTCATTCCCAAACTGATCCTGGAACCCATTGTGGAAAATGCGGTTGTTCACGGGTTGGAGGGTAAGGTAGGAACCGGATTGATTCTGGTTAGAGGGGAATTGTCGGAGGACACCGTCATTTTCACCATCAAGGACAATGGAATCGGCATCACCCAAAAAAGACTGGAAGAAATCTGGATCAGCCACTCCAAATCCAACAGCACCCATACGGGCCTGGGTTTTCTGAATGTCCACAGCCGCATCCAGTATATCTACGGCACGGATTACGGCCTGGATATCAAATCCCAGCCCAACAGCGGAACCACGGTCACCATTCAGATCCCCTATATTTCTCTGCCTGATCAGAGAAAAAATGAATAACTGAATATAACTGAGGCATGGAGGCCAGCTGGAGGGAGGATTAAAATGAAATTGAAAGTATTGATTGCGGATGATGAAATCATGATACGAAAAGGATTGGCCGCGTTTCCCTGGGCCGATAATGGATATGAACTTGTGGGACAAGCCGAAAACGGAGAAGAAGCGCTTTTGATGACCCGGGTGCTCTCACCGGATATCATAATCAGCGATATTAAGATGCCGGTGATGGACGGGCTGAATTTAACCAGGAATATAAAGAAGGATTATCCTTCCATTTACGTAATCCTGCTCACCGGCTTTGATGAATTAGCGCTGGTCAAACAGGCCCTCCACCTTCATGTGGACGAATACCTGCTAAAGCCCACGGACCCCGAAACCCTGTTAAACACCCTGAATAAAATATCAAAAGCCATACATATCAGAAAGAATAAGGAGGCCCAGTTCCAGAAATTAAAAGTACAATTTCAGACGGCCCTTCCCACCCTGCGGTCCAACCTGTTTTCTGACCTGGTGGACGGCCGGTATGTTTCTGAAGAACTGGCCCTGGACACCTTCCGGCTGTTTGAAATTCCGGTGGGCAGATATGTGGTAATATCTGCCGCGTATTCTATAGAAGATACTCCGTCCCTCAGCGGCAGCCGCCAGGAAGTTTTAGAAAATTACATGACTTCCATGGCCATACGCAATACCTGCAAAGAAACCTTTAAAAACTTGACTGCCGACACTCTGACCTACCATTCCGGAGACCGGATACATTTCCTCCTGATTTTTTCAGAATCCATCTCAGAGGCGGATTGTATGGCCATTGTACAGCTCGGAACCCACAAAGCAAAAAAGGCGATTTTGTCCGATCTGGGTGTCCACCTGTCTTTCGGCATCAGCAATATGGGGGATTCTCTTACCGGAATCGGCGCCCTTTACTATCAGGCCGCATTTTCCCTGAATCAATGCTGTTTTTTTAATGATGATCCCACCTTATATTTTAAGGATATCCAGTCAAATGACAGCGAGGATTATCACGTCCCGGAAGCCCGGAAAGAAGCATTTGAACGGAGTATCAGAACCGGAAACCGGGAAGAGATGCAGAACTTCATCCAGTATCTGTCCCATCTGTTCATGACTTCCCAATCTCCGGATATGAACCGATGCAGGCACCTCATCATTGCCACTCTTCTGCAGGCTGTACAGACCGCAAATGAAAAAGCCCTGCCGAACAAGCCTTCCTCCGATCACAACATGGCCTGGATCTACCAGATTCTGGACCGCCAGACCCTGGAAGACCTGATGGACTATACAGAAAATTTTTTAAATGACCTGATCTCAGAAAGCTGTAAAAACACCCTTACTCATTACGATGACACCGCCAATCAAATTGTCCAGTATATCAAAGAAAATTACTCACAGGATCTGTCTTTAGACCTGCTGTCCGAATATTTTCATTTCAGCCCCACCTATATCAGCCGGCTGATCCGCAGATCCTACGGAATCAATTTCACTGAAATCCTGAGCAATACCCGGCTTAATGAAGCCAAAAACCTGCTTCAGAACAGCGGGATGAAAACTGCCGAAATCGGCAGGGCGGTGGGATACCACGATACCAGTTATTTTATTCAGTCATTTAAGAAAAAATATGGGGCTACGCCTAATGAGTATCGGAATATTCTTCAGATATGAATAGAGTGGGAAGTATGGGCGGAAGATACGCAGGAAAGCGTAGCGAAGCAGCGGATGGAACGCTGGGCTTTGGGGCAGGGGCGGGGCAGGCGGATTCTGTGGGTGCGGGTATGGAAAATGACTGCCGTCCGGATTGTCCGCTGCACGCAGGTTCGGGGCTGAGGGCGCCGCCGGAGGCCGGGCAGAATCCGCCGGGTGAGGCCGGAGACACAGAAGGCCAGGGCACGTTTCGCGGTTCCAGCGATTTGTTCAGGCCGTCGGCAGCTCTTGGGCCGAAAGGAAGAGAAATGGAGGGGAAATCGCTGACCTCAAAGTCAGCGATTTAGAAAGCCTGAATTGAGAATTTCTTCAGAAATTCTCAATGAATGCTTTCGGTACCCTTCATTTCTCTTCTTTTCGGCCCTAGAGCTGCCCCGGCCTGAACCATGAGCTGGAACCGCGAAATGTGCCCTGGCCTTCTGCGTCTCCGGCCTCATCCGGCGGATTCTGCCCGGCCTCCGGCGGCGCCCTCAGCCCCGAACCTGCGTGCAGCGGACAATCCGGACGGCAGCCATCTCCCATACCCGCACCGCGTTCCCGGGATTCCCGGCGTTACCCACGCCAAGACATTAACTAAAGATTTTCTCTCCCCCCACAAAAGTCTCTCTGACTTTGATATCTTTCAGCCGTCCGGCTTCAGCCTCAAACGGATTCTCTTCCAGCACCACAAAATCCGCCAGCATCCCGGCCTTGATCTGGCCCTTGATTGTTTCTTCAAAGGAAGCATAGGCCCCTTCTATTGTGAAGGAATCAATGGCCTCTTTCACCGTAAGCGCCTGATTGGGCAGGTACGGGCCCACATGGTCTTTCAATGTGGTTCTTGTCACAGCGCACTGGATTCCCGCCATCACATCCGGCAGCTCCACAGGGCAGTCGGATCCATTGGACGTGTGCACAGTATCATATAAAGTTTTGAAATTATAACTGCTTCCCGCCTTTTTTGCTCCAACCCTGTCCTCTACGATATGAATATCATAATCCAGGAAAATGGACTGGATATAAGCGTGAAGGGACAATTCCTTAAACTTAACGATCTGATCCGGCCGCATGATCTGGCAGTGTACAATTCCGTGGCGGTGGTCTGTCCTCGGGCATTCTGCCAAAGCTTTTTCATAGGCCGCCAGAATATCGTCTAAAATCCCGTCTCCGATGGCATGAATGGCCACCTGCATGTGGTGGGAATTGGCAAAGCAGACCATTTCCTCAAACTGTTCTCTGGTGAAGATAGGAATCCCCCTGGTAGACGGGTCATCCGCATAAGGCTCGCTCATATAAGCAGTGCGTGCTCCCAAAGATCCGTCTCCCAGCATTTTCAGCGGCCCGATTCGGAACCATTCACTGCCCCATCCGGTATTATAACCTTTGTCCACAAACTCCTTTAAACCTTCCGGATCCATGAACTGGGCCTGCTGGTTTACCCGCACCGTCATTTTCCCTTCTGCCTCCAATTCGGTGTAAGCATCCAGAATCCTCTGATAAGGCACGTTATTGAAAACCAGTAGGTCGTCTGTCTGGGAAGAGGTGACGCCATAGCTGTTAAGGGCCTTGGACGCAGCGACGATCATCTTTTTAATGTCATCCTTCGTAGGCTCCGGCAGCTTAGAATAGATCAAATCCATGGCATTTTCCCGGAAAATGCCGTTGGGCTCTCCATCCGGCCCCAGTTCAAAATGGCCCCCGGGAATCTGAGGCGTGTCTTTGGTAATCCCGGCCATCGAAAGCGCCCTGCTGTTCACCACGCAGGCATGTCCGCAGGTTCTGGTCAGACAGATGGGATGTTCGGTAGAAATTTCATCCAGATCATACCTGGTAGGAAATCTCTTTTCACCGGTAAAATAATCCTGATTCCAGCCCCGGCCTCTCACCCAGGAACCCGGCTCAATCTGCCGCTCTTCGATAAATTGTTTCACGGCATTTTTAACGGCCTCCATGGATTCCGTATGGGATGCCAGATCCGCCATCTGGAGAGAATATCCGTAATTCACCAAATGCATGTGGGAATCATTGAATCCGGCGCAGACAAAATGGCCCTCCAGATCACAGACCAGGTCCTCTTCATTTTTTAACTTCACTGCCTCTTCATTGGAACCGGCATACAGAAACCGGCCGTTTTCAACTGCAAACGCCTGGCAGAAAGGCATTTCTCCCGTATAAACAACGCCATTGATATAAATAGTTTTCATTTATTTACTTCCTTCCAAACTCTCCTGCTTTTTCTTGTCTTCATAGAAAATCGGGAAGTTTTCGTCCACTTTTCCATCATTCATATAACGGGCCCTGTAGTCCTTTAACAGTTTAAAATAAGTACCTGACAGGATCAGCACCACAATCACATTGATAAATGTAGGAATACCGCTTGTTATGTCCACCATGGTCCAAATGCTCAAGTCCCCAACATGAATTAAATAGAGGGTCAGCAAAAATGGCGGCAGCGCATAGAAATAACGGAACATGACCAGAATCCATTTTTTCAATTTCGCATGATCTCCTGCCAGATGGCGCAGGGTCGCTTCATAATAAACATACCAGCCGCCGGAGGTTGTGACGGAAAAAATCACCATGGTGGCTGTCATGAACAGCGTTCCGAAAAATCCCAGATTATCACGGAATACATTTAATGCAAGTGTAGCATTAGTCGCACCGGATGTCCACTCCCCGGTGATCAAAACGCTGATCGCGGTCACCGTACACACGATAAATGTATCCACAAATACCTCAAAGGATCCCCAAAGCCCCTGCTCCACCGGATGTCTGGTCTTGCTGGAGGCGTGAACCATGGGACTGGTTCCCCATCCGGCTTCATTGGAATAAACGCTTCTGGCCATACCGGTGGAAATGGCCTTCGCCACGGAAACCCCGGCAAACCCGCCAAATGCCGCGCTGCCTGTAAATGCCTCCTTGAATATTGCGGTAACGGTTGGTATCAAGTTTCCTATATTCAGCACAATGATTACGATTCCAAAAAGCAGATATCCCAGGCTCATCACAGGAACCAGTTTCACGAAAATCTGCCCCAGCTTCTTAACACCGCGCCAGATCAGGGCATATGTAAATATTACCAGCAGCAGAGCGGCCAATTCCTGCTTTAATCCCAGAGAAGAAGCCAACACTTCTGATGTGGTAAAATTCGATGCGCTGATAAAAAATGTGGAGAAAATTCCAAGGCCGAACACAAATGCCAGCGGAAGCCATTTTTTACCCCAATGGCGTTCTTCGCCAAGGCCGTATTCCATATAGTAGGTGGGGCCTCCATAGGGATTTCCCTCTTCGTCCGTCCTGCGGTAATACACGGCCAGGGTGACTTCCACCTGCTTAATCAGCATTCCCATCAAAGCTGTCATCCACATCCAGAATACAGCTCCGGGGCCTCCCGTAGTCACCGCTGTGGCAACACCCGCGATGTTGCCGAATCCAACGGAACCTCCTACTGCGGTCGCAATCGCTTCATAAGGGCTCAGCAGGCCTTTATCATTTTCATCCTGAACGTGGTCTTTCCTGAGAATGCACCCCAGGGTACGGTTAAAAATGTACCCCAGATGCCGGATCTGGAAAAATCCGGAACGGACGGTCAGGTAGAGACCTGTAATAACCATAATTGCGATCAGCGGCGGCCCCCATAAAATATCATAGGCAAACCAGTTAAAAAATTCTGTCATTTTAGTATATCCCCCTATTTTTTATTTAGATGCAAAAAAAGCAACGGCGCAGGCCATTGCTTTTTATTACATATTAACAATCCAGCCAATAGCGCCTCCACTTTTCAGTGAGAGTATGCAGCTTCTTAAACTGCATCCCAACAAACAAAACCGGCAGGTCTTATCTGTTTCGGCGGTAAATCCTTTCCTTCCATCTCTATGATCCTGCCGGATCTCCATGGAGCTACTGATCTTCACCGCGCCTCTATTGCATCTTTCTGTATTAAATTTCCAGAATGTGTTTGAACATTGCTTTCCGTCAGTGCGTTCAAACACACACTTAGACATCATACTATCAGTATACCGTTTGTGTCAACCTTTATTTTTTCAATCCGTTTTTCACAATAGGATATAAATCAACTGCAAGTAATCCAAAAACGATGATATAAGCAACTGCGTACATACTGGCCGCCTCTCTTTCCCTTTTGATATCCTTATTATATCAGGATGCCCGGGAATGGCAATTCACAAAATACATAAGAATTTCTTTGGAAACGGATTGTTTTACGGTGATATACACAAATTTTTAGGTTACCTAAATATTTTTTAGTTTTCCATTCATTCCGGCAGATCATTTTCCATTTAATTATTTCCATTTAATTATTTCCATTTAATTATTTCCGGTTAATTACTTCTGGACTGATTATTTCCTGATATTGTTTCCTGATTGATTATTTTCCGGTTGACTATTTCCTGATTAATTATTTTTCTGATTAATTATTTCCAGTTTGTTTATTTCCAGTTTGTTGATTTTCTGACTGATTATTTTCTGATTGATTATTTTCCTTTTGCAGTTCCTGTAAAATGCTTTCCATCTGTGCCATTTCCTCTTCCTGCATACGGATGATATTCTGCGCCATCATTTTCACCGCGCCTTCGTCCGCATAATTCAATATGGCCTTAGACATATCAACTGCCATTTGATGATGCATGTGCATTCCTTCGGCAAAGGCCTGGTCAACGCTGTCACCGGCGCTGTGGCCTTCATGATGGGCGGCCATCATTTCATTATATTCTTTCAAATAGGCCTCTTCCTTATCCTCATCCGTCTGTCCCAGCGCTTTCAGCTCATCGATCAGGGATTTCATCTGCCAGACTTCATCCGTCTGGGTTTCAATAATCGATTCCGCCATTTCTTTCAACTGCTGATTTTTCCCACCGTATTTCAGGTAGCTTTCCGCCATCTCAATAGCCGATTCATGATGAGGAATCATGCCTTCCAGAAAATTGATGGAGGCATTTCCCGACTTTTCCACCTCTGCCATGCTTCTCATCATGTCAGTCATGATCTTATCCTGGTCGCTTAAATACGCTGTAAGGCTCTCGTCTTCCATATCATCGTCCGCCCCCATGGTTCCATGTTCCATCGCCCCATGTCCCATAGCGTTATGATCCATGGTACTCTGTCCCGAAATACTGGCCCCATCTTCCAATGAAGAACTCTCTTCAACCGCTTCTCCGGTCAGGCTGTTTTCATCCCTTCCATTCCTGCTCCGATTATAGCTGACCGCCAGCAGTATTAGCAGAATTACTACAACAGCAGCAATACCTCCAATAAACCAGTAATTGTTTTTTTTATTCATAATTGCTCCCTCCGAATTTTAATTTGATGTTCATGCTCATTGAAATTCTTTTATTATTATCCTGAGGGATGAGTGAAATTATTCATACACGGGAAATGATGGGCGCGGTTCCAAATTATAGGTTTATTTAAAATTGGGATTTAATTGAGAAAGATACGCAGGGAAGCGGGGAGGGCGGACGGCGGGACAGAAGACCGGAGAGCGGTACCGGGGAAAACCAACGATACAGGGGTCTGATTCCAACCATTAAGTGGAACTAAGGCTTTCAGCAGGAAAGAAGGCGGC
>NZ_WQPN01000137.1:0-498 GCF_018785315.1 Clostridium sp. MCC353 | reverse complement strand
CAGTTTCTGCCCGCCTTCTTTCCTGCTGAAAACCTAAGTTCCACTAAACGGTTTCCACATGCCCCCTGTATCGTTGGTTTTCCCCGGTACCGCTCTCCGGTCTTCTGTCCCGCCGTCCGCCCTCCCCGCTTCCCTGCTGGTTTTCTCTGGCTAAAGTAATTAGAAGCAAATTTAACATAAAGGGCGAAGGCATTTTCGAAAATGGCTTCACCCTTTAATATAAATCCTCACACCATTTAACATCAACCCTCAAGGCATTTTCGAAAATGCCTTGACCTTTTACTGTTAATCCCCACCTCAATCAAACAATTCTTTGCTTTTTCTATGTTTCTTCCCAATCTTTTTTATCTGTAGCTCAGCCGGTAAACAGCCATGAAGACGGGGAATCTGGGGCAGGCGGCCGTGGATGAGAGGAATTGGGGGCATATGCAGACCCTTAGAAATACTTGGTCTTCAAGGGCGAAAAAAGACAGGCAGAAACTGAATTCCGAATCAGTT
>NZ_WQPN01000136.1 GCF_018785315.1 Clostridium sp. MCC353 | reverse complement strand
GCTGAGTTGTAGCCCGAGAATCCCGTTTGTACTACAAAAGTCCCGTGTTGTAAATAACAGCCCATTTTTGTAACCAAAAGTCCCGGTTTAAAACCAAAAATCCCATTTTGTAATGCTCTTTCCCGGTTTTCTTTGCTTTTTGCAGGAAATGCAGCTATAATGACGTTACAGGTTTCTAAAAACAAGTACAACTAATAGGAGTCAATCCCCTCTCGATTTTTTTGTAATCGGAGAATCCACCCCTGCTGTCTGCTCATTTCTCTTGTAATTGTGTCGGCGGCCCTTTACTTGTTCTTAGTTTACTTTTTCAGAAGACGCGGCTTTAGGACGATGTCTCCGGCGGCAACCGGATGGCATCCCAGTTTCCTTAGCAGTTCTTCTCCATAGTAAAAGCTGAACGTTTCGTATGGGGTACGGTTGTTCAGCTTTTTTCTTTTATAAGAATTGATATGGTCCATCATACGGCAGATGTCTTCCTGTGTCAGATCGTCCATGGAGGCACCTTTGGGGAGTACCCTGCGGATCAGTTCATGATTAACTTCACATGCCCCCTTCTGATAAGGGCTTCCTACGTCACAGTAAAAGAGATACGTGCGCCTGCTTCGATACTGGTCTGATGTAAATTCCAGCGCTTTGGGGTTGGAGAATTCACTCCCGTTGTCTGTCAAAATCACTGGGAACAGTCGACAAAAATCCTTCTTTCCAAGGACTCGGTACAGTTCCTCAAAAATATCAATGACGGACTGGGATGTGTTGGAATCCCTCAGGAATGCCAGCATTAGGCTGCTTTCCACAAAATGAACAGTGAGAAGAACCTTGCCGCCCCTGCTCCCGATTACCGAATCCATCTGTACCATCGGAAGCTCTGGATGATCTTCCATGAATTTCAGGAAATCCTTGTAGCTACGTCCAATCCGACAACCGCGGTCGATCTTGAATTCCGGCTTCTTATATCTTGGGCGGTACTTTACTTTTCTGGGCAAATCAATATTTCTGACATCGAACAAGCAGGCGTCAATGTAATTGTAAAGAGTCTTCTCACTGCACATCAGTTCATTTACATGGCTTTCATAAACCTGATGAACAGACTGCCCGTTACGAATCAATGGCGAGATCAGCCGATTGATACGCGCAAGCTCCTCTTCGCTGGAAAGTATCCCGCATCGTGCTTCAGAGACTGCCTTTTCTGCGGCTATATGGGCATCTGCCGGATCATAGAACATTTTTTTCAGGGTACATTGGTCAAGTATCTGGCAGCCGTTACAAACATATGGGGGCTTAAATCTCATCGTGCAGACCTCTTCCTCGAACTGTCCGCAGAGCTCATTGCACTGAGGACAGATACTACATTTATAGGCTGATTCATGAGAACAGGCACTACCACAGATTCTCTTGGCCTTACATGTTGTCCGATGCAGGCAGGCATTAAATGGATAGCCGGGACGACCGGACTTCTTTTCAAAGGAATGCCGTTTGATTTCTTTTGCAACGGTTGTGCGGTCCTTTCCAATAAGCGTTCCGATTGC
>NZ_WQPN01000135.1 GCF_018785315.1 Clostridium sp. MCC353 | reverse complement strand
AACCTAAGTTCCACTAAACGGTTTCCACATGACCCCTGTATCGTTGGTTTCCCCGGTACCGCTCCCCGGTCTTCCGTCCCGCCCTCCGCCCTCCCCGCTTTCCTGCTGGTTTTCTCCGGCTCTGGTAATAAAAAAACAATTCTGTAAATTATAAGAAAATTTAACATTAAGCGTCAAGGCATTTTCGAAAAAGCCTTGACCTTTTACTGTTAATCCCCACGTCAGTTACTTGAAATGTCTATGTCATGATCTGTACTAAATACCAAACATCGTCTCAACCAAACGCTTCTTTGCCTTTTCTACTGCCCTTCTCCAGATCTTTATTGGGGTGATTGACTAATGTCACGCCTGGAGATAAAAAGGATTGGGGGAGATGAGTAGAAAGCGCAAAGAAGCGTTTCAGTGAGAAGATATTTGTTAATTCGTGTAGTTTTTGGCGAATATGACATGGAGATTTGATGTAAAGGGTGAGGGGATTTACATCAAAGGGTGACGGCATTTTCGAAAATGCCTTGAGGGTTGATGTTAAATTGTTTTTAATTACTTGAGCCAGAGAACACCAGCAGGGAAGCGGGACGAGGGGACGGACTGGATGTTTGGATGCGGACGGGCCAAGGGGAATCCTTCGGGGATGAAAGCCATCTGGAAACCGTTAGTGAAAGTTAGGCTCCAGGAATAGAAAAAGACGGGCAGAAACTGAAAACCAAATCAGTTTCTGAGATGCCCACTGAA
>NZ_WQPN01000134.1:155401-157039 GCF_018785315.1 Clostridium sp. MCC353 | reverse complement strand
TTTTGAATTCAAACAGAAGTTCCCGTAAGTCAATTTCAATTTCGTCCTGATCCTCGTCAAATCTCTTTTCCATAAATGTTTTAGTTCCTTTACTCAATTTCTCTCTATTTTCCGCTGTCGGATTCTCTCCAGTCTGCTGGATTTTATAGAAACAGACTGAATTTGCCCACTCCACTTTGTTCTGCCTCGGCAGTCTGTTTTCTTCTCAGTGTTTTGTATTCATCTCAGTATTCTGCTTTTATCTCCGGCGCTCACGCCCATCCTCCGCACACGGCCACATTTCCTCCCCTAGCATCCCCAATTAATATCTCCATCGGATTTCTCATCATCATCCGTACTGCCTCATCTTCCCCACATCTCCTATAAATCCATTCCACCGCTTTCCCGGTCTTGGGCGGACGGAAATCCACCCGGTGCATATCCGTTCCCAGAAATTGGATTTTTCCTTCCTGAACCATCCTTCTGCACCACAGCGTCTCTCTCACATAACGGATTCCCCCAGACAAGCTGCTAAAGTTCATCTGCATATACGCCCCGGATTTTCTCAGTTCCTCAATTCGTCCCGGTGTCCTAAGGCATGGATATCGTTCAATATGGGCCAGCATCGGACGGTAACGCATCAGCGACATCTGTCTCACAGCCTGGTAAATGGTCTCATAAGCTGTATCCGTCTGGAATTCCATTAAAAAGCAGTCGGAACCTGCCATAGGCACTGTTTTTCCAGCCGCAACCTCATCAAAGATCCCATGAAAGTAGATCAGTTCCTGCCCGGCATAGATATTCATATCCGGGAACAGCTTATCCGCCTCCCTCTGTACCTTCTGCGTCAGCTCCAAGATCCCGCCCGGTTCTATGTAATGCTTCCCCCTATGGAAATGCGGGGTCGCTATGATCGTCCGTATCCCCTGCCCATATGCCTGTTTTATTAATTCCCTGGTTTCCCACATGCGCCTGGCGCCATCGTCAATGCCCGGCAGGATATGGGAATGCACGTCGATAATCGGTTCCATGACCCTTTCCTTCCTGATTTATGTTCTTTTAATTCCATACACACTGCAATTCATCCATCAGCAAAGCCCGTTTCTAAAAATCCTCCAGCAATCCGGGTACACAAAAAAGAGAAGTGAAATTACCGTACTTCCTCCACTTCTATCCCCAGTTCTCTGGCAATCATTTCCATGGTCCTGCTGCTGCTGTTCCTTCCAAATATCACATCACTGATGGTGGAATTAGAATACCCCAGCCTTTTTGCCAGCTCTTTGTTTGACATGTTCTGTTCAATTAATGCAATTTTTACCCTTACTCCAAAATTTGTACATTTTCTTAAATCTGCCATTCTGGCACCCCCGTTTTCCTCTTGTCCCTTTCAGTTACGGACCGGCCGTCACATAATTACGTCCCCTCCGGCACAAAAATAACCACATAATCTGAATTATGTGGTAATAGTGATGGACACCGGAAGGTTTCCTCGGAAAAAGTAACGGTAGAGCCCCCTCTTTTACCGCTCTTTTTGGTGTCAAAATATAATTTTTTAATAAATTTACGATTCTACTTGAAATTTCTGGGAAAAGATAGCATAATAGCTAGTAGGAAAATACAGATCCACTACTACATAATTCAGATTATGTCCTTATTTTC
>NZ_WQPN01000134.1:16809-155391 GCF_018785315.1 Clostridium sp. MCC353 | reverse complement strand
TTCGACAGGATTCTCTTATGTTCCCAGCCGCTTGAAACCGTATAGATTCTCGTCGTATCCACGCTGGTATGCCCCAGAATGTCCGCCAGGCGGAGCAGATCTTTTTCAACTCCATAAAATGTAAACGCAAACAGATGGCGTAGATTATGAGGATAAATCTTCTTTGAATCCACCCCTGCGTCCTCTCCTAAAGCCTTCATCATAGCCCAGATATTGCTCCGGTCCAGAGGACGGCCGCTTTTTGTGACAAACACCGGCCCGCTTATAATCCCCATCTCCCGACAATACCGTTTTAATGTTGCAGACAATTCAGGCGGAAGGAAGACAATCCTGGACTTTCCCTTATTATATATTCTCACACACCCTTCCTTCAGCGCCTCTACGGATATAAAACGATGCTCGCTCACACGGATTCCTGTGCTGCAGATTGCCTGCATTAAAACACTGATCCTCTGGTTTTTCTTTCGTTTCGCCGCATCTATCAGGCGGAAGTATTCTTCTTTTGACAATTCCCGTTCCTGCTGGCAGAACAGGTTTTTCTGAACCCGAACCTGTTTTACTTTATATTCCCCCACCCCTGCAAACTCCAGGAACTGATTGACCGCAGCCAGAATCGAGTTTACACTGGTTGTTTTATATTGCTCCGTCAGTTCCTGTTTAAACCTGATCATTTTATCCTTGTTGAGTTCCATATCCTCCGCCAGATAGGAAAACAACTTTTTCAAATCCCGGACATATTTCTCAATGGTCGCCTTGCTCCGCTCCTGTTCGTAAAGATACCGTTCAAAAGCAAAAATCATTTCAACATTTAATGTCATCTTACACACTCCTTGTTTTAATCGTATTTTTATGGTTATCTTTCAAAATATCCTATTTTCATTAAAAAAACAAGGTTAATAAAAAACTGGCTATAAAAAAATGGTTTATAATCTATTGCAAGCCTGTGTAATGTTTAAAATCATTCCTGTCATATGTACCAAATAAAATTCCACCTCCCATTCCAACAATATGCCAGTAAGTAAAAATACAACAAAAAAGCCGACAGTAATTTCTTGAAATCACCATCAGCTTTTTTCTCTATTCATTTATCTCTAATTATCTCTCAGCCTATGTCTTTGCCTGTCAATCAGCCTCTTTACCTCTATCCGTCTTCCTCTTCATCCGTTCCGCCACCATCCGTTCAAATTCTTCTTCCGAGCAGCCCGATTCAATAATCCTCTGCCGTCTCTTCTGGCGGCGCAGGGCCCGTTCCCTCTCCTCTTTTCTCCGCTGATAAACAATATATCCGATACCGCAGCCTGCCAGCAGTAAAATAACAATCAGAATCAAAACAGGCACAGATATGGACGGAAGAGACACTTTTCTATCCTCTCCTCCCGGCTGGCCTGCAGGCTGGCTTTCAGGTTCCGTCTCCCCCTTAGAAGTTTCCGTTAAACCATTCTGATCCGCATCAGCAAATACTTCCGCATTTTTCAAAAGCAGGTATGCCTGGCCGATGCTGCGTTCGTTGTAGGTATATTTTATAAGGGCCACCGCCCCTGCCGGATGGTCTTCAGGAAGATCCGTCACCAGAGTTTTTTCCGCGTCACCGTATGCCGCATCCTTGGGCAGGGTAATGACCGCCTGAGGATCGATCTCCAAATCAGACGGCTGATAGTTCTGTCCGCCAATGGTAACCGCATTCTCCCCGGTTGTATAAGATGTCTCGTTCTCCGCAACTTTTATATTCTGAAACCTGGCCAAACCGAATTCCAAAAGGTTCTGGCTGTCCACATAATACTGGGGCTGCGTTCCTTTTAAAACAACAGCAATCACCCGTCTTCCATCCCGTTCCGCCAGGGTTACCAGGGTGTTGCCTGCCAAAGATGTGTATCCCGTCTTGCCTGCCACCGCATCGGGAAAATAAAGTTCTTCCGATTCCTTCAGAAGTTTATGCTCAATGGCAGCGCTGATTTCTTCCGGATTATTTACAGTAGGAGGAAATTTATGTCTTTTGCTGGATGCTATTTCCAGCAGTTTTTCATTGGAAAATGCCGCCTTTGCGATCAGCGCCATATCAAACGGTGTCACCATCTGTTCCGGATCATTGAGGCCGGAAGGGTTTTTAAAGCGGCTGCCTGTACAGCCCAGGTCTTCTATGGTCTGGTTCATCATGTCCACAAACCCGTCTCTGCTTCCGCCCACATGTTCGGCCAATGCATTGGCTGCCTGATTGGACGAGCGCAGAATCAGCGCATAAAGACAGTCTTCCACCGGCCATTTGTCACCTTCATCCAGGCCGAAATAGTTTCCGCTGCCCTCTTCAATGTTGTAGACCGCATCATGGGAAAATGTCACTTCTTCATCTAAAGAAGCATGTTCCAAGACCACCAAAGCCGTCAAAAGTTTGGTGATACTTGCCGGAAAATACCCCACCCGGCTGTTCTGCCCAAACAGCATTGCCCCGGAATCCATGTCAATTACAATACCGCCTTCCGCTAAAATGCCGGTATCGTCCGGCCAATCCGGCTTCGCATAGGCAGGTATCACAAAAAGCTGCATCATTAATGTTAGTGTCAGGATTGTGCTAAGTAATCGTCTCATGAAAAAATCTCCCAAAATGTTCTGTCATAGAAATGTAACATTTCTATAGTTTAACATTTTGAGAGACAAGTTTCAACAAAATTCTATAATTGTGTCTGTTTTAATTGTGTCTGTTTATCCTCCCATTTTTTACGCTCTACAAACCGTCCCATAAAAAATGCAATGATGGATACGCCGATGCCGGTCTGGAGACAGAAAATGAGGCTCTCAATTTCTCCTGGAAGTTCCCCGCCGATCATCGTTTCCAAAACAGGAGTAAACCACGGTTCATATTCTCCATGGATCGCCTCCACCATCTGGCTTCCCGCATCGTCAGAGCCGCCAAACTCAGCTCCTTTTAAGGCGAATATGGGAACCACCGCGATCAGTACCACCACTGCCAGCAGGATTATTACTATCTTTTTATTTTTACTCATGGCTCACCTTCGCCTCCTTAAAAAATCCGATGGATGTCAGTTCCGATTTGGCATATACTTCAAGCCCGATGACGATAACAACGGTCAATAGTCCCTCAATGATGGCTAAAGGAAGCTGGGTCGGCGCGAAAACACCTAAAAACTTTACGGCGGAGGCCGCCACTCCACCCTGTTCCGACGGGTAGGCCATTGCAAGCTGTATGCTGGTAACACAATAGGTAAAGAGATCTCCTAAAGCTGCGGCTAAAAAGATGCTGACTTTCCGGTTCATATTCGTCTTTTCACATAACTTATAAATTCCGTATGATACAAAAGGTCCGGCAATTGCCATTGAAAATGTATTGGCGCCAATGGTTGTCAACCCGCCGTGAGCCAATAAAACCGCCTGAAACAAAAGGACAATAATGCCCAAAACGCTGACCGCTGAAGGCCCAAATAAAATGGCTCCCAGCCCGGTTCCTGTCATGTGGGAACAGCTCCCCGTCACGGATGGGATTTTCAGTGAAGAGATGACAAATATGAATGCGCCAGCCATGGCCAGTATGGTTATCGCCTTCCTATTCTCATCCAAAACCTTTTGAATGCCGAAAATACCCTTTGCTAAAAACGGAATACAGATCACCCCCCAGGCCACACAAAACCCGACCGGAAGATACCCTTCCATGATATGCATGCCAAAAGCAGGGATCTGCATACCAAACACTGCGGCAGTTACAATTGCCAGCTTCATAATACCTTTTTGTTTCTTCGTCATATTCATTCTCCTTCAAACAAAAAAGACGCCCTATTTGTGATTCCCACTCACAAACCGGCATCCAAAATTTACTCTGGCAAAACCAGAGAAAATATCGCATCCGGTCATCTCTCGTAACCGTAACGTTTCTTTACAAAAGGCAGGTCTTCTGACTCTGGCATCATCGCAATATTCCGTCTTCCCGTATATACAGTGACATATGGAATATGGCTCCTCCAACACAGCGGCGGGACCGTATGGGACTTACACCCATTTTCCTATTATCCTGTCTTTCAATAAGACAGGCACCAATTGTAATTTGTTTTTCTAACCTCAGTGTAATCTAAATGCAGTGTTTTTGTCAATCTAATCTTTCATATTTTACCATTTTCTTATCATTTCTCTCACCGGGCTTTTATATCTGCCAGTTTTATATAACCACCAGACTTTTCTATCCGTGTTTTTTTAACCGCTGGATTTTTGTATCCCCCATTTTATCAATAATCACTAATGCCATTCAGCAGATCCTGAAACTCCGCCATCTGCCTGGGATACCTCTTATGATCCGGGAGCAGCCCTTTCTTAACCAGCTCTTCATAGACTTGGAATAAAACCGGACGCTTTAAATGCGCTTCCTTCAATACCTGTTCATTTCCGAATATATCCAGGGGATTGCCATCCGCGATCAGCTCACCTTCGCTGAAGACCAGAATCCGCCCGGCCCACCGGTAGGCAAAATCCACATCATGGGTCGATAAAAGGATCGTCTTTCCGCTTTCCGCCATATTTCCCAATACCGCTTCCAGCATATCCGCGTTTAACGGATCCAAAGCCGCCGTTGGCTCATCAAAAATGATCACTTCCGGTTTCATCGCTATAATATCGGCAATGCTCACTCTTTTTTTCTCGCCTCCGCTGAGATAGTGGGGGGCCCGGTCTTTAAAATCAGATAAATTCATATAAGCCAGCGCTTCCTCCACCCGCTCTGCCACTTCCTCTTTGGGAAGTTTTAAATTCATCGGACCAAACGAAACTTCCGCTAACACGGAGGAGGCGATGATCTGGTTGTCCGCATCCTGAAACACAATGCCCACATGCCTGCGAAGTTCATTCAACTCCTTTTTTCCAATCACCTTTCCCCGATAGGATACCGATCCTTTAGATGGGGTAAACACCCCATTTAAATTTAAGAATAATGTGGACTTACCCGCGCCGTTAGCGCCCAATACCGCAATCCTCTCTCCTTCCCGGATGGAAAAGCTCACATCTTTTAACACATCATTATTATTTTCATATCCGTAATACAGACCCTGAGCCTGCAGCAGTACCTCACCTAACACATTTTCCTCCACTCTGCTCAAAACCGCGTGTATTCAGACGGCATGAAATCATGTTTTTCACCGGAAAACCGAACCTGATCTCTCCATGGACCGCCTTAAATCACATATTCTCACCGGCAGACTATGTCCATATTTTCTACAAATGTCCCGTAAGCAGCCAAATCGCCATCAAACCCAAAAGATATGCAGCGGCTCCGGCTGTCTGCTTTACGGTAACCGGCTTTTCTTCCTCCAAAAAAACAAACTCTCCATCATAGCATCTGGATATCATGGCATCGTAATATGCATTCGCTTTCTTTAAAGAAACCACCAATAGATTGCTTGCCGTGTTTCCAAAAGACTTACAGGATGTCTTAAAATCCACATACCCCAGCCTGGACTGGGCAGAAATCTTCATCTTTTCCTGAACTTCGGCCATGATAAAGATAAAACGGTATATCATGTTCATCAGTTCCACCATAACCTTTGGGATATGAGCCCTTCGCAGCACCGAAATCAATTCGCTGGCAGGGGTGGAGAGGGTCATCAGATACATGGCGCTGACCGCTCCCCAAGCTTTCATAAATACCTCCAGGCATTTTCTGATGCTGTTCCGGGAAGTATAAAGATAGAAAAAATGAAGGTTAATCCTGTAATCGCCAGCTGCTTCTTTTGAAAAACCAGCAGCAATCGCAACGCTTCCCAATATCATAAATGCCAGGGGAACCGTCATCAACCGGAAATAATCCGCCGCTTTCACCCTGCCCTTCCCAATGGTAAACAGGGCCATGGTCAATACTACCGCAGCCGACACAAAAAGATTATCGGCTATTATGCAGAAAAGGAGGACAATCATCGAAAACAGAACCTTAAATGCCGCATTCCAGCTTCTGATTCCTGAAGAGTACGCATAATAATCAATCTTCATCGCCCGGTTTTGCCCCTTCCTGTATCGGAGAAAGGTATTCTCCGCCGGTGGCCTTTTTAAGCTCTTCTTTGGCACGTTCCACCACTTCAGGATGTTCAAACACTTTTGCACATGCCAGCCCGATCACCCTGGCGACTGCCAGAGATGCCTGATCTCCGATGGAAGATCCTACCTGAGCGGTGGCCTGCCATGTATGAAGGCCAGTTCCCGGAATGCCTATGGCTGCGCTGATCTGGCCTGTAGGAACCTGATAGCTTACGTCTCCCACATCCGTTGAAATGGTGGCAAGGGTATTCATCATCTCAGGCCGGAAGGGTATGACATTGGTATACAAGGGCCGCTCTGCGAATTCCTCTTCCGTAATCCCAACCGCCTCTGCTCCTGCTTTAAGGATTCTCTTTTTATCCTGCTCCGTAAGAATTGCCAAAAAATCTCTGGCAACGGCAAATTCCTTTTCTGAAAATTCAGGGCCTCCCACTTCACAATAGGCCTCCGACAGCACTTTAGAAGCTTCTTCATTTGGAACCGTATCGCTCAGTCCCCCTAAAACTTTAATCTCCACCTCTGTTTCCGTCATCAGGGCCGCTCCCTGGGCGATCTTTTTAATCCTCTCCAGAATCTCCCCGCACTGTATCAGTTTAGGAGCCCTCACGAAATACAACAGCGCCGCATGATCCTGGACAATATTGGGCGCATCTCCGCCACAGTCCAGATATGCATAATGGACCCTGGCATCAGTGATGATGTGTTCACGCAGATAATTAACCCCCACATTCATCAGTTCACAGGCATCCAGGGCGCTGCGGCCCAGATGAGGCGCGCCTCCCGCATGTGCCGTCACGCCTTTAAACCGGAATCTCACCTTATAATATGCAACGCTTTTGTACGCCGATATGCCATTGCAGTCGCTGGGATGCCAGGTAAATGCCAGATCCACTCCATCAAAACAGCCTTCCCTCACCATAAATGCTTTTCCAAATCCCATTTCCTCCGCCGGACACCCAAACAGTTTTACCGTGCCGGCTGCATGATTTGCTTTCAGATATTCTTTTGCTGCAATTGCCGCTCCGACAGCCCCTGCTCCCAGGGCGCTGTGGCCGCAGCCATGGCCGTACGTTTTCCCCGGCACCGGGCTTTTAACCGCGCATCCCGCTTTCTGGCTCAGATCGGGAAGGGCATCGTATTCAGCCAGTACAGCTATAACCGGTTTTCCGCTGCCGTAACTTCCCACAAATGCCGTTTCGATTCCCGCGATCCCAGTCTCAACCTGAAAACCTTCTTCTTCCAGAACCTGGACAATCTTCTCAGCGCTTTTAACCTCCTGATACCCAAACTCCGCATAGTCCCATACGGCCTGATTAATTCCGGCAATCATATCCGCTTTTCTCTTAACCGCATCACAGATCACTTCTTTTGAATTCATAATTCCTCCGATCTGCCGCTGTGCCGGCGGCAGTTTTTACATATAGACTATCATAAACCAAAACCCAGCTCTTTTACAAGCGAAACATTACCACTAATAACCATAGGCCTGAAGCGCTTCCTTATCCTTTCTTAAAACATAGCCGCTGCCGCCGCGGTCTTTCACATCTTCCGCCATCGATACGAGCAATAGCGGCCTTTCCGCCTGAGGATCTTCCGTGAATACACAGAACCAGCCCAGTTCCGTACCGCTGTTGTCGTCTTTCGATGCCTTTATTTCAGCCGTTCCCGTTTTCCCCGCCAATGTGACCGTGTCCAGGCGGGCGGCATACCCGGTTCCTTCCGGATTGTTTACAACTTTTATGAGGGCGGATTTCACCTGTTCGGATGTTGCGGCAGAGAAAGCCTGATCAATCCAGATTTCTCTTTCAGCGCCTTCTTTATAATTCAAATAAGGCTTCACTATGGAACCGCCGTTCACAAATGCCGTATAGATTGACGCCAGATGCAGCGGATTGACAAGAATCTGCCCCTGGCCGTATCCGCTGTCTGCCAGCTGGATCTCATTGTCAATCGAATCTCCGTTGGAATACTGGGATTTTGCCATAATTATTTCAAATGGAAGCTGCTCATTAAATCCCAAACGTTCCAGTCCCTCTTCCAGCTTACGGCTCCCTATTTTCAGCGCTGCCTTAGCAAAATAAATATTATCGGAATAAATCAATGCATTTTCCAGAATGGCGGGCTGGTAAGTGTGGAGCGTGGTCACATAATAATTCCCCCAGCTTGAATCCTTCTGCCAGCTGAGCCCTTCACTCCCAAAATCCTCATTGGGATCAATAGCGCCTTCCTCCATTCCAAGAGCCGCGATTATGGGTTTAAACGATGAACCCGGGGCAAATTTCTGCCGGAAACGGTTATACATTGGCTGATCCGGGTCTTCATTTAAAGCATTCCATTGGTCATTGGACAACCCCAGAATAAAATCATTGCTGTCATAAGCAGGGGTGCTCACAAGGGCCAGGACCTCACCGGTCCGGGGATTCATGGCAACCGAACAGCTTTTGTCCTCTTTAAACTGGTCGTAAACCGCCTTTTGAAGTTCTGCATCCACAGTGAGCCTGATAGTTTCCCCATCCCTTTTTTCAGCGGAGGCCAGTACCTCTTTAATAGATCCCTGGGCATTCACAATCCTGATTGTATGTCCATCCTGTCCCTTTAATTCTTTCTCATATAAAGCCTCCATGCCGCTTCGTCCGATCACGCTGTCACTGCGGTAGCCTTCACCCGGATGCTTTTCCAAATCTTCCGCAGTCACATTCTGAACATAACCAGTCAGATGAGAGGCCGCCTCTCCCAGCGGATACGCCCGTACTTCCACATCCGTGATTTTCACTCCGGGAACTGAGAGAAGTTCATCCTCCAGCGCCTTCATCTCCAGCGCCTCCTGGGATGGAAATTCTTTCATCAGATCCGTCTCTTTCAGCTTTTTAATGGTTTTCAGAGGAACGAAAGAATCTTCCTTAACCCATCCGGCATCCAGCTTTTTTCTGATATTTTCCTCTGTAATTCCTAAGAGCCGGGCCACCTTCCCGATGTCCTGATCCGCATTTTCATTCATCTTTCCGGGAACCAGGCCCACGCTGGATGCAGTGCCCGGCCCGGCTAACATCACTCCGTTACGGTCCAGAATCTGCCCTCTCGCCGCTTTATCCGTGGAAACCCGGACTTTGTCCGTAACTTCCAGCTGGGGAAAAATCAATTGATCGCCCCATTCAAGAAGGTACTCCCCCTCTTCATTTTTCGTATAAAGGGCCAGGTTGTCAAACCGGATTTCCCCTGCGGATGTATTCATAGCCGTCTCATATCTTACCGCCAGGTCCGTTTCTCCGCTCTCCTCCATGCCGGTAACTTCAATTGTTATCCCAGAAGCGCCGATTCCTTCGTATATGTTTTTATTTCTTGCTGTAAAATCCTCCTGTGACATGTTCGTCCTGCTCTGTTCATTCAGCATTCCGTACATCTCTTCATACCGTCCCGATTCAATGCATGACATATATTTAAGGATCAGCTTGTCAGGAAGTACGGTCTGATCCTCCTCTTTCTGCTGTATGAAAAACAGAATTCCCGCTCCCGATAATACAATAAGGACGGCAATTAAGGTAAATACCACCCCAAACAGCCGTCTCTTTCTCTTATTCATATACGCCCTCCTCATTTTTATTTTTATTAATATTAAATCCCACAGAATAAAATTTCAATTGAATTTATATTAATATTATTTAAAAATGAGGAAACTGTATCATAACAATATTCGCTTTTTATGCCTGGCTGCCGATTACCAGACGTTCAAACCGGAAACCGGCTATGTTGGAATTATGATTTTCCGTAAAGTAAGCCTTAAAATCCTGTACGTATTCATACTCTTCTGTTTCCGGCCGGTAAACCATCACCTCACCGCTCAGGCAGGCCACTTCCTTTTCCGCCCTGCAGTATTCTGTTTTCAGATAGTACTCCGGATTTTCTTTGTCCCTCTGGGCTGTGCAGCTATACATGCCTTCTTTCAGTCCTCCGTTCACATATCCATTTGCCGGGTCAGCAAATACAGACAGCGCATCGTCATTATCGCTGCTGCCCAGAATCTCATAGAGCACTTCGTCCAAAACATCGGAACTCACCCGGTTATACGTCCCCTCTTTTTCCGGTACGCTGATAAACCGGCAGTCCGTACTGCGTCCGTAGAGAGACTGGTACCAATAAAGGATAGCCGCCCTCTCTTCCGGTCCCAAATCGGCTCCCGTAATCTCCAGAACTCCCGGATCGTCCACGGATTCCGGCTCACCTTTAATTTCCGGATCGTTCTCAAAAGGCATGCCCACGCCGTAGATCTCGTTAATAAAACCGCTGAGAGCTTCCTTTGTGGCCTCGTCATAGCTGTTAATCCCTATGTAACGGATCTGCACCAAGCCGTCCTGGATCCACGCCCCGTCACAATCCACCTGACAGCCGTCAGGAGTTACGCTGTTTTTCACACAATAGCCGTTTTCATCAAAATAATACCGTTCCGCCACCCCATTGTGATCGCCGTCAATCCATCTCCAGGTATCTGCCGGATAAGTCCCGTTCCCATTATCATACCAGCAGCCCACATAGTCCTGTTTCCACTCGCCCGCAAAAACCGGCTGGCTGGCAGCAGCAGCCATTCCTGCGGCGAGCATTAAAACCGTAAACAGACTTTTTCTCATCGCAATAGTAATCCTTTCGTAAAAACCTTTTCCTCTTCAGTTATAAACTCCGGTCTCATCGCAACAAAACTCAATAATTACATATTATCCTGAAAACAGCCTGATGTCAAACAAATGTAATATTTATGGGTATTTTTCAGTTTGGCTCAGGGTATTCAATCACATATTTTTCATAGGCATTGATCACTATGGTATCTCCATAACGGTCACAGCGTTTAAATCCGCCGTAATTTGCATGGACATGGCCATGGATAAAATATCTGGGGCTGTATTTGTCCATTAAATCCTTAAAACACCGGAACCCTCTGTGAGGCAGATCTGTGAGGTCATTTAACTCGTAGGCGGGCGCATGGGTCACCAGAATATCAAACCCTTTATTCCGCCTTAATTTCCACCACATTTTCCTGACCCGCTTCTCCATATCCTTCTCCGTATACTGGTTGTCCGCATCGGGAATATACTGCATGGATCCGCCCAGTCCCATAATCCGGACGCCGCGGAACTCATAGATATCATCCTCAATGCAGATGCAGCCTTCCGGCGCCTTTATATTATATTTATCGTGGTTTCCACTGATATAAAGCACAGGCGCATGGCAGAAGGTGGCAAAAAAACTGAGATAGTTGGCGCGCAGATCCCCACAGGATATTATTAAATCGATATCTTTCAGCTTTTCGGGCTGATAATAATCATAGAGGCTCTTAGACTCATGATCTGCCAATACCAGAATCTTCACACTGATTTTCCTCCGTATCTGTTGTCTCTTCTACTTTCACACCCTGGAGTTTCACAAGGGCCTGGGCTGCTTCCGTCAGCTCATCAAATTCCGGAATCCGTCCTACCACATTGTCCGCCAGCCAGTTCATTGTAATGATCTCTTCCGGTGATAAACTCTCGTCTTCCCCGCACTGCACCGTACCATCCTGGGAATAAATCAGGCCGTTAAAGGGCTGAAAGCTGCCTGCCCGGATGGAATTTTTTAAAAATGTTATCAGCCGGTTCGTTCCATGCGGCAGATTCTGCGAACAGATCACATCGATCACGTCCGCCGACATTCCCCACCAGAAGTTTATGGCCTGTTTTCCTTTATTTTCCCTGGTGTCCAAAGCCCCCTTACAAGTCAGTTCCACGATTTTTTCATAGAACTTTCCCCAGTGCCAGATAGGGGTGGCCAGGTTCTCAAGCGTTCCGTCCGGTTCCTTATGGTATAGGCCATACTCCCTGGAAGGAGCCTGGGGCGTTATCATATCTTCCCCCGAGATGAACGTGATTCCGTCGTGTTCCAAGGTTTCCTGCACCTTAGCGTCCTTTACTCTGGACCACTCCAGATAGACTTTCACGTAAGGGTTGATCATCCTGGCTCCCAGCGCAAATGCATTGATATTGGCAATGGTGCCGTAGATTGGATAATCAGCAATATACCCCAGTTTGTCAGATTGGGCCATGGACGCAGCCAGAGCCCCCATCAGGAACTTAGACTCATACATTCTGCAGTAATAGGTGCTGATGGATGAATAGGACATATTGACCGAACAGTTAAATATTTTAACCTCAGGATGCTGGATCGCCGCCTTCACACTGAAATTTATCATCTGGGATGATGTTGTAAAAATCAGGTTGCATCTGGCTGCAATGGCCAAATCAATGGCTTTGGCCGTTTCATCATCATTGTCCGCATCGTAAAATGCCACCGTCTTCAGCTTGCCGCCGTAAGCCTGTTCCAGATACATCCTGCCCAGTTCATGACCATAAGTCCAACTGGACGTTTCCTGGTTTTTGGCATAGATAAAGGCGATTTTAAGCATTTCCGGCTCTATGTTGGAAAATGGCCTCAGCCAGTTCATCAGCTTGCCCGCTCCGCCGTCGACTTCTTCCGGCTGTTCCACCAGGGCAATTTTTCCGCCTCTGGAAACCAGCAGAAATTCATCCCATATCTTAACCAGATCTTTTTGTATCTGGGCCTCAGTGCGCTCTATAATCGCTTCATAGCCAAAGATCTCCACATAGATCAAAAATGCATCCGAACTGGTCAGTTCCAGCGCATTCCCGCCTTCCTGGTCGAAGACCTTTACAAAACGGTTATAAACTGCCTTAAAATATTCCTTATCGTCTTCACTCCAAACCTCATCCGGCTTTTTTCCCATAGCCGTCAAAAGCCTGTGATAGCTGCCCTCTCTGCTGAACCAGACATCGCAGTTAAATGATACCTGGTAAAAATCCAGAAATTCGTAATACAGCTTATTCTCCTTTTCATCGCTTCTTCTGGGAATCAGGCGCACCACGGTTCCCGGTATGCTGAAGGCCCCCAAATATTTTAACACGCTGACCCGCTTATTCCCTTCCTGAACATAAAACTTATTCATAAATTCATAGGCAACAATGGGGTCATGTATCCCCTCTTCAATCTGATGATCGAATAAAAAAGCCCATTTTGACCCAAACTCTGATTTTTCGCTGAGAAGAGGCATGAAATTGTTGGCAAAAGCGCTGGTGCGCCCTTTGGTCTTGGTTCCAACGATCCGCGCCAGCGGAATATCCATCAGTCCGAGGCTCACTTCCGATACAATATCTGTATAAGAAAGAATATCATCCAAAACAGGCAGGTATGGATACTCCCCTTTTAAAACGGCTGACTGGTACTGCTTCCGCCCCTTTTTCAACGCTCCCACATAATCGTATAACGCCATATATTCCTCCATTCTGCCGGTCAAACCGGCTGATCCGTTTCCTGTCCAATGGCATATTTTCTCAGTACAAAACTATTATATAAAATAAGAAGGCTTGTTGCAACCAGGTCTTTTACGTACTCTGCCTGTTGATTATATTCACTTGACAGATTGTTATTCCTGCTTTATATTGGTATTGTACCATCTGGTATTGATAACTACATATCAAAGTATTAATTATAATGACAACAGGAGATTAAAAATGAATCTTAAACCATTAAAAATAGGTGAACTCACCGCAGACATTCCGGTTATCCAGGGAGGAATGGGAGTTGGCGTCAGCCTCTCCCGGCTGGCCGGAACCGTTGCAAAAGAAGGCGGGGTCGGAGTGATCTCCGCCGCCCAGCCCGGCTTTTTAGAACCTGATTTTGAAACCGACACTTTGACCGCCAATTTAAGGGCATTGGGCCGTCACATCGATGAAGCAAAAAAACTGGCCTGCGGCGGCATTGTAGGCGTGAATATCATGTGCGCTCTAAACAATTATAAGGAATATGTGAAATGCTGTATCGACCATGGAGCTGACCTGATCATTTCAGGCGCCGGGCTGCCCACGGACCTTCCCGCGCTGACAAAGGATTCCAATATAAAAATCGCCCCCATCGTATCTCCGCCCAAAGCTGCCCAGACCCTGCTGAAACTTTGGGACCGCCATTACGGCAGAACTGCGGATATGGTGATCATTGAAGGGCCGAAAGCCGGGGGACATTTGGGGTACTCCAAAGAAGAGGTGGAGGCTTTGGATTCCACAGGATACGATAAGCAGATACTTGAAATTATTGAGTGTGTAAAGGGATATGAAGAGAAATATCAGAAAGAAATACCTGTAATCTTTGCAGGAGGCGTATACGACCGGGCTGATATCGACCACTATATGGATTTAGGCTGTGCTGGGGTGCAGATGGCCACCCGTTTTGTGGTAACGGAGGAATGCGATGTGGATCCCCGGTTTAAAGAAGCATATCTCAATGCCCGGAAAGAAGATATCGTGCTGGTAAAAAGCCCTGTGGGCATGCCGGGCCGCGCAATCCGCAACTCCTTCATGGCAGCAAGGGAAACTTCCAATGAAAAGATTCCCAAATGCTACCACTGCCTGAAGAAATGCGATATTACCAAAATCCCCTACTGCATCACCGGCGCCCTGGTCCGGGCCGCTAAAGGGGATGTGGACAATTCTCTTCTGTTCTGCGGCGAAAATGCGTACCGCCTGGAGAAGATGACCACAGTAAAAGAACTGATGGCTGAACTGGGGCGTGCATCTGACGGGAATGAATTTTAAGACACACTCTAAGCCAGTGAATTACTCCTCTTTATACAAAAAACCATACCACCGTTTAAAGCTGCCCTCCTGGAATGTATATTCCGGCGTCTGCAGCGGGTATGTTATCTCTGAAACATAGTACCAGGGATCTTCCTCATGAAGCGGATTCTTTAATATGTGAAAATCCTGGGCAGGCATATAACCCTGGGCCAGAAGAAAACAGAGATTTCCCATCTCATCCTCAGCCACATCGGCCACCATCACACAGTGGCCGGGGCTGCCGCCCTTAATAAACATATCTCCGGCCTGAAGATTTTCAATCTCCACAGGCTCGCTTTCCTCATCCAGAGAAAGGGTCCCCGCGTACATCATCACATATTTTAAGTAGAGCAGAAATGTTTCGTAAGAATCATTATACTCTTCCTTCTTCACCCAGGATACGTTATTTCCGTCGACTGACAGCCGTTTACCGCTGATCCAGGACGGATAGTCCATGAGAAATCCATTGGTCAGATGAAAGGCGATCTTATCATAAGCTCCCATTGTCCAAAAGTATTCTGAGTAGACACGCATCACACTGTCCGCGCACTGCTGTAAATCACTTTCAAACACCGGAATATCAAAAACAGCCGCCTGCGCCCTTTGATTGCCCTTTTTTGTTCCGTCATATAAAAGAACTTCGCTTCCATCCGGCTTCATCGCTCTCATTCTCATATATCCCTGGAAACTTCCTGCCTCTTTCGGAACACGCTGATACCCTTCCGGAACCAGGATTCTGGTTTCCAAAGTCATTCCCTCCGGATCAATCAAGCTCTTTTTCTCTCCTGACGGCCCCTGAACCGGCGAAGTTTCCGTAACCAATTCTATGCTGCCGGGCTGTGTTTCTGCTGTGACCGGCCCTTTTTTGCCCGGCTCCGCTTCCTCCGTGTCCGGCCCCTTGCCGCCCGGCCCCGCTTCCGCCATATCCGGCCCTTGTCCGCCCGGCTCCGCTTCCGCCGGCTCCGCTTCCGCCGTGTCCGGCTCTCTTCCGCCCGGCTCCGCTTCCGCCGTAATATGCTGATTTATACTGTGTTGTGCATCTGACGGCATTTTTTGATCTTTACATCCAGTTAGGGATATGGCCGCCAGAAGCAGTATACAGGCCCCTGCTCTGGTATAATTTTTCATAGCATTTTCCTCATGCTGTTCTATTATTTACTATGTTTTTCATTGTACCATAAGATGGGCGTTAATACCATTGCTTAATCATGAAACTTCCGGTAAATCCACCGCAACCCGCACTTTATCCACCCGCTTTTCCTTCATGGAAAGAACTGTAACCTTCAGGTTCTCATAGGTAAACTGATCCCCTTCTTTCGGTATCCTGCCGATCTCACCCATAGCCCAGCCGCTGACAGTTATTACGTCGAACTCCCGGTCTTTGCGGAGCCGTTCAAACAGTTTTTCCACATGGGTGTTTCCAAGCACCAGATACTCCCGGTCCGAAATCATTTCGATCTCATTTACCACCACATCATGTTCATCCCAGATTTCCCCCACCAGTTCTTCCAGAACATCTTCTAACGTGACAATCCCGACCATGCCGCCGAACTCGTCAACAATGACGGCGATATGGGATTTCTGTTTTTGCAGTTCCTTTAAAAGCGCCCCTATTTTCATGTGCTTTGTGATGAATAAGGCTGGACGGATCACGCTGCACAGTTCTCTCTTTTGGCCGCAGACCAGGTGATAGAAGTCTTTTTGGTAAAGGATACCGCTGATATGGTCGATATCCCCTTCATAAACCGGCAGACGGGAATATCCGGTTTCCGCAAATATATCCGCGATTTCCTCATTGGACGCATCTGCGGAAACGGCTGCCACGTCGATCCGCGGGGTAAAGATATCCACCGCTTCCAATTCGGAAAACTCGATAGCATTCCGTATCAGACCGCTTTCCTGCTCGTCAATTCCGCCTCCCTGTTCCACTTCATCCACAATGCTGAGCAGTTCTTCTTCTGTGATGCCTGTTTCTTCTGTTGTTTTAAATACCAATGACAGCAGTTTCTTCCACTGGCGGAACAAAAAGTTGGCCGGGGTCAGAAACCGGACAAGCCATTTCAGAATCGGCGCGGAAAACATGGCAAAACGCTCCGGTGATTCTTTTGCAATGCTCTTTGGCGATACTTCACCAAAAATCAACACCACGATCGTTGTGACCACCGTTGATATGCTGGCCCCTGCTTCATCTCCCAGCAGATTTACGAATATCAGAGTCGCAAGAGATGCGCTGGCTATATTAACAATATTATTTCCTATTAGTATTGTGGACAGCAGGCCGTCGTAATCCTCCGACAATTTGAGCACCAGGGCCGCCCTCTTATTTCCCTTTTCCGCCATATTCTTAATCCTGATCCGGTTCAGGGATGAAAATGCTGTCTCTGTTGCTGAAAAATATGCTGACATAACGATACAAAATACAATAATAATAAGTGAAATACTGTGACTTTCCATTTAATAATCCTCTCTTTTTTAGTTTGACTGTTAACATGATGTTTTTTTAACTCACCTTATCTGGCCATTGGCGCCTCCTCCTATCTCCTCCGGAAACGAAAAAGACACAACCCGCCGTCCAAAAAGACCGCAGGTCATGCCTGTTATATAGAAACATATGAAATCAGATATTAATTGCAGCAAATATAAATGGGCTTCTTCGTCACTGTCGGCGTCGTCCATAAATGATTTCCTTTCTTTATCCATTTCCCGGATTAAATGATATGTAACAATTCAGACAATTGGGCTTGAGGCAGTTTTCTTTTTCAATTTCCCCGCCGTCTGAACTGTTATTATGGTATTATAAATGATTATATTTTCCCACGTCAATCAGTTGGCCGGATGCTTAACGCAATCTTAGCGCTGTGGTCTCAGCTCTCTGTGGTTTCCAAAGGATTGACATGTACCATGCAGTGTTTTACCTTAGGAAAGGTATTTTCTATCGCATCATGTACATTTTCCGCAATTTGATGGGCCCTTCCCAGTTCCAGCCTGGAATCCGCTGCGATTTCAATATCCACATAAACCTTGGAACCAAACATCCTGGTTCTGATCTCGTCCACGCGGCACACCCCGGTCTCCTCTAAAGCCGTTTTTGTCATCTGCTCCACCACCCGGTCATCGCAGGCTTTATCCACCATTTTATCCATAGCATCCCGAAAAATATCAACGGCCGCTTTTCCGATAAACAGACAGATCACAAAGCTGGCCGCCGGATCCAGAACCGGAAATCCCATTCTGGCCCCCAAGATTCCCGCAAATGCCCCAATGGATGAAAACGCATCGGAACGATGATGCCATGCATCAGCCATCAATGCGCCGGAATTAATTTTTTTAGCCGCTATCCGGGTATACCAGTACATCCACTCTTTTATTAAGACGGATATAACCGCGGCCACCAATGCCAGCCTTCCCGGTGCCAAAAGAATTTCAGGCCTGCCTATAACGATTTTCTTTACCGCCTCCAGGCCGATTCCAACTCCTGTAGCAAATAGGACGACAGCCAAAAGAACGGAAGCCACGCATTCCATTCTTTCATGTCCATAAGGGTGTTCTTTATCCGATTTTTTATTAGCCGCCGAAACCCCGATCATGACCACAACCGTACTGAATACATCGGATGCCGAATGAACGGCGTCTGATACCATGGCCCCTGACCCCGCCATAATCCCTGCCGCCAGTTTAAAAAATGACAAAAGGCAGTTGATCACAATGCTGACCGTGGATACCCGCATCGCGACCATTTTATCGCTCGGAGTTTCCTGCTTTTTCTTAAAATAGCCCATATCCATCCATCGCCTGCCCTGTTTGTACTGTATTTTTTTATGCAGTGCAATAAGTGTTTCTATATACTATGCGCCAAAGGGCTATTCTGTGTAACAATTCAGATAGTTCTGAGCTGCTACGATTCTGTAACGTATTCTTCACAATAAAAATCCTTTCGGCTGGAGTATCCGGCCAAAAGGATTCTGTTATGTAACTTATAATAAATGTTTTCTCAGTTCAGCTCCATCCGCAGGGCTTAAATAGGCCGGTGCGATATCGAACACTGTTTTACATCCCGTCTGCCCCTCTTTGCCCAAACGGTAAGCCGCTCTGGCGTAAGCAGCGATCACAGAAGACGTGAATTCAGGATTGGAATCCAGCTTCAGGCTGTATTCGATCACATGGCTGTGCTCGTCATTCCAGCCCGTACTGCCGGTGCGGATCACAAAACCGCCGTGGGGAATTCCCGCATGATCTCTCATCAGTTCTTCCTCGCTGATAAAATGAACGGTGGTGTTATAATCAGCAAAATAGTTTGGCATGGTAACGATCTCTTCTTCAATCTTCTTTAAGTCTGCTCCTTCTTCTGCCACCACAAAACATTCTCTCGTATGTTTATCCCTGGTGGTCAGTTCCGGGTTCCCTCCGCTGCGAACCGCATCCAATGCGCTTTCCACAGGAATCGTATACTGCCTTGCGTCTTTTACGCCTTCAATCCGGCGGATTGCGTCTGAATGGCCCTGGCTCACGCCTCTTCCCCAGAACGTATAATCCTTTCCTCCAGGAAGGATTGCATTAGCATAGAGCCGGTTCAATGAGAACATGCCGGGATCCCAGCCTGATGAAATAATTCCCACATGGCCGCCGGCCTTCGCCGCTTTATCCACTGCTTCGAAGTGTTCAGGAATCTTAGCATGGGTATCAAAACTGTCTACTACATTAAAATATTTAACAAACTCAGGGGTCTGGACCGGAAGATCCGTTGCGCTTCCTCCGCATAAAATCAGAACATCAATGTCATCTTTTTTCGCCGCCGCTTCGTCTACGGAATATACGCCTGCTCCCGGGGTGAGAATTTTCAGGCTTTTGGGATCGCGTCTGGTAAATACTGCTGTCACTTCCATATCCGGATTATGTTTTACCGCACATTCCACACCTCTTCCAAGGTTTCCGTATCCTAAAATACCAATTCTGATTGTCATAATTGTCTTTCCCTTCCTTTTCTCGATTGTCTATGCATTAAAATACATAATTTTTTTCGATTATACAATAGTTAAAGGAAGATGGCAAATAAAAAATTAATAAATGTACCGCTCCCCTTTATGTCAAAGGCTATAGAACTGCTTTATAATACAGTCTGATAACCTTTAAATAGTTTCACTGCACACCCTGATATCCGCCCTCCGGCTTCACTTCCTGTTCTCCAAATAACGCGGAAACAGCCATATCATAGTCACAAAACCGTTCCGCCTTCTTAATTTTTTTCATATATTTATCCGGACTGGTAAACATATGCCCCATGTAGAACCATAATTCTTTCATGCGGAACAATGGATTCCGTTCGCCTGACATAATTTTTTTATAACCTTCGTAAACCTCATCGTGGAAAGCCTTCAGCCGCTCTTTATCAGGCGCTATATTCTCTTTTAACTGAATCACCAGCCCTGGATTGGCGATCACGCCGCGGCCCAGCATAACGGTTTTCACCTGGGGATAATGGTTTGAAAATTGTCCCGCCCTATCCGCCGTAAAGAGGTCACCATTGTAGCATATGGGCGCTTTTCCCAGTTTCAGGCCATCCTGAAATACTTTCATATTTGGAGTGTTTTTATAATAATCCGTTTGGATTCTGGGGTGGATAATCAGTTCCTCCAACGGATATTTATTATAGATTTCGATCAATTCATAGAATTCGTCCGGATCGGTTTTTCCGATTCTGGTTTTTATGGATATACGCAGATCCAAAGCAGAAAAAACCTGTTCCAGAAACAGGTCAAGCCGGTCAGGATAGGCCAGGAAACCAGCCCCTTTTTTCTTGGACACCACCGTTCCCGAGGGACAGCCCAAGTTTAAATTCACCTCTTCATACCCCAGCGCTTTAAATTCCAGTGCGGCCCAGATAAAATCCTCCGCTTGGTTGGTAAGAATCTGAGGCACCAGAGGGATTCCCTGGTTGTGTTCAGGCAGAATATCGTTGATTTCTTTGGAAGAAAACTTTTTCTTCTGGTTCGGTGAAATAAATGGTGAAAAATACTTATCAACACCTCCAAAAATATCATGGTGCGCATTCCGGTAGATATATCCGGTTATCCCTTCCATAGGGGCTAAATAACAGTTCATCCGGCAGACTTCCTCTCGTTTAACATTCGCTGTAATTCTACCATGTCTCTTTCCCCTTTGCAATCAAATCAGCGTCAAGCCGTCAAGAGGATCCCTTGTCTGAACTTTTTTTAAATAAGACGGCGCAGATCGATTCTGCGCCGCCTTATTTTTATATATCCTTGAAACCCTTTTATATAATAATCAATTTTCCAATCCCAATCCGGTTGGTAGTCTCTTTATCAAAAAGAACGATGTCGCTGCCGGTAAAGTCAATTTTGATCGGCTGGTCTACGGGATAATCGATACTTCCGAACACCACAGCAGACAGCAGTTCCCCGTCCAGCATGACCTTCACCGTCGTTTCCATGCCCGTCGGAAGGGTGGCATACGCGGTTGCGTCGATCTTTCCGTCGTCGAGAATTGTGATATGTTCCGGCCGCACGCCTAAAATCACTTCCTGTTTCAGCTCGGGAAGAGGCTCTTCTGAAATATATCTGGCGTGAATGCCATGGAATTCAATCTCCAGTTCCCTTTCTGCCGATGATTTCACCGCAGCGGGAATGAAATTCATGGTTGGATTGCCCATAAAATCCGCAACGAACAGATTATGGGGCTTCCTGTATATCTCAAGCGGCGGTGCAAACTGCTGCAGAACTCCGGTTTCCATCAGGCAGACCTTGGTGGACAAGGTCATGGCCTCCAACTGGTCGTGGGTCACATAGATGAAGGTGGAATTGGTATCCACATGAAGACGTTTCAGTTCTGTCCTCATCTCCCCTCTCAGTTTTGCATCCAGATTGGAAAGAGGCTCATCCATGAATAAAACCTTAGGTTTAGGAGCCAGGGTGCGGGCGATTGCAACCCTCTGCTGCTGCCCTCCTGAAAGCTCACTGGGATACCGGTCAACAAACTGGCGGATTTTCAGCATGTCGAGAAGTTCATTAACCCGTTCCTCGATCTGGGCCTTAGACCATTTCATATTTTCCAATCCGAAGGATATATTTTTATAGACCGTCATATGGGGCCACAGCGCATAGTTTTGGAAAAGGAACCCCACGTCCCGCTTATCCGGCGACAGGTTAATTCCTTTTTCCGCATCAAATACAGTAACTCCGTCTATCATAATCTGCCCCTGGGTAGGTGTCTCAAGTCCGGCAATCATTCTCAGGGTTGTTGTTTTCCCACATCCTGACGGCCCCAGCAAAGTGATAAAAGAACGGTCTTCTATCACCATATTCAGATTATCCACCGCGACAAATTTATTACCAAATTCTTTTTTTACGTTTTTTAAAATGATTTCCGGCATATTAATTTCCCCCTACTCCTTTATCAATGGAAGCTCCCGTTACCTTATTTACGGTAAAGTTAATGGACAATACGATCAATATGATCAGAAGGTTAATGGCATTTCCATATTGGGACGCCCCTTTTTCGTTATATGTCATGAGCATAGTGGTCAAAGTCTGCGTCTTTGAGCTGACCAGCATGACAAACAGCGACAGTTCTCTCATACAGGATACGAATGGAAGCAGAAATCCCGATATGATACTGGTCTTTTGAATCGGTATGATGATTTTAGTCATCCGTTTCCACCAGGAAACGCCGAAAATGGTGGCTGCTTCCTCAATCTCCGCAGATAATTGGAGCATGGAATTGGTTCCAGCCTTGGTGGCAAAAGGCAGATATTTAACAGAGCCAACCAGCACAAGGATGGTAAAGGAATTTGCCAGGAAGGAAAAGTTGGAGGCAATGGCCAGATAAATTGCGCCAAAAGCCATAGCCGGAATCAAATATGGGAAAAATGACAGCCCGCTCACCCATTTGGACAGCTTGCTTCCTCTTCTTCTGACAACTGCATATCCGATGATAACGCCGCAGGAACCGGCGATTAACGCGCAGATCACCGACAGCTTCAGGGAAGTCTTAATTGCAGACCAGATGGCCGGATCCTGTAAAATACCGCTGTCGCCCACCGTGGTGGAAACAGATCCTGATTTGCCGATCCAATAGTTAAGGGTCATATTGGCCGCACTGTAGTCACCCGATTTAATGATAAGGGATTCCAATGCAAAGGAGATCAGCGGCATGATGCATACAAAGAACAGGACCGCACAAAGAACTCCTGAAATCACATATTTTCCAGCTTTTAAATCCACCAGCGATATCTGGGAGGATTTTCCGGTTATGGTCGTATAGGATTTTCTGGAACCGGTAAATGCGCTGTTGGCCAGCATAATGCACGCCCCCAGGATCACCATAAACAATGCCACAATATAGGCCTGGCCGATGGCTGTGCTCTGCAGTGTTTTCATCTTCGTGGTGAGCACATAGAAGTTAACCGGAGATCCCAAATAAATAGGAACCGCGTAAGATCCCATAACGCTTGCAAAAGCCAGAAGAAATGTGGATAAAATCGCCGGTTTCACGATGGGAAGGGTGATTCTTAACAGAATTCTCCTTCTCGGCGTTTTCAGAATCGTGGCCGCCTCTTCCAGGTTTGCGTCCATGTTTCTCAAAATACCGCCGATAAAAATATAAGCAAAGGGCGCATAATGAAGGCCCGATACAATCACCATTGGAAGAAGCCCATAGACAAACCACTCCGGAGCACAAATTCCGGTAAGAGAATAGATAAATCCCGGCGAACCGGTTCCTATCCCCGGATTTTTGAACATATTGAGCCAGAATAAAGCCAATGTCCAGGAAGGCATGATGTACGGAAAAATGAAAACCGTTGAGATAAACCGTTTTGCCTTTAAATTGGATCTTGTCACCAGCCAGGCCACCGTTCCCCCGAATATGAGAGCAAAAACAGCGGACAGGGATGCCAGGATAATGGAATTCATCATCGGTTTATAGAAGTTTATATAACTGTATTTATGCGTGCTTGTGCACAATAATTTTTTCCAGCTTTGAAGTGTCAGTTCTCCTTTTTTCAGACCAGGCAAAACCGTAGCGTCCGTAGCGTGTACGATGAATGTATGATGGAGCAGTTCGCACAGCGGATACAGAGTCAGTAAAACCAGGATTACGGAAAAAAGGACTAATATGATATTGGCCGGTTTTGAAAAAAATGCTTTGATTCGATTGGAAACCTTGTTCATATCCCTCTCCTATCCAAATATTTGGTCAGAAAAAGAGCGCTGCAAAATCAGATCCAAATTAAGATTTTACAGCGCCCTCCACATCCTATTAACTATGTCTTATGCCGCCCGTTTACTGAGTACAATAAGTGATAAAATCCAGAATTCCGTCTGCATATGCCTTAGGCAGATAGAGCGGATCTTCTATTACCAGGCAGTCTTTCCAGAAAGCCAGCTCCCTGTCGCCTTCCAGTGATTGAATCGTCGTATTGGTGGAATATGTGCCAATATCGGAATCTTTCGTCTGGAATGCGGACTTAAAGCCGTCTTCAGTCATTAAGAAATAGATAAACAACTGTGATGTATAAGGACGGTCTGTGTTAGTTACCATCTGAAGATACATGGGGTACATGAATCCGGAAAATCCTTCCGGCTGTTTCTCAGCATAAGCCGCTACAGAGAGTTTATCCTGGGCAACACTGTCGTCACGCAGTTTGGAATAGACAAACAATCCCATATTACCGCCCAAACCATCAGCCAGCTCTGTTGCAATATCTCCGTCACCGGAACCGAATTTAACATTAGCCAGCATCTTCTTGATAAACTGATAACCAGCGTTCGGACAATCTTCATCCAGTTCGATTTCTTTTCCATAGAAGTCTTTATAAGCGGCTTCAATCTTCGCAGACCATGGGTCGCTTGTGAGCATTGCGAGGAAGTTCTTGTTGACGGATTCCTTACTGATGTCCTTCATAAACAATTTTCCTTTGAATGAATCTTCCGCCAGTTCCCAAATATTAGAAATCCCTTCTGATCCGTCCGTGTTGTTGTAAATAAACAATTTGTTGTAATAATAGCAGATCAGAGGAGCCTGATCCTCTTCGATGATGCTGTCTTTCAAATATGGCGGAACATAGTTTGTAACATAATCATAATCCACCAACTGGGTCTGGAATAAATACGAATCCTGCATGAGCACCACATCGGCGGTATCCTTTGTGTTAGCTTCCAATTCCGTTGTCAGCTTTGTGTACAAATCCTGTCCGCTCTCATTATAATACTCTCCCTGGATGCCGTATTCTTCTGTAAATGCAGCCAGCGCTTTCGAAATTCGGCTTGTAGGCGCATAAACCATAAAAGTTCCTGCCCCGTCCGCTGTCGCTTCATTCTGCGCTGCCTCAACCAGTTCTTCCAGAGTCATCTCTCCGCCTTTTGCCGCCTCTGTCTCCTGTGCGGCTGTTTCTGTTTTGGATGTTTCTGATTTAGATGTCTCCGCAGGCGCTGCTGCCGTGCTCTTCTCCGGCTCTTTCGCACCGCTGGTTTCCGCATTCTTAGAACCGCATGCCGCCATTGAACTCATCATTGCTGCTGCCATAACACATGCCAATACTCTTTTACCTGTTCTCATAAAACCCTCCTCTTATATTGATTACCCCTTTGATGGTTCTAATTATAATGGAGATTCTGTCATATGCTAATAGAGTATTTTGACATTCATCTTGAAATATTTGACATTATTTAATACACTTTTTTGATCTCCTGGTATTCACTGGGAGACATCTCCATGATTTTCTTAAAAATTGTGCTGAAATAATTGCTGTCTGTAAAGCCTACCTGTTCCGCCGCCTCACTCACCTTCATCGGGAAATTGGCCAGCAGCCCGGCCGCCACATGAACCCGGTAGTTGGTCAGATACTGGCCGAATGTGTATCCAGTCTCTTTTTTAAACAGCCGGCAGAAATACGCTTCGCTGATTTTCAAATATTCCGCCACATCCGAAACCATAATTTCCCTGGTATAGTGTTCCCTGACATAGGCGATGGCTTTTTTTATGTAAATATTCTCCGCCTGTATCTCCTCATCCGTAAGCAAAACGGTTTTTGACGTTTCTTCATCTATTTTATGAAGCTTGATTTTCACCTTCCTGATGCACTCTTCCAAATCTTTATAGTGGAACGGCTTTAACAGATAATCTACCGCTTCCAGTTTCAGCGCGCTGTGAACATAAGTAAACTTCTGGTGAGCCGTCAAAAATATGAATTCCGCGCCGCATTGTTTGCTCCGCAGCATCTTAACCATCTCAATCCCATCCACAACCGGCATTTCGATATCCGCAATGACCAGATCCGGCTTCATCTCTTCTATCACTTCGATTCCCTGTTTACCATTGGACGCTTCTCCCACAATCTCACAGTCCAGGCTCTTCCAGTCAAATGTCTGGATGATCCCTTTGCGCACATAAAATTCATCTTCCACAACCACAACCCTTATCATACCAATTCCTTCTCCCCGTTTATTCCGCCTTCTACCCCTTCCACAGGCAGAATTACCGTAATTGTGACTCCGTCTTCGCTTTCCACCTGCATTCCATATTCACTGCCGTACATCAGCTGGATTCTGCGGTGCACATTGTACATTCCCAGATGAGAACTTTCATTTTGGGGCAGGGTTAGATTATGCCGCAGTTTCTCCAAAAGATCTGAAGCAATCCCCACTCCGTCATCCTGACAGATAAATACCAGCCTTCCTTCATTTATTAAGGCCGTAACCCCCACATTCAGATGTTCCCTGCTGCCAAAGCCGTATTTAATAGCATTTTCAATCAGCGGCTGCAGTAAGAGTTTGGGCATCAGACATTCCTCCACTCCCTCTTCCATCCGGAGCTGATAATCGAATCTCTCACAGAAACGCACTTTCATGATTTCCAGATAGATCCTGATATACTTCAGATCCTCTCCCACAGTCACCTTTTCATTGGCGTTGCTGGTATTATATCTGAGCAGTTCCGAAAGGGATACCGTCATAAACTCTGCCAAATCCGCGTCTATTTTACACATAAACCGGATATTGTCCAGAGTGTTGAACAGAAAATGGGAATTGAACTGGGATTCCAACTGTTTCACATGGGCGTAAGCCACTGTTTCCGCCAGCTCTTTATTGGTTTCAATCTGCCTTTTCAGACTGTCCAGCATTTCATTGTAACATTTTCCGATATTTTCAAACTCTGTGCTGCTGCGGATATCCAGATACGCATCCAGACATCCTTCCGTCACGCTTTGAAAGGCTTTATCAATTTCCCTGATATCGGCAGTACTTTTAACGGCCATCCGTTCCGCGCTGGAAAAGGCGATGAGGAATACCAGAAAGAGCACAAAAAAACCGGTAAACAAAGCAGCAACCAGCATGCCAACCGTGTCCGTATTATCCGTAACCGTATAGACCGACAGCATGCCATTCCAAAGTTCACTGACCGTGGTATAATAACTGCCTCCTTTATAACTGTAAAAACCCGTTTTATCCTTTAAATCCCGCTTCATACGCCCCACTTCATCCACAAAGCTGTAGCTGCTGGTAGCAAATACCCAGCCGGTTTGATCCACAAGCATATTTTTCTGCAGGGAACCGGAAAGAAGAGCTGTAAATTCCTGCTGTGGTATGGATACAACTGCGTATCCGGCCGTCGTGGAATCCTTTTTCACAGCCCTTCCCAGATATATCCTTTTATCGCTTCCTATGGATGATGTGTAAATTGCAGTGCTACCGGGATCAGCTTCCAGAAGATCCAGTATCTTCCACTTTTTTTTAATCTCATGTTCCAGACGGTCGGCTTCCTCTTCTCCCGTTCTCATGCATATCTTATGATCCTGATCCAAGAGATACAAATCCGCGCCGTATCCCGTATCCACAGATACCGTATAGAGTTTCCGCATGATCTTCTGTCTCTTGGTCGTAGATATCCTGTGGTCAATGATATCCGGAGTCTGAACAAGGTCCTGAAGCAGTTCATCATATGACAGAAGCGTGTACTCCACCGCTTTGGCAATTTCCTGGTTCGTATTCCGGTTCCTGCTTATTATAAAAAAGCTCCCAACCCCCAGAACAATGACAACACAAAGCACCATCAGTTGAAAAACAGGAGCCAGAGAATACACCAACAACATTCTCTTTAAGTTTTCTTTAAATGATCTGACCGACTGATTCTTTTTCATTGGTTCCCCCGCCCCGTATGTTCCTTTACTGTTCCGAAGCATACAGGTTTACTGTTTTTACCGCTTCATTCCCCGCGTGATCCCTGGCATAGAAGGTAAAGCTTCCTGTGCCGGAAACCGGAATCTGCGCCTCCCCTTTTTCGTCCACACTGAGAACCGTTCCTCCGCTGCCTCCCGCAAACTGTTCCGCTGTCATGGCTCCCGGCCCATAGGAAGCCAGAGCCAAGTCTCCGTCGCTGTCATGGAACCGCACAATCAAAAAGGAACCTTTTTCCCGGTTATCCAGTTCTATCTCTATATCCGGCGCATAACCAATCCGCTGCCACTTTCTTCCAGACAGTCTGCCCGTATCATAAGACAGCGCCGCCCCTGCGTCCAGCATGCCGCCGGTCAGTGTCCTGCCCGCCAAACTGTCTAAAGGGCGCGCGCTGGACAAAAGGATCTCCTTCACGTCCGCCATGGTGATATCCGGATAATGGGAATAGACCATGGCTGCCGCCGCCGATACCATGGGCGCCGCCATAGAAGTTCCGGTCATATATCCATAACTGCTGCCCGGTACTGTGCTGAGTATGAACGTTCCCGGCGCCGCTATATCCACACCGGCTGCTCCGTAATTTGACCCCGGATAAAGGCTGCCGTCAAAGCTTAAATTCGCCACGGAAATGATGTTGTCTAAAGGATAGGACGCCGGATAGCTGGGCTGGGCATCGATGTCCCTGCCCTGATTCGTCTGGCCGTTTCCATTACCGGCCGATACCACAAACAGCATATCGGAATTGCCGATGGCCTGGTAAACAGCCTGATCCGATTCATCAGAAGACAGGCTCAAGTTGCAGATCACCGCTCCATTTGCCTGGGCATACCGGATGGCCTCCACCAGACCGGTGCTCTTTCCGCCTCCGTCAGAGCCGCCAAGGGCTTTCAATACCATGATCTTCGCCCTGCCGCCCGGCACAATACCGGATATACCCAGGCCGTTATTGGTCACAGCTCCGATGGTTCCGGCCCCGTGTGTGCCGTGTCCGTCTCCGGAATCGGGAAGCACAATGTTATTATTATCATGAAAGTTCCAGCCGTACACATCATCAATATATCCGTTGCCGTCGTCGTCAATTCCATTATCAGGTATCTCACCGGGATTCACCCATACTGCCCCTGAAAGGTCTTCATGGCCATAGTCCACTCCTGTGTCAATCAGGGCAATCACGGCTTCACGGCCGCCTGCTCCGAACCGATTCCATGCGGTTTCCGCATTAATGTCAATACCTGCCGTTGCTGCCATTCCTGCCGCCATGCCAGTCCCTGCCGCCGAAACGACGTCATCCGTCCCCTCTGTCCCCTGAGGAACAGCCTGCCCAAATGGCACGGACAGCACCGGAAAATTCCCGCCGCTTTCATCAATCCGGAAGCTTCCGTCGTTGGATAAGGCCCATTGATCGGCTGATAATGCATCATTACTGGATATGCCCTGTATCCGGTATACGGATTCCTCTTTCCCGGCGGGTATGAACCCATAAGAATCCGTCCGGTAAAAAACCTGGGGCCCGTCTGCCGCCGCCGCACTTAAAGCCGTCTGATATGCCGGAACCTGACAGTTCTGATTTATCTGATCTGTCTGCTCTTTCTGCTCTGTCCGCTCCGAACAGGCAGACAACTGGATTCCAACTAGAAACATAAGGAACATTATAATCTTTTTCTTCATGCCGCCTCCGCTGTTTTCCGGGATTTGATTGATCTGCTCCCCGCATCCGGCATTATCAGAGGACTTCTTCCAGTCACTGTACCGAACCGTCAGAGCCGAATGTGTAGGATACCCCATCAATCACCATGGTCGTATCATGTATCATGATGCCGTTGGAATCCAGGTAATACTGCTTTTCCTGATCCTGAATCCATCCGGTCTGCTTAACGAAATTTTTCATATAGTACCACCTGCCGTTAATGTTCTTCCACCCGTCAGCCGGAATAGAGGCGCCATAATCCTTAAATGCCAGCTCAATGGTAACATCCCCTTCGATCCCTGCTACCGATCCCTTATCCGTAGTCTGCCAGATGGTGCGGTTCGGGTATGCATAATTCGTTCCGTAACGTGCATACCAGATTTCATAAGGCACACGGGATACGTCGATATGTTCAGTCAGCCACATATTATTGGCGTAAACCACCGGCTGATAGCCTGCGTCCGATATAATCCTGCAGAATACATTGATCTGATCGGCGATCTGCTCTTTTGTCAGGTTGTTGTCCAGAAGGATCTGGGATTCCACATCATAAGCCACAGGATAGGACACCGGGTATTCTTTAATCACTTCCAGAACATATCTGGCCTCCTCTTCGGCAGTTGCAGCATCCAGAGCCTGGGTATAAAAAAACACCCCTGTCTTCAATCCGCTGGCAGACGCTTCCTGCATGTTGATTCCAAAATACGGATCCTGGTCTTTCAAATATCCCAGGCGCACCATTGCAAAAGACACTCCGTCCTCTCTGACCTTTGCCCAGTCAATTCCTGTCTCCTTATTGGCCCTGTTCTGGTACTTGGTTACCGTGATCCCCTTGGCAACCGCACCTTCTATGGGCGTTCCCGACGCGTCCACATACTGTCCGTTTTCCATCGTCCACGGTTCCGCCGCCAAAGTCTTAAAAGGGGTAACGGCGCATATGGCCGCAGCAAGCATAGAAACTCCAAATACTGATATCTTTTTCATCCTTTCCTCATTTCCACCGTCTGATTACGGTATTATATCATGTTTTAATATACTTACAGTTTACTACCTCACCCTTACTGTGAGTCAACTTAATATTTCTTAACAAAATCTTATCCGGTATGCCGGATATTTTTCTCAGCGCTTATAATTGATTCCGGCTTTTTGAGCCTGAGTCATCTGATCCTTGCGTTCGATGAGGTAAATCCGGCCGCCCTTTTTAAACCTGGCTCCAGTCTGCTTAAAGTAAAAGGGCACATCCGCCTCCATGCACTGTCTCATGGTCTCCAGCACCCAGGAAAAATCACAGATTCTGGCCTCCGGCCCGGATTCTCCGCCGCAGGTCACCCCCTCGATCTTACCGGACGCCAAATAGGGCTCTATATGAATCTCTTCCAGCATAGGTTCCTGGATGATCTCCCGGTGGAGGATCGGAAAACTGAGAAAAAGGGGAAGGCGGTAATCCGCCCGGTTCTGGTTCTCGCAGGTACAGCAGATGGTCACATTCTCATATCCGTCCCCCCAGTCGGACGGAAGTTCCGACATGAAACGGTGGATCCTCTTGGTGATAATATAAAAGTCCAGATCCCGTCTTTCCCTCATCATGGACCAGGCCTCAGCCCGCCAGGTATCCGCCTCTTCCAGAAAAAAATCAGAGGTCATGCAGGCATATACGGTTTCTCCGCCCGGTATTTTATATTCACCTGTTCTGCTTTTCTTTATGGGGAGGGAAAAACTGCTGGTCTTTGTTACGATCCTGCTGTCCTTTCCAAACTCCGCATCCCTCCGGTATACATAACAATTCAGACAGCCCGGGCTGATCTTCGAACAGCCGTGCCAGGGATTCCAGATCACCATACTATCACCGCCTTTGTGTGCAAATACAAACGAACATATGTTCTTTTTTGTTATTATACCGGATATTTTCTCATTTTTCAATAGGAAGAGGAGCATTTACATAAAAATGTTAAAAAAAGGTTATTGTTTACAGCCCCGCAAAGCGGATACGGCCTGTCGGCCGTGCCGCTTTGCGGGGCTGTAAACAGTAAAATAAAAAGAAACAGCAGCTTTTTAAGCCACTGTTTCCCTTCCTGCTTTTTGACTCCTTCATATATTTCAGCATCCTGTTTCATAAGCCAGCTGTTCTTTAAAAATACGCAGAAATTCTCTTGCAATTTCAGAAAGCCGTTTCTCCCCCGGATACGCCACAACCAGTTTCCAGGAAGCTTTTAGGCTCTCATCCAGACAGTAACAGGCGGTTCCATGCTTTTTGTAGTATAGCGGATCTCTGGTACAATCCCGGCCAGGCGGAGAATCCTGGGAAGAAGACAGGTTCCCGAATTCCGTCGCCTTTAACCCTTCACTGCTCCTGATGAAAATACGGCGGCCAAAATCCTGTTCCATTTGGAGAAGGGTCTGGCTCAGCGAAGGCTGGGAGACAAAAGCTTTTTTGCAGCACCTGATCTATTTGTAATAAAAGTTGGGAATCTTATTCCATCTGCTCCGCAGTGAATGGGCAGCCAGTTTCGGCGTCCTCTCCCTGGTGAAGATCCCTTTTCGGTTTCCCACTACCCTCATAGGCCCTTGTATGGTGGCAAAATCGGCGAAATTCCAAATCTGCTCTCCTATAAAGAAAGACCGTTTATCGCATTCGGCGTTGATCCTCTCATAATATTCAGCCTGGAATTCCTCGCTGAACATTCCCGGAACAATCTGATGCATTCCCGCCACCGTATCGGCCCCATATTCGGTGAGCATCACCGGCTTTTCCTGTTCCTGCCAAAAATCCAGCTCCATGTTCCACCCGTTACAGGCCGCGTCCAAATCGCCGCTCAAATTATACCATCCATAATATCTGTTTAAACAGACCACGTCCATTGTACGGCTGGTTATGTCTTTTGTATAATCATTTTGGCAGCAGACCAGCGTGACCGGACGGTTCTGGGGATCTTTTGTATGGGCCAGTTCGTATAACTCATGCCAGTAATCATAAGCATCCTGGGGGAAATGCTCTAAATCAGGCTCATTTCCCAGGCTCCACATGACCACAGAAGGGTGGTTTTTATCCCGGTCTACCAGGTCTTCGATCACCTGGCGGTGATGGGCCATGGTGCCGTATTTATATACATTATCCCGGCCCCCCATATTGACGCCCACTGCCGGCGTCTCATCGATGATCACAATCCCTTCCCTGTCACAGAGGTCATACATCTCCTCCGCATAGGGGTAGTGGCTGGTTCTGAAAGAATTGGCTCCCAGCCAGTGAATCAGGTTCACGTCTTTTACATTCAGGCAGTTGTCCAGACCCCGGCCGTGAAAAAAGGAATCCTCGTGTTTTCCAAAACCTTTAAAGTAAAAGGGCCTGTTGTTGATTAAAAACCGGGTGCCTTTCACCTCCACGCTCCTGATACCGAATGCCAGGTCATAGCTGTCGTCCCCATATGTGATGTGCGCGGTATAAAGGTAAGGCACTCCCGGCCACGGCCACCAGAGTTTAGGCTCCGTTACCGTTGCAGTTCCCGTAAGGCCCTCTCCACGGGCCTCCTCTTTTCCTTCCGCATCCAGTATGGAAATCGCAGCCTGGCCCTCTCCCTCGGCTTCGATCCGGTACTCTACGGAGCCGTCCGTCCCAGTTACAAGGGTAACGTCTTTTATCCGTGACTGAGGGGTGGTATAAAGCCATACGGGACGGAAAATGCCGGCATAGTTAAAGAAGTCAAAGTTCGGGCGGTTCTGGGGCGCCTGCTGCTTTTTGGCCTTTTCCACGCTGGGGATGCCCGGGTTATCCGATCCGAAAAAGGCGGTCTGGTCAGGGTCATTTCCCATAGGAAGGGTGTGATGGTCTACCCGGTTGTCCACAGCTACGGTCAGAAGCGCTGTGCTTCCGGGGACGGCAAACTCCGTTATCTCCGCCTCAAAAGGCAGAAATCCGCCCTGATGGGTGCAGAGAAGGCGCTCTCCCAGCCAAACCATGGCCTGCCCTGCCACCGCTCCAAAGCGCAGGAAAATCCGCTGCCCCGCCGCCGCAAACGGCACCTCCACATTTCTCTGGTAAAAAGCCCAGCCATAATGATCCCTGTATTCCCTGCAGTCCTTTTGGTCGTTGTAGCTGGCGGGCACCGCGATGGGATCGGGATTTTTTAAGATTCCGGGCATTTCTTCCTGCCCGCAAAAGCTTCCGTCATCCAGTTTAAAATTCCATATTCCGTTCAGTTCCATTGCCACTCTGCTTCTGTTCTGTTTCACGCTTAACATAATCGATTCAACCTTTCTCTGCCTAATAGTTCATGACAGTGCCGGCGATTCCGCCCTTTTCTTTTTCAAATACAATCACATTTCCAAATCCCATACATCCGTCCGCTTCCACCATATCCGTTGGGGAATTGACCTCCTGGTGGCAGAAGACCGCCACATACTCCCTGCCGTCCAGCCGTATTTTCACAGCCTCCGCCATGGAATCGGGATAGGTAATCCCCTTTAAAGCAGAGCGGACCGGTATCTTCTGAAGGAAAATGCTGTTGTCCTTTCCCGTCTCCGAACCGCAGATTACCGTGATCAGGGAAGAAAATCCCTGCCCCTTTAATGTCACCTGAATCCTGGAACGTGTTACAGCCTTATTATAATCCCTGGCAATGCGGCCGACCCCGGCTTCCGCCCCGGCCCCCGGGGTCAGAAAATACACTTGAGCATTCACATTCTGCCCTTTATACAGGGCTTTCCATCCGGTCTCTTCCGGGGAAATGCCCTTATAAAGTTCCACCTGGCCCAGTTCGCTGAAGTTCCAGTACTGGGTGTACTGATGGGTTCCTGCGGCGTACATTTCATCTATAATAAGGTAGATATCCGGTTTTATGTGGAGAATCTTCCGGTTTATATAGACGCCGTCTTCCATATATCCCAGGTGTCCGCCCTGGACAAATTCATAGAAATCATTGAATTTATATCCCTGCTTCAAAGGCTGGCATAATTTTTCGCATTCCCAGGCATCCTTGTTCACCGTAAAATAGTTTCCGTCCACAGTTACCGTATTGTGGGCCGGCGGATCTTTAAACTCGAACCGCCCGTCTCCCACCACATAAGTATACCTTCCGCTGTCGGTCAGCACATCTTCCCCGTGCAATACCAGATCAACGTGGAGTTTGTCGGAATGCCCGTGTCCCGCTCCCATGGTCCCGCAGTGGAAATGAAGCAGGTTTCCGTCTTCCTTCCATCCGTCCCTCATATAGTAATTCCCGCTGTCGGCCAGGGCGATGGAAGCAAAATCAGGCTCAATGGCTTCCATCCCCTCATAAATCCGGGCGCTTTCAATCCCCAGATCCCATACGCTTTCAAAATCCAATTTTGAATATCCGCCGAATTTCAGCACGCTGTCCCTGAAAAGATATGCCGCAACGGATATGTAATCCCTGATGTCCACATGGTCGGTATCCCCCATCATGAACTGGCAGTGGTCCGGCTTTTTCCAGGCCAGATCCGCATAGGCCATTCTGCGCACCTTTTCTAAAATGGTCTCAGGCACTTCGATGTCATTTCTGGACGCTAAAATCAGTACGTCTTCATAACAATGGAGGACTTCGTTGTGATATCCGGGGGACTGCTCCCACTGCACCCCGTCGTCCATGATCTGCATTCCGGCCTCAATTTCCAGATGGTTCAGGGCAATTTCCGTATACCGTTTCCGCAGATGTTCATCCGGCATGGAAATGCCGATTTCAAACAGGCCGTGATTTTCAATCACTCCCCAGTTGCTGATATAGCGGTAAGGGGAATGCATTTCGATCAGAAATTCCGCATGTTCCACCAGGCAGCGGTAAAACGCATCGATTACCTTGTCCGTCAGTTCCGGGCTGTCTTTAAAGTACCGCACCGCTTTCACCCAGAATTCTCCGCGGAATCCGGCTTCCAAAATCCTCCACGCCGTTTTCTCCGTCTCTTTTGTCCGCTTCATTCTGGTGATCCAGTCCGTCAGCAGGCGTACGAAATTCCTGGCGTATTTTTCATCTCCGGTCAGCTGATAAGCCTGGCCCAGGCAGATGAAATAGCGGTGGCGGTTAAATTGAAAGATGAATTCCGGGTCGTCTCCCGGCTGGTATTCCCAGTCTATCACCCCGTCCGGAAATTCCACCGGTTCCCAGGTCCGCTCCAGATCCCATTTTAAATCGAACAGAAAATAATTGCGGCAGACCTCATCGGCTGCCCGGATTATATGCCTGCAGTCCTCCGGCCATTCCTTCCAGCAGTAATCCGCCACGGCCTGCATATCATCTGTAAAAAAATATTCGTCACGCCTTGCAAAGAACTCCTTTTTCGTCATGTTCCTGCCTCCTGTCTTTACCAGTACATATTCCAGTTTTTATGAAGCCTGGTAAGCGCCTCCATATAAAAATAATCTCCCCAAATATTGCATTCGTCCACCCCGTAATGGTTACAGGTATTATAAGGGGAATGGTTGGAATAGGTGCTGTGGAGCACCTGCCCATTGGACGTCCGGCAGTCTTTTACCGCATAATGGTCCGCCAGGGATTTCATAAACCGTTTCGCCGTGGAACGGTAATAGGCGGCGTCTTCCGGTTCCAGATATTTTGCCATCTCCAGCATTCCGCAGGCCGCGATGGAGGCGGAAGACGAATCTCTGGGCTGGTCGTCCCCATCGCCAAATTCCAGATCCCAGAAGGGAATCAGATCATTCGGCAGGTGATTGAGGTAATAATCGGTCACGCCTTTAAATATACCGATATATTCCCTCCGCCCCGTATATTTATAGCCGATGGCGGTTCCGTAGATTCCCCAGGCCTGGCCTCTGGCCCAGGCGGACCCATCCCTGTATCCCTGGCAGGTGGCGCCATGATCCGGCTCCCCGGTCTCTCTGTTGAAAAAGAAGGTATGCCAGGTGGAAAAATCATCCCTTATCACATTGGCCAGGGCCGTATGGATGTGCTTTTCGGCAATCTCCCTGTATTTTGGATCGTTTGTTTCCTCGGTGGCCCAATAGAGCAGAGGCAGGTTTAACAGGCAGTCTATGATCAGCCTGTAATTATCCGGCGCGTTTAAAGGCCCCCAGGCCTGGATAAATTCCCCCTTTGGATGGAAGCGGGTGATCAGTTCATCCGCCGCTTTGATGGCCGCAGTCCTTCCCGTCAGGCTCTTTATCAGCTTATATCCGGCCACACAGGAAGGCGAATACAGAAAGCCTAAATCATGGGTCTCCACATCCGACCTCTGCTCAATGCGCTGGGCAAAACTTTCCATCTGGATTTCGGCTGCCTCTCTCAAACACTGGTCCCCGGTGTGTTCATAGGCCAGCCAGATCTCTCCTGTCCAGAATCCCGGCGTCCAGTCCACATTGCCGGTGGGAGCGTAAAATCCATTCTCGCTGTACGCCTTTTGAAACGCATGGGTAAAGTCAGGCAGAACCCGGAGCACCTGCCGGGATGCATTGTCCAAAGCATTCGTTATCTCTTCCGGCGTTATCTCTTTCATCTGATCCAGATCATTTCGGTTAATATAGCTCATTTCGTTCTCTCCTTTTCCAGTACTGTTAAAAAACGGCTTTTTTGGAGCCCTATAGGCCCTCAGGCCGGCTGCACGCACAAAAGGGGATCCGCTTTTGTGGACCCCCTTCCTGTTTATCCTTTCACGCCGGTAGCCGCAACGCCTTCAACAAAATATTTCTGAAGCGACAGGAATACACAAAGCACCGGAATCAGGCTCAATACGGAAGCCGCCATGATCAGGCCGTATTCAGAACCGAACTGGCTGATGAACATGCGCAGTCCTAACTGAAGTGTTTTCTTGGATTCGGTTGTCAGGTAGATGAGCGGTCCAAGGAAGTCGTTCCATGTGTTGACAAAGGTGAAAATTGTCAATGTGGATAAAGCCGGCTTGGACAGCGGCAGCATGATTTTATACCATATTCTGTATTCGTTCATTCCATCGATTCTGGCCGCTTCGCAGAGTTCCGTAGGAATTCCCTGGTAGAACTGCTTCATCATGAAAACGCCAAAGGCAGAGAAGGCCTGCAGGAAAATAATGGCTAAATGGGTATCCGCAAGCCCCATGGAACGCATCATCATAAACTGTGGAACCATGTAAACCTGCCATGGAACCGCTATGGTGGCTATGTAAGCCAGAAACAGCACGTTCTTTCCCTTAAACTCCAGCTTTCCAAAGGCATATGCCGCAAAGCTGCTGGTTAAAAGCTGTAAAAATGTCACGATCAGCGTCAGTTTCACCGTGTTGAGCACGAATTTAGCCAGCGGAATCCGATTCCAGATATCCACGTAGTTCTTCCATCTTGGGTTAGTGGGAATCCACTGGATCGGGAAAATGAATACGTCCTTATCCAGTTTAAATGACGCGGACAGCATCCACGCAAACGGCACCAGCATAATGGCTGCCAGAATAATCAGCACTACATAGAGAATGCCCTTAAATAATCTGGTCTTTCTATTACTAATCTTCATCTCAGGCTTCCTCCTTAATTCGCGTATTTCTTCTCACCGCGGAACTGTACCAATGTGATGGCCAGAACGATGAGGAACAATATCATGGCAACTGCGCTGGCATAGCCCAGATTCCAGTTTCTGAAAGCTTCTTCGTAGATGTGGTAAACCAGCACGATGGCGGATTCATTCAGCACTCCGGTATTTCCTCCTGCCAGCATGTAAACGATGTCGTATACCTTAAAGCAGTTGATAGTAAGAATAATTGTTACGAAAAATGTAGTGGGCTGAAGCTGGGGCCATGTGATATAGCGGAATTTCTGCCATACATTGGCTCCGTCCAGACTTCCCGCCTCATATAATTCAGCATTGATTCCCTGAAGTCCGGCCAGGTAGATTACCATATAATATCCCATGTTTTTCCAGACGGAAAACAGGACAACCGTAAACATAACCCAGTTCTTATCCGCCGACCACTTGGGAAGGCTTTTAGCCGCAACACCCAGATGATATAAGATCATGTTGACCGGACCGCTTTTGGCCGGGGAAAAGAGCATATTCCAGACCGCAGCCACCGCAACCAATGACGCTACATAAGGAAAGAAGCTGACTGTCCTGAAAAAATTCTTTCCTTTAATTTTCTGATTCAATATGACAGCCAGGCCTAAGGCCGCCGCCAGGGTCAGCGGCACCGTGGCGATACAATACACCACCGTATTCCTCAGGGATGCCATAAAACGCTGGTTTCCGAACATCTGCATAAAATTCTTCAATCCGGCAAATTCCATTGGATTATTGCCGTCCCATTTTAAAAATGCCAAAACAAATGCGAAAATTACAGGTCCGAGGGTAAATACCGCAAATCCAATAAAATTAGGAGCGATAAAAGAATAAGCCACCAGGTCCCGTTTTGTCTGCCTGCTAAACCGCTCCCCCGTCTTTGCCTGCCTGATTTTATCCTCTGTTTTTTCAACCCTTTTCGCCAGCCGCTCCCGGCGTTTTGGATCATTTTCTCTCTGCACCTGCTGCTTTAATTCCTCAAGCTGGGGATTTAGAACAGCCAGTTTTTTTTCAACCTCTGCCGGGTCAATCTTTCTCACCTTTGCCATCTCACTCTAAACCGGTTATCCGGCCATCCTCCTTTTTCATAATTTCTTTAAATGAGGCAGACGTTTGTAACACCGTCTGCCTCTGTTTCCTAGAGTGTGTTTGAAAATTGCTTTCTGTCAGATGTGCGTCACAGTTTGTGGGAGATTTGTCCCGAATGAAGGGCGCATAGCGGGCTATGTAACCTGAATTCGGGGCAAATATACCGCAAAGCGGGACGTGCAGATGGCGGAAATGAATTTTCAAACACGCTCTATAACTGCCCTATATAATTGTCTTTGCTTACTGTCCTAAAACCGTTTTGATTTTTTCATTCATGCTGGCAATGCCTTCATCAATGGTCATATTTCCGGTCATAATATTGTCATGAGCCTCGTTGAGGATGGTTTCCATCTCAGAACTCTTTGGATTAACCGGCATTTCCAGATAGAGGTTTGCGGTCTGAAGAGCTTCTTTATTGGTCTCATCTGTTGGGAATCCGGCGATTCCGGAAATCATGGTCGCGATATCATCTGTCATCAGAGCCGGGATTGTGCCGGTCTTAGCCAGGATCTCAGCGCCTTCTTCACTGCATACGAATTTGATGAAATCCCACGCTTCGTCTTTATGAGGCGCGCTGGTAGGAATGGATAAAGCCGTAATTGTAGCCAGGGTTGAACCAGGCTCCACGCCTTCTGCATGGGGATATTTTGCGATTCCCCAGTTGGCGCAGTCCGCATATTCTCCGTTGTTGATCTTCTCGATCAAAGTTGAGATAAACCAGGTTCCCATGTTCATCATACCGATGTTGCCCTGTGAAAATGCGCCTGAATAATGAAGGTTGGATGTCTTTAAAGTGGCATAATCCTGGCATACGCCGTCTTCCTGCTCTTTTAAGATCATCTCGTAATAAGGTTTCAGGAAGTCGTATTCCCCGTCAACAATCGTATGTTTTCCGTCCAGGATACCGAAAAGCTGCACCGCGCTTCTCCATGTATGGTAATGGGCGCCGAATACTTCTGAACCCGGTTCTGTGTTGGTAATCTTCCTTGCCAGCTCATCATACTGCTCAAATGTCATGTCATTGGTTGGATAAGCAGCACCCGCCTTGTCAAACACATCTTTATTATAGTAAACCACCCAGAAATCACTTCTGAACGGAAGTTCGTAAAGCTGGTCATTGACTTTGATCTGGTCCGTAAGCCCTTTAAATGCATCTAAGTCAACTCCGTCTTTTTCTATGTAGGAATCCAGCGGCTCCAATACCCCTTTGTTCACCAATGTGGTATATCCGGGCACATCCTTAACGGTAACCACATCGAAATCAGAACCATTTCCCGTAAGCTGTGTTCCAAGAACGGTCTGGTAGTCGGAGCTTCCCAAATCGATCAGCTCGATCTTAATATCCGGGTTGGCTGCTTCATATGCCTCTATCAAAGGATTATAGTATGGTGTAAGATCCTTATCCCAAATGGACCACTTGAGCACCGTCTGTCCTGCTGACGCTTCTGTCTTACCCTCAGCCGCTTTTGTATCCGCTGCTGTTGTATCCGCCGCCCCGCTGGCTGCTGCTCCGCTTGACGCCGCAGCCTGGGTATCACTTGATGCCGGTGCCTGTGTTCCTCCGCATGCCGCCAGGCTTCCTGCCATTGATGCCGCTAATATTAAACTCAATATAGATTTCTTTTTCATCCCTGTTTTCTCTCCTTCTGCCATTTTCGGCTTTTCATTGTTGCTTTTGTTTATGTCATAATTATATATTTTTAACCATAATCATTGAATGGAATTTCTTTCGTAAAAGATTCATTATTTAACTAAATCCTCACCCCTGTTTTTGCTAATCCTATAAAAACATACACTTTTTTATCATAACCAGCACTTTTTTCTGATTGTATTCAGCCTCTTGCACATATTTTCGAAAACTGTTTGACAAATATTGTGCAATTTAATATAGTATTGGTGAAAGCGGGGTAATTCTATGATAAAACGTATGATGCCAAAGACAATCCGCGGAAAAATTATCGCCTGTACAGGCGCTTTTACAGTGATAATCGCCGCCATAACCGTCACCATCTGTTTCTGTGTCTTTCAGACCTTTTTGATACGGAACCAAATCCAATCGGCGGAATACAATCTGCAGGTGGTTTCCCATAATGTTTCCACAAACATGGACAGCATTATCAACTTTAACGAATGGTGCACTTCCAACCCGGATATCAGCCGCTATCTGGACGCATTTAAAAACCAAACGAAGATGCCTTCCATTTCATCTGAAAATTCCTATTTAAGAATGGTGGCTCTCAGCGCCTATGAACGGCTGAAAGAGGAATACCGGAACACCAATTCCCACAATTACATAACAAGGGTGATCGTAAGCCCCCTCAACTGCCGGAATTATCTTCAAATCTCAGATACGGCCAGCTCCCTGACGCCGGATGCCGCTGATATTATCCATTATACCGATTTTTTTGAAGATATCTACAATGCAAAAGGGTATTTATGGCCCGGGCTTGTCAAAGATCCTTTTTCAACTTCAGAAACCAAAAAGATTCTGCCCATTATCCGGCCTGTTTACAACCAGTATAATTCCGAAATCGTAGGATGGACTTACTTTGCCATCTCCGACCAACTGATCAGTTCCTATTTAAATTCGTTTCCACTGGAAGAGGACAGCCATCTCTATATCACCATCGGCGGCCATTCCTATCAATATGTAAACGGGGGATTCACCGAAGATCCTCTGCTCTGTGAATCTCTTAGGGATATCAGCATCAATACCATAAACAGCCAGGCCAGCCTGGTGAAACTGCCGGACGGCAGCAAAAGGCGTATGGTCACAAGCCCTTTAAATGAAAACGGATGGACGATTTCGCTGGTGCTGTCGGAAAAAAATTACAACATGCAGAAACATGTATACCTGCTGCTCATAGCCGTGATTGCGGTCACCATATTTTTAATGGCATTCCTCCTCATCTATCTGCTGAACAAGGCGATCAGCCAGCCGGTACAAAAACTCAGGGGTACGATTGACAGAATCTCTCACGGCAATTTCGCCAGGGACCCTTCCATAGAATGGGAGGATGAACTCGGAGTGATCGGCCGGGGCATTAACCAAATGTCCGAGAACGTGGTAACCCTGATGGATAAAAGGGTAGACGATGAGAAACAGAAAAAGGACCTGGAATACCAGATTCTCCAAAGCCAGATCAATCCCCATTTCCTGTATAATACGCTGAATTCCATCAAATGGATGGCCACCATACAAAATGCCCCCGGCATCGCGGAGATGACCACTTCCTTAGCCCGGCTGATGAAAAACATTTCAAAAGGAACCGCTTCCCTGATCCCCTTAAAAGAAGAACTGGAACTGGTTAAGGATTATTTTCTAATCCAGCAGTACCGTTATGGCGGAAGCATTTCCATTGAATATCAGATTGAATCGGAAGACTTGTACCAATGCCGCCTTCACCGGTTCACCCTTCAGCCCATGGTGGAAAATGCCCTGTTCCACGGCATCGAACCAAAGGGCTGCGCGGGAAAAATCATAATAAAAGCGGAAAAAGCGGGCGGGCCCGGTTCCTCCCCAGCCCTGAAAATTTCGGTCACGGATAATGGGGTAGGCATGACGGAGGAAGCCATTTCCAAGGTCCTGGCAGGGGGAGCCAGCCCCAGCGCAGACTTTTTTAAACAGGTCGGTATCGGCAACGTGAACAAACGGATTCAATATGATTTCGGACCTGATTATGGCATTCAGATTGAAAGCAGGCTTGGCGAATACACAACCGTATCTATCATACTCCCCTATTCCATAGCTGAGGCGGAACAGGGAAAAGGAGGGATTCAATGATTAAACTTTTAATTGTGGATGATGAACCATTGGTTCAGATCGGCATCAAATCTATGATAAACTGGGCGGAACACGGGATTGAAATCTGTGGGACGGCGATGAACGGAGAAGCGGCGTTAAAGCTTATCAAAGAATATTCGCCTGAACTGGTGATCACCGATATCAAAATGCCCATCATGAACGGACTGGATCTGGCAAAAACATGCCGGGACACTTACGGACCCATCCCCCTGTTTATCTTTCTCACCAGTTACGAAGAATTTCAACTGATCAAACAAGCCCTGTCCTATCAGGCCGTGGATTATCTGATAAAGCTGGAACTGGACGCCCAATCCCTGACTGATTCCGTAAAGCGGGCAATTGAACGGCTGGAGGATTTAAAGGTCAGCGAGGCCTACAAAAAAGAAGGCGGACGGCCCCTTTTGCAGAACTACAACGACAAATTCCTCATGCGGCTTCTCTACAACCTGTTTGACAGCAGGGAACAGTTTGAAATACAGGCAAAAGATCTGAAACTGGATTTCACGGATCTGTATTATATCGCCTGCCACGGGGAAATCTACAGCGAAAAAGCCGATTCCATGGAACCGGCCCAGCAGGTAAACCTGTATTCCAGCAGCCTGCAGATGACCCGGGAAATTTTATCAAAATACCTGGCCTGTTATATCATTTCCCTGGACAAGCGGCATTTTGCCGTGATTTTCTATTCCGCTTCCAAAAAGGATTTGAGCCTCAGTTCCCTCAAGGAAGCCCTAGACAATACCTGCCATATGGTATATAACTATTTTTCTGTCCGGCTGACTGCCGGAATCGGAAGCATTGCGGAAGATCCGCTGAAAATCAGCGAATCCTATCAGGAGGCCAGGCGGGCGTTTAACATGGCATCTCCTGACAGCCCGATCATGACATTTTCCAGCATCACGGAAGACGTCCTTAAAAACTCCTTCAATCTGGCGCTGTTTAAGGACGCCCTTACAAAAGCGTTTGAAGAATTCGATACGGATGTGCTGAACACCGCCATCGCACAGATCACTGAGCTCTTCGCTTCCCACCCGCTCCGCTACCTTCAGGCTATGGACGGGGCCTGCAACATCCTGTATCTGGCAATTTCCCTGCTGCCGGACGGCGAAGAAACCATGAATCAGATCTTTTCCGGCCATACCGACGGATACCGTTCCATCTATAAGCTGAAAAATGTGGACCAGGTCAACGAATGGCTGGAAACCTTCCGAAGCGGGCTCAACCAGGTTCTTCAGAGCAAACGAAAAACCTATAAAGACCATGTGATCACCAATGTCCAAAAATATATCAACAACCATGTGGAGGAACGGCTCACCTTAAACGAGGTTGCCGCCGTTTTTGGGCTGAGCCCCAATTATCTGAGCGCCCTTTTTAAGAAATCCTGTAATATCGGTTTTTCAGAGTACATCACCCAGAAAAAGATTGCAAAGGCAAAAAATCTGCTTCTGGAAGAAAATATGAAAATCTACGAAGTGGCGGACATGCTGGGATTTGAAAGCGCTTTTTATTTCAGCAAAGTATTTAAAAAGGTGGAGGGCATCTCTCCCCGGGAATATGTCCAGGCCCATCTGACCGGCCCCATGACATTTTAACGGCGCAAGGCGCCCCTGGCTGGAAAAACAGGGGGCTGGCATAAAAATTCAGTGAAAAATTGCATCTATATCTGTAAATATTTCATTGTAAATACCGCTGATCTGGTATTAAATTAAAGTACAGATCAGCGGTATTTTTATGCCGTATAAAAGGAGCAGATAACCATGTTTACAGAAATCGCAGAACAATTGACCGCCCCCTTGTCTCTCTTTCGCCCATCCTCTCCTGTCCAGGACCGGGATTTTTGGAATCATTTGGACAATTCTTTAAAACAGCGACTCATAAAAGACGGGGAATTATATTTGAACTACAGCTATCCGGTTCTCACTGCCGGGGATTATATGGAGTTTTCAAGAAATGGAAACCGCGTAAACTATGAAACCAAGCTCTTCGACCGCCGCACGGCCTTAAATTCCCTGGTGCTGGCCGAATGCGTGGAAAACAAAGGCCGTTTCATGGACGATATCATAAACGGGGTTTTCGCCATCTGCGGGGAAAGCGGCTGGCAGCTTCCCGCACACAATTCCTACATCCGGGATACCCCTCAGCTTCCCCTTCCCGATGTGACACGTCCGGTCATCGACCTGTTTTGCGCGGAAACAGGCGCGGTGCTGGCCCTGGCCGAGTTTCTGTTAAGAGAAGCATTCGCGTCCATAAGCCCTGCCATCTCAAAGATGATTGACCACAATCTGGAAACCAGAATCTTCACCCCCTATCTGACGGAACATTTCTGGTGGATGGGAAACGGCAGGGAACCGCTGAATAACTGGACGGTCTGGTGTACCCAGAACGTGCTGCTGGCCGCATTTACGCGGAATACGGACGGGAATGGAAAAAAGGAGGAGGCCATATTGGCCAAAGCATGCCGGAGCATCGATTATTTTCTGGAGGAATACGGGGAGGACGGCTGCTGCGACGAGGGCGCCCAATATTACCGACACGCCGGGCTGTGCCTGTTCAACTGCATGGAGGTGCTAAACGGGATAACGGGCAATGCCTTCGCTTCTCTGTATGAAAATAATAAAATCAAGAATATCGCCGCATATATTGTAAATGTGCATATTGATGATATTTATTATGTTAATTTTTCCGACTGCTCCCCGGTGGCCGGAAGATGCAATGCAAGGGAATTCCTGTTCGGCCTGAGAACCCGAAATTCAGATTTGATGGAACTGGCCGCCTCTGACTACCAAAAAAGCGACGACCCGCTTCTCACCAGGGAGCACAACCTGTTTTACCGCCTCCAAACCCTGGCCTGTCATGAAAAAATGATCACATATGGCAAAAATCCTCCAATCCCCCACGGGGACCTGTATTATGAAAGCACCGGCCTTTTTATCTCCAGAGACAGCCGCTTCTGCCTTGCCGTAAAAGCCGGAGGCAATGACGACAGCCACAACCACAATGACACAGGCAGCTTTACCGTTTATAAGGATGGGAAGCCCTTATTCATAGATATCGGCGTTGAAAGCTATACTGGAAAAACATTTTCGCCCCGGCGTTATGAAATATGGACCATGCAGTCACAGTATCATAACCTGCCCACATTTTCAGGATGCAGCCTCTCCGACCTGGAAGCTGCGCCCTACGCATACACAGCGGATTTTTGCGGCGGGATCGGGGCGATGGAAATGAACGGGGCGGATTATAAGGCCAAAGACGTGGCTTATCTTTTAGGTAAAGATTACAGTTTTATCACCATGGATATTGCGGATGCGTACCCGGATAAACGGATCAAATCCTATATCCGCAAAGCGGAACTTTACAAGGAAAAAGAGATTGTGATCACGGATTCCTATGACGGTTCTCTGTCGCCGGCCGTCCTGTCATTGATGACCTATGAGAAACCGGTTTGGGATGCCGGTTCGAAGGTTCTTTTAGTGGGCAGTCTGGGAGAATGCCGGATCACAGGAGAATGTGGAGTTGAAATTCAGAGCATTCCCATTGAAGACCAGAGATTGCGGTCAGCCTGGAAACATGAGATTTACAGGTGTTTGGTAACTTTTATGGGGGGGAAGGTGGAATTGAGGATACGGGCAGACGGTTAAAGGAAAAGGGGTTGTCGCAGAATGAATGTCAAATTCATTTTGCGGCAACCCTATTTTCTATCTCTCAATACTTTTTCCCCGTTTCCATCTCTATCGACATACCAGTAAAAATAAATCCTCAAATTGGAATGTCTTCGGACCGGCTTCATATGCGGGGAACATTCAATCTCTTTTACCTTCCACAGATCCATTCCGCAATGTTTGTAAACAGCCGCGCATACCCTTCCCAGCTCAGAAACTCCTCCGAAGCCCAATTGGGCGTGCAGTCGGAGGTGAACGCATAGGCCCGCCCTTTTCCGAAGCCCATGGCCGCCAGAAAAGGATCATTTCCAAAGGATGCGATCACATCCGCGCCTGGTTTCGGCATTACTTTGTTGTAGCCGCAGAGGATCGGCCATCCGTCTGCGGGCAGGCCCTCTACGGTGGGGTGATCCTTTAAAAGAACCTGCGGGCGCACGCCTTCCGGGCATTCCATGCGGTCGTCCCAGTTTAGCATCTCCACAGGCAGGACCTCAGCCAGAGGGGTCATGCCGTATCTGGCTGTGTTGCCGATGCCGGAAAAGCTGAAATAACCGCCGCACATCAAAAGGCCGCCTCCCTGGTACACATAATCGCGAAGGAGCTTTAAGCGGTTAACCCGCACTCCTGTAGATGGGTTTTTCAGCATGGTGTTGCTGCCCACATCGCTTAAAATTACCGCATCGTATTCCTTCATCTCTTCCATGGTCACAGGAAAATGTTCCACCACATCGTGGGTCATCATGTGGGTTACGGAAAATCCGCCCTGTCTGAGCATGCTGCAGAACCCGGCCCCCTTCCCATCAGAATAGGCGGGCAGGGTCACATAATCTGCGCCGCGGACATAGGTGAAGGTTCCCGTATAGCTCTCCCCTAAAAACAATATCCTCTTCTCTTCCATCTTCTTCCTCATCGCCTATCTGTATTTTTTCAGGCCCTCATAGACTTCCAGCAGCAGCGGATACGATATCTCGTGATACTTCATCCTGTTCCCTCTGCGGTAGAGCTCCACCAGCTCCTCCGTATATTCCAGCACCTGGTCCACTTGCACATCCACAGGCTCCATGCCCGTCATTTTTTCAAAATTCGTATGGTATATCTTCTCAAGAACCTCATCGGGAAGCCCGATTCCCTTGATCGGAAAACCGTATCCTTCAAAATCGTCGGTAGTCTCCAGAAAATGGCGGATATTCTTCACATTTTGCTCCGCATATTCAATCTTCTCCTTCATCGGAGTCATGCCGTCTCCGCTCAGGCCCCCGTTATCCGTGCCAAATAGAATCCGGTCCGCGTATTTGATGAAGAAATCATGCCATTGATCCGGGATTTTCGTGAAGTTCTCATACATCTCAACTCCCGGAGTCAGATCGAACCTGACATTGGGGAACCGTTCCATCACCTCTTTTGACCGCCCGATATCATCTGAAAGGAAATAAAAATGAGGGAGCACCACCTGAAGCCTGGGGTGAGCGGCCAGAACCTTGTGGGTATCCTGATAGATCTCCTCCTTCTCCGCATAGGTTCCGTCGTCGTACAGCCACCCCTTCTGAAGCGCAAAATCAGGGCAGGTGTCAGCACTCCAGAAGGTCTCCGGGTCGTTCACATGCATCAGCAGCGGAATCTGCTTTTCCTCCAGATAGGAGAACATCTCCTCATAACACGGCTTGCTGATCCATGACTTCCCTAAATCCCTGTGGATCATAGGTTTCATCTCGATCATTTTTATGCCGTCATATCCCATCTCCATATACCGCTTCACCTGACCGGTGAAGTCCTTGGGGCAGATGCCCTCCGGCGTATAATAGTCGAAACCGGCGTAGGCAAAAACTTTCTTCGGATTTCTCATCTTAAACAGCATGGTGAGGGGATTCTGGGAGATATATTCCGGATTCCACTGCGGCACACTGGCCACCACGAACTGGGAACAGCCTGTGCGTTCCATCAGCTCCTCCGTATCCCTGTAAAATGCTTCCAATCCCGTATAACCGCCATGTAAATGGCTGTGTCCATCCACGATCTTTCTCATATTATTATCCTTTCTCATACGGTCGTTTTTCCATATCACGACATTTAATCAAACTTCCCTACAGCAGCTTTGCAGCTTCCACCGCATATTCCAGCGCAGTCGTCTGTGAGGTGGTGAAGTCCAGGCCCAGGCCTGACCTTAGCAGTTGGCCCGTTCGTTCCCGTATCCTCTCATTTTTCACCATGACGCTGCCCCAGAAAACCACAGGTATTCCCAATTCCTTCATGGCTTTTACCGTCTCCCCGCTCTGAGCCAGCGCGCTCTCCAGAAGACTGCAGAGCTTCCCGGACGTCCTCTCGATGATATCCAGGGCCGCCACGTCCCCCTCTCCGGCCGCAGCCTCCACCAAAGGCGCCAGCCTGGCCACTTCCGCCTTGTTGGCACAGTTCTTCAGAAGATATGCGTTCAATGCCAGCGGCTCCCGTATGGGAATGGCCTCATAAAAGAGGGAATAGAGAGCTGGGCACGGCAGCCGCCCGTCCAGATGGTTAACGGCGGCCCGCAGCACCTCCACACCAATATCAAAGGCGCTGCCCTCATCGCTCAGCAGGTTGCCCCAGCCGCCTCTGCGGACTATGGTTCCGTCCCTGTGCCTGGCCATGGCGATGGAACCAGTACCGGCCAGAAGCACCGCTCCCGGCTCTTTTTTCAGATGAAGCAGCACCTCGCAGTCGTTGATCACAAGCAGCCTGTCCTTTGAAAATCCCAGCTCCAGAAACAGGCCCCTGCACTGTTGTTTCATCGCCGGATTATCGATGCCGCTGGCGGCCACGCAGATCCCGGCGCAGTCCTTCACCTCCAGCCCCATGGAGCGCAGCCCCTTCCAGGTAATATCCCGGTAGCGCTCCCTGCAGGTTTCATAGCTGTTGGAATTGAGGGTGCAGCCCGTGCCTGAAAAGTTCATGATCTCCGTCCGGCCTTCCAGCCGTATTCCCATTCTGGCCGTGGTGCCGCCAATATCCATTCCAATCCAATAGCGCATCCGATCTCTCATATTTCTCCTCCATGACGAAGCATTCCGCCCAGTCGGACGGACTGGCCGTCAGAATCATATTTGCCGTCCCTTTACAGCTTCGTATTCATAAACTGATAGAATTCCGGGAATTTCGGCTTGTCGCAGTCGATCCTCTTCTCCTCCGATCCCACCGCCGACAACACCTGCGCAAATATCATGGTTTCAAACGGCTGGGTATACCACATGCCGCTGCCCTTCAGGCAGAGCGTCTTTTCATCCGTTTCCGTCAGGCTTTTAGAGGTTATCAGATAACCGTCGCAGCCCTTTTCCCCGCAGAACCGCCGCAGCCGCGCCATGCGGTCCGCATTTTCATCGGTGGAGGGAATCCAGAAATAGCACTCTCCCTGCCCGATGGTATTGTTCACTCCATGGAGATATTCTTCAAATTCATAACAAAAGGCCGGCACATACAGGGTTTCCAGCACCTTCAGGGCGCTCTCCATACCCACTGCATATCCTTCTCCGTCCGATACCCAGGTAAAATGAGGGTAGGAGGCCATTTTTGTCACATGCCGTCCACAGAATTCATAACATTTTTCCGTATTTTCAGACGCATAAGCGAAGGACAGCTTCAGATTGTCCACGTAAACGTCCAGTTCCGCTTCTGTTTTTTCCCCCCACAGCTTTGCCAGCCCCATGGCCGTTACATACAGGGTGAGAACAGTGGCCGTCATGCCCTTTGTCTTCGGACCCACGCTCTCCTGACCGCAGCCGATCAGGATATGCCCGTCACAGGCTTTTGCCAGCGGGGAGTCCCCGTCCGAAGTCATGGCCGTCACCTCATACCCCTTCGCCTGAAGGTCCCTCACCGCATACATGGTGGACGTGCTCCTGCCCGACTGGGACACGGCGATCACCAGCGTATCTTCCGGCTCAGAAAACCAATGCCCCATACGGGTGGGCATCAAAACCCTGGTCTCCACACCCAGCAGCTCTTCAAACAGTTCTTTTGCCGCCAGTGACGCGTTCATGGAACTTCCCGATCCCAGCAGCACGATCCGCGATGCCCTTCTACCCTTCATCCTCTCAAGGAAAGGCCCGGTCAGGGCCTCCCTTTCCTCTAATATCCCAGCCCACACCCCGGGCTGTTCCTCTATGTACTGCTTCATCTTTTCCGCCATATTATTCCTCCATTTCAAATCATTCAGCCTCTGTCTGTCCGCTATTTTACAGAAGATCTGCCGCAATCCACAGCCAGCGGCCCACCGGAGTGGTCCACACCTCCCTGTAGGTCGCGATATTAGCCTGCGGCCAATAGGGGAGGTCTTCATTGGCTCTTGTCTGGATTCCCACAGGGATTTCTCCTACGGTCTCACCTAAAAGCGCGGTGTACTGCTGCCCGTAACTGCTGCCCGCTCCATAGATGATGGACTGGCCGAACGGGTTCTTGCCCACGGTCCAGTACAGCTGCTCTCTTGCCACCTGGGTCAGCCTCTCATCCTTGAAATAAGCTCCCAGCAGGGAGGCCGCTTTACCCATAGAAAGGTGAAGGGCCGAATTGCCGCGGTAGGAAAACCAGACAGGGAAACATTTCAGGTAATATCCATTTCCTAAAGGAACCCCCTGTTTTAACTGCTCGATATAGTTGATCCTCTCCCTGTCGTAATCCACCTTCGGATGGATCAGCTGGAAGGTCTCCACGTCATCCGCCTCTGTTTCGGAGAAAATTCCGGCCGGAACCATCCCGTAAGGCGCCGTATATTCTGTCAATGCCAGCAGATAGTCTCCATACAACCTGGCTGCGGCTTCCCATTTTTCCCTGTCCGGATGGTCCGGCAGAGCCTTTAACGCCTCACAAAGCGCCTGCACGAAGATCTGGTCGCGGCTCTGGTGGGAGAAATGCACGATGGCCTTTTTGCTCTCATCCCGGTAGAAGAATCCGTGAATGGACAGCTTTTCATTGTCCGTCTCCTGGCATGCGGCCATTTTATTAATAAACTCCGCGATGAGAGGGATGTATTCCGGATCTCTTGTCGCCTGGTAGATCTGGGCCGCCGCCCATCCGGCCGCCGCGTAATACTGGGACAGGCTGGCGGATGCTGTGTGTTCCTTCAGATACGGTTCCTCCATCCCCACCAGACGGAACCGCTCCAGGGCAAAGCCGTAGTCCTGCCTGGCCGCATCCTTACATTTCCAGGCCAGGGCCTGGTCTTCTTTAGCAAATGCCATTCCCGCATAGGCTTCCAGACCAGACATCACAAAATTGTCGAAGGAACGGTTGTGCACTCTGGCTTCACAGTCGTCCATATTGCCCAGCATGCCGTCGGTCCAGCGGCGGATCGTCGCCCCGGTAGCCCGGTAGCCGTCTCCAAAGCGCATCCGGAGCACGAAGTCCAGGCCCCAGTTGGCCTCTTCCATCAACCTTCTGTACAGCATGGGATTTCTGCCCTTAACCGCCTGGGCGGTCTCCAGGATGGAGTGGGTCACTTCCGCCGTCTGTATAGTCTGCTGGGATACGTCGGCCGCATCGTGCCATCCTCCCTGATAGGCCAGCTTCAGTCCATTGTGCTCTGCATACACGTCGCCATGGCAGGTTCCGTGTTTCTGGGGCACCGGGTAACCGCAGCGCTCTCCGAACAGGAAGTTGACCAGCTTCCATACCACTTCATCCATGGCCGTATCGGAAATCGGGAATTCCTCGCTCTCATAATCCCCAAACCGCAGGAAATACACTCCGTCCTCTTTCACCTCCGTGAAATCCATCACCCCGAACTCCCCATATCTGGCGATCCTGCGCTCTATGGGCCCGCGATATACGCTCTGCCCGCTGTCCGCGTCCACCACCTCAAATTCCGTTTGTTTTGTATTGGCCACAGCGGTTTTCACACCTTCTTTAAAATATCCGGCCGTGGAAAATACTGCTGTTTCCTCCCTGCACTGCCAGCCGTGAACCACGTTGACATATTCCGCCTCCTGGAAGCGGATATCCCTCAGCTCAAACCGCAGCTCTTCTCCCCCGCTCAGCTCCTGTCCGTACCGGTGCACATTGAAGGACAGCTCTTCGATCTTATCATGGGCGATGGAATCGATCTCCCAGATACAGATGTTCCACTGGTAATTCTTCAGATTGATGGCGTTAAATCCCTCTCTGGAATAGGCGTCCGGTATCTTCTCGATCCCGTTGTTCACGAAGCCGGCCCGGATGATGGGGTTGTGAAGTCCCGGACACATGGGTTTTACCTGGAACCAAATCCGGTTTCCCCTGGACATGTCCATATCCTTCACATTCAGCTTTGCGATATAGGAGCCGAAGGTGGCGTAATATCCATTAGCAGCGTCCACGGCCCTCACCTCATTCTCAGGCCAGTGATCCGCCCTGGAACCGGTGGTCAGCACCAGGGTGCCTTCCGGTGAAATTTCAGCATGTCCTTCTCCGTCAAATGTCCAGGGTTCCATGCTCTGCTCATCCCACACCCTGACGTCGTTTAAAATCTTCTTCCTGCTGTTTCTGTGCTCTATGGATTTGCTCTCATCCACAGTCAGCGGAACGTGTATCCACATGGATTCCTCTAAACGTTTTTCAAACTGTCTGTCCATCTCATTATCCCTCTCTTCGATCAATCATTTTCCACTTCAAATATCGCTTCTGTCTCCACCGGTATGTTGCCGGGAAGCACGTATACGCCGATGGCGGAACGGGCCGGAAGCCCCATCTCGCTTCCCCACAGCTCCTCCAACAGTCCGCTTCCCCCATTGGCCACCGCCGGCTGGTCCAGGAAATCCTCTGAGCTCTCCACAAATGTCAGGATCTTCACCACATTTTTTACCTTTCTCAGATCACCGATCTCACGCTCCAGCACTGCCAGCACATTCAGCATGCTGTTTCTGGCGAAACCTTTTCCCTCTTCCACTGTAAAATCGCGCCCCATTCTGCCGTTAACCGGTTCGTCTATGGCAGGACCGCAGCCGGAGATGTAGACGAGTCCGGAACCGAAACGCTTGGCCGGGGAGTAACTGCCCCCTTTCTCCGGAGCTTTCGGCAGTGTGATACCCAGTTCTTTCATCTTTTCATATACGTCCATATTTTCCTTCCTCCTTTAACATTTTCCAAATTCCAGCACACGGCCCTGTCCTGAATTCCGGCCCGTGGTCACTTCTCCGCCTAAAACCGTCCATGCGATCCCTTCCGAGAGCTTTCCGGAACAGCTGTAATCCGACCGGTCCCTCAATTCTTCCGGCTTAAATACCAAAATGTCCGCATCGCAGCCCGGCGCCAGAATTCCCTTTTTATTCATCTTCATCCTCTGGGCGGGCAGGCCGGTCATCTTGCGGATGCCCTGCTCCAGAGGCATTATTTTCTTTTCCAGCACCATTTCTCTTAAAAATCTGGGAAATGCCCCGTACAGTCTGGGATGTGGGTTTCCGCCTCCCCCGTACAGGGAATCGGAGATCAGAATGGTGTAAGGCAGCTTTGCGATCTGTTCCACATCCTCCATGGACATGCTGAGCACGATGATACCCACCTTTCCTTCCTCAGATACTGTGAGTTCCGCGATGAAATCCTCTTCCGAGTCATATCCCAGGCTTTCGGACACCTCCTTAACCGTTCTGCCCTGATAAGCCCCATGCTCCGGCCTGGATACGGAACTGATTAAAATCCGCTCCCAGCCGATGCTGGCCGCCATATTGTCCCAGCCCTGGTGCTGTCTGCGCAGCTCTTCTTTTAATTTCCTTTTTCCTGCCTCTGTCTCCATAAATTTCACGGTCTGCTGCATATCCTCGCCCAGTACCGACGGAGGTAACAGGGATAACAGGGTGGTCGCGCCTCCCGTATAGGGATAGAAATCAGCGGTCACCTCCACGCCTTGTGCCCTGGCCTCTTCGATCTTATCGATTGCCTTCCAGATTCTGTCGTTCCAGTTGGAAATTCCCGTAGCCTTCAGATGGCTGATATTCAACCGGACGCCTGAAGCTTTTGCGATTCCGATCACCTCGGACACGGATTCCACCAGGCTGTCCCCCTCTCCCCTGATATGAGTGCAGAGAATGCCGTCCCGTTTTGCCACAGGCTTCACCAATTCTATGTAATCCTCCTGCGTGGAATAACACTCCGGCTGGTACATGATGCCGATGGACATCCCGAACGCGCCCTGTTCCATGGCCTCATTCACAAACCACACCGCCTGCTCCATCTCTTTTCCTGTAAACGGAGCCCTGGAAAATCCCTTAACCGCTGATTTCACGGCTCCGGCTCCAGCTAAAAATCCCATGTTCAGCGGCAGGCTCTGACGCCTCAGCGCCTCTGTGTATGCGCCGTAGTCCTCAAACGCCATCGAACGGGGAATCCGTCCCACCACAGGCTCGATATAATCATATACCTTCTGCCTGGACATTTCTGAAGTCGGAACCGGCGACAGCCCGCAGTTTCCGGCCACAGCGCTGGTGATGCCCTGGGCCAGCTCCAGTTTCCCGAAATCCGGGTCTGTAAACGGCGCGATATCGCAGTGGCGGTGAATATCGATGAATCCGGGAGTCACAGCATATCCCTCCGCATCGATCACCTGATCCCCATCGCAGGGCAGGTGCTCTCCCACCTGTGCGATCCTGTCCCCTTCCACCAGGATGTCCGCCAGCCTGCCCGCAGAACCCGTGCCGTCATAAACCATACCATTCTTAATAAGAAGTTTCTTTTTATTCATTGATCAACTGCGCCTCCGCAAACCCAATGCCTGTAGTTTAAACGACCATCCCTCTGGCATCCACTTTCATTTTTTCTATGTTCTCTCCATCCAGCAGATATATGTAATTATGCATATTAACAGCCGTGCACACGTGGATGGGAACGAGAAGGAGCGTATCCCCAACCTTTAATCCAGTTTTCCCGCCGGCCGCCGTGACAATGCCGTGTTCCTCATTCATCCGGGACAGCGTAAGATCCGGCCGCCCCTCCACTGCGGCGTAACCTTTATAATAGAAAGGAGGCGTGTTTAACGCGATATCGGAAGGAAATGTCTTGCTGCCTCCGTCGATCACCGCATAACTGTCATGGGGCGTGCTCACCACCGTAACCGCAAACCGGACTGCGATCTCTTCCGGCTCCGCCACATGTTCGCAGCAGAGCAGCTGGTCCTTAAAGATATAGGTTCCCGGCCGCACCTCCGTAAGCTTTCCCGTCCTGGCGGCTTCCACTCCCGTAGGAGAGGAACCTCCGCTGATCTCTGTAACATTCACTCCGGCCTCAGCCAAAGCGTTGGCCGCCTGTTCCAGGAGCTCCCCTTCTTCCGCAGCCGCCAAAGCGTTGTCGTCTGTGGTCTTCCCTTTGTAAATCAACCCTTTAAATGTATAGATACCGGTGAGTCTGAGCCCGTCCATCCCGGCGATCTCCTCAGCCAGGGCCGCCGCATCCGAGAGAGGCACGCCGGTGCGCCCCGCGCCCGTATCGATCTCCAGCCGCACCTCTATGACCGTGCCGGACCTCATCGCCTCCTCATTGAGTCTGACCGCACCTTCCCGGGTGTCCACGCCCACAATCAGCCGTTTGACCCGCTTTGCCAGTTCGACGCAGCGCATGATGCGGAAGCTGCCGATCTGGGGATAGGCGATGAAGATGTCGCCGATTCCGCCGTCCGCCATGACTTCCGCCTCGCTGACCTTGGCACAGGTGATCCCCGAAGCTCCGGCCTCCAGCTGCATTCGGGCGAAATAGGCCATCTTGTGCGTTTTAATGTGCGGTCTCAGAGCGCAGCCCGCTTCGCCCACAGCCGCCTGCATGGCTCTGACGTTCTGCCGGACCTGGTTCACATCAATCACAATACACGGCGTTTCCAATGCCTCCAACTGTTCCTCTGTTAATCTCATCCGCTTCTTCTCCTTTTTTGAATTTATGCCTTCAAACCGCTGGTAGCCACGCCGCGCACGAAATTATTCTGGAATATCATAAAGAACACGATGACAGGCAGTACGAAAATCACGGCCGCGGCCATCAGTTCCGTCCATTTTACGGTATATTCGCTCATGAACTGCTGAAGCCCCAGAGACAATGTCAGTTTCTCAGGCTTGTTGATATAGATCATGGGCGCCAGATAGTCGCTCCAGGCATTCATAAACGCATAGATTCCTATGGTGGTCAGCGCCGGTTTGCACAGCGGCAGGGCCACGGTAAAATATCTCTGGAATTCATTGGCCCCATCGATCTTGGCAGCCTCGATGATGGAGTTGGGAACTCCTGCAAAAAACTGCCTCATGATGATGATGTGAAACGGCTTTCCCAAAAATGCGGGAAGAATCAGAGGCAGGTAGGTATTGGTGAGGCCCAGTTTGGAATAGACGCGGTACAGAGGGATCATGATGACCGTATAAGGGATCATCATGGTTGCCATCAGCAGACCGGATATCAGGGCGGATCCCTTCCAGTTGATCTTGGCTATGGAATAAGCCACCATGGGAGTCACCAAAAGTTCTCCGATTACGCAGCATACGGTGATGAATATGGTATTCATCATGTACCTGGCATATGGTATGGTGGACAGGGCCGCCGGATAGTTGTCGAACACCACTTTTCTCGGCAAAACCTTCACCGGTATCATAAACGCGTCCTTTCCCGTCTTAAAGGAGGTGGTCAGCATGACCACAAAGGGGGAGAGGAAGATCACGCACACCGCCGCCACAATCAGAAGGAAAGCGGCCTGATAAATCATTCTTCTATAAGTTTTCGATCTCATATCATTCCCCTCCCGCATTATCCGTGACCTTCTTCGTCACTTTAGTCATTATTACGGTAAGCACCGCCACCAGCACGAACAGCAGCCACGCCATGGCGGACGCCTTGCCCATCCTCATATAGGTGAAAGCGTTATGGAACATATACAGCGGATACATCAGGATGGAGTTTCCCGGACCTCCGTTGGCCAGCCCGCCTCCGCCTGCGCCTCCCGTGCTGGCGCTGGTGATGACGTATACCTGCTGGAAATACTGGAATGAGTTGATCAGGTTTAAAATCACCTGATAGACCAGCACATGAGCGATGCACGGCAGCGTGATATAGAAGAACCGCTGCACAGCGTTGGCCCCGTCGATCTGAGCCGATTCATAATAGCTGACCGACACTTCCTGCAGCGCCGCCATGCAAACCAGCATGGTGGTGCCCGTGGTCCAGCTTCCGATCAGCAGCAGCGCGAATTTCGTATATCTGGCGTCCATCAGCCAGGACGGCCCCACGATTCCGATATGGGCCAGGAAATTATTGATAAATCCGTAGGTGGGATCAAACATCCAGATCCACACCATGGTGGCCGCCACCATGGGGATGACGGAAGGCAGGAAGAAGATGGTCCTCACCAGTCCTCTGCCTTTAAACTCCTTTGTCACGATCGTCGCCAGCAAAAGGGCGATCATCAAATTCACAGGCGTGGAGATAAATGCCATGAACAGCGTATTTTTCAAACTCTTCCAGACCAGAGGGTCCTGGAAGATATCCACATAATTCTCCAATCCGATCCATTTCGGAGCTGAAACGGGATTGAATTCCGTAAATCCGTAGTAAAATGACGCCGCCAGTGGATATACGCTCAGACAAAGAAATCCGATAATCCACGGCAATGCGAATAAAAAACCATTTCTGTCATTCCGGGTCAGCTTATGCCCTCTCTTTTTCAAGTAAAAACCTCCTATCTTACTGATACTTAAAAAGGGGCGCCGCATGAAAGCTTCCTATGCGGCACCCTTATTCCGGCATCTGATTATGATAAATTCTTTGCCTGTTTCGCCAGTTCGCTCATCGCTTCTTCCGGCGTTTTCGTACCGTTATATACATAATCGAGATATTCGTCAATCAGAGAGACATATTTCGCATAATCTTTGATCTTCGGATACTGGATTCCGCGTTCCAGCTTGATCGCTTCGATAAATTCCTTGTTGCCAGGAATTGCGAGGATGTCAGGATCATCATATAAGGTCTTCAGAGCTGGAAGATATCCGACGCCGATATCGATGATTTTGGCGCCTTCCTCGTTGGTGATCCATTTGATGAAATCCCATGCTCCGTCCTTATTCTTTGCAGTCGTCGGTATGCTCAGGCTGCCTGTCTCAAAACGGCTGACGCCGCGTTCCTCTTCAACTCCTCCCATGGATGGGATCAGCGTGATTCCATAATTCACTTCCGCTCCGAAGTTCTTCATCATGGTGGGCAGCCAGGAACCGTCGATGCGGAATAACTGTTTGCCTGCGAAGAACATGTCCTGCTCTGTGTAACGGTTGGTATTGGCTGTGGCAATAAATGCCTGTACCTTCTCAACTCCGTATTGTTCGCGGTATTTCACATTGTATTTCAGGCTCTCGATCACTCCTTGGGACTCAGGAGTCAGGGTCTTTCCGTCTTCCGCCCACCAGCGTCCTCCGAAACCATAGATCAGCTCCTGTCTTGCAGAGGCCAGCGGGAACAGCGGGTAACCCAGTCGTTCGATGTTACCATTACCATCCAGGACCGTGGCCTTGACCGACATCTCGTACATCTCCTCCATGCTCTTAGGAGGCTCCTGGTAACCGATCTCCTCCAAAATATCCTTATTGTAATAGAGCTGGATGGAATAACCGCTGATCGGAAGCGCGTAAACCTGTCCGTCTATGGTGTTGGCTTCCACCGCCTGAGGGGAGTACATGTCCATATCGTAGCTCTCCTTCTCCACGTAAGGGGTAAGGTTTTCCAAAAGGCCGTTGGCCTGATATGTAATGATGTTGGAGTTGGAACCCTTGATGATATCCGGCGATTCATTGCTTGCCAGAGCCACAATCAGCTTCTGCTGGTCTGTAACGCTCAGGCCTTCCACCTTGTATTTGGACTGAGACGCATTGTACTGCTTGATCGCCTCTTCATAGGGAAGCGCTTCGTCGCCCTTGTTGTTGTACCAGAAAGTAATCACTTCAGGTTCTGCCTGCGCCTCCGGCTTCGCTTCTGTTTTTGCCGATGAGGGCTCCCCCGCTTTTTCCGTAGCCGGAGCGTTTCCTTTTCCGCACCCTGAGAGAAGTGCTGCTGCCACCAGTAAACCCAATGCCTTGTAACCGATTTTCTTCATAAATAACCTCCTTAATATAATTTTATTTTTTGTTTTTTGCTAACTTTTTATAATATTATCTTTTTATAATATATAACTATTTTTTTGATTATTTTTTCTTCCTGTAATTTTAAAATACCATATACGACATATTTTGTCAATCACATTTCTAACTTTTTTTCTGTTTTTTAGGTTAAAATTACCATATTTTACCATATAAAATTAATTTTAGTTTGGTATTTCATGATTTTTATTTTATTTTTTTATATTAATCGAATTATTTCACTACTTTTTGTCAGGCAAACATAAAACCATACTTTTTTTCATTTTTCTTTTTTTCACGACGACAAATCATATTGAATTTTTATAATCAATATGATAAAATTAATGATATAATAATTTTTTGTTAGGAGGATGTTGATGAAATCAATCAATGATGAACTTCCGCTTTTTCGATTAATTTTAGATTTGATTGCGAATCAATTCGGTGATAAATGCGAGGTTGTGCTGCATGATCTCACGAAGGATTACAGCAGCACCATTGTGGACATCCGCAATGGGCATCTGACCGGGCGCTCCATTAACGGCTGCGGCAGTAACATGGGTTTGGAAGTGCTCCGCGGTACAGTGACGGAAAATGCCAGATACAATTATATCACAACTGTATCCAACGGCCATATGCTCCGTTCCTCTTCCATCTATATTAAGGATGACGACGGGAAGATCATCGGCTCAATTTGCATTAATTATGATATTTCGGAGACCTTGCAGTTTGAGAATTTTCTAAGGCAGTTTAACCACTTTGAACCGGTTCAGGAAGAGGATGAAGACCAAGAGGTCTTCTCTCACGATGTGACCAGTCTCCTGCAGCACCTGCTGCAGAAAGCCCAGTCTAAGATCGGCAAGGAGCCGTCGGAGATGGATAAAGAGGAGCGCCGGGCATTTATCCGCTATCTGGACAAGAAGGGGGCATTTCTGATCACCAAGTCCAGCGAGCAGGTGTGCGAGCTGCTGGGGATCAGCAAATTCACGTTTTATAACGATCTGGAGTTGGTGAGGGCGGCGACGGGGGAGTGAGTTTTCTGAATAGGAAACATTGATATGAAACCGAAACATTAAAATGGTTAGTTCTATATAAAATAAAGGGGGTGCTGCGAATCTAGCATAAGCTAGTTTTGCAACACCTCCTATCCCCTCCAAGCCGTCCTGCCATTGCTTTATAAGTATAACATAGACATTCTTTGCAGTCTATATCATATAATTTTCTCCAAACAAAACATTTTTTTCCCATCCGAACCGCACTGTACCACATGGAAATCCAGCAGATTTCCCTCTGTCCAAAGTTCCAGCGCATCCAGGATCCGCATAACCGTTGACCGGTTCATAAGCCTCTTTTTATCAAACGCAAAAGCCCCGAACTCACGGTTTACAAAATCAGTGATCTCCGTAATAGTCAGGGGATGTTCTCTTGTGGCGTGGTTTTCCAATACATTTATAATTAATAAAGAAAACATGGTCTGATGCATGATATTCTACCTCTCTTCCAGCATCAAGAAAGAATCCCGTTCGCGGGATTCTCCGCCTACGGCGGGCCGCTTCAGCGGCATAATTCCTTTCCGCCGTAGTGCGTTCCTGCCCGGATGGCTTTTTTGTTTCATAGGACAAACTTTTCTATGAAACAAAAAAGGACCTGCTACAGGCCCTCATGTTTTCACTTATATTTTACAGGACGCCCGGGCAGTGATTTTCAGTTACACCAAAACGTCCGCTGTCATAATGTGAAGAATCACTGTTGACACCGGACTGCCCATAACTTGACTTCTGGTTGAAAATTCTTATTACTGCCATGTGGGTTTCCCTCCTTTTTCCAATCTTTCATTCAGTATAGACAGAAATCTGTCTTCTGTCAATAGCAGAATATCTGACACAATTTCTACTGACACAATAGCATTTAAAAATGTAAAAGCAACCGTTCAGACGGCTGCTATAAAATAGTAAAAACGCAGATGAGAGGATTCGAACCTCTGGACCGGTTTTCACCAGTCAACTCCTTAGCGGGGAGCCGCATTCGGCCAGCTCTGCCACATCTGCAAAATGGAGAGAGGTGGACTTGAACCACCAGAATCCCAGGATACCAGATTTACAGTCTGGCCCGCTTCCAATTACGGTTTACCTCTCCCTGCCTCTTATGACTGTATCATATCACTGGATCCTGTGCACATTTGCCTTATTTTTTAATTTAACCGAAAAAAAGAAAAAATATACTAAAATATAGAATTTTCTTTTTCCACCCTCTCTATTTTCATTGCCGCCCCAATACATACATGCCTTCTTGTAAGGAAGTTCCAGATCAGTTAATCCGATTCCTTATAGCCGGTCACTTCAGCCCACTGGAGTTTTCCGTTTGCATGCTTCTTGTTTTTGATCGCCTCATCCAAAGATTTAATGTCATCATAAACGATATTAGCCGATCCGCCCGGAGATCCGTTCGTTTTTGTGGCCCCATACCATTTACCGTCCACGATATTATAAACATAAGGCACATGCCATCCGGAGGCCGCAGTTTCATCTTTCCTTGCAAACAGCCAAACACATTCCTCTACAGGTTTGGATTGGTCTTTTCCCTGATAATATGGCTGAATGGAATAGGAGTCGCTTCCCACCGTCAAAGTAGGCCATTTTCCATTATATTTTTCAAGAAATGCCTTTCTGATAAGGTCATTGTTATTTTCCTTACTGGTATGATTTTTTAAATATTCTACGGTAAAATCCCTGTAATCACTGACAAATGTATCCGAGACTTTGATATCTTCTGTTCCACCCATGGAGGCTCCGTGGATATCACAGATGACCTTTATATACAGTTCATCTAACTGCACCGTGTATTCACCGCCCGCAGGACAGTATGCGTCTGACTTTTCCAAAACCGCTTCCGCATCAGCATCGGAAAGGCCGTCATCACCCATCCGGTCCAGCATAATCTGTCTGACCAGGGTTTTCCGGTTGTATTGGCACACCGTATCTTCAGTCTTCTTTTTCTTACTCATGAACATGGGCACCGATACTGCCACAAGCACTGCGATTATAGCCACCACAATCAGCAGTTCTGCAAGGGTAAATCCCTGTGTGTGTTTATTCTTATTTTTTTCCAATTCCGTCATTTTCCCCTCCATGCCTAAGTATTTTTGGCGCAGACGCGCTGTTGGTTTGAGATTACATTCTTCATCCCCACATTTTGTTATCAGCGGTTGAGCAGCCTGATCCTGACATTTTCCAAAGAAGCCTTAACCTTGCCATTGGAATCGCAGATATCATAAGACAGCTCTATGTAAGAACCGTCATCCCCCAACCGGAACAGCGGTTTATCTTCCTTTTTTCTGATCCAATAACCCATATAAGTTTTATCCTCATAAGGATAAGCTTCCTTTCCATCGTCATACTCCAGCGCCAGTTTTCCCCAGTCCCCTTCCAAAATCCGGATCTTCATAACGACGCCGGAACCATAGAGTGCGCTGTCATACCGGATTTCACTGCCGCCTTCCAGGATTTCCGGTTTGGATGCATAGCGAAGCTCTTCTGTCATGGACAGCAGGATGCTGTTGGCCAGAACTCTGGATTCCGAATATTCCTTTTCTGCCCTGTATACCTTGGCGGCAGTTCCCACACCTGCGCTTACGGCCAGAGTGAGTAAGGACATGATGAGCACTGACACCATCAGTTCCCCCAGAGTCACTCCAGCACAATCCGCTAAACGTCCTTTTCTTTTCTCACCCGGACACTGCGTTCCTGTCATTTTTTGTCCTCCGTCAGTGCTACCGCCCAATAAGATACCATATCGTCTCCGTAATAAAAATCTACAGCGTAATCCTGGGAAATAATACCCCCTGCTCCCACAGAGACGGTAATGCTGCCCGCTTTCTTTTGTACCAGCTCGCCATCTGATTCAAAACATTCTAACTGTGACATGGCCTTATAAAATATGTCATCGGCCTTCTGAGTATTGGTATTAATCTTCTGTGAGACGGTCACCATGCTGAGAAAAAGAGAGCTGGCCACAGCCACAAACAGGATGCCCACCAGAACTTCCGCCAAGGTTTCTCCGCGCCGGCTCCCCCACTTATTTTTCACTTGTTCCTTCAGCCTGTATTTCCGGCTTGTTTCACAGTTCTTATCATGGCTTATTTCACGGCTTACTTCACGGTTCATTTCACGGCTTGTTTCACAGTTCATTTCACATTTCATTTGCTGCCGCCTCCTGTCTTCCCGCCCACTGATATGAGCGGTTTATCCGGTGAAATGATCACCTGGGAGCAGTAGTGATAGGTGGTTGTTTTAATCCCGGTGTCCGGGTCGGTTTCAGACTCTGTTTCTTCCTCCAACGTATAATGAATCAGCCCTCCCATGGTCATGCTCATCCGATACTGGCCGTATGATTCATCCGCTATGGAAAAATCCGCCACGGCTGTCACATGGAGCTGCTGGGAATTACGGCCGCTCAATACAACGTGATCCGGTGTCACGGTCAATGTGACGGTTACCGGAGGAAGCCTATACCCGAACAAACCGCCGGATTTTTCACCTTCTCCCTTCGCTCCCGGCTCACTGCCGCCGTCCATTTCCCCGCCGTCCGCCCCTTCAAATGTCAGGCTGAGTGCCTCGCTGCTGCCCAGGTCTTTGGGAACCTGAAGTTCATTATCATTTAAACAGTTCAGGTATGTCTGATAGAAACTTTGAAGCAGAGCCTGTTTCACTGCCATCCCCTCATTCTCCATGAGCATTGAATCCAGCATGCTCTCTTTAAATTCCATTCTGTTATCGCTGTCCGCCGCCGTCTCCTGTCCGTCGTGATCCGCTTCCCATTCCCCGGCGCAATCCTTTAACTGGGCTTTCAGGAGTTCGGCTGCGGACATAACTGCCAGGTAACTGCCCTCATTGCGTTTCTCCATCTTCACATGGCTGACGTTGGCCGAAGCCGCCGCCAAAACCACGGATCCCACCATGGCACAGATCAGAAAATATAATAAGGCGATTGCCATAGAGGCGCCCTGGCGGCTTTTCCATTTGTCTGTTCCTGATTTGATGTATTCCTGAAGCATTGGCCGGACGCCTCCTTTCTCTGAATTTAAGGTGTTTTTTCATAATATGGCTGGTAACCAAACGGCCAGAGGCCGGTATGGTTCCATCCGTCACCCCCTGCTCCCACTGCCTCCAGCATCGGGAACGGATATCCTTCATATCCCGGTCCCGCATTTTCTAAGGCAGGCCGCATAGCGGTCAGAACCGCATTCTGCTTATCACTCATTTCTCTCGTCATTTCCTGGCCGAACTGTGCTGTGGTCCACGGCTCTACAGCAGATTCCACAGGGCCGTACTCCGCATTGTGGGAAGGCAGCGCCGAACCATCTTCTCTCAGGAAAAAGCAGTCGGACACGGCTGCGCGTTCCAGAGGCTGCCAGGTTCCCCCGAGATCAGTCAGATAAAAATACGGTTTTCCGTCATAGGAACCGCTGGCCCAGCGGCCTGCTTTGATCTGCTTTGTCTCAAAAAGATCCCGCCGCCTGCCCATATTTTCCGGCTCCTGCGTGAGCGCCCGGTCATACTCGTCCAGATTGATCCGGTATCCTGTATAAACCATGCCCTCTGCCGGTGATTTTTCGTTAATCCAATAGAGATATTTTCCTCCGCCAGCCTTGTTGACCGCCCACATGGTCATCAGCGCATTTTCCTGGGATTTTTTGAAAAAAGTGTGGTAATAACTGATATCTGAATCAGCAGACGGAGGGATCAGCCTGTCGCTGCTGTCAAATGTCATTTCATAGGCGCTTCTTATCTCCTCAACCGGAGCTTTTTCATTCGTGTTCTCACGGCCGCTTTCCAACCACCGGGGATATTCCGGATACCCCAATATATTATATACCAGGGCGGAAATATTGCTGTTATCGAAAATTCCCCTGGTTTCCGAATCCATTCCGATATCCAGATTCCAAACTGCTTTGCCGTTCTGGTCCGTTCTCCGGTTATGCACGTTTGCGTCCTTCATAATCCGGATCAGATTCTGTATCATATCGTCTGTAACGGCAAATGTGTCCCGGCTCATTGACAGATGCCCGATAAAGCCTCCGGCTTCCGCTGTCTGGATTTCATCCATGCCGGCTGGATCAGTATCCGCCGCCACTGCGCCGACGGAATAACACCGGGCCACGGATACCTGGCTGCTCTTCTGTGATGATATGCTTCCTCCAAAGCCGCCCAGAGCCGATCCTGACGCGGCGTTAGCCCGGCGTAAAGATACATCGCCGGAAGCATAGCAGTTCTCTATCCTGCCGGAAGCGGTGACATCCCCAAAGAATCCACCGGCCTTCAATACGTTCAGCGCTCCGCCTTCTCCATAAGCCGCCACATTTCCGGACGCGTAACACCGGTCAATCGTTCCGTTTTCCATCTTTCCCACAAATCCTCCGGCTGCTGAATCCGCAGGCCATAAGGCCGTTACATCCGCGTAAGCATAACATTGTTCTATGGACCCGCTCTTTATCGTACCGGCAAAACCGCCCACATTTCCGGCGCCCGTGATCTGAAGGCCGTTGACAGACAGTTGTTTTATCTTATTAGAAGGGCCTGCCGAAATGGTGCCTGCGATTCCCCCTGCATTGCCCGCAGCCTGGATATAACCTGGCCTTTTCACCAAACCGTCAGATGGCGCGCTTTCCACACGGATCCCACTAAAAACCGTGTAATCGGTAAGAACCGGCGTCAGGCCGCCTGTATTCTGGCAGTTTTCTGTTATGATGGAACTGACCTTGACGCTGCTGTACTCATGATCCGCGGCCTGAATGGTCAAAACACGGTTGGCTGCGGCATTAACCACTCCTGCCACGGGGATGCTCCCTCCCGGTTGGACATGCACCGAAATATCGGGCAGGATCACCTCTTTTGGCAGTGTCATGCTGCCTTTTTCCAGAAACTTCCCGGCCAGGCCTGCAATGCCGGAATCGGTGTGATAGCCGTTTTTTCCAGATTCAGCGGCGGCAGAGATACTGCTCCCGCTAAAATCCCAGGATGTCCCTTCAGCCAGAACTGCCGCCTTGCTGTTTTGCCCGATCAGTCCGCCATATGCGCAGTAAGTGTTGTTCCTGCCTGGATCCGCCGTAACAAGCGAAGCCCCATGAATCCCCATATTTCCAAAGCTTATGGAACACAAAACCCCGTCTCCGGAAGATTTATACAGGGAACCAAGGACAAATCCGCCGATATGGTATTGGCTGGTTCCGGCATTTTCCACCAGGATGGAACCCTCCGTCCCCTGAACCCACAGATCGGAGATGGATACCGGATAATTGCCGATCTCGCACAAACCTGCTGCCAGACCTGCTCCGTCATACAGCTTCGTATTATGGCTGGCAGAGGTCTGCCTCACTGTAATCGTCCCCGTCATGCTGATATTTCCAACGGATACCGCTCCGTTTCCCGAGTTGATCTGGCCGATAAGGCCTCCTACAGCCCGGTCCCCTTCCATGACCGCGGTTCCCGCGCCCTTTCCTGTAACGCTCACTCCCTGCACATTCCCGCTGTCCATATATCCGACGGTTCCGCCCAGATGGGTGGCCCTGCTGCCTTTGACTGATACATCGTCCATATGCAGTCCGTCTATGGTTCCCCCACCGGTCAGCCGGCCCACCGCTCCGCCTATGTATTTGACCTGTGTTGTCTGACATTCTATCACGGAGTTATTTACAATGCAGTCCTTGATGGATGAACCGGAAAGAGTTCCAGCCAATAGCCCGAACGCTTCCGCTCCTGCTGTCAAATCATGGATTTCCAGCCTGGCTTCATCTAGTGTAACATGATCGATTTCCGTTTTTCCTGACGCTGTGCGGCAGAATACCCCTCGGTAATCCTCATTTTTCCTGACCATGGACGCGCCCCTGATCGTCAGATCTTTAACTTGGGCTCCGTTCAGATGACCGAACAGAGGAACATCCCTATTGGCATCCACTTTATTAAAGGTTCCGGTCTCTAAAACCCCGCTCCGGGATTTCCATGCCCCCAGGCCTGTTATTGCATGGCTGCCTCCGTCATATACGCCGCCGAACTGCGTTTTCTCAGATCCGATGGAGCTGTTAAACCACCGGTATCCGCTCCTCCCCCTCTCTTCATTTAAGGGCGCCGTATCGGAATAATAAAAGGCGTAGTCATTTTCACTCCCCAGATCAATGTCCAATTCCTGTACAAATGATTTTTCATAGTAATTCTGCAGCCCCTCTCCGCTGCTGTTTTGTACCTGGTTATCACTGCTGAGAGTGCACAATTGTCTGGTTGTACGGATATACAACTGTTCCGGATCTTCCGGCCGTTCGTCCGTGCTGATTCTGGATTTGGCGAAATGTGGGCAGTAATAAAATTCCCTGTCCTTTTTAATAATCCCGGAACTGACGCCTCCCATCTCATCATAGTAATTGGATTCCACATGGATGGATATGCGCTGGTATACGCTGTCAGAGGGAACATAGGCATTGGTTACCACAGCCGCAGGCGGCAGAATGCGGAAATAATAAGTGCCGGGACGGTTGTTGACGCTTAACGAAATGGGCTGGTCCGGATATCCGCTGCCGCTTCCGACTCCAACCGCCGTTTTTTTGCCTCCCATATCCTGATAATAGGAGACCCCTCTTTCGATCTTTTTGCCGCTGTTGTCCCTTAAATTATATACGCTCTTCAAATAATTTGTAGTGTACTCCGTGGTGTTATCATTTCCATTCCAGTCTTCCCATGACAGATATGCCTTTTCATTGGATGATGAATTTCCCTGGATCAGGTTCTTAACATTGACCCCGTCCATTTCCAGATATTCGGTGTTAAAGAGCAAACCATATCCATCCATAAAAATGTGTTTATCATCCTGAAGTGATTCGAGCCCCAGCTCCTTATTATAGAAACCTACGGCATAATTTCCATCTTCTTTATAGATTTCAAAGTAGGTGAGTTCTGCCCCCACGTATTCATAATTTGGCCAGTCACCGTACTGCACCAACCCGTCCGCCTTGGGAAACGGATATACGCCGGGCAGCATCCTGCTGAATGTTACCGTATCCCCGCCGTTTTGATCTGCTGATACAAGACCATGTATGGCCTGTTTTTTCAATTCCGCGTAAGAAAGCGGCTTTGCGTTTCCTCTCTTTTCGGCGCCCTCTTCTGAATAGTTCTCCGTCCAGTCCATATAATAGCAATTCGTCTGCGGTTTTTCCGAAAATGGATAAAACTCCGCGCTGTGCCCTTGTGTACCGGCATATTGGCAGTCCGGATAGAGGATATTCCCGTTTGGCTGTACCTGGTAACTGCCGCAATAGCCGCAGCTCACGGCAGCGTAACAATTGCTTATGGTCCCTGCGGCGTCATCGACGGAAAAACCGGCGGCAATGCCGTCCGCACTGGTGGACGTAACGCGGCGCAGCGCATAACAGCCGTTGATCTTTGACAGCTCACGGGTCATATAGACAAAACCGGCTGCTTTGGCTGCCGCAGTATAGCAGTTGGAATAAGAGTTTTCAATCAGGCCGGAAGAACCGCTTCCATTGGTACATACAAACCCGGCCGCCACTCCATATTCACTGTCTGTTGCAGTCACAGCGGCGACGGCGGCACAGTTCTTTATCGTGCCATAATTCTCGCCTACAAAACCGGCTGCATTGCCGGATGCCAGAATCCGGGCGTTAGTATAATTATTCGCAACAGCTTTACCGTCATCCCCATAGATATGCCTGAACTGCCGGGGATCACCGTCCTCATACTCCCCTGCCACATCCGGCTGTTTAGGAATCACATAACAATTTTCAATGCTGGCGCTTCTGATATTTTCATATACCAGCCCGGCCGCCCGGCTCAAATAGGAACCGGAAGCATCTATGTCAGGGCTTATCAGTACTACATCCTTAATGCTGCCGCAATTTGTGTATACAAGTCCGGCCACAGTAAACTGGTTCCTGGTTCTGACCTGCATCCGGTCCAAAACCATGTCCTTCAAACTGGTGTTATCATCGGTAAATCCAAACAGCGCCATGCCGTTCACAGCCCCCACAGAATCGTCTGTCAGAACCAAATTGCTGATTTTGTGTCCGCCGCCGTCATAAGACTGGCTGAAAACCTGGGTTTTGCTTCTCCCTATCATGCCCTGGTTCAGGTTTTCCGGCACATGTTCCGCATCCGGGTACGTCTCACCGGCACGATATGTTTCATAATCCACATCCCGTTCCTGCACATAGTCCCACCCCTGTTTCCAATAGCCGGTATTGTTCTTATCTCCACGGCCGGCTTCATACCCCAGCTCATAGAGATGGCGCGCTGTGCGGACAATGGCTGCGCCCGGGTTCTCTTTCGTCTGTTCCTCTGTAAATACTATGGTTTTAGCAAAATGAGGATTATAATACGCGGTAAATGCCGCCCCGTCCACAGTGAGCGCCAATGTATCATAGAAAGAATCCTTCCTGCCTCCGGGCTGGTTAAAGTCCTGATAACTTCTGTGGCTTATATGGATCCACGGCAGCGCATAAAGGTATTGGTTTTTTCCTTCCACCTGCACATTCTCGCCAATAAGCCGGATTTCACTGCCGTTCCAGTCAGGCGGCCCGCTTTCCGCTCCGCCGCCGGAATCCTGGATTTTACCATTTGGATATACTTTTACGGTTCTGATTGTATCGCTTAAATACCCATATCCATCGCTGATTACCGGCAGATCATCCCTCAAACTTCCGTTTCCTTCGGCATCCGGGTACCAGAAGCCGAATTCCTCGCCGCCCTCTTCCCGGGCCTGATATTTTTCATAATATATCAGACCGGTAAAAGAACTGCCGGCCCAGTCTCCGCGGTAAGTGTCCAGCCAGATCGGATATAGGAACGCCGCATTTTCATCCTTTCGGTAAATCTCATCATAAGGGGAGGTATTGATCCTCTCAGCCTTACGTGCCCCCTGAGCCAAAGCCTCTTCCACGCTGCCGCAGCCAGTGATATCCGGCTCATTGCCGCCGGAGGCGAATGCGGTTCCGGCCCCGTAGGTTGCCTCCAGCCGCAGATCATGTTCTCCTGAGACCCATTTTCCGGCAAATGGCCCGCATTGCGGTGAACTCACGGAGCAGGCCGAAAATGTCTTTTCAACCCTTCCGCTTCCTCCCAGTTCACCGGCAAACCCTCCGGCCGCACCGGACGCCTTCACATTAGGCCGGTCCGCCATATAAGCGCCTGAAACCGTATGCCCTCCGGAATAACATGTCAGAATTTCACTCCGGCCGGACAGGGCTCCGATAAAGCCTCCGGCTGTCTGTCCTGCAGCCACCTTCACCGACGCGAAAGAATTTCCGGCCGTCAGATCCCGTGACTTGCCGATCAGGCCTCCGGCATAATCAAAATCAGTGACAACCCCTGTCCTCTCATAGAGATCGGACAGATCTTCGTCCGCTTCCCCGTCTACAAAGGCTCCGCAGTTGAAAATCTCCATTTGATCCAGATATCCGGCCAGGCTTCCCGCATAAGAACTGTTCCAGACGCTTCCTGCCGGAATCACCGCCTCCACATGGGGATTTAAAAGCATTACGTCCTGGATAACATTGTATTTCCGAACATCCCGGCCATCACCAGACGGACGCCCTTCCATAAAGCCGAACATCCCGGCATAACCGCTGGCACTTCCCATAGGATAGGAAACCGAAGCTCCCTGCGCCACATGGATTCCCTTTATCTGATGGTTATTTCCCATAAATGCCTGCAAATCTGTTTTATGGTTGCTGATCGGGTAAAAATGAATCTGTCCAGTCGCGCCGAAATCCCGCCTGGCCGTACAGACTTCATCATAGGATCTGCCGTTATACACCGGTTCCAGCCAATCGATATCTTCCATCACTTTCGCGCAGACCACCGGGTACTCTGACTTCCATTCATCTGCACCGTCCGTACCATATCCAAAGCCTGATACTTCGTAGGAAAGGTTCTGGAGATGACGGCCATTTTCCACCCATACCTCATCTCCCTTTCCGTCGCTCCCTCTCAGCCCGGCAAACAGGCTGTTGATCTCCACTGCTTTGGTCTTGGGTATATAAACCGCATCACTTCCCAAACAATAACCGGTCACGGTGATATGAAGATCATCGCCTGCGGCTATTCCTGAAAAATGATCGGCAAAATGAAGCCCTTCCTCCAAACTGTCAAGGGTGAGGACATAGGATGCGCTCATCTCCCCTCCGGAAGCGGGAAGCGCTTTCCATATCATGTCTGAGTTATGAAAGGTATCTTCCGGTTCCACCGCAGTAATCCCGCCATTTTGCAAACGGAAACTGTACCGGTTTCCATTGCTGCTGTCGGTCTTCGAAGAAATGGCCACATCAAAGATGGCCGACTGATAGATGGAAGACGGCATGGATATGGACGCCTCCAGCCTCTCTTCATTATAGACGGATACCTGGAATTCCACCTCTTTCTGCTCCTCTATTGCCGCCGCAGCCTCACCGCCATAATATCCAACAGACGGAACCATGCGGTTTTTCTTGTTCTCAGGCCCTCTCAAACGTTTTCCGTCATACTCGTTAAAATTCTCATGATAATAAAACAGGCTTTCTTTTTGAAAGGCTGCCCCTTCCCTCTCCCAATAATAAACCCCATACACCACATTGGCACGGCGGTTAAACTCGATCACATAACTGCCTTTATCCTCTCTTACGAGGGCAGGAGAAAATGCGGTGTCATTCATCCAGGAAAAACTGCCCGCCTCTCCATCGCAGAGGGCATAAGTATCTGGTTTCAACCCATAAGAAGGGCTGTAGTCTGAGGGAATCCAATCTTCCGGCATCTCAGATCCGTCATTTCCATCAGGCGGAACCTCCAGCACAATGCCGTTTAGATTTAAGCCGGACAGGCAGTTCTGGGCTGTAATGAAAATCTGCCTGGCTTTTTCATCCAGTTCTGACTGTCTGAGAGAGTTTCTCATATGAATGACGGCAGGAAAAGAAACCGCTGATAAAATTGCCAGAATCCCGACAACCATCAGCAGTTCCGTCAGAGTAAAGCCCTGATTTCTTCTCAACTTATGCCAAAAATATTTATTCATGGTCTACACCCGTCACTCTGTGGCTGCTCCCGTTCCTTCTGCCGCGGCCTCTTTTTCATATACAAGGCCGTTGGTATCAGAAGCGCCGACAGTGGTTTCATAATAGGTGATCAGCACGTTGGCGCTGATCGTCTCTGATTTGGACATTCCTCCTGATTTTCCCCTGCCGGAGCTGGCAGAGAGATCCAAATCCTTTATAATGCAGCGGAACTGGCTCTCAGCCATCTTATCCAGTATATTCCTCACCGTTTCATAGGATCCGGCCTGAAAGGCGATGGAAATATCCCGCCTAACAATGGTGCCGGAAACCCTGGCCTCGGAAAAGCTGAGATCATATGAAATGGCTCCGTCCAGCGCCTGGTACAGTTCCCGCATCTCATCTTTCAGGTTATTATAAGGTTTTATTTCCCCTTGGGATACCTGATCCGCATTCTCCATCTCGTCCAGCATTTTTTTCTTCCTGGAGGCTCTCATAAGCTGGGCGCTCAGTTCATCCTCCACAGGAATCTGCTGGCTCACACAACTGGCGATCTCCTCCTTTACAGGAGCTGCCACAACCAGATAATAAAAAATCCCCAGAAACAAAACGCTCATGAACATGAGCAGGATAGTCTCACGCAGCGTGAATTTACGATTCAGCATCTACCGGTTCCCTCCTGTCAATGTTATAGTTAAATCTGCGGACACGCTCTGCAGGGGCTGGACTTCCTCATCCTCATCCCGTTTTTCCGTACTGGCAGTGGAAACGGAAATATACTGCACCAGCGGACTGGCTTCTAACTCCGCCACGATGGAGGAAACCTGGTAGAGAGGAAGTTCTGTGATCACCATACGGCATACATTTCCACGAATACTGATGCTCTCAATATCGGCCTGGTTCATCACACAGGTTTCAAACAGGTTCATCACTTCCATCCTGTCCTGAAGCACCGCCTCGTCCTCATCCAGATAATCACTGAAAAACCGGCTGTAGCGCTCTCTCACCTCATTATAATCCTTGTTATACTGTACATATCCGCCAAGTTCCGACTGAACCTGTTCCAATGACGCCTGGGCGGCATACATCCTCTCCAAAGGCATCATGACGCCGAACTTTACAAAAACCGCCAGAACTGCCAGGAAGACGCAGAATACAGGGATTGCCCTGGTGGGGCTGCTTATCGTCTTTTCATGGATGATCAGGTTTACCGTCGTTTTTGAAGGATATTCATTCTTCCTGATTCCTATCATACCCTTTATGTTCCTCCCATTTTATCAGTCTATTGGTACGTAATGCCCGCCGCCGCAGGGCTGATGTACGCTTCCCTTGGAATATTTCCCAGCACCGTAAAAAGTTCCGATACTGGCCTGACTTCCAAAGAAAGGTGGGCGGAAACCGCTTCTGTCAGCGGGGTGATCAAAGCTCCGCCGCCGCAGTAATATACCCTGTCCAGCCGGCTGTCAGGATTATTAAAGCTGTAAAAGTTCACAGCCCGCATGATCTCAACACCGATCGCTTCATAAATATCCCTGCAGTCTTCCAGATTCCAGATATCTTTATAATTTTCCATCACATAGGACTGGGCAATATGCTGATCCACATTTTGTACGGCGGCAACCGTCTGAATCAGGTGGGCGCATCCATAGTCGATTTCACGGGTTACCTCAAACCGGTGGTTTGTGAATATATGAAGTTTGGTGGAATGATACCCAAAATCCACGAAACCGTATTCTCTGGGTTCGTTTATCTCTTCCACAGCCTCATGCTCCCGTATCAGGTTTGAGTACGCAAATACCTCCGGAGCCGCGATCTCCAGCTTAAAACCGGCCTGCCGTATCATGGTTTCATAGTCTGAGATCACATCCTTAGGCGCCGCTGCCGCCATCAAATCCATGGCAACGGGTTTCCGGTTTTCATCATACTGCATTTCCAGGACACAGTAATCAAATACATACCGTTCCTTTCTATCGTTGATGAAATCATGAAATTCATAGGGAAGGTTTAATTTTAAATGATCAACGTTCATAGCCGGCATAGTCAGCCTGCGCGCAAACGCAATGTTGTCCGGCAGCACGATGGCACAGCTTTTATCTGAAAACTTATACTTTTTCGCCATATCTTTCAAAAAGCCGCTCATGGCCTCCATGGAAACGATCTTTCCATTGTTGACATAGTTATCCGGCAGCGGTTCAATCGCCGCCCTGCAGAGGCAGTTATTGCAGCACTGGGTCATTTTCACCTGTTTGGAACCGATCTCGATCCCTGTATATTTTTTGGAAATACTTTTTATCATAGATCAATCTTCCTTCACTGCTATTCTTAAAAAAGGCTTATATACCAGCCCGTTATCCGGCTTCCCACCAGCACACACAGGATGGAGGAAAGGCCGATGGCCGGGCCAAAAGGGATCAGGCCGTCTGCTATGCGTCCTGCCGCTGTTCCTTTCTCCCCCCGCCTTTTAAACGCCGCCTTTAAAACCGCCGCCAGTATCAGGCCCAGCAGACAGCTCAGGATCAGGTTGAGCAGATTCACAGCAAACCCAAGATACAAGCCTGTAATGAAAAAGAGTTTTATATCCGCGCCGCCCAGGGATTCCCGTCCCAACATGCGGTCAAACACCAGGGAAATACAAAGCAGGCCGCCTGCAATCAAAAAACCGCCCGCCAGGCTGTCTGCCAGATACCGGACCATTTGATCCGCATGAAACGGAAGGAAAAGGCACCACCACAAAAATGATGCCGCCTGAAAGCGGTTGGGTATCTCATAGCTTTCCAGATCCACCAGCCCCTCCGCCAGAAGCAGAAAAGAAAATCCCATATAATATAGGTATTGAAAGGAAACATCGAACCGGAACAAAACAGCCAGGGATACGCAGGCCATGAAGAGTTCGACGGCCGGATAGCGCAGAGAAATCTTCTCTTTACAATACCTGCATTTTCCCCCAAGAAGCGCCCAGCTTAATACAGGGACCAAATCCCAGGCTCTCAGCACGTGGCCGCACCGGATGCAGTGGCTCAAACCGCGCGTTATCTTTTCTTTATGAACCGTCCTCCAGGCGAGACAGTTAACAAAACTGCCGCCCACCGCGCCTATCACCGCGGCCATCACCGCCAAATAAGCGGTTAACCATCCATCTATATCAAGCATTCTGATCCTCCATGCCGGAGCGGCTTTTGGCGTAGGAACGCGCTGAGAACTTCAGATTCTCAGCTGCGATTCAAATTTGTGGCTCCGACACAAATTCGGGTGTGAAAGATAAGCCTTCAGGATTATTTTTCACACTATTTTCCCTTCACCCATGACAAAGTGATTTGACTGCCGTCATACTGCACTTTGATTACCATGGCGCCTTTTTTTCCTTCGTATTGTTTTTCCCGTATGGTCATAACAGTACTCTCATTATATCCCTTCGGCAGTTCTCCCACAATGGAATTGGATCTATGGTCAAAATACCCGGTACTCAATCCGTCTTTTATGTGGGTACAGCTCTCTTTTCCATTGCAGTCTTTCACAATACAGTCGCTTCCTGCCATATTGAGCATGGCTGCCCGCTCCGCAGTGAGAACCAGATGATTGTCGCTGCCGGTTCGCATGGAGTCCCTGTAGTGGAGGAGGGACAGGATTATGGTTGCTGCCGCTATTATCGCAAAAACTGCTATGCAGATCGTTTCTATGGCGGAAATTCCGCGTTTTGAACATATTTTTTGGCGTATCATATTCACTGCTTTTGCATTCATTGGGTCACCTGCCTGTATTGTTGAGAATAGCAGTCGTTTGATTCTCTGAAGGAAACCGCTTGGACAGCGGCGCCCTGCAGAAAAACAAAAATGGTAGGGGGGCGAAGCCGCAACCCATCGGCTTCGCGTAAATTATAGAAATTATAATTATTCTTTTACCCAACTCATCTCAATCTTTATATCTGAGTCGCCGGTCTCCCCTGTAATATTGATTTTTATAGCACAATCCTTAGCAACAGTAGTCTCTGTATAGTTTAAATAACTCGTACCGCCTTTGATCGCTGTACCTTGGCCATAAGCTGTCGGTATATCACCAGTTACAATTGTTCCAGCCTCAGCATCATAATATATATCCGCTGTAAGATCTCCTATTTCTCCATTCAAATATGCTGCAACTGCCGCTGCTTTAGCTGCTCTCATATTTGCAATATCTGTCGCTTCTCTCGATTTTTCCAACTTACTATTAAAGACAGGAACTGATATAGCCACCAACACCGCGATAATCGCCACAACAATCAGCAATTCCGCCAGCGTAAACCCTTTTTTATTCAATCTTTCTTTTAATCTTCTCATCTTATTTCAAATCCTCCTAAGGCATTTATTCAAAGGCTATGGGTTGTTATAGCCTGTAGAACCACATTTCTCATATGTAACCCCATCTCTAACTCAAACCCCTATTTCTCATACTCTTTACATGAGATCATACATGGTAAAGATGGGCAGATAAACCGAAATTACAATAAATCCGGCCACAATAGCCATCAACACCAGGATCGTAGGCTCCAGCTTCGAAATGGCTTTCTGCGTCGCGTGTTCCGCTTCGTTATCAAAATAACTACCGATGGTCTTGAGAGTTTCTTCCAGCTCTCCCGTCTCCTCACCGATTGCGCACATCTCATTGAGCGTCCTGGGATAGCAGTTTCTCTCCCGCATACAATTGCCCAAACGCCGCCCCTCTTCCAGCCCGGTCACCATCTTTGCAGTCTCCATGGCCAGCATATAATTATCCAGGGTCTTTGCAGTCACTTCCAACGCCTGGGGCACCGAAAGCCCCGCGGCTAAAAGAGTGGACATCGTATTGGCATACTGGCCCGATGCATTCAAAAGGCCGATGTTCCCAAAAACCGGGATTTTCAGCTTCAGACGGTTCCATCGGATACGCCCCTCGTCCGTCCGTATGGCTGCGAGAAACAAAATGACAGACACAGCCATAACCATCAATATAATTAATATATTCTCTTTAAAAAAGTTTGACACATTGATGAGCAGCTGGGTCGGCGCAGGCATTTCTCCGCCCAAATCCCGGAAAATACTGGTCATAGTGGGGATGACTTTAACCATAATAACCATCATCACCACAATCGCTACGCATACCACAAACAGAGGATAGCTCAGAGCCGCTGATATTTTCTGGTTTGTTTTATACTGCTTTTCATAATAAATGCTCAAATTCTTGAATACCTGCTCCACAGTGCCGGACTGTTCTCCTGAACGCACCGTCTCAATAAATGTGGACGGAAACGCTTCCTTATCCACATTTTCAAAACTGTCCGCCATACTGTGCCCTGCGGCCACGTCTTTTGCCACCTCTGTTAAAAACCTGCGCAGCTTCTTATCCGAGGTCTGGTCCGCTATCAGTTCCACGCACTTAGCCGCCGGCATACCGGCAGTCAAAATAATGGCAAACTGGGAGCACATGACCGACAGCGCCTTTAAATTCACCTTCCTGGAGCCGATCTCCTTTGTAAGGATACCGCTTTTTTCTTCCACAGGCGTAATCTTTGTCACCAGACGGCAGGTTTCCTTTATCCGGGCGACGGCCGCGTATTCGTCATACGCCTCAATAATTCCGCTGACAGGCGCTCCGTCTTTGGAGATAGCCTTATACTTATATGTAACCAATGGGCATCACCAACCTTTTCTTTGGGCTATTACCCGACAATAAATTTCTTAATATACTCCTGATCCCTGGCCGCCATCCTGGCCGTTTTGGCTGAAATCACCTGTTCCTTCCAAAGGCGGATCAGAGCGTTGTCCATGGTTATGCTTCCGTCATAAGCCGACGTTGCCATGGAATTTACCAGTTGGGGCGTTCTTCCCTCCCGGATCAGATTGCGGACAGCCGGGGTGACCATCAACAGTTCACAGGCCGCCACACGGCCTTTTCCTATTTTTCTCACCAAAAGCTGCTGCGCCAGCACCGCCTGAAGGCAGGTGGATAACTGCATCCGTACCTGGTTCTGGAAATCAGCCGGAAATACATTGACCATTCTGTCAATGGAATCCGCCGCCGAATTGGTATGCAGCGTGGAAAATACCAGATGGCCGGTTTCCGCTGCCGTAAGGGCGGTCGCTATGGTTTCCCTGTCCCGCATCTCCCCAATGAGGATCACATCCGGATCCTCCCTCAAAACAGCGCGAAGGCCGTCCGAATAACTCCTGGTGTCCCTGCCTATTTCTCTCTGGTTGATGATACATTGTTCCGGTGTATAAATATATTCCACCGGATCCTCCAGCGTTATAATATGCGCCTCCCTGGTGCGGTTGATCGTATCCAGAATTGCCGCCAGAGTGGTGGACTTTCCCGATCCCGTCTCCCCTGTCACCAGGACGATTCCATGCTGTAATTCAGGAAAAGACATCACCGCAGGCGGAAGTCCCAGACTGTCCAGCCTTGGGATGCAGCCCTTTAGAAGCCTCAGCGCAGCCGATATATGGCCCTGCTGCCGGAACAGGTTCATGCGGATTCTGATTCCGTCACAGGTATCCGCCAAATCCAGTTCCCCTATCTCTCTCACCATTTCGTAATGATCTCCTGCCAGCTCCTTTGCGTATGCCTCACAGTCCTCATCCGTAAGCGCCGTATCGTCCAGATTCATCAGCCGTCCGTTCTTACGGCATTTTGGCGGCAGCCCCGCCACCAGATGAATATCCGAGCAGCCCTCTCCATCTGCTTTGTGTATCATTTCATTTATAGTCACAACCGGTCTCCTTACTCCATTGAATTGATGGTGCGCTTTGCCTCTTCAACTGTTGTCACCCCTTCCAGAACCAGGCGGCGGCAGTTATCGCGGATGGATACGAAATCAGGGCCTTCCGCTGCCTTCAAAAGATTCGTTTTACTGTCATTTTCCGCTATGCAGCGTCTGGTTTCCCGGTTCATGAGCAGGATTTCGAAAACACCCGTTCTGCCCCGGTATCCGGTATCAAAACAATGGGGACAGCCCTTGCCTTTATAAAAAGTTATTCCATCAGCAGGCTCCATATTCAAAACCTCCAGCTCTTCCACCGTCGGCGTATAAGCCGTCCTGCAGTTTGGACAGATACGGCGCACCAGACGCTGGGAAATAATTCCGTTTACCGCGCTGGCAATCAGATAGGGTTCCACGCCGATATCCTTCAGACGGTCTATGGTGGACAAGGCGTCATTGGTATGTATGGTAGACAGCACCAAATGACCGGTAATCGCCGCTCTCATGGCTATCTCGGCCGTCTCACCGTCACGAATCTCTCCCACCGCTATAATATCCGGGTCCTGTCTGAGTATGGAGCGCAGCCCATTGGCAAAGGTCATGCCCACCTTTTCATTGATCTGAACCTGGTTGATTCCGGAAATATTATATTCCACAGGATCCTCCAGGGTGACTAAATTAACTTCTTCCTGATTCAGCTCACCGATCATGGTATACATGGTGGAGGATTTACCGCTCCCTGTAGGTCCTACGATCAGAACCACTCCGCTGTGGTTGGAAATCAGCTTCATATATTTTTCCAGATCCGGCCCTGTAAGCCCGATCCCGCTCTTGCTGAGCAGGGACGCGGACTTATTCAAAAGACGGATTACCACCTTTTCCCCATAAATAGTGGGCAGCGTAGAAATACGCAGATCGATATCTTCACTCTTAATACGCACATTCGCGCGCCCATCCTGTGGAATCCTATGCTCTGCTATATTCATTCTGCCCATTACCTTTATGCGGGATATGACCGATGCCTGTAAATCTTTAGGCACATTTAAAATCCGGTGAAGCATTCCGTCAATCCTCATCCGGACCGTCAAATCTTCCTCTCTGGGTTCTATATGTATGTCGCTGACCCGTTCGGTAACAGCCCTCTCAATTATGGAATTAACAAGCCTGACCGTCGGAGCGCTGATGGTATCCTCTTCCCCGATGACCATGGGTCCTGCGCTTCCGTCCTGTGTATCCTGCTGGGCGCCGGCCTGCTGTTTCATTTCTTCAATTGCCTTCGCCACGCCCTCGTTGCCATATAGGTTAAGGATGGCCCTGTCTACGCCGTTTGAGGTGGAAATCATCGGGATAACCCGTTTCCTTGAGGCTGTTTTAACCTCTTCCTGGGCCATGAAATTCATGGGATCTTTCATAGCCAGATACAATCTGTCCTTTTCCACCCGGACAGGAACCACTCCATGTTTGCGCGCAATATTCTTTGGTACAAATGAGGACATCTGAGGATCAATATCGATCTTGGATAAATCGACAAACTCTATGCCAAGCTGCATCTGAAGCGCCTCTATCAGCTGATTTTCCGTAATAAAACCATGATTGATCAGCAGTGTACCAAGCCTCTCTTTTGTCTCCTTCTGAAGGGCGAGCGCCTCCTCAAGCTGGCTGTCACTGATCAGCCCCACTGACTGCAGCAGGTCTCCCAATCTCTTATATGCCACGGCTTTCTCCTTTTTCCCGTCTTATTAAACCGTCTGAATTGTATGCAGTAAACCGGTTAATTACACAAACTTCTTAATATTTTCTTACAATCCAGTATATCAAATCAAAATTTAATTATCAACCAACAACGCTGTTTGTAACCAATTACGTATATTTATGAAAAAAAAGACCGGAATCAATGGACTTTCCACTGCTTCCGGTCTTCTCCCCGATTTTTACTTTTTTAACTCCACAGCTGCTGCCATGACCAATAAGAAAACAAACCATACAGCCAGCAAAACCATAAACATTTTCAACCCAAACAGTATATGGCGGAACCAGGCCCCAAACAAGCCGCGAAAAAAATGCCCCAGAACCGGAGTTTTTAACTCCGCCCTCTGCTGCTCTTTCACAGCATTCTTTATGTATTTCTTTGCCTCTTTAAACTGCTGAGACGACTGAAATGCCCCAGCCGGAATCATAAAGAATAACATATTTCTGCCAATATCAGCTGAAAAGAATATGTTTTTTCCCACCGTTAAGACCTTCCGGAAATCCCCATAGTTGGCAGAACAATTGAGTTCCGGCTGTTCATCGTTGTAAAACCAGACATATCTGGGCGTCAGGGAACAATGAAAGGTGATCACACCATTTGCGAGCCGGTTATCCTTTTGCAGAATTCGCCGGTAATAGAAAATCCACAGCAGCACCAACACAAAGCTGTATATGATCAATAAAATCATTAAATTCCTCATCGTTGCCGGCGGAACATCCGCTATTGCATTCCATACAATATAAATGGCAATAAAAACCGAAAGCAAAATCTGCGCCAGCAGACTGGCCGTACAATATGCGGCAAATGCGCAGCTTTTTCTCTGTCCTTTTTTTGTCAATTGAAAAATAAGATTCATCTTTCCCCTTTATCCAATCCCTTTTATATTATATTTAACTGTTAAAAAACTCCATATCACCTTTTGAAACAGATTCAATCCTATACCATCCGCTCTCGATCACCATAGCCGACAGCTTTCCGCCAAACACACATCCCGTATCAAGGCATATACTTCCGCTTTCAGGAAGGCCGTACCTTGTTCCCTGAGAAATTACGGCTGGACTCCCCGATTCATTCCGGTAAATGACTTCTTTTCCAGGAGTATGTCCATATACCAGCAGCTTTCCTCCATACGGTTCCCCACATGCAATCCCTCTGTCCCATAAAAATACATCCCTTTCCGTATGTTCCGGGCCGCCGCAGGAAATGCCGGCATGTACACAGATCAAGTCATCATTTTCCCAATACAAAGGCAGATTTCTTAAATAACCGGTATATTTCTGTATTCTGCTCCCCGCTTTGTAAAAACTCTTTCTCGTTTTCCCTCCGCCGTTGCTGTTCCAAAGGCCCCTTTCCCCGCTGTCAGCCGCATCAACCGCCAAATCCTCATGATTGCCCATCAGGCAAACAAAACGTTCCCCCATGGCCGAATTCAGTTCCAATGCCTTCATAAGAACCTGATAAGACTCCGGCCCTCTGTCCATAAGATCTCCCAGCAGAATCAGCCTGTCGGACAAAATGCTTAACTCCACTTTATTTAACAGCGCGGTAAACTCATGGTAACATCCATGGATATCTCCGATTATGATCGTCCTCATATATAGTTTCACCCCTCTTTATCATAAGCTGATAAAATAGAAACATCTGCTGAAATGACAGCGGCCGCTTGATGGTGCTGTATCACAAACTCTTATAATCATTAGTATAAATTCTTAAACCGGCCTAACGGCTGCCTTCCTCAGTGAATAAAAGAAGGGCGTAATACTTGAGAGGTTCCTTTTCCTTCATTCCCCTCAAATACCCGACATACTCTTCTTCTGTCATTTCATTTTTCCAGGTATAGCTGATATTGTAAATACGCTGGGCGTTAATAATGCTCTCATGACTGCCCGCCGTTTCCTGCCACTCCAAGGATTTTGGCAAAGGGTTACGCACAATCCAGTCTCCAAGAATGCTCACAATCACATCTTTGATATCCATATACCCATTTTCAATATTCGTCTCACATTGTCCGCAGTTTACCAGTAATTCCGTTATATTTTGGCACTCATACCCCGCTTTAATGGATGATTTACCTTTTTTCGCTGATTCTACAGGCAGTTTATTGAATAACTGTTTCCATTTATTCAGATATTGCTTCTTAAATTCGGAAAATCCTGCTTTTTTCAGCTTCAGACAATAAAAATACTGTCTTTCATAATCCGTCAGCCCCTCAAACTGAGACCCCGGCTTCTCATAATCTCCGAAATAGGACCGGATGGCGCTGCAATAAAGAACGGCAAATAATTCCGGCATGAGTTCATCCGCTTCAAATTTATTATGGGATGACCAGTTTCTGAAATTACGGACAGCCTGGTGGTAACACCTGATATTCGGATATTTATCCAGGCTCTGAATTTTGGCGCTTTCTTCATGGAACATGGCAGCCACCTGCATCGCCTGGTAGTAAAGCCTGTATGTATTGGACGGTTTTGATACCGGAAAGAGCATTTGAATCCGGTCCAGCATATTGCAGATGCTTTCCGGGCTGATCTTCGTCTCCTCTTTACCATACAGTGAATTGAAGAGTATGATATCCTTCCCCGATCTCAATTCCTCTTTCCAATATTCGCAGGACTGGAAAACCAGCCTTCTTATTTGATAATAGGAATCCTGATAGAATTTATCAATCCATGCTCTCCCTTCCATCCTAATCGTTCTTTTTTCAAATATAATCCCCTGATCCGGGTCTATATGTGCGCTCTTTAAAAATTCAATCGGTTCAAACGTACTGTTTCCGGTCAAAATGAGCATTCTGTCGTTGGGATAACCGCAGTTCAGAAGGAATAGATACAGATACATTCCGGCTTTTACTTCGAACTCCCTCCACTTCCCCCCGCCTTTTGAATCTGTCTTTTGGCGGTCATATTCCCGGACAAAAACCTTTCTGGATTTCAGTCTTTCATTTATTTCATCAAACTCCATAGAATCCATTCCCTGGCGCATATTGATATCAAAAACGATTAAATCAAACTGGTTCCGCTCCTCTTCTATCCACTTTAGTGCTTTGAGATAATTCTTTTCCAATACCACATTGCACCCATGTTCAAAAAACAGCTCTTCTTTCCGTTCCTTATCCGCCTGGGATTCGCCGCCTGGACTGGCTTCGCATTCCAAAAAATTAGATTCAAACCCGCTGTCATTATCATCACAGTCATCGATCCACAGTATATTTTTATACGTCATTCCCGATTTCTCCTTCCATCCTTCGTTGAACGCCCCTGTTTTACTCAAACAGGGCGTTTCCCAACCGGATTTTTGTCGTAAACAGATCCTCATCTGATTCCGTCACGATCGCATCACCTTTCAAACCTCCGGCCTCATTGATGATCTCTATGGCGTCCGCCTCCGCCTCTAAACCAAATCCCCCTTCTTTGCTTTTTGCACTATTTTTATCGATATGGTTTTGGGCTGTTATTAAAAAACAACCGTCGTCTTCCGTAAATTCGACGGAAGCGCCCTTTTCTTTATCGGCATATTTAAAAATGTTAATGATCAGTTCCGTTAAAACACCGGTAATCAGCAGAGCGGCGTAAGATTCATCTTCAAATGCCAATGAGTTCCATCTCTCCGACACCCGGACCGTCAATGGAAACAGATTTTTATTAAACCAGGAAATGATATCACCATTTTCCGAGAACAAAATGTTTTCTTCAAAACTGTTGCGAATCCCAATCAGATCATAATCAGTAAATTTCTCCCTGATTCGTTTCGCGCCGGGACCGCCGTCATGCACCAGAGTGACCATGCATCTGGTCATCGCGTCATGCATCAATTTATCCACGCCGACTCCATCCAGCCCATCAGGGCAGATTGACGCTCTGATCTTATCCTGTAATTCTGATTTTCTATCTTCAAAACGCAGTTTCAACATCTCGATATCCTTTGTCAGGTTCTTTTTTACGCTGTATTCATAGAGTATTTTTCTGCCGTAGTTCTTCAGCTCTGTATCGTCTTTTTTTAACAGAGATGTGGCAACGTTGTAGAGGGATGTGGCCCGCATTCCCATGTAGGTGTGGGAGAATTGGTTCACTACTTTTTTTCTCTCGGCAATGGCCTTTTCCCGTTCAGCCTCACTCCTCTTTAGTCGGCTCCTTTCCGACAGCATGATACTCATGACCTGATCCATTCCATCGGCAGGCAAATAATGAGGTAAAAACAACGCTCTCGAAATATCTTCCCTCAACTCCGTAAAATTTGAGAAAATCTTTTCTGTCCCTAATTCGGCCAAAAAGCTCTGCTTGCTTATAAACTTTATATATGGAATACCTAAACCAAATTCAGAGAATAATTCCGGATGTATTGTACGGAATTCTCCATCCTTCACCTCTCCTTTAAATGTGCTTGGACGCTCTATCCCATAGGCAATGTTTACTAATTCTTTATCCAGAACTGCTTCATATGCATCCACCGATGTGTCTTCACCTTCCGTATCCAAGTAGCTGCGGACAGCGATGATACACTTATACATATTTGCAAATTGATATTTGGGTTCAATCTGCAATAATTCATCTAAAAAAGACACTGCTGTATTCAAATCTTCATCTGCTGCATTCTTTAAATATACGATAATTTGTTTTACAAATGGTTTTACTACATCCCATTTCTCATCGATCTCTGAAACTACAGTATCAAGATATTCCTTTTTGCCGGTCTCTGAATATTTATTTAGTATTTCATCATTCAGAACGATTTTTAAACTGCTGAAATATGATAAAAGGCAGGCCAGTATCATCTTTTCTTCCACTTGTACATACCTGCCCAGCGTTTCATCCTCCCAGCTGAGCTGTATTTGATTGACGTTAAAAATCCCCAATCGGTCAAACAGGCCACAGTTGTAATACAAATTAAGGGTGCAGCCCACGGCCATTGCCACTTCATCGTTACTTTTGTTTTCCTTACAAAAATCATTCAGCAGAGTAACCATGCGGGCCTTAGCGCATTCTGCAAGATATCCATCCACTTCCGGCATTCGGAAATCTCTTATATAGTCGCCCTTTTCCTCATTCTGTTTTTCAGGAACACCCTCTGCATTTTTCGGAATCTCTTCCCAATTGCTGTATATTTTTCCAAAACTATAAAAACTGTTCCCCCATATCCCTGCGCCATTCACTAATGAATGCAATTCATTGCTTATCTTATACAGCAGTTCTATAACCTGATCCATCTCTATCCCCTCCTTCTGGCATTTGAGTATGTTTCCATGCCGGAAAACTTTAATATGTTTCCATTGATATCACAATCAAAAAAACGGTTCATATTAAAAACTTCGATCTTCTTCATCCCTTACCACCTTTCAAGCCAACAAGCATTTTCCATCCCCGGTCCATGGAAACAAGATACCTGCTCTGCCCCAAAGGCAAAGCAGGCGCTTATTATTCGCAGAGACAGCCTCCCGTCAGTGCGCAGACCACTTTTAACGGACAACACAGACATTTTACTTCCATAGATACCACCTTTCAGCCATATCCTCTTCTTGTTACAGCTTCACCTCATCAATCCCCTGTAATTCGGACCTCGTATCTAATCCCAAAACAGTCCTGCGATCGATCCGATGGCCCCTCCAATGGTCGCTCCCAGCCCGGAAGTCACCGGGCCGCCCAATGCTCCGATGGCTGCGCCGATACTTCCGCCTGCAGCGGCTCCTGTCGCTCCGCCTGTTAAAACATCTCCACACTTGTCCTTAAAATCTGACATACACATTACCTCCATTTTCAAATTCTTCCGACTGTAAATAATAGATACCTGATACGAAAACCGTATCATATTGGCCGTTATCGGGGATCTATTATTCCCAATGCCTCTTTCAGGCCTTTCACCAGCACGCCTGAGAAATTCAAGTTTTGCTTTTTGGCCAGATCATCCAGCCATTTGGGTATGGTCAACGTCTTCTTCACATAGACCACTTTTTGTGTATATCTGAAATAGGGCATCCATAAATGAACATATATCAGTTTCTCGCCTTCATCCAACGGTATCCGGCTTTCTTCTAAGGGGGGCGGATTCCCAATTCCTGCATCTTCATTGCTGGTAATGCAGAGCGCAAGCACTTCCTGAGCTGCCCTGACGGCATCTTCCTCTGTGTCCGCCTGTGTCATATGTTCCGGAAAGTTTGGAAAAGTTATTAATAATGTACCATCTTCATCCTTGTGGATTTTTATTGGGTATACATAATTTTCTTTCATATTGTCCTCCGTCTGAACCATTGCGTTAAATCGGCTTTATTTCTTTAAAATCCAAATGAATAAATAGTTTCGCCATTCCAGCACGTATCTTAATACGTGTTCTATATTTTAAATAATACCACGTGTTTCAATACGTGTCAACACCTTTTTTATATTTTTTCTATTGACTAAAACCAATCCCTTTTTTATACTTAAAGAAATTAGTTTCATATCTTCGAAGCGATCAAACATTATGTCACTGTTGACTTTGCTTCATAAAGGAGATTCATATGAATACTAATTTTAGAAAAATCGAGAAAACGATTGTTGCTGACGGCTGGGCTTTGGATCGTATTAACGGTTCGCATTACCTCTACAAAAAAGAGGGCTTCTCGCCCATCGTGATTCCCAATCATAAAGGCAGGGATTTGTCCATCGGCGTGACTAAAAATCTCGAAAGTATCACTGGGTTATCTCTTCGGAGGTAACCTTTTTTGTTTTGCCTTCCAGTAACCCGTCTGTTATATGCGCAAAAAAACGCCCATTTCTGAGCGTTTTCTTCTATTCCATATGTTCTCTTCCTCTGTCTAACTCTAAGGAAAAAGCTAAAATACCGCAGTCTGTTTATCAATCAGCCGGCAGTTTCCACATTCACTTATTTGCGCTTCAGCACAAACACATAGCTTCCTTCTTTCAAGGAAATTTCAAATACATCTACAACAGCAAACCCATTTTCCACGCTCATCTTCCTCACATATTCCCCATTGCGGGAGTATAAAACCATGATCCCGTCCGGTTTAAGAAAATGCCCTGCTGACGCAAAAAATGATTGATACAGGCTCTTAATCTCTTCTTCCGTCTTTCTCCCAATGCTAAACGGCAGATCGGTGATGATTTCATCAAATAAATACTCATGTTTAAATTCGAAGAAATCCCGGTTAATGTAATGGATAATCTGCCCTGCCGCCTCCGTATTTTTCCTGGACTTTAAAATGGCCTCTTCCTGGATGTCCACGCCGTACATGGTATTGGCCTTAACCGCTTTATGGCGTTCAATCAGCATGGTGCCCACCCCGCAGAACGGATCCAGCACTTGTGCGTCCTCTTTTCTGTATTTTTCTGTCAGCTTCACGGCCAGGGCAGCATTTACTGCTTTTATGCTGGTTGGAACCACCTCTTTCCTGTAGGAAAAGCGACGATCCTTCAAGGTATATAATTTCAGCAGAATGTTAAAGCCGCCTTCCTTGTTCTCGATCAAACGGATCTCAAACTCATAATTAGAGGTGGTGTTGATCAGTTTGCGGTCCGATAATCTTTCAATTTGGGAAGACAGTTTTTTCGCAAATGCGCTTCTTTTATCCAGTTCCATCCTGCTTTTTAACTCCACCCGGAAATAAAATGGCAGTCCGCCGTTATGATTCCGGGCCAGAAAATCAAGAAGCTGGGATTTAACAATGATTTCAGCCGCCTGGCCGGCATCCATGGGACAGGTTCTCATCCCCTTCACCACAAACAATAGATCCTGGTAAGTCCTTATCTTGTCCATCCAGTCCAGCCCAGTTACCCGGGCCATAATGCCTGCATTAAAGATCTTTGCTTTGGCTTCCGGCTCTAAATCCAGCAGTTCTTTCATCGTGACTTCAGGAAAATTCCGGTTGGTCAGCAAAATGATATCATAAACGTCCTCACTGCCCGTGAATACATGGCTTTTAACTCCCTCTATAGTCAAAATCATGGAGGAAAGCTGGCGTATTTCTTCCGTAATATGCTTTAAATTCTCCGGCGGGGCCTCCACCTCTGACAATTCATTAAGACGGCCCTTAAAGTATTCCAGATAGTTCCTATAATCAAAATTCTTTATGGCTATCAAATACGAACTCTTCACAAACATCTGCTGTTCTGCCCTGTATGCCTGAAAAAGCGGTTCTAAATATTCCTTTTTCCCCAGCTCTCCCATCAATAAAGCGGCGTTCTTACGGACTTTGGCATCCTCATCCTGCAAAAGCCCGATAAGGCGCTCTTCTGCCCCTGCCATACAGGAAACCGCCTGTTCCCTTCCTCTTGCCCCTTTCAGTTCCTGGCGCAGCCTGCTCAAATTCTGTCTTGTGTCCTGGTTATTTACTATCTGATCCCAAATTTCTTTTATCATAGTTCTCCTTTTGTAAATTTTGATTTCAGATAAGTATACTATAATCCGGCAGATTTTGCCATAGACAGACGAAAGCATTTTTTAAACACATTCCAACATCCGTATAAACCGATCCAGTTTTTCGTCAGTTACTTCTTTATACTTCCGTGCAGATTACGATTATTGAAACAGTTTATACGTTTCCATTTTCTTAACACTGCCGCGCTTCACCAGTTCCGCCTGGAACTCCACTTTTTTTGCCAGCGTCCGCCTGCGGTGGATGCGCTCTTCAAGCACCGCCACCGCTTCTTTTCCCATCTCATAGGTATGCATGTCCACCGTAGACAATGTGGGGAATGAAATTGAAATCAACTCCAACTCTTTTTCCGTCCACCCCGGCAGCACAATAAACTGCCGGACCGTAGCCAGCCTCTGCCGCCGTTATCACGTTCATGTGCTGGTCAGTTCCGACGCCCATTCCTGCTATTCTGTGGGAAATCATGTTGAAGCGCTCAACATGCTGGAGGAATTGGGCTTTCCGGAAGAACTGGTGATCAACAGTTCACCGGAGAGACTGGAAAAGTATTTTTCGGAAAAACAGTCTTTTTGAATCAAAACATTAAAACGAGGGCGTCCAAAAAGTTATAAATTAACTTGATGGACGCCCTCATTTAATGGTTTAATATAACGGAACAGTACCGGCATTCACGGATTTACTCCGCCCCTGGTGATTGGGTATTTTGGATGTTTTGGATGTTTTTTTCAACAACTCTTACTATGCTCTATTTGTTGCCGCGTTGTCCCCTCCCAGCTCTATCTGCATTTTCAGCTAATAGCAATTTTTTATTTCTTATTTATCTCTAACATAAATTTTACATCTTCTTTCAAATCATCACTGAATTCTTCAAGATCATCAAAGCTTATTGCACCGTCAAGAATCAATGAAACGATGTCCCACATCATATTAGATTTACTCAATGAGATACAAACGCCCGGCGTTTTTTTATCTCTCTTCACTCTTTTCTCCAACTCCCAGAATTTGGTTGACGCCGGCAAATCGCTGGATAAAAACTCTGTATATTGCCCAAGAAGTCTTTCCATGTAATCTTCCTGCCATCCGGATATTTTTTCTCTATAAAGTTTCCAATCTTTTTTCGATGGTTCCATCATTTTACATTTTCCTCCAGCTCTAATTCATAAAAAATATGTTTCAGGTTCTCCGAAATTGTGCTTCTTCCTTTACCCAAAAGCTTTGCAATTACATCCCGGGCAAGTCAGACAGCCTCATTCAGAGCACAGACTTCTATCATGTCAGCACTCCCTTCCTTGTTTTAATTCTAACAAAATAAAGTTTTTTGCACAACCCAATCTATTAGTAATTGGAGTTCTCTCCAGGCGCCAGATACACCAGCGATTTGACGGTCTCTCCCTACTTTCTCATCACTCCGATTTCAAAGAATATCCTTTCTGTTCCATCTGCCATCTTATGGTTCTTTCGTGACACACTGACACCTCCAATCATCAGATTTATTCTTGTCATGTTATATTTCTTATTTAATTATTTTACTATGCTGAAACAAATATCTGCAACAAAAGACGCCCATTTTCCAGGCGTCTTCTACCATACTGCATTATTTTCTTAATTTAGCAAAAACAACACTTTTCGACACCTATATTTCTGGTAATTGGGTGAAATAGATATTTTTATTTTGGTGCTTCTATCATGCTGAGGTAGCGATCTAGCTGCTGTTCTACCAGTTCCGCAATCATCTCAGCAAATGGCACAAGATTCCCTTGTCCTAGCTGACGTAATTCGACTTTATTCGACAACCGCCTCTCTTGATTGGATGAAATAGATATTTCTCATCTACCACATATAAGGCATAGACTAAACACATTATGACTTGTCACTTACACCTGTTTAATACTCGTTTTGTATCAAGTGCCCCTGCTCCATCTCATCTTTCAATATCTCATACACATAAGGGGCTCCTTCTAAATACAATCCCGTATCCTCATCTAACAGTTTTTCGTATATTTCTGAATTATAAAATACCTTCATTGCTTCCGCAATGTCAATTTTACGATCCTCTACAAGAAAGGCAATGATATCCTGTGTAATATACTCTATCAATTGATCACGTTTATTCACGCAGAATTCCCTCCTTCCTCAAATAGGCAATCGCTTTCTTCGTGTGAAATGAATACTGATTCGTCAATTTTTTAAACTTCATCTCCCGAACCAAAGTATCCACATCAATCAGCCCATTAGAAAACTGGCGAAACAAAAGAGCCAAGTCATCATTGGCAACAGGACCAATTACCAAGTCATACTTATTATCCAGATTGCACGCTTCACTCGCTATATCTTTGAATTCCCTGCTTCGATTATATAACAAATAGCGCCCACTCTTTTGTCGGAAATTTAAATTTTCTTACCCTGATATCCCCGTCGGTAAGGGCAGTTTCATCAAATTCATATACTGTGATACAAGGCTTACCACCGTAGATTCGTGCAACTCTTGATGCCATTTTCTCTGCCTGGTCTCTAATCTCGGTTAAATAAAAGCCTTTTCCAAAATCTTTATATGGGCTACACTTATTTAAATCTATCTTGCTTATTTCAATGTTAGAACCATGATACAATCTCACTATAGGTTTCCTCCATTATTCTTACAAATAATGTCCAAATCCTCTACTGCATCTTCAATGGACAATGTATGCTCCACTTCATAATGTACTTTTAAAAAATCAATTCCTTTATGTCTATACAAATACTGGAATGCAATTCGCGGATGAAGCGCCTTTGCTCTTGCAAATTCATTCACACAAACTACCATATAATTGATCTGCTTTCTTACGGCCTCCGGCATGTCAACACTCCTTTCCTATTCTGATTGTAACAAAATAAAGTCTTTTGCACAACCTAATCTATTATTAATCGGAATTCTCTCTAAAATTATTTTTTGGACATTCCAAGAAATTTATTCATCCTGAGATTTTCTCCCAATGAATTTTAAAGGGAGACTACGACACCTTGATGCCGTCCGTCTCCCTTATTGACTGATTTTATCGTTGTCCTTCAACCTCAGGCCCATTCGTCCTGCATTGCTTTCGGATTTTATCGTTGCCCGCCAACCTCAGGTATATTCGCCCTGCATTGCTTTCGGATTTTAGGTGTCAGCCACACCAGCGAGTTGACGCTCGCTTTCCTATATTTATTATACGCAATAATATCAGAAATAGCAATCTATCTTTTCAACGTCACCTGTTATATGAATGTGTCTGAAGTCTATTTTACTATACAGTATTATTTCCTTAAACTATTCCAATCGACACCATTCGACATCTATATCTCATCAATCGCCTTCCCAATATCCCCCCTCATATACTTATTCCCAAACTCAACCCACTTCACTGCCTCATAAGCATTCGCCCTGGCCTGCTTCAGATCATCTCCGGTCGCCGTAACTCCCAGCACCCGTCCGCCGTTGGTTACCACATCGCCGTCCTCATCGAACTTACTCCCCGCGTGGAACACATAGTATCCGTCTTTTCCGGCAAATGCATCCAGGCCGCTGATCTTAAATCCTTTTTCATAGTGTTCAGGATACCCAGCCGATGCCAGCACCACGCACACCGCCGCGTTGTCCTCAAACTCCAGTTCCACCTGATCCAGGGTTCCGTCGATGCAGGCTTCAAATACATCTACAATATCATTTTTCATTCTCGGAAGCACAACCTGGGTCTCCGGATCTCCGAATCTGGCATTGTATTCCAGAACTTTCGGCCCGTTCTCCGTCAGCATGAGGCCAAAGAATATAATTCCTTTAAATTCCCTTCCCTCCGCTTTCATGGCGTCCACGGTCGCCTGATAAATGTGTTTTTTACAGAATGCATCCACTTCCTCCGTATAGAAGGGACTGGGTGAAAATGTTCCCATACCGCCCGTATTAAGCCCCTGATCCCCGTCTTTGGCCCGTTTGTGATCCTGAGCCGAAGTCATGATCTTAATGGTGTTCCCGTCTACAAAAGAGAGCACTGAAACCTCTCTTCCGGTCATAAACTCCTCCACCACAATCCTGTTTCCCGCAGAACCAAACTGTTTGTCCAGCATCAGGGTCTTAACGCCCTCTTTCGCTTCTTCCAGCGTATTGCAGATCAAAACCCCTTTTCCCAGAGCCAGGCCGTCCGCTTTCAGCACGATGGGCATAGGAGCTGTCTCCAGATATTCAAGAGCAGCTTCTGCTGAATCAAAATTCTCATACGCTGCCGTAGGGATATTGTATTTTTTCATCAAATCCTTGGAAAATGCCTTAGATCCCTCCAGTATCGCCGCGTTCTTACGAGGTCCGAACACCCGTAAACCCGCTGCCTCAAACGCGTCCACAGCTCCCGCCGCCAGAGGATCATCCGGCCCTATAATGGACAAATCGATCTCATGTCCCTTTGCAAATTCCACCAGCTTATCAAATTCCATCACACCAATGTCCACGCACTCAGCCACTTCGGCAATTCCTGCATTTCCCGGCGCGCAGTAGATCTTTTCTACCCTGGGGCTCTGTGCCGCTTTCCATGCAATCGCATGTTCCCGTCCGCCTCCGCCAACGATCAGTACTTTCATATATTCCTCCGTTCCGCCGCTCAAAACGGCTCAAAATACATAGTCAAATTTTATTCCATTCCCTTGAGGCCTTTCTGCTTCCATCCTCATGCTCACTGCCCTCATGAATCCAAAATACCCCATCCGGGATGCAGGTCCCCCTGCACCCCAATGGGGAAATCATCTGTTCGCTATCATCTGGATGGCCTGCGGAAGTATCACCCATTCCGCCTGTTCCATCACCCGTCTCTGAAGGATCTCCGGCGTATCGCCTTCCATCACTTCCACCGCCTTCTGCAGAATGATGGGGCCGGAATCAACCCCTTCATCCACATAATGAACCGTGGCCCCTGTGATCTTCACGCCTCTTTTGAGAGCCGCTTCATGAACTTTCAGCCCATAATATCCCACGCCGCAGAACGAAGGGATCAGGGATGGATGGATGTTGATGATCTTATTGCGGTATTTCTGGATCATGGCAACAGGAATGGTCACCAGGAATCCGGCCAGCACGATCAAATCCAGCTCATATTCATCCACTTTTGCCAAAAATGCCTCATTAAACGCCTCTCTGGTTTCAAAATCCTTAGGCGAAACCGCAATTGCCGGTATCCCGTGATTTCTGGCCCGTTCCAGCGCATATGCGTTCTTATTATTGCTGATAACCACCTGGATTTCAGCATTCGTAATCTTTTTGCTGTCCAATGCATCCAAAATGGCCTGAAGGTTGGTTCCTCCGCCGGAAACCATCACGCCCACTCTCAGCATAAGGTCACTCCCTTTTCTCCCGCTTCCACAGAACCGATCACATAAGGAGTTTCACCGGCATCTTTTATGGCCGCAGCCGTTTTATCCACATCCGCAGGATCCACCGCCACGATCATGCCGATCCCCATATTGTAAGTATTGTACATCATCTCTTCCGCGATCTCGCCCTTTGCAGCCAGCAGCCTGAAAATAGCAGGCACTTCATAGCTGTCCTTTTTAATCACCGCTCTGGTTCCTTCTTTTAACATACGCGGGATGTTCTCGTAGAAGCCGCCGCCCGTAATATGGCTGCATGCTTTTATCTTAACGCCCGCTTCTTTAACCGAACGGAGCGCTTTTACATAGATCTTGGTAGGAGCGATTAATGCCTCTCCCAAGGTGGTGCCAAGCTCCTCATAATAGGTGTTCAGCCCCTCCTTATTCATTTCATTTTCAAATACCTTACGAACTAAAGAGAATCCATTGCTATGTACGCCTGAAGAAGCCATGCCGATCAGCACATCCCCTTCCGCCAGGTCTTTTCCATCGATTAAATCCTTCTGATCCACTACGCCTACGGCAAAACCGGCCAGATCGTACTCATCTTCCGGATAAAATCCAGGCATCTCGGCAGTTTCACCGCCCACCAAAGCCGCATTGGACTGCTTGCAGCCGTCCGCCACTCCGCTGACGATTGCAGCGATCTTTTCAGGCACATTTTTCCCACATGCGATATAATCCAGGAAAAACAACGGCTCGCCGCCCGCGCAGGCCACATCGTTCACACACATGGCAACACAGTCGATTCCCACCGTATTGTGTTTATCCAAAATAAATGCCAGCTTCAGCTTGGTTCCGACCCCGTCCGTACCGGATAACAGCACCGGATGATCCATGCCCTTAATCGCTTCTAAAGAAAATGCACCTGAAAAACCGCCGATTCCGCCTAAAACTTCCGGCCTCATGGTCTCCATCACATGTTTCTTCATCAGTTCCACCGATTTATAACCAGCTTCAATATCAACTCCAGCCTTCTTGTAATCCATAACTTCCTCCATCTCCATTTTCCGCCCATATCCTGTTTAAACTCCGCTTTACGCGGGTTTGGCGGCAATCAATTTAACTGTTATTATTTCTGTGCAAGATACTCTTTATATCCGATCTGATCTAATTTCTCAGCTTTTTTAACCACATCATTTTTAAGGGATTCCGAATAATCTTTCAATCTCTGAAGAAGTTCCGGATCAGAGGTGGCCAGAATTTTAGCCGCCAGGATACCGGCGTTCATTCCGCCGTTGATCGCCACCGTAGCTACCGGGATTCCCGACGGCATCTGAACAATTGAGTAAAGGGAATCCACACCGCCAAGGTCTGAAGTCTTCATCGGAATACCGATTACAGGCATTGGGAAAATAGCCGCGCACATGCCGGGAAGGTGGGCCGCTTTTCCGGCTCCGGCAATAATCACCTTAAAGCCTTTTGCCTCCGCAGACTTTGCATATTCAAAAAATACATCCGGCTCTCTGTGAGCTGAAATAATGGTCATCTCACATTCCACGCCTAATTTCTCTAAGATATCTGCTGCCTGTGCCATTACCGGCATATCTGAGTCGCTGCCCATAACAATACCAACTTTTGCCATAGTAAATTCTCCTTTTCTCATTATAATCCTTTGATCCCAAAGCCATTCATAACATTGCGCTCCAGGATTAATAAGCTCATCTTATAAGTAATATTAATTAATGCATACTTACTTATTAATTATAATACTAGGTTTTATTCCCTGCGTCAATGATTTTTTCATACATAATTCAATCGCTTAACCGCTTGGGTTAAAATGCCCGGTTTAACTCCTCCAAACCGGGGAGCACAAACCGGCCGTTCTCAATAATTCTCACAGCATTTCCCTTCCGGTCAACCGCTTCGATATAATCCAGTTCATCATAGGGAATTGTAATATCCGTGTGGCAGTTAAAGTAAGCTTTTGACACATCCTCTTTCCTGAGCAGGGAAATTTCATTATCCCGCGCAATGATCTCCTTGCCGTCCGGATTATAAACCGGAGAATCTTCCGACCAGCTGTAACAGGTATCTCCGACCGCAAAATGAGGCCCCATCTTCTCCACAATCAGGATCGGCAGTTTATCGATAATTCCAAATTTCTTAGCCATGGCATAGGCGGTGGTGTTGGTCCCTATGGCGAACTCACCCATTGGAACCGAATCATGGTTCTTTAAGATCACCTGCTTCACCAGCCTCTTTCCCTCTTCTTCCTTTTCAAAGTTCCCACATCCGTAATCCGTCACCATGCCGTTTTCAAATGTAAGGCGCAGGTTCTTAAACTGAATATCACCGATGTAGACATTTTCCACATGCAGAATCCCTTCTGTTCCCTTTAAAACCGGGGATGTAAAAACTTCTCCCAGCGGAATATTGACGTCAGCCACGCAGTTTTCAAAATTCGTCTGTTTATCCGGGCATTCCAGCTCATGAAGAGCCACGAAAAGCTGTGTTTCATTGCCCCCGCTGCCCTTGATCCTCACACCGGCAGCCCGGTCCAGCACATCGATGATCACCTGCTGAATCCCTTTATAAACTTCGTAATCCAGGGTATTGATTCGGATGGTTTCCTTGAAAATATCTTCAAAATCTTTCCCAATGGCCGGAATTGGAAATGCGATGATCGTAAAGCTGGTCTCATCTCCCGGCATATATTCATTGGATATCTGCATGGATTCATTGGCATAAGCGATGGTAAGCTGTTCCTGCTTTTTCGAAAGGCCAAACGCCTCCGGTTTGTTGACCGGCTCGAAACCATTTTCCCCAAAAGTCTCAATCACAGCAGGTCCGGCAAAAAGGGACGCTTCCTTTTTTAACGCCTCATAGGAAGAGCGCAGAATGTCCTTTCTCTTATTTTTAAAGGTTCCGGTCAGGTAAACAGCTCCGTCGTAACGGTGGTCATATTCATACTGCTTATTTCCCGAAGCGCTGTAATACCCCACTTTCCGGTTGGGGTTTTTATTTAAAGTCTGGACGGCCGCCCGGTAAATAACCGGCTCCAGCCCCATGTTTCTGAAATTAATAACCGCCTGCTTTACCATCCGTTCAAAACCCAGTTCATACCGGATCGCCACATTTTTCTTCCCCGACAGATCCCTGCCCATCACTTCAAACCCCTTGCGGTAGCCTTCCGTATAGGTATGGGCCATGAGCTCAATCGTTTCCTGAGGCAGGCTGTTTAAAAAACCGGCTGTCTTTAATTCATTATCCGTAATCTGCTCACCGAAATGGTACAGATATCTGAGATCATTCAGGTTCTCATTCATGATGATATCCACAGCGAAAGAGAACCCGGGATCCAGCGATTCCCTCATCCGGTAAGAGATCATCTGATCCGCGTAATCGTTGATAAACCAGTAAAGGGCGTCCTTGATCTTCTTTGCCTGGGGAATCCCTTCCTCAAACATGTTATAGATTTCGATAAACAGCTCGTTCAGAATCGTAATATCCCCAAGCCTGTTCTCATAAGCGAATACAATATCCCCTCTGATTTCCGCATAAAGAAAAGAGAGGAGCTGTCCCACACCGTCTCCCAGCATCTTCACCGCATAGGCAGGGTTTGCGAAGCTCTTCTCATATGTGCCTTCCTCTATATCCTGATACAGCCTGCGGTTCCATGATTTTAGCTCCTCAAAAGGTGCTTCTTTCAGCATTCCCCGGTTTAATTCCTCCACCAGTTTACCGATCATCAAGATAAAATCCGCCGTCCGTTTAAAATACTCCCTGTAAGGCAGAGAAACCGTATCCTCTCCCTCCATCTCCCTGATCCGCTCCATGGAAAGCTCATACCGCTCCATGACCGCTTCATTCTCTTCTTTCAACAATACACGGTAATCCATAATTTCAGCCTCCTATTCCCACAATCATAATCAAAATCCAGGCGAAAATTTCCAGCCCTCCAACCACAATTCCCACTTTGGCCAGAATATAGTTCTTTTCCTTCTCCAAAAAGGAAAGAGCTCCGTACCAGACCCCCACCAAGTTGAGAATCAGACTGCAAAATACCATGGCCGCCACATTGAGCGGCGCCTGTCCCTGGTTCTTTATACTCAGATACATGCCGGCCGCAAATAAGCACAAACCTGCTGTCACCAAACCGATGGACATAAAACTGCGTTTTGCCAGCGGCTTTTTCACATATGAAACTCTAGTATGTCTTCTTTCCACGAAGTTTCCTCCTAACCCGGGCTTTCTGAATGATTTTATAACAGATAAATCCCAAAATACCTCCAATGGTATTGAGTAAGAGGTCATCCACATCAAAACTTCCCACCTTGAAAATCAATTGTGTTGTCTCTATGCAGAGGCTTAAACTGAATCCCAGAAGAAAGGTATTATACCAATGGCGTCCTCTTCTGCTCACAACCGGAAGGAAAAATCCAAACGGCATGAATGCGATTACATTGCCGAATATATTCAAAAAAAATGCCTTAAAGCCAAGCTGCTCCCTGTATATATAAAACCGCTTAATCTCCTTAAACAACTGCAGGTTATATGCGTATCTCGTCTGTTCCTGGGCAGACCTTCCAAATGATTCTGCAAAGAACATAAAATATGTCAAAGAAATCAGATAGAGAATAAAAAAAATCCATCCGAACTTCTGAAGTTTCGTACTCCCTTTTATCATAATACTCCTCAATGGTTATAAAAGGACAGCACTCACCCTTGGCGAATACTGCCCCTTTTAATTAAAATGTTATATTTGATTTACGCTTCAGCAAAACGGCGCCGCTGATAATGGACATTGTTCCGGCTGCAATTCCTGCCGCCAAAATGATAATGCCTACAACGATACTGCAGACTCCGGCATTTCTCATCGTTTTATAAACCTTTTCCATTCGGTTCACTCCTTATTTTACACCATACTGATCATAATACATATCGATGGCTGCTTTAATCTTATCATCAATAATAATCTTTCCCTGATATTCCTTATTATACAAATGTTCCACCACATCATTCATGGTTACGATGGCATTCGCGTCGAATCCATAGGTTTCTTTGATCTCTTCCAAAGCGCTCTTTTCGCCTTTTCCCCTCTCCATCCGGTTTAAGGAAACCATCAGTCCGATGATCTGGACCTTACCCTGGGCCTGGATGATGGGAAATGTCTCTTCAATGGATTTGCCGGATGTGGTAACATCCTCGATAATTACCACCTTATCACCGTCTTTGATCGGGCTGCCAAGCAGTATGCCCACATCGCCATGATCCTTCACTTCCTTGCGGTTGGAACAATACTTAATATCCTTGCCGTATAATTCGCTGAATGCGATTGTGGTTGCCACACTCAACGGAATCCCCTTATAAGCCGGCCCGAACAATACGTCAAAATCCGTTCCGTAGTTATCGTGGATTGCTTTTGCATAATATTCGCCCAGTTTGCGAAGCTGGGTTCCCGTCACATAGGCTCCCGCATTCATAAAAAATGGGGATTTTCTTCCGCTCTTTAATGTAAATTCTCCAAATTTCAGCACCTGGCTGTCTACCATAAACTCAATAAATTCCTGCTTATACTGTTCCACTGATTCTTCCTCCGTAACCGGCGTTCACCGCTGTGTTTATCGTGAATCATAACACAGATCAGTCCACACACCCAATTAATTCATTAATATCTTCTATATTATACTTCTTCATGTACGCTTCAATGCCCGCTGCAATTTCCTCCGTCGCGTATGGATTATGGAAATTGGCCGTGCCCACGGATACCGCCGAAGCTCCCGCCATCATAAACTCAATGGCGTCTTCCGCGTTCATAATGCCTCCCATCCCAATCACAGGAACCGATACCGCATGGGATACCTGATAAACCATGCGCACCGCCACAGGTTTGATCGCAGGGCCGGAAAGCCCGCCCGTTTTATTGGCCACCGCAAAACATCTCTTGTGAATATCGATCTTCATGCCGGTCAGCGTGTTGATCAGGGACAGCACATCCGCGCCCCCCGCCTCCGCTGCCTTTGCCATCACCGTGATATCCGTAACATTGGGGCTCAGCTTCATAATAACCGGCTGTCTGGCGTATTTCTTCACCTCTCTGGTGATCGCCTCCACCGCTTTCGGATCTTGTCCGAAGGCGATTCCTCCCTCCTTTACATTGGGGCAGGAAATGTTGATCTCCAGCATATCCACCGGCTCATCCGCCAGCCGTTCCACCACTTCCACATAATCCTCAGTGGTTCTTCCGCATACGTTGACAATGATCTTAGTATCATATTTCTTCAAAAACGGAATGTCCCGTTCCACAAACACATCGATTCCCGGATTCTGAAGGCCGATGGCATTGATCATACCTCCATAGGTTTCCGCTATTCTGGGCGTTGGATTGCCGGGCCAGGGCACATTGGCCACACCCTTTGTCACCACCGCTCCCAGCTTGTTCAAATCCACCATCCCGCCGTATTCAGCGCCGGAACCAAATGTCCCCGACGCAGTCATGACCGGATTGTTAAGGGTAATCCCCGCCAGAGTCACTTTCGTATTCATCACAATTCCACCTCCTCTGCACGGAATACCGGTCCGTCCTTGCAGATCCGTTTATTATGCACGTGGGAATGGTGATCCACTTCTTTGGACTGGCAGACACAGGCCAGACAGGCGCCGATTCCGCAGGCCATCTTCTCTTCCAGAGACAGCCAGCATTCGATTCCATGTTCCGCTGCATAGGATTTAATGGCGCGCAGCATAGGCGTAGGGCCGCAGGCATAGATCACTTCCGCATCCAGCCCCTGTTCCCGGATGGCATCCAGCACATTCCCTCTGGTGCCCGTGCTTCCGTCTTCCGTAGCTATTGTCACACTGCCGTAATCCTCAAATTCCCGGTTTAAAAACAGCACGTCCCGGTAACCTAAAACCATCTGTTTCTCCCCGTCCAGATTCTTTGCCAGTTCCAGCATAGGCGGTATTCCGATTCCGCCGCCGATCAAAAATGACTTTCTGCCCTTATTTTCCGCCACCGGGAAACCATTTCCCAACGGCCCCATGATCACAATCTCATCATCCGCCTCATATCCGGAGAATTCCTCCGTCCCCGCTCCAACAACCCGGTAAACAATCCTCAGCTTTCCCGCGTCCTTATCCACTTCACAAATGCTGATGGGCCTGGGAAGGAGTTTCGAACCGTCCTTTGAATAGACGGAAATGAACTGCCCCGGAACCGCCTGTTCCGCAATCTCCCCGCAGCAGATCCACATGCTGTACACATCAGGAACCAGCCTTTTCTGGCTGTCCACAACCGCAGTTAATTTCACCTGACTCATGGACTTCCTCCTATAATACGCTGTTTATATCGGCAACCATATCAATCACTGCCTGTCTGGAGGCCTCCGCGAAATGCTCCGCGCCGAATTTTGCGTATTTTTCCTGTTTGTATGCAGCGATAATTCCTCTGGAGGAATTGACAATTGCTCCCAGACCGTCTTCATTAAAGCAGTATTTTAAATCTTCTGCAGTTCCGCCCTGGGCGCCGTAGCCAGGCACCAGGAAATAAGTATTGGGCATTAATTTGCGGAGGATTCTGCTCATCTCAGGATAGGTAGCTCCCACTACCGCTCCGATGTTGCTGTAAGCTCCGTCCATGGATTCATTTCCCCATTCTACAACTTTATCGGCTACAAGCTCATATAACGGCCTTCCGTCGATCAGCTTATCCTGGAACTCCCCGCTGGACGGATTGGAGGTCTTAACCAGGATAAATAAACCTTTATCTTCCTTATTACATACATCTACAAAGGGTTTTACCCCGTCGGTTCCAAAATACGGATTAACGGTCACAAAATCCGTATGGAATCCGGAATAGGACTTGGAGCCAACCTGAACCTGACCGATGTGGGCGGTGGCGTATGCCGCAGAAGTTGAGCCGATATCGCCCCTCTTGGCGTCCCCGATTACAACAAGCCCTTTCTCCCGGCAATAGCTCACTGTCTTTTCATATATCTTTAAACCTTCGATTCCGAACTGCTCATACATGGCAATCTGCGGTTTAACAGACGGAATCAAGTCACAGGTATGATCAACGATTTCTTTATTAAACTGCCAGATCGCATCAGCAGCCCCCTCCAAAGTCTCTCCAAACTCCGCAAATGACTTTTTCGTGATATGCTCCGGGATATACCCCAGCATCGGATCCAATCCCACACAGATCGGCGCTTTCGTTTTCTGTATTTTTTCGATCAATTGACTAATCATCAACCATATCCTCCTCGGTTTTCTCTTAATTGTTATTCTTTCCCATTTTAGCATAAGTCCATGGTTATTGCAATGTTATCGTCCCCACATACTCCCCATTTTTATAAACCTTCCTGCTCAGGGATTCCTCCACTTCAAAGCCCATTCTAAGCCACAGTTCCTCCGCCGCCAGCATGATATGGGCCAGCACGATTCCGATGTTAAATTCCCTCATAGACGACAGCATAGGAACCGGCAGACGGTCCCGGCAGGAAAACAGGCTGAAATGGTCCTTATATACGATGAAACGCCATGGCTGCGTATTCATGGAAGACGGAGCCAGACGGGCCGCCTTTAAAATAGTCTTCACATTCTCGCTGGGTTCCTCTTTAAAAATACACAGATCCTTCAGCGAAAGCCTTTTTGCCCTTGAAGCCTCCCTCAGAAGAACTCCCTGGGCATATCCGAACGCAATGACAATGATCTCTTTCCATCCCCTGGGCAGCAGAACATCAGCCTTAGATCCCCCCAGATAACAGCTCCCAAGCCCTTTGGCGGTCAGGTATAAAACCACCTGTTCCGCCAGATAGCCGCCGTTTCGTTCACATCCCTTTTTATCCTGTGAAGAGAGCACCAGATAGTAGGGCGCATTGACTTTCCACAGCCCTTTTAATCTGACCGATCCCTTTGTATTATCGAGTATTTCCGCCTTAGTCTCAATCTCATAGTCCAAAAGCGCCGCTTTTCTGCAGAATGCCAGTATCTGATCCAGCATTTTCTGCGGAAGCAGGGCCTCTGAAAACTTACGGACCGACTTTCTTCCGCTTATGGCCTCATATAGGTTCATCCTCATTCTCCTGTTCAAATTCTTCCAACAAACTCTCAAATACCTTCAAAGCTTCCTCAACCGGTTCCGGAGAAGACATATCCACCCCACACAGCCGTAATAAATCGATTGGAGACATGGAGTTTCCTCCACTTAAAAACTTAAAATAGCCATTTATCGTTTCCTGATCCCCACTCAGGATCTTTGTGCTGATGGCAATTGCGGCTGAAAAGCCGGTTGCGTACTGGTATACGTAAAATGGCGTATAAAAGTGGGGAATCCGGGACCATTCATAATCAATTTCCGGATCCACAACCATGTCCGGACCAAAATAATCCACATTTAACTGATGATACAGCCCGCAAAGCGTCTGCGCTGTCAGGCTCTTTCCTTCTTCCGCCATCTTATGGGTCATGGCTTCAAACTCCGCAAACATGGCCTGACGGAATAAGGTGGTGCGGAAACTCTCTAAAAAATGATTGATCAGATACTTTTTTTCTTTCTTGTCTTTGCTGCACCCCAGCAAATGACGGATCAGCAGCGCCTCATTGCAGGTAGACGCCACTTCCGCCACAAAGATCTTATATCCTGCATAAGTATAAGGCTGGCTATGGTCAGAATGCCAGGAATGAAGGGCATGCCCCATCTCATGGACCAGAGTGAACACGTAATCCAGGGTATCATTATAATTGAGAAGCACATAGGGATGGCTTCCATAAGCGCCCCAGGAATAGGCCCCGCTCCGCTTTCCTTCATTCTCATACACATCGATCCACCGGTTATCAAAGCCTTCCCTGAGAAGTTCCAGATATCTGCCGCCTAACGGCGTAAGTCCGGCCTCAGCCATTTCCTTGGCTTCTTCAAAAGATACGGTTTTCTTAACATCTGAAACCATGGGCGCATAAATATCATACATATGGATCTCATCCAGCCCCATCACCTTTTTCCTGATTCCCACATAACGGTGCAGAGCCGGAAGAAACCGGCGGACCGCTTTAATCAGGTTGTCGTAGACTTCCTCCGGTATCTCATTCTCCGCCAGGACATGGGCCCGGCTGGATGAATAGTTCTTCGCCTTAGCATAAAATATGGCTTGCTTTACGTTGGCGCTGTAAGTGGCGGCCAGGGTGTTGCTGAATTGTTTATAACATCCATAAAGAGCCTGGAACGCATCCTTTCTGACCCGCCTGTCACTGCTTTCCATCAAAGAAATATAATTTCCATGGGTGATCTGCACCTCATTTCCATCCGCATCTTTGATTACAGGGAAACGAAGATCCGCATTGTTAAACATTCCGAATATCTGGGACGGGCTTTGGGTGGCCTCATAGGAATCGGCCAGAAGCGCCTCCATCTCAGGCGACAGGGTATGCTGCTTCTTCGGCATCAATAAATCCACGGCCCGTTTAAAATGTTCCAGCCCATTGCCGGATTCCATATACTCCTTTAAAAGCCCCTCATCCATTGACAGGATTTCAGGTACAATATAGGAGGACAGGGCCGCCGCTTTATAAGAAAGGCTTTGCGCCCTGGACGTATAATCCTGATAAAGAGGATTTGCCGTATCCTGGTCTGATTTCTGCTTCGCATAGACGAAAATCCGTTCCAGCTTTAAGGACAGTTCATCATCCAGTTTCAAACATTCATACAGGGTTTTGGCGGAATCAGCCAGATGGCCCTTAAACTCCTCATAGCGTTCCAACTGCGCCTCTGTTTCTTTATATAAAGATTCCCACTCCCTGTCGTCAGAAAACATATCTTCCATTTTCCATGTGAACTCCACTGGTATCTCTTCTCTTTTTTTCATCATTTCTCCCTTCCAAAGCTTATATTCGTCAAATCAAACCGCTCACCACAGGCACCACCAGAACCGTCATCAGTCCAGCCACCGCAATGGCTAAACTGCTCATCGCCCCTTCGATTTCCCCGATCTCCAGCGCTTTCGCCGTACCGATCGCATGGGCGGAAGTGCCCAGTGCCAATCCCTTTGCGATGGGATGGGTGATTTTCGCAATCTTAAATAAAGTCTCTGCTATTATGTTCCCTAAAATTCCGGTAATTATGATACTAACCACCGTTAACGTTACAATTCCTCCCGCTTCTTCGCTGACTCCCATACCGATTGCGGTTGTAATGGATTTGGGAAGCAGGGTGACATAGTGCACATGTTCCAGTTTAAACACCAGGCTCAACGCAAAAATGCTGAACGCGCTGGCCGCCACTCCCGACGCAATGCCGCCGATCACAGCCAGCAGGTGCTTCTTTAACAGCCTCAGCTGCTTATACAGCGGAATTGCCAGACACACTGTGGCAGGCGTCAAAAAATAGGAGATATAACTTGCCCCTCTATTATATTCTTCATAATCGATCTTAAATACCACCAAAAACAAAATAACCAGCGCCACGGAAATGAGAAGCGGATTAAACAGGGCCAGCTTCGTTTTATTCTTAACCCAGATACCAAACAGATAAGTGACCGTACTGATTACCAGTCCGAAAAATAGGGATGCAGACAACATATCGCTCATGATTTTCTCCTCTCATTTCTGTGTATAATCCATTCTGCTGTCTTACCTGTAACAATCATGACCACTATGGTGGAAACACATGATATCACAACAATGGGAATCAACACTGCCTTCAGCGCTTCAAAACTGTCGAGAAGTCCCACCGAAACCGGCACAAACATGAGAGGCATCAGGTCCAGAAGCAGGTTTCCCGTCCGCTCCACATCCTCTAACTTTATTATCCCTGAACACAGCCCCGCCAAAAGCAAAAACAGCCCGTACACTCCCGAAGGGATGGGAAATGGAAGAATCTGGTTCAACAGTTCCCCGATCATGGTAATTCCAAAAATAATGCTGATTTGTTTTAAGTATTTCATTGCTTTCCCCCGATATTCCGCTTATTCTTTTTGTAATTCATATTCTACCATTATGATATTGTTCAAACAATGTAAAATATGGAAAATATTTGGTTGAAACAGGCGCCTTTCTTGTACTATACTATATAAAAACCGGAAAAGAGAGATCTTATGAAAACCAAACAGACCTGGACACTCAGTGAAGAAGAAAAAATTCAGATTCGTTCTGTCGTAACATCCTGCTGCGGCCATGATTCCACGCGGCTTTCCTATCCCCTGGAGGAGGGCGCCCGCCATTTTCTGCTTTTCGATGACGACGGCTCTCTCATAAGCGCCCTATCCCTCTTCTTTTCCTGGGAAGACTGCTGTGAATGCACCGCTTTCACCCTTCCTGAAAAGCGGGGCCAGGGCTGTTTTTCCCAGCTCTTTGATCTGGCCCTCTCCTGGCTGGAAGAAAAGGAAGAAAAGGAAGACGCCGGATATGATCTGCTTTTCGTAACTTCCCCCGGATGCCGGGAAACGATGAACGTACTCAATGCCATCGGAGCTGAATACGACTATTCTGAATATATGATGGAACGCGCCATAAAAAAAGAGACAGAGCCGGAAGATCCCATCCACCTTGAATTTCAGGAAGACGGGCTCTGCCTCGGCCTGTTAAATCATCAATTGATCGGAAGCTGCCGTCTGGATTACGGCTGCGGTTCCGCCTGCCTTTATGAAATGGAAATAAAAGAACCCTTCAGAAACCAGGGTCTGGGCACACGTTTTCTATGGAGCCTCTTTCCCCGTCTGATGGAAAACGGAATCCTCATTCTCCGTCTGCAGGTGACAAGCGCCAATAAAGCGGCCCTGTCCTTATATAAGAAAACAGGGTTCCACATCTGCGAAACCCTGTCCTACTACCTTTATTAACCGAATGGCTGTTGATGGTTACTTTTTAACGGTGATTCCCTGGGCCTCAATTCTCTTTCTGATTTCCAGCATCTTAATATCCGTCTGGGCAATCACATCTGCGCAGGTCTTTAATTCCTGCCCGATCTCTTCCGAATCCACAAATTCCTTTTTATATTTCAACTGATGATCCAGGCTGGCCCAGAAGTCCATCGCGATTGTCCTGATCTGCACTTCAACCCTCATGGGTTTTTTCCGGTCGGAAAAGAATACCGGAATCTCGATGATCATGTGATAACTTCTGTAACCATTGGGCTTGGGATTCTTAATATAATCTTTAATCGTAATGACCGTTATATCATCCTGCCGGATCAGCATGTCCGCAACTTCATAAATATCATCCACAAAGGAACAGATCACACGGATACCCGCCACATCATCCAGATTATTCAGCACCGATTCAAGGGAAATCTCCAGCCCTCTCCTCTGCAGCTTTTCAATAATGCTCTTAGGCTTTTTCACTCTGGATTTTATCATCTCAATGGGATTTCTCTGGTTTTTCACTGAAAGTTCGTCGTTTAACACCTCTAACTTGGTTTTCACTTCACGGATTGCGCAGGTAAACATCATCATCACCTGCTGGAACTGATATGCCTGATCCGCCCAATTATCCGGAACATGCACCAAATCCGGAACGCTGACGATGGATTGTTCCAATTCACTATTGGGATTCATGTTAATATTCATTAGTACACCTCTGGTTCCTATTGTCCTACGAATATTATATACGTAAATCACATTATCATCAATGGGAGAATGCTTAAAATTTTCTAAAGCCCCCAGACTTACAGTTCACAGCCCTCTATGAGCAAAGCCAACCGGACGGAGCTGCCGGCCTGCCGGCTTTACTGATGAGGGGCTGTGAGCAAAAACCTGTCAGCAGAATCATTCTTTACAAAAATATCCCTCCATGTTATGATTCAATCAGATTTTCATCCTATAAAATCTGCTATTTTATTTTAATTTCAACCATGAACGGAGTTTGTGTCGGTGCGGCATCCGCAGGCTCTGTTTTTTAATAAAAAGCTGCGCAGAAATGAGGACATTTATGGAAAAATTAGGTTATTATAATGGAAATTACGGGCCATTGGACGAGATGACCGTTCCGATGAACGACCGCGTCTGCTGGTTCGGGGACGGCGTTTACGAAGCCACCACTGCCAGGAATCACGTTCCCTTTGCCATGGACGATCACATCGACCGCTTTTACAACAGCGCCGGCCTTTTAAAGATCAAACTTCCTTATACAAAAGCCGGGATGAAGGCGCTGGTGATGGACATGGTTCAAAAAGTGGATTCTCCCAACCAATTTGTCTACTGGCAGGCTACCAGAGGAACGGCAGAACGGACCCACGAATTCCCCAAGGGAGATGTTCCGGTCAATATCTGGATTATGATCAAACCCGGCGGCGAATTCGACCTCTCCAAAAAGCTGAAACTGATCACCACAGAAGACACCCGTTTCCTTCACTGCAATATTAAAACCCTGAACCTTCTGCCCAACGTCATGGCCGCCCAAAAGGCCTCCGAAGCGGGCTGCAATGAAGCCGTCTTCCACCGCGGAAACATCGTGACAGAATGCGCACACAGCAATGTGTCCATCATAAAGGACGGCGTATTCAAAACCCATCCAACCGACCACTACATACTGCCGGGAATCACCCGCTCCCATCTGATCCGCATCTGCAAGGATCACAACATCCCTGTGGACGAAACGCCTTTTACCCTGGATGAGCTGATGTCCGCCGATGAGGTAATCGTATCCAGCGCCAGCAAACTCTGCAAAACGGCCTGTGAAATTGACGGAATCCCAGTAGGCGGAAAGGCGGCTGAGATTGTGGATGTGCTTAAAGATGCGTATTGGAAAAAATATCTGGCAGATACGGAAATGAGGGAATAATTTCCACTTAATGTTTACGTAAGAGTAACGCCGGGAAGAAACAAGGCTTGTTCAAGCACCTGTTTTGTCAGAGTGCCCGCGCCTTGACGGCCTTTATGTTCAAGTCATTATCTATAATCAAGGCTCTCTGCACCGTATTCATAGCGCAGACCTCCTTTTCTAGTCAATACCCCCTTACTACTTCTGGACGCAAAATATCCAGAAGTGCATGGGGCCATACCAGCGACATGACAATCCAGCCTTGCCCATATAATGTCCGCCGCAATTTTCCCATATACACAAAAACGCCGCCCATTGTCTCCAATAGCGGCGTTTTGTTGTAGGTTGGCACCTGTTTTTTCAGTTGTTTTATTATGCCCTTGTCAAAAACCTTTATAGATTTGATATATAGCAGGAAAGCGGGACGAGGGGGCGGCGGCAGGTCCGGGCTTTGGGAACGGGCCGGGCCGGATGGAATCCAACGGTGCAGGAAGGCGTCTGGAAACCGTTTAGTTAATCTTAGGCCGCAGGGATGGAAAAAGACGGGCAGAAACTGAAAACCAAATCAGTTTCTGAGATGCCCACTGAACGGTGAAGTCCATAAAGAGTTCACCGTGAATGGGCATCGGACCGTCCTTTTCCATCCCTGCGGCCTTAGATTAACTTACGGTTGGAAGCCGCTTTCCTGCGCCGTTGGATTCCGTCCGGCCCGGCCCGTTCCCAAAGCCCGGACCTGCCGCCGCCCCCTCGTCCCGCTTTCCTGCGTAACGTTCACGGCTTAAATCAAATTTTCTCCACAATCCCCGCCGCCTCATCAAGCCACGGCGCGTCTAAATACTCTATGGTTCCCGCATCCACAGCCCCTGCCGTTTCCGGCCGGATCGGGATCTTCGCGATTACCGGAACACCATACTCTTTGGCAACTTCATCAATATGGCTCTCACCGAATACGGAAATCTTCTTTCCGCAGTCCGGGCATTCCAGATAGCTCATATTTTCAACCAGCCCGATAATCGGAATGTTCATCTTCTTCGCCATATTAACCGCTTTACCAACGATCATGGACACCAGTTCCTGAGGGGATGTGACAATGATAATTCCATCCACAGGAAGGGACTGGAATACGGTAAGAGGGACATCTCCTGTTCCCGGAGGCATATCCACAAACATATAGTCAACATTCTCCCACAGGGTTTCCTGCCAGAACTGTTTTACCGCGCCCGCAATCACAGGTCCTCTCCAGATAACAGGATCCGTATCATGATCCAAAAGAAGGTTGGCCGACATGATCTCGATACCGGTTGAACTGGTGGCCGGAACCATCAGGTTCTCTCCCGCCATTCCAACGCTGTCTTTGGAAATGCCAAATGCCTTGGGTATGGAAGGTCCTGTAATATCCGCATCCAAAATGGCTGTCTTATGACCTTTTGCGTTCATCTTCACCGCCATCATGGCTGTAACCAGGGATTTGCCCACTCCGCCCTTTCCGCTGACAACTCCAATCACTTTTTTAACGGAACTTGCCGGGTTAAGCGGCTCTAAAAAGCTGGTCTGCTCCTGAGTGCGGCTGGAACAGCTTTCACCGCAGCTGCTGCAGTTATGTGTACAATTTTCACTCATTGCTTTACCTCCAAATTATGTTATAATCACATAGATAGTATTATATTCTCATTTAAGGAGATTGTCCATGAATTTTAAACACGCAGAAGAAATTTTCGAAAAATATCTGGATCAATACGACAGGGAAGATGATAAGATTAAACTGAAAATCATCCATACATACGGGGTTATTTCAGCTATGGATTATCTCACGGCAGACTTAAAGCTGACCGTTGAAGATACAGAAATTGCCAGGCACACCGCCCTTCTTCATGACATCGGACGGTTTGAGCAGCTACGGTTGTACAACAGTTTTGACGACGCCATAATGCCCCATGCCCAGTGCAGCCTTGACATTTTGTTTGAAAAGCGGCTGATCGAATCATTTATCCCCGAACGCACTTACGATACCATCATCTATACAGCCATAAAAAACCACGGCCTGTACCGCATGGAAGAAGGGCTTAAAGGACAGGTTCTGCTTCACAGCCGGCTGATCCGGGATGCGGATAAGATGGATAACTTCAGGGTGAAAGACGTTTCCGACATGAAGACCATGGTGGACGTTTCCGAAGAAGAACTGGGACGGGAAGAGATCACCGATGAGATCTATCAGAAGTTTTTAAACCACATTCCCATTTTAAACAGCGAACGCCGCACACATATGGATATGTGGATTTCTTATCTGGGATATATTTACGACTTCAATTTTCCTTCCGGTTTAAAATATCTGCTGGAACGCGATTACATCACCCGCCTGGTAAAACGCGTCCCTTATTCCAATGCCAAAACGGCAGAACGGATGAAAACAGTCCATGCTGCCGCTATGGATTATCTGAAGGCTGCAGCCCTTCCAAAAATGTGATAACTGCGGTAAATTTCTCATTATCATATTCATATTCCAATACGCCGCCATATTTTTTTGCCGACCGGGCCGCACTCCGGATTCCCAGCCCATGCATCCCGCTCTCTTTTTTCGATGAAATCAGGGACTGCCCCTGTTGCAGCGGCTTTTCCAGCATGGAATTTGATATGATAAAAAACAGCATTTCATTGATTTTACGCATTTTGACCTGCACCCACCGTTTCTGCTGCGGAACTTTCTGTGCCGCCTCCAGCGCGTTATCCAGGAGGTTGGCAAACAGACAGCAGATATCCTGATCCTCCATTCCGGAAAGATTCATGGCGTCCGCCTGGATCGTGAAAGGGATTCCCAACTGTTCTCCCTGGCCTTTAAAATGGTTCAATAGGATGTCAAGGGTGGCGTTTCCGGTCCAAATCTGACCGGACAAACGGTTAATCGGCTCTCCCAGCCGCCCGATATAGGCCTTGGCCTCATCATATCTCCCCTCTTCCATCATGGTTGACAGCACCAGCAGGTGATTTTTCAGATCGTGTGACATTTCCTGCTGTTGTTTTTGCTGCCCTAAAACCAGTTCATATTCCCGCCTCACCATCTGATCCTTCAGCTGCAGAATTGAAGATGTCTCCTTTTCCTTCCTGTAATTGGTATAGAAAAGCAGGGTGAAATAGAATACAAACAAAAGGACAATGCACATACTCCAGGAAAACAGGGCATGGACGCTGGTTTCCTGGATGGTCAGCCAGGATAAAAAACCCACGCCGCAAAGCCCCAAAAATGATACCGTAAATATCATGGACGCATTAAAAAAAAGTTCCTTTTTCAACGCCTTTTTCACCAGCAGGTAGAATAAAAACAAGAGAAGCTTATTTACCGCCAGATAGGCGCACCTCCACAGAGAGAGCTGGCTTATGACCATCTGGGCGAACTGCTGGTTTTTCCCCAGCACTCCCATGGCCGACAGGCAGAAAAAGTCGATGATATAAGCGCACAGGATATAAAAACTGACCAGGGAAACCGAATAAAACGCATCCACCTGAAATACCAGAACCGATGTCATACAGATATAGAACACAAACCACAATGTGGTAATCAGTGGAAATATGTTAAAATGTTCAGCCGTCTGCATGGTTATTAAAAGGAGCACCGATAAGATGATAAAGCGGACTCCCCCCTTAATTTTCTGGGGAACAAATAAATTGACAAAATGATAACAGAGCAGAGCCTCAATGAAATCAGCCGCCATCTCTCCCGCTAAAAACAATTGGTTCATAACCGCTTCCTCCAAAACGATGCTATTTTATCCCTCACTTCTTTTTGATAGCTTCCGCCCACAGGAAGGCGGATTCCATCCCGCAGCAAAACCTCTGAACCCTCCATTTTCACCACATAATAGAGGTTGATGATGAATCCCCGCTCGATCATCAAAAATTCTTCCCGTTTCAGTTCTTCCAAAACCTGATTCAGAGATTTCCGGACCGGTATTTCCTCTGTCTTTGTAACCAGAATCGCATATTTCTGTTTTTTATATATGTAGATTAAATCGCTGATATTGACTTTCTGCACCTTTCTGGGCGATTCGATCAGATAACACTCCCGGTCCTGCCAGGAAATCAGGTTCAAACCGTCAAACAGGGCCAGAGGCAGGGACTTTTCCATCTCGGACTTGGGAATATAGCGGAATACGGACAGTTCAAATGCCTTAATCGCATATTTTGTGTGGGATGTTACGAATAAAATCATGGCCTGGGAAAGCTTTTCCCTTATCATCGCCGCCAGTTCCATGCCGTCCAGCCGGGGCATTTCAATGTCCAGCAGTATCATATCAAAATGTATTCCTTCCTGAATATCATAGAGCAGCATTCCACTGTCCGTATAGTCCCTTATTTCAGCCCCGATTCCATTTTCCCGGCAGTATTGTTCAATTATGTTTCTCTCTTTATCAGCAAATTCCTGCTGGTCGTCGCACACTGCAAACCGGATCATGTTTCACACCTCAATTCCTTACCGCCTGTTTTAATATTTCTTTCCCGATTTCCTTTACTTTATCCGAACACTTATAATCTTCATCCTGATAAAGCAGTCTGTGGAGCTTAGTCACGTTGGATTCCAGCGTATTGGGTATCAGGCAGGCCCCATATGTGCCCAAACGGGCCTCTTCCTGGTCAAACGGAAAACCACCGGTTTCCACTATTTTATACTCAGTTATATTCTTTGCCATCATTGCCAGATCATCAAAGTTCAGACTGGTGGCTGTTTGGGGGAGAACCACATTTAAAACTCCCAGCAGCTCCTCCCAGCCAGCCCGGCGGGCCTTTTCGAGAACCAGTTCCATCACCTTTCTCTGGCGCTCCGTCCGTTTCATATCCGTATCCGACAGGCGCAGCCTGCTGTAAGCCACTGCCTGCACACCGTCTAAGTGCTGCATTCCGGGACCGCTTAAATGGCTGGACGCCACTCCGGTGCAATTCACGGTTTCCGTTATAAATGCATTGATAAAATAATATTCCGCGTCCGTAATCTGCAGATCAATTCCACCCAGCATATTGATGGCGTCCACAGCCGCCTTCCAGGAAAATGTGATGTAGTCGGTGATCTTTAAATCCAGATTGGTGTTCAGGGCCATCACATTTTGAACTGGCCCTCCCTCGGCATAAGCGCTGTTGATCTTTCCAAAACTGTCTGTTTCCGTATTTTTTATCAAAAATGTATCCCTATACACGGACACCAGCCGGATCGCTCCGTCAGCCCGGTTTACAGTCATAACCATCTGGGTGTCCGCATTGGTTCCTGATCCGATCTCCCCATTCCTGCTGTCCACTCCAAAAATTGCAATGGTCCAATAGTCATCCATTTTTTTCTCCGTCAATTTTTCCAGATTGGCATTGGTGATATCTGCGATATTTCCCTCCGTCTCAGGCAGTTTCTGCGGCATGGAAGCCAGTTTCGTAACATATAAGACAGCAGAGCAAATCAAAAACAGGCAGATGGCCATAATAGAAATCCCTATTTTTTTTAAAATCCCCACATTTATTTTTCCCTTCAGTAAATTCATAGCATTCGCCCCTTTCATGAATTTCAAAGTTTGTAGTCTGCAGAACTTAAACGTTTTGAACTGTCCTCATTATATCAGCCTCTCCCGCCTCCACCCCATTCTGACCGCGAAAAGGCAAAAAATGACCGCCACTAAAAAACTGCAGCAGGCCTGGGTTTCTTCCCAAAATCAAAAAACTGCAGCAGGCCTGGGTTCTCTTCCAAAAACCAAAACCTGCTGCAGCTATCCTGTTCTATCTGGCCTGAACCATACGAAAATTCTTGATGATCCGGAATATTCCGGTTGATTCCAGCGCCTTGCTGATGGTATAAAAAAGCATGGAATTGATGGGCCACATGATCATATTTTTAAACACCCTCATTGGAAGAAGGACCATAAATCCCTTACCGTACATCATGCTGAGCCACAGGGTTCCCAACAGCATATTGCAAACCACTGACACCACCAGTTCCGCAATCAAAATCCTCCAAAAATTGATGGGCTTTTTATAAAGAATCACCCCATAAAGCACACCCGCGATCATGGCGCTGACCGTCCAGCCCGGGAAAAATGCCGCCGTCGGCTTTATAATGTACTTCAGAAGATCCAAAGCTCCGCCAAACAAACCGCCCACCACCGGGCCGAATAAATAATACACAAACTGACTGGCTATGGTTGAAAAACCAATCTTAATGTAGTCCCCGATTACAATCGTAAAATAACCTAAAACTACGGAAATCGCGGCGAACATGGCCGCAGTTGTGACAGTTCTCACTTGTTTGAATTCATGATACGAATCTGAGAACAAAGTTGCTAATTTTCGCATAAAAAATTACCTCCTTTGCAGACCTCTCATACTACAACAGGAGATAAATACCTCTTCCGTGCAGCGGGATGCGACCTGTGTACCGCAAGAAATTCCCTGTTTTCCAAGAAATATTCTTTTCGTCCAACTGACAACTCCCTGTTCAGCCGGCACTTAACGCACGCAAGTCTACTCTGCGTTTCTTATTTTATTGTTTTCATGAGTATACCATATCATTTAAAAATGTAAATACCTTTTCTTATTTTTATTACAATTTCCAATACTTTCAGGTAATAGTATCTTCCCTTCTTTCCTCTGCCGAAAAAATGATCGCCAATCTGATCTCCGCCATTTTTAAAAATGTTCTTTTCTAATTATATATTCATCTCCTATTTCCGCCATAAAATACCGCGTATTTTCAGCACAAATACACACTTAGAACTTCATCTTCTTCTCCACAATTCAAATTCGAAACTCTGGCACTTATTTAGCTATAAAAAATAAACCAAAGAAACTATTTTTCAACTATTAATCCCCTATTCCCCCAATCCCCAGCCGTGAATCCCGGGAACGGGGGCAGGCGGCAGGCCAGTCTGGGTCCGGAGGCGCCGGTTTCCCACTGGATGCGGCTCCAGGCCCCCAGGAGGCCGGGGCACGGTCCGCGGTTTCGGCGATTTGTTCCGGCCGTCGGCAGATCTTGGGCTGAAAGGGAGGAAAATGGAGGGGAAATCGCTGACCTCAAAGTCAGCGATTTAGGGAGCCTGAATTGAGAATTTCTTCAGAAATTCTCAATGAATGCTCACGGTACCCTTCATTTTCCTTCCTTTCAGCCCTAGATCTGCCCCGGCCGGAACCATGAGCCGAAACCGCGGACCGTGCCCCGGCCTCCTGGGGGCCTGGAGCCGCATCCGGCGTGAAACCGGCGCCTCCGGACCCGGACTGGCCTGCCGCCTGCCCCCGTTCCCGGGATTCACGGCGTAACTTTCACGAACACCTCAAACAGGAACACCCCCCTACGCCAGATTAGAATACCCAATCAGGCTTTTATCCACCTCTTTCGCCACCTCCCGGCCTTCCCGGATGGCCCATACCACAAGGGACTGGCCCCGGCGCATATCGCCGGCCGCGAATACCTTATCGATATTGGTACGGTATTTCCCTGCCTCCGCCGCCACATTGGTTCTGGCGTCCAATTCGACGCCGAATGCGTCGGCCACGTACTTCTGGGCGCCTAAAAATCCTGCTGCGATCAGCACCAGATCCGCAGGCACTTCCCGCTCCGTCCCTTCCACAGGAACCATCATCATACGGCCGGATTCCGGGTCTTTTTGGGCTTTCAGGCTGATTAATACCGCTTTTGCCACATTTCCATCCTTATCTTTTATGAATTCCTTTACCGTTGTCTGGTAAATCCGTGGATCCCTTCCAAACACCGCGATGGATTCCTCCTGTCCGTAATCCGTTTTACAGATTTTCGGCCACTCCGGCCAGGTGTTGTCCTCTGTCCGTTTGTCAGGAAGCTTGGGCATCATTTCCAATTGGGTTACAGAAGCGCAGCCGTGGCGGATGGAGGTGCCGACGCAGTCATTTCCCGTATCCCCGCCGCCGATTACGATCACATGTTTTCCCTTGGCGGAGATGAACGCCCCGTCCTCTAAATTGGAATTCAACAGGCTTTTGGTGGTGGACTTTAAGAAATCCACCGCGAAAAAGATCCCGTTGGCATCTCTTCCCGGCGCCTGGATATCCCTTGGATTAGACGCGCCGCAGGCCAGAATGATCCGGTCGAATTCCTTCAGAAGCTTTCCTGCCTTATAGCCGGCTCCCACATTGGCATCCGTAATAAATACAATGCCTTCCTCTTTCATGATGTCGATTTTACGGTCAATCACTTGTTTTTCCAGCTTCATATTGGGAATCCCGTACATCAAAAGACCGCCGATCCGGTCATCCCGCTCAAATACAGTCACGCTGTGGCCCCGCTTGTTCAACTGGTCCGCAGCCGCCAGCCCGGACGGGCCGGAACCAATGACAGCCACCTTTTTCCCTGTGCGGATTTTCGGCGGGCGGGCTGCGGCTGCGCCGGTTTCATAGGCCCGCTCGATGATGGCCATTTCATTTTCCTTAATGCTCACCGGGTCTCCGTTCAGGCCGCAGGTACAGGCGGCTTCACACGGGGCCGGGCAGACCCGGCAGGTGAACTCCGGAAAACTGTTGGTCTTTTTCAGCCTGTTATATGCCTGATTCCAATTTCCGGTATAGACCAGGTCATTCCATTCCGGTATCAGGTTGTTCAGAGGACAGCCTGAGGCCATCCCGCCTATCATCATTCCCGACTGGCAGAACGGCACTCCGCACTCCATGCACCGCCCGCCCTGGCGGCGCTGCTCCGCCTCGCAAAGAGGAGTGTGGAATTCATTAAAATTCTTAATACGGGCTTTTGGGCTCACCGCTTCACTGACTTTCCTGTCAAACTCCAAAAATCCTGTTGGCTTTCCCATATCTTTTCTCTCCTTTCTCCTCTATTTTCTGGTGTTTGCATAAAATGCTTCGATCTGGGCCTGTTCACTGCTGAGCCCCTTTTCTTCCATCTGCACAATGGTATTCATCATCCGGCGGTAATCATGAGGAAGGATTTTCTTAAATTTCGGCAGATAATATTCGAAATTGTCCAGAATTTCTTTTCCCTTGGCCGAATTCGTATAGGCCACATGTTCCTTGATCATATCCTTTAATTCGTAAACATCGTACTTGTTAGTCACATCTTCAAAAGAAACCAGTTCTTTATTTAGCCTCTTATATAAATCGCTCTTTTCATCCAGCACATAGGCGATGCCGCCGCTCATGCCTGCGGCAAAATTCTTTCCGGTAGGCCCTAACACCACCACGCGGCCTCCGGTCATATATTCACAGCCGTGATCTCCCACGCCTTCCACAACAGCCGTGGCCCCTGAATTCCGCACGCAGAAACGTTCACCCGCCACGCCGTTGATAAATGCCTTTCCGCTGGTAGCGCCGTAAAGGGCTACATTTCCGATAATGATATTGTCCTCTGCCTTAAACTTCACTCCGGTAGGCGGATAAACCACCAGTTTTCCTCCGGACAAGCCCTTTCCGAAATAATCATTGCTGTCGCCCACCAGTTCCAGGGTCAGCCCTTTCGGTATAAATGCCCCAAAACTCTGGCCGCCGCTGCCCGTGCAGTTGATGGTAAATGTATCCTCTGCCAGCCCATCCGGATGAGCCTTCGTGATCTCCGCGCCGAAAATTGTGCCCAGCGTGCGGTCCACATTGGACACATCGATCTGAATGCTCCTCTTCTGGCCGCTGGCCAACGCCGATTTCAGCTTTTTAAGGAAAATTTTCTCATCCACAGTCTTTTCCAGTTCAAAATCAAAAACCTGTTTCTGAGTGTATCCTGCCACCGGCTGGCCCGCATATGGATTATCCAAAATGTTGGACAAATCCACTTTTGCCGCCCGGCTGACCGGCATTTCCTCTTTCCGTTTCAAAAGGTCCGTCCTTCCCACCAGTTCATCCACGGTGCGGATTCCCAGGCGCGCCATGTATTCCCTCAGCTCCTGGGCCACAAACTGCATGAAGTTCACCACATATTCCGGCTTTCCCTTAAACCGCTTTCTCAGTTCCGGATTCTGTGTGGCGATTCCAACCGGACAGGTATCCAGGTTGCAGACCCGCATCATGACGCATCCCATGGTTACCAGAGGAGCCGTGGCGAATCCGAACTCTTCCGCTCCCAGCATACAGGCGATTGCCACATCACGGCCTGTCATCAATTTCCCGTCGGTTTCTAAGATCACCTTATCCCTGAGCCCGTTCATGATGAGGGTCTGATGGGCTTCCGCCACGCCCAGTTCCCATGGAAGCCCCGCATTGTATATGGAGTTTCTGGGCGCCGCCCCCGTACCTCCGTCAAATGAAGATACCAGGATGACCTGGGCTCCCGCCTTGGCAACTCCGGCGGCAACAGTGCCCACACCGGCCTCCGATACCAGTTTAACGGAAATCCTGGCGCTGGTATTGGAGTTTTTCAGATCATAGATCAACTGCGCTAAATCCTCAATCGAGTAAATGTCATGATGGGGCGGCGGGGAAATGAGGCCCACACCGGTGGTTGAATGCCTGGTTTTGGCAATCCACGGATAGACTTTACCGCCCGGAAGCTGTCCGCCTTCCCCCGGTTTTGCGCCCTGGGCCATTTTAATCTGAATCTCCCTGGCGCTCACCAGGTATCTGGAAGTGACGCCGAAACGGCCGGATGCCACCTGCTTAATGGCAGAGCATTTATTCACTCCATGTTTACCGCCGTCCAGACGTTCCAGGCTTTCACCGCCTTCGCCGCTGTTGGATTTCCCGCCCAGCCGGTTCATGGCAATGGCCAGCGTCTCATGGGCTTCCTGGGAAATGGATCCATAGGACATGGCCCCTGTTTTGAAACGCTTCACAATGGAATCAACGCTCTCCACCTCTTCGATGGGAATTCCTCCGTTTTCATCGAACTTAAAATCGATCAGGCTTCTCAAGTTAATGGTCTTTCCACCGCAGTTAAGCGCCTGGGAATACTGTTTAAAGATCTCATAATCCCCGGTCCGCGCCGCCTTCTGAAGCAGATGGATGGTGAGGGGATCATACAGGTGTTCTTCCTGCCCTGCTCTCTCCTTGTGGCTTCCCACGCTGTCCAGGGTCAGATCCACATCCAGCCCCAGCGGATCAAATGCCGCGGAATGAAGGGTATCCACATCACTGGCAATATCCTCCAGGGTAATGCCGCCCACACGGCTGACCGTATCCGTAAAATATTTATCAACCACCTCTTTGGAAATGCCGATTGCCTCAAAAATCTGGGCTCCCTGATAGGACTGGATCGTTGAAATCCCCATCTTGGACGCGATTTTCACAATTCCATGAAGCACCGCGGAGTTATAATCCTGGACTGCCGCATAGAAATCCTTATCCAGCATCTTGTTTTCAATCAGGTTTTTTATGGATTCCTGGGCCAGATAAGGGTTAATGGCACACGCCCCATAACCCAGAAGCGTGGCGAAATGGTGTACTTCCCTTGGTTCTCCGCTTTCCAGAATCAACGCCACCGAAGTACGTTTTTTCGTCTTAACCAGATGCTGCTGGAGTGCGGATACCGCCAAAAGCGACGGGATCGGCACATGATTTTCATCGATATCCCGGTCGGAAAGAATGATGATATTGGCGCCGTCCCTGTGGGCCCGGTCCACTTCCAGGAATAAACGGTCTATGGCTTTTTCCAGGGATGTGTTCTTGTAATAAGTAATGGGAATCACTTCCACCTTGAATCCCGGTTTTTTCATATGTTTGATTTTCAGCAAATCCGTACAGGTGAGAATCGGGTTATCCACCTGTAAAATCTTACAGTTCTCAGCCGCCTCCTGTAAAATGTTCCCGTCCTCTCCCACATACACTGTGGTGGATGTTACGATCTCTTCGCGGATGGAATCAATGGGCGGATTGGTCACCTGGGCAAACAACTGCTTAAAATAGTTAAACAGGGGCTGGTGGGTTTTGGAAAGCACCGCAAGAGGACTGTCGGCTCCCATAGCAGAAATGGCTTCCGCCCCGTTTAAGGCCATTGGAAGGATCATGGTTTTATACTGTTCATACGTATATCCGTAAGTTTTCTGAAGTCTGGCCCTTTCTTCCGCCGTCATCTCCGGAACTCCCACATTGGGAATCTGCAGGTCTTTCATCTCAATCAGGTTGGAATCCAGCCATTCGCCGTATGGACGCCGGGAAGCGTAATGCATTTTAAGGTCTTCATCGCTTACGATCCTGCCTTTTATGGTGTCCACCAAAAGCATTTTCCCCGGGCGCAGCCGGTCTTTTTTAATCACATGGCTCTGGTCGATATCAATCGCCCCCACCTCAGACGCCAAAATCACCTGTCCGTCGTCCGTAATATAATACCGGGAAGGGCGGAGTCCGTTGCGGTCCAGCACAGCTCCCATCACATCCCCGTCGCTGAATACGATGGATGCCGGGCCGTCCCATGGCTCCATCATGGTCGCGTAATAATGATAGAAATCCTTCACTTCCTGGGGCATGGATTTATCGTGGCTCCAGGGAGCCGGAATGGTAATCATAACGGCCAACGGCAGTTCCATGCCGCTCATCATCATGAATTCCAGCGCATTGTCAAGCATGGCCGAATCCGAACCTTCCTGGTTGATGATAGGAAGTACCTTGTGCATCTCAGATTGAAAGAACTGGGATTCCATGGTTTCTTCCCGGGCCAGCATCTTATCCACATTTCCCCGGATCGTATTGATCTCCCCGTTGTGCACGATAATCCGGTTGGGGTGGGCCCTCATCCAGCTTGGGTTCGTATTGGTGCTGAACCGGGAATGGACGGTGGCTAACGCGGATTCATAATCCTTATCCTGAAGATCGGGGAAAAACCTGCGCAGCTCCTTTACCAGGAACATGCCTTTATATACAATGGTGCGGCTGCTCAAAGACACCACATAGGTATTGTCATTGCACTGCTCAAATACGCGCCGCGCCACATACAGGCGGCGGTCAAATTCCAGGCCTTTATTGATTACAGACGGCTTTTGAACAAATCCCTGGACAATATAGGGCATCCTCTCAACCGCCTTCGCGCCGATCAGTTCCGGGTTGATGGGAACATCCCTCCAGCCCAGGAAATTAAGCCCTTCTTTTTTTACGATTATCTCAAACATCTTTTTGGCCTGGTTACGGGCCAGTTCTTCCTGAGGGAAGAAAAACATGCCCACGCCGTATTCCCGTTCCTCACCTATGCTGATCCCCAAAGGTCTGGTGACCTTTTTAAAGAATTTGTGGGAAATCTGAAGCATAATGCCCACACCGTCGCCGGTCTTTCCATCCGCATCTTTTCCGGCCCTATGTTCCAGATTCTCCACAATATGCAGAGCCTGTTCTACGGTTTTATGGGTCTTGATTCCTTTCACATTGGCAACGGCGCCGATCCCGCAGTTATCATGTTCAAATCTCGGATCATAAAGTCCGGGAGTTCCAGAAGCTGATATCTTTTGATTGCGATCCATAATTTCTTCCTTTCTCTTGAAGTTTTTTAGATGATACTACAGTTTTTTTTGATTGTAAATAACTATCTTTTGCCAAGTTGTCAGATTATTTGAAAATTAACTTATTCAAAATATATTGTCTGTATTTTTATCTGAATATCAGCTTATATTCATCCCTTCCCGCACATTTCTTCTTAAAAAGCCAGAAATTCCTTATTTTTTTAAGTGATATTCCTGTATTTTTCAAATTTTCCTGATTCTGGGCCTGTTTTTAAGGGGTGAAACGGTATATTCCCTGCGGGCACAAAAAAAGAGCGCTGCAAACAACATGCAGCGCTCTAAAATACAACACTTTAAATTGTAAAGTTCAGACGTCTAGTCCATCTCACCAAGTCCGCTTTCAATCGCTTTCGCCATAGCTTCCATAGCAGCAGCTTCATCTTCGCCGTCACAGATCAGGTTGATCTCTGTCCCGCATTTGATACCTGCGGCCATAACGTTGAGCACGCTCTTTGCAATAATACGCTTTTCTCCGCATTCAATAATAATATCTGACTTAAACTTCATCGCAGTCTGAGATAAAACACCTGCCGGTCTTAAATGTAATCCTGATGGATTCACTACTGTCAAAGTTTTAGTTAACATATCCTTATTCTCCTTTATATTATATTCTCCCTCACGTTTCATTGCACAATTTAACAAATCCACTACTAAAATTCTAGTACAAATCCACTATTGTGTCAAGCAAAAGGTGAGGGCTGTCTGCGCAGTTAATTCCCAGACCTATCTGACTGCAGCGAATAAACGCAGCCGCAGTAATTCTGGCGGTACAATCCATATTCTCTGGATAATTCTGTGGATCGTTTATAGCCTTCCCGCTTTTTAAAATCAGAAGGCAGGTATGCTGTTTGATACTCCGCCCCAAGGCTTTCTCCGATCTCATTGAGCTTGTCCGCATTTTTAAGAGGGCTGATGGACAGAGTGGTGGTAAAATAATCATAATGCCCTGCCGCAGCCACTTTGGCCGCTTCCCGAAGCCGCAGCGCATAGCATCGGAAACAGCGTTCGCCGCCTTCCGGGTCCTGTTCATGGCCTTTTGCAATCCTGTAAAATTCATCCGTATCATATGGCCCGCTGACAACATGAACCGGATTCTTTACCTTCATACGGTCTGCCAGTTCCTGCTGCTCCGTCACCCTTTTATGATATTCTTCCGGCGGAAAGATGTTTGGATTGTAGTAGTAAACCGTGATTTCAAAATACTGCGACAAATACTCCAGAACATAGCTGCTGCAAGGCGCGCAGCAGCTATGCAGCAGCAGTCTTGGCACCCTGCTTTCCGACTGCAGGCCGGTCAAAATATGATCCAGTTCTTTCTGATAATTTCTTTTATTCATATGCCCTTCCATTCTATGGCCCGCTAAAAGCCTGCGGTCAGCCAACATTCATGTGACGAATTTATGTAACGCAAATAAGGGCAGGCGAAAATTCTGTTTCACCTGCCCCTGAATTCAAAATATCAAAGGAAATCTCTGATCCGTTTGCTGCGGACAGGGTTTCTCAATTTTCTCAGGGCTTTGGCTTCAATCTGACGGATACGCTCACGGGTTACGTTAAATTCCTTGCCGACTTCTTCCAAAGTTCTCGGATGTCCGTCTTCCAGGCCGAAACGCAGTACGATAACCTGACGTTCTCTCTCCTTCAAATCTCCCAAAAGGGCATCGATGTGTTCTCTCAGCATAACAGATTCCACATTGCCTTCCGGAGTCACCACATTATTATCTGCAACAAAATCTCCCAGGTTGGAATCGTCTTCCTCTCCAATCGGCGTCTCCAAAGATGCGGGCTCTCTGGCGATCTGCATGATCTCCATCACCTTATCTTCCGACATCTCCAGCGCCTCCGCCAGTTCTGTTACAGATGGTTCATAGCCAAGTTCCAGCGTCAATTTACGCTGCATCTTGGACATCTTATTAATGGTTTCAACCATATGCACCGGCACACGGATTGTTCTGGCCTGATCCGCCAACGCGCGGGTTACAGACTGTCGAATCCACCAAGTTGCATATGTACTCAGTTTGAATCCCTTTGTATATTCAAATTTTTCTACGCCTTTAATCAGTCCCAGATTGCCTTCCTGAACCAGGTCAAGGAAACTCATGCCTCTACCAGTATAACGTTTGGCGATGCTGACAACGAGTCGAAGGTTTGCCTCAATCAGACGCTCTTTTGCGTATTCATCCCCTTCTGATTTCAGTTTTGCCAAACGCAGTTCCTCATCCGCACTTAACAGCGGCACTGTACCAATCTCTTTTAAGTACATGCGGACCGGATCTTCCGTTCCGATTCCCTCCAACAGATCAATGGCATCCAGATCAATGTCTTCATCTTCGGTTTCTTTTATAAAGCTGTCATCTACATCATCATCCAGGAGCAGGGCATCATCCACTAAAACAGTGTCGTCTATTACCGGGATCACGTCGATTCCATGACCCTCCAGGTAACTATAAATATGCTCCATCTGATCCGGATTCAGATTATCGCCGGCAAAAAAATCACTCACTTCAGCCACATCCAGTGTCTGGTGTTTGGTCTTTGCCAATGCTACAAGCTTATCCAGCTTCTCTAAAAAATTGTCTTTTTCCACTTAGTAACGTCCTTTCGGTAAGAAGTTTACTTAAAAAGCTACACAACTAGTCATTATATACTACCGGTATACATTTTTCAACATATTTTTGCAATTTTATATTTTTAATATATTAATTCGTTTCTGCAGATTTTCAATAGTCACTTCTGTCCTCGTTCCGCCAAACTCTCCGTCTAAAACCCAGTCCACAGGCTCTTCGGAAGACAGGGTCAGGTATTTCGCTTTGAATTTGTGGACATATTCATTTTGCTCTTCTTTTAAAAACATATAAGAAATGATATTGCTCAGATCCAGCGGGGTTTTCGGCATACGGATCAGCAGAACTTCAAACATTCCGTCATTTAACGCCACGCTTTGAGGCACAAGGCCTTTAAACCCGCCAACACTGATGGTATTGGTAACCATTCCGAAGATGAAATCGTCTTCGATGACCTGGTCCTCCGTTTCCACCTTCATATGATAAGGCTTCACGGACAAAAGGCTTTTTACGCCTTCCAGCATATACGCCTGATGGCCCAGCACATTTTTCTTCTCCTGGGGCGTCATATAGGAAACTTCCGTAAACGCGCCGAAGGCAGCTATATATACAAAATACCGGTCTTCACAAAAATGCCCGATATCTATGGGATATGGCGTTCCGTCCATAATCTCCCCGGCCGCTTTATTCATATTAAAGGGAAGCCCTAAACTGGCCGCAAAATCATTGGTCGAACCAGCCGGAATATATCCCAAAAGAGGCGGGTTCTCCATCTGCATCAGTCCGGAAATGGTTTCATTCAGTGTTCCGTCACCCCCGCTGCATACGACCAGATCTTTGCTGCCGCCATGTTCCAACACCACATTGACCGCATCTTTGGTCCGCTGTGTAACATGAACCTGAATTTCATATCCGCCTTTTATAAAAGTATCCAGAATATTTAAAAGATGATTCTTTATCTGGGCTTTTCCGGATCTTGGATTAAACACAAAAAGCATTTGTTTCATCCATATCCCTCCTCACTAAACATTATCCGCATTTATCTGTTTCATATACGCTGCAAATGCATTGGGCAGCGGGTATTTATCCCTCAATTCCCTTTTTTCTGCAAACAGATAAGGCAGTCCGCCTTTCTGTTTTATTATCATCCTGTATCCAATCATATTCCATTCCACATGGGAAAATATATGTCTTGCTTGGGGAAGCTGTTCAATAACCTGAACCCGGTCCTGGGGTATGCCCAGTTTCCCGGCCAGATCCTCTTTCTTTATATGCCCTTCCAGGTTGGGAAATTCATAAAGGGATGCCAGCAGTCCCTGGTCCGGGCGTTTGTGGATCGCGATCTTTCCATCGAATTCCAGAATCAGAACGGTTCTGTCCTCCTTTTTACGGACCTTTTTCGGCGGTTTATATGGGATTTCGGAAATCAGGCCCCGCCGCTTTGCCAAACAGACGGAATCCAGAGGGCATTCCCCGCATTTCGGCGCTCCGTTAGGGACGCACACGATCGCTCCAATCTCAATCAAAGCCTGGTTAAAATCTCCCGGCCTGTCCTTTGGGATCACAGCGCTTACATCCTGCTCCATCTTTTTCTTAACAGACTGTTTGGTGATATCTTCCCTGTCTGCCAGAACACGGGAAATCACCCGGAGCACATTGCCGTCCACTGCCGGTACGGCAGCCCCGTATGCGATGGATGCCACCGCTCCCGCGGTATAGCTGCCGATTCCCGGAAGGCTTAACAGGTCTTCATAGGAAGAGGGAACCCTCCCGCCATACCTCTCCACCATAATTTCAGCGGCTTTCTTTAAATTTCTGGCGCGGTTATAATACCCCAGGCCTTCCCAAAGTTTCAAAAGCTCTTCTTCCGGCACTTTTGCCAGATCCTTCACATCAGGAAGCGCATTCATAAAACGTTCAAAATAAGGCTTGACCGCTTCCACCCTGGTCTGCTGAAGCATGATCTCAGATATCCAGACACGGTAGGGTTTGGGATCGTCCCGCCAGGGAAGAACTCTGGCGGATGTCTCATACCATGCCATAAGAGGCCCTGTAACCGCTTTTAAGCGCTCGCCGCGCCCCATCTCCTGATCTTCCCGCTCCAAAACTTTTAAGCCGGTGTAAAGCTGATTTGAAACCTTTTCCATATCCTTATACATATCCATATATTCCACGCACTGAAACCTCTCCGGAAACCACGGCCCGGACGGTTCCGTCTTCCAGCTCCACCAGAAGTTCCCCGGATTTGTTGATGCCCTTGGACACTCCGGTATAATCCCCTGACGGAGCCAGAACTTTCACCTCTTTGCCGCAGTTAACCAGTTTCCCATTATATTCATCCATCAAAAGCGACAGGTCTTCCCTGTCCAAAAACTTCTGGTAGTAAACCTCAAATGCCCGCATCACCGCCGCAATCAGAGCGCTCCTGCCAACTGGGCCGCCAAAAGCAATTCTCAGCGAAGTGGCCGTTTCTTTGATCTCTTCTGCAATTTCCGCAGAGTTTACATTGATGCCGATCCCCACCACCACATAGTGGATGCAGTCCAGCTCCGCGCTCATCTCCGTCAGGATTCCACAGACTTTTTTTCCGTTACATACAATGTCATTGGGCCATTTAATCCCAGTTTCTATGCCTGTTACCTCTTTTATTCCCTGCGCAACCGCCATTGCGGCCGTCAAAGTCAGCATGGAAGCGCAGGAAGGCGGAATCTGAGGCCTTAAAATCAAAGTCATATAAATATCGGTAAACCGGGGAGATACCCAGCTCCGGCCTCTTCTGCCCTTTCCGGACATCTGGCAGTCGGCCACCACCAGAGTTCCTGAGGCCGCGCCCTGGTCTGCCAGAACCTTGGCCCTCGTATTGGTAGAATCTGTTTCATCGTAATATACTAGATTCTTCCCCATCCACCGGCTGTCCATACAACTGCTCAGCTCCGCTTTTGTGATAACATCCGCGCTTTTTTCCAGCCAGTATCCTTTATTTCTCACAGCCTCTATCTGATATCCTTCTTCCTGAAGCTGTTTGATCACTTTCCAGACCGCCGTTCTGGAGACATTTAATTCATCGCAGATATCCTGGCCGGACAGATACCCATTTGCCTCTTTGAGCATTTTCAAGATCTTTGTTTTCACTGCCGTCACCCCCACCAGATGCTGACTGCGCTGGCAATGGAAAGAATGATCAGTAAAACTGCCGCTATTATCAGCCCGATTCCAGACATCTTTTTCTTTTTATCCCGTCCGCTCTGATGAATCCGGTAAATGCCATTGATCATATTAAGCGATGCAGCGAGCAGAAAGATCAGAGGAAACAAAAGCAGATTCCCTTCCGGATTCAAAAAAGAGATGACTGCCAGCACCACAATCAGGATGCCGATTATGATATGAACCATATCCAGCATCAACGACGCATTTCTTGGACTTCTGTGTTTATCCTGTCCGTACATAAACCCGCTCCTATCCTGTTATCAAATATACCTTAATCTCCTAAAGTTGCAGCCATGACAGCCTTTATGGTATGCATGCGGTTTTCCGCCTCATCAAACACCTTGGAACACGGGGATTCAAACACCTCATCCGTCACTTCCATATCGCTGATATTGAAGCGGTCCGCCATCTCTTTCCCAATCTTGGTCTTTAAATCGTGGAATGCAGGCAGACAATGGAGGAAAATTGCGTTCTCACCGGCATGATCCATCACTTTTTTCGTCACTTTATAGGGTGTGAGTTCACGGATTCTCTCTTCCCATACTTCATCCGGTTCACCCATGGATACCCAGACATCGGTATAGATTACATCCGCGCCTTTTGTTCCCTCCCAAACGTCTTCCGTCAAGGTGATGGCAGCTCCGCTTTCATCGGCAAATGCCTGGCATTCCTTAACAAGCTCCTCATTGGGGAAGTACTTTTTCGGAGCGCATGCCACAAAATGCATTCCCATCTTGGAGCAGGCCACCATCAGGGAATTGCCCATATTATAACGGGCATCGCCCATATAAACTAATTTTACGCCCTTTAAATGTCCTAAATGTTCTTTAATTGTCAGAAGGTCCGCCAGCATCTGGGTCGGATGGTATTCATTGGTGAGGCCGTTCCATACCGGAACTCCTGCGTATTTGGCCAGTTCTTCCACCACTTCCTGGCCGAAACCGCGGTATTCGATGCCTTCATACATACGTCCTAAAACTCTTGCCGTATCCGCAATGCTCTCCTTTTTACCGATCTGGGAGCCTGACGGATCCAGATAGGTCGTTCCCATGCCCAGATCATGGGCTGCCACCTCAAACGCGCATCTCGTTCTGGTACTGGTTTTTTCAAAAATCAGCGCCACATTTTTTCCTTTAAATTTGTCCACTAAAATGCCTTTTTTCTTCTTGTCCTTTAAATCGGCGGATAAATCCAGCAGATACTGAATCTCCTCCGGGCTGTAATCTTTCAGCGTCAAGAAATTTCTTCCCTTTAAGTCCATCATCGCATCCTCCACTTTTGTAATCATTTTGTATTTAAACATACTACATCGGCAAAATACTGTCAAGTAAACCGACCTTAACATAAATTTTTTTAACAAGTTCATCCACAGTGTAGACCTTAAAACGTTTGATTTTCATCCGTTTCGCCATATCTTCCAGAACCGCCAGATACAGATCTTTATAATTCCAGCCGTCTTTCAGCTTCAGCACGTCGGCCAAATGGGGAAACATGATTTCCGTAAAAAAGCGGTATCCCTCCAACTGTCCATAGGATTCCTCATCCATTTCCCTCTCTATATAGCGTTTGATCAGTTCAATCTCAGACATCATCTTGTCAAAATAATAAGCTTCCCCGTAAGGCGCATCAATATAGTAGGCGCGCCCGGATAATCCGTATAAAAAGCGGAGCCCGTCATAATACCCCATGGTCATATTCTTCCTGGCCTGGCGCTTGTCAAATTCCAGAATCCCGCCCAGCCCCTGCCGGGGAGCGATATGATAAACATTGGCGTCTTCAGGAACTTTCACCACCCGTTCCTTATCAAACCCCCAGCCGTATATTCTTATTATAATGATATCCTGGTATCCCCGGTCCAGCAATACGTCCAAAGGCACGTTGTTCACTCCGCCGCCGTCCATATACCGCTTGCCCTGGAGTTTTTCATTCTTAAACGCCATGAAATAAGCGCTGGCCAAAAGCATATCTGCCATGGTTCCCGGTTCCGCCTGGTTGATGTCCACAGCCAGTTCTTTTCTCTCCGATACGGAGTAGGTGATGGCATACAGTTTCCGATCGGAATTCCTGATCTTTTCCTCATCAATGGCCTCTGCCATCAACTCCCGCAGAGGCGTGATGTCAAAACCTCCGTCCTTAATCAGCTGGAAACTGCTGTTGACCACCTCCGCCAGATTCAAAGACCGGAAATTCTTGCTCTTTAAGTTCTTCATCAGCTCATCATTCACGTTCATCACATCAGAATAACTGATATTGCTCCAAATCCGCTGTGCCGTTTCCAAATCATCCATACACATCAGCGCCCCGTTTAAGGAGCCCACCGAGGCTCCCGCTATGGCCCGTATTTTGACACCGGCTTCCTTCAGGGCTTTCCAGGCTCCGATCTGATAAGCGCCCTTCGCTCCTCCGCCTTCCAGCACGATCCCATATTCTTTTTTCAAATCCAGTTTTATATCCATAGACGCTCCTTGGCCCATAAGCTTTTTTAACATTAGAGGTGAAGGGATTTTCATAAAAAGCCCAAGGCTTTTTCGAAAATCCCTTCACCCCTAATGTAAAAAATCCATGCTGCAGTACCTGCTGCTTTTATATTTCCTCTTTACCGCTCACTTCCACAAGTGATTTTACAAGGCCTGCAACGCCCTGAATTTCAGATGGGATGATAATCTTGGTAGCTTTGCCGTCCGCAGCCGCCGCGAACGCTTCCAGGCTCTTGATCTGAAGAACCGCATTGTCGGCTCCTGCTTCTTTAATGAAACGGATACCATCGGCATTCGCCTGCTGGATTTTAAGGATTGCTTCCGCCTCGCCTTCCGCTTCCCTGATCTTTTTCTCTTTTTCCGCTTCCGCGCGGAGAATCGCAGACTGTTTATCAGCTTCCGCATCCAGAATCACAGATGCCTTTTTACCTTCCGCAACCAGAATTGCCGATCTCTTCTCACCTTCCGCACGGAGGATGGATTCACGGCGTTCACGCTCTGCCTTCATCTGTTTCTCCATGGCGTCTTTGATCGCTTCCGGAGGAATGATGTTTTTCAGTTCCACACGGGTCACTTTAATTCCCCATGGGTCGGTGGCAACGTCTAAAGACGCCCGCATCTTCGTATTGATCGTCTCTCTGGAAGTCAGGGTCTGATCCAGTTCCAGATCACCGATGATATTCCTCAATGTAGTCGCCGTCAGGTTTTCAATTGCCATGATCGGATTTTCCACACCATAAGTAAAAAGTTTTGGATCCGTGATCTGGAAAAATACTACCGTATCAATTCTCATGGTTACATTATCTTTTGTAATAACCGGCTGAGGCGCAAAATCCACAACCTGCTCTTTCAAATTCACCCTTTTAGCGATCCTGTCGATAAACGGCGTCTTAAAATGAAGACCTACCGACCAGGTGTCCCGGTAAGCTCCGAGACGTTCCACCACCATTGCGTGAGCCTGCGGAACAATCTTCACACACGAAGTTAGTATCAGCAAAATAAGTAATAAAAGTATGATAATTCCAAAAAATCCAGTAATAAATCCCATATATCCCATCTATGCCTCCTCCTGAGCCTTGCTCACTATCAGTTTAACTCCCCTTACTTCCTTTATCATAACCATAGTTCCCGGGGGGTATACTTCGTCTTCCTCAACTGCCCTGGCAGTCCATTCCTGACCGTTTACAACAGCAGTTCCAGTTTCCTTGTCATTGTTCACCTCTGATGTTACGCGGGCAGTTTTTCCAATCAGGCCTTCCACATTCGTTTTTACCGTAGTTCTGTTGATATACTTTGCCGCAAAGGGCCTTGTGCCAAACAACAGGATAAATGAAACTACCACAAATGTTACCAGCTGTACCTCTACACTGAAATGAAGAAGTGAAAGGATAAAAGCCGCCAATGCCCCGCCTGCAAACCAGATCGTTGTGAGCGCCAGCGTTGCAAGCTCAATTACAACAAAAATAACTAACGCAGCCAGCCAAAATATTGTTGCCATCTTATCAACTCCCTTCTCAGATATTTTACTATATTGTCAGACATTTTACAAGTGTTCTGCTTCAGGAATCTGATACGAAAGAAAATTGTAAGTAATCGTTCAGATAGGTCTGAAGAATTACTTACAATTGTAAGAATTAATTCATTCTTCTCTGTCTCGCTGCCTCAAACATCAACACGGAAGATGCCACTGCCGCATTCAAGGATTCCACCTGTCCTGCCATGGGTATTTTGATCAATGTATCCGCCAGGGCCGCTGCTTTTTCGCTGAGGCCATTGGCCTCGTTTCCGATCAAAAAGCCGGTATTCCCTGAATAGTCTTCCTCTTCATAGTTACGCTGCCCCTTTAAATGGGCGGCAAACAACCTGATTTTCTTTTCTTTCAGTTCTTTAAACACCAGATCCATATCATCCGCATATACAAAAGGCACCCGGTAAACGGACCCCATTGTTGAACGGATCGTTTTGGGATTGTAGATATCCGCCGTCCCTGCGCTCATGATTACGCCTGTAATCCCGGCCCCTTCACCGGCCCGGATTATGGTGCCTAAATTTCCGGGATCCTGAATCGCCTCCAAAACCATAATAAGAGCAGGCCCCTTTGCATTCAAAATATCTTCCATCGTATAATGGAACTGCTTTGCCAGGGCCAGAATCCCCTGAGGGGTCTGGGTATCCGACATCGCTCTGAACACATCGTCCGTCACACACTCCCATGATATTCCGTCCAAAAGCGTCTTATGTGCCGTTTCTTTTAAAAAGCTTTCGGAAACATATACTTTTTTTACCTTTTCCCGGGGCAGTTCGGAAAACATCTTAATGCCTTCCACTACAAACAAGTCCTCGGTTTTTCTCAACTTCGCTTTCTTAACCAGAGCTGAAACAAATTTCACCTGGCTGTTGGAAGTGCTGCTGATCATACTATTCCTCCATGCCGGAGCGTTTTAATGCGCAAATTTTGCGTTGGGCAGGCACGCGCCGAGAATTTCAAGTTCTCAACTGCGATTCAAATTTGTGGCTCCGGCACAAATTTGGTGTGAAAAACAAGCCATCAGGATTATGTTTCACACGATCCTCAACCATCTATATCCTCAACTGTCTATATTCTCCAAATCTTCCATCCAGATTCTGCTGCAGGCGTCGCTGGGCATCCTCAAATCCCCTCTTGGCGATACTGCAACGGATCCCACTTTCGGCCCGTCCGGCAGACAGGAACGCTTAAACTGCTGGCTGAAAAATCTTCGGTAAAATACCTTTAGCCATTTCAGTATTGTCTCTTTTTCATATTCTTTCCCAAATGCATGAACTGCCATTCTGTAGATCTTGGAAGGCATGAAACCAAACCTCAGAATATAATACAGGAAGAAGTCATGAAGTTCATAAGGCCCCACCAGGTCTTCCGTCTTCTGGGATATCACTCCGTCTTCCGGCGGAAGCAGTTCCGGGCTGACCGGGGTATCCAGAACATCCATTAAAACCTCTTTTAATTCCGTTTCACCACAGGTATCCGCATAAAAACGAACCAGATGACGGACAAGAGTTTTGGGTACGGAAGCATTTACCCCATACATGGACATGTGGTCGCCGTTATAAGTTGCCCATCCCAGGGCCAGTTCAGACATATCACCGGTTCCGATGACCATTCCTCCCACCTGGTTGGCAATGTCCATCAATACCTGGGTCCGTTCCCTGGCCTGTCCGTTCTCATATGTCACATCATGATTTTTCATATCCTGGCCGATATCTTTAAAATGAAGGGTCACCGCTTCTTTGATGTCCACTTCCTGCAGTGAAGCCCCCAGTTTCCTTGTCATAACGCATGCATTCTGATAGGTACGGTCCGTTGTTCCAAAACAGGGCATGGTCACCGCATGAATCTGTTCCCTCGGTATTCCAAGCATATCAAACGCCCTCGCCGTAACAAGCAGGGACAGGGTGGAATCCAAACCTCCTGAAATTCCTATCACCGCATGTCTGCAGCCCGTGTGCTCCAGCCTCTTTTTTAAACCGAGAGCCTGGATGGAGAGAATCTCCTCACACCGCTTATTGCGCGCCTTTTCCTCATGGGGCACAAAAGGAGCGCTTTCTATATATCTGTTCAAATCCAGTTTTTCCGTTTTCAGGCGGAATTCTACGGTCCGGTATTCCTCCGTACCGCTGATATCAAAGGTTGTCATTCTCCTGCGTTCGCTGTCCAGCCGGGCCAGATCCAGATCCCCATACACAATTCCCGTTTGGAACCGCTGGGAAATGGCCAGACATGAACCGTTCTCCGCTATAATATTATGACCTCCAAACACCAGATCCTGGGTGGATTCCCCCTCTCCTGCATTGGAATAGATGTAACCGCAGACAAGACGGGCCGACTGCCCTGAGACCAGGCTTTCCCGGTACGTATCTTTACCTACGGTTTCATCGCTGGCAGAACAGTTGGCGATCACCGTAGCCCCTGCCAGCGCATGAGAAATGCTGGGAGGGCATGGCACCCATACGTCCTCGCAGATTTCGGCCGCCGCCACAAGGCCGGGAACATTTACACAGCGAAACAGCAGGTTGGTCCCCATCAAAACCTGCTCCCCTTTCCAGGAAACCGTAACAGGAATCTCATTGCCGCGGCTGAAATGACGGGCTTCATAAAATTCAGAATAATTGGGAAGATTGAGTTTGGGCACCAGGCCCAAAAGCCTGCCGCCATGGATTACTGCCGCCGTATTATACAGCTTTCCGTCCCTTTCCCAAGGAAGGCCTACAAAGGCCAGAATATCCAGATCAGCGGTCTCTTCAATAAGCCTGTCCAGCTCTTCCCGCGCTTTCTTTAAAAGGGCTGTCTGCAAGAATAAATCACTGCAGGTATATGCGGTCAGACAAAGTTCGGGGAACACCATAATCTTAGCATGATTTTTGGCCCCTTCCCGCATCATTCCTGATATCTGCTCCCGGTTGTATTCGGGATCTGCAACCTTTATCTTAGGAGTTGCCGCCGCAGCTCTTATAAATCCATCTTTCATATCTACCTCTCATTCCGCCGCAACATGCGGCTTTTATTTTGTCTCTGCCTCTTTAGTCTCTGCCTTTTTCGCATATCTGGGAAGCCATTTTGCTTTCCAGGCATAGACCACATCCATGAGCACGGTTGTAGCCCACGTGATGGGATAACACCACATAACCGCTTCATAAGTGGGGAAAAACGGCACGAATACATTGATATAAATCATACGTAGAATACACATATTCCCCACACCTATGAGCATAGATACCATAGTCTTCCCCGCGCCCCTGAAACTCCCCATGAGAATCTGATGAAATGCCAGGGTAAAATAAAACGGCAGAAGGATGTACATGGTTATATGGCCATAGCTGATCACCGCTGTGTCTTTCGAAAAAATGCCCAATATTTTATCCACATTAAAAAACAATACAACAGAAAGGATCAGCGTATAGATTAAACTGATGGAGATCCCTTCAAAAATCCCTTTCTTAACCCGGTCGATCTTTCTGGCCCCTATATTCTGTCCCGTAAATGTGGTCGCCGACATGCAGAAACTCTGCAGAGGCAGCATGACAAATCCGTCTATTTTGCTATAAGCGCCGAATCCTGCCATAGCCGCCGCCCCGAAGCTGTTGACATTGGCCTGGACGATTACGTTGGACAGGGAAATGATGGACTGCTGGATACCACTTGGGATACCGATTTTCAGAATACGCTTCAGCATTCTCACGTCAATCCTTATGGATTTTAGCACGACTTTATAGATATCATCCGACTTCACCAGCGCCCTGAGGGTCAGCCATGCAGATACCGCCTGGGCGATGATGGTGGCATATCCCACCCCGGCAATCCCCAGATGAAAGACCACCACAAAAACCAGATCCAGGACAATATTTACCACTGAGGAAACGCAGAGATAATACAGGGGACGTTTGGAATCCCCCACCGCTCTCAGCACACCTGCCCCCATATTATAAACCAGATTAAAAAGGGATCCGCAGAAGAAGATTCTCAGATAAACGGTGGAATTAACCATAACTTCATCAGGTGTTCCCATCAGTTTCAATATTATCGGAGAAAGAACCACTCCCAGGAAGATGAGGAAAAAACCGCCGATCATGCTGAGGGCCATACAGGTATGTACTGCCCAGTGAAGTTTATCTTTTGCCTGCGCCCCGTAATACTGGGATATGATAACGCCTGCGCCGGTCGCAATGCCCATAAACATACCGATGATCAGATTAATGAGGGAGTTGCTGGAGCCTACCGCCGCCAAAGCCTCACTGCCGATATAATTGCCCACCACAATGGAATCCACCGTATTATAAAGCTGCTGAAATATATTACCAATCAAAAGAGGAATTGAAAACGCAATCAGTTGTTTCCAGATCACCCCTTCTGTCATGATTACCTGCTTTGTCATCCGTCTTTCTTTCACGATATAACCTCCCCGCATTCATAGTTTTCAGTATACAACATTTGCCATTAAAATGGAAGTTTACATTTTCAATAATATCGTGTACAATCATTTATATCATACTAATTAGATAAGAATTGTCAAAGGCGGTGACTTTCATGAAAATATCGACAAAAGGCAGATATGCCCTTCGCATGATGCTGGAATTTGCCCTCCATCCGGACGAGTGCACAAAGATCAACCAGGTGGCCGAGCGCCAGCAGATATCAGTAAAATATCTGGAGCAGATTGTTACCATATTAAGCCGTGCCGGCTATGTGAAAAGCATGCGCGGATCCCAGGGCGGCTACAAACTGACCCGTGACCCTTCCGAATATACGGTAGGCATGATTCTGCGCCTGACCGAGGGGAATTTAGCGCCTGTGGCCTGTCTGGAAGACGACAAAAACCAGTGTCAAAGGGCTGGTTACTGCGTTACCCTGAATGTATGGAAACAGTTAAATGATGCCATCAACCAGGTTGTGGACAATGTCACCCTTGCCGATCTGGTTAAGGAACAGCAGGCAAAGCCTGATCAAAATCTATTATAGCTGACAGAGGTAGATATGATACATCCATTTTCACGAACAGAACTGTTAATCGGATCTGATAATTTAAATACACTGTCCGCCTGTACCATAGCGGTCTTCGGCGTGGGCGGCGTAGGCTCCCACTGTATTGAAGCCCTGGCGCGCAGCGGAATCGGCCGGCTGATTCTGGTGGACAATGATACTGTTTCGTTAACAAACATCAACCGCCAGAGCATAGCCGTCCATTCCACCGTTGGAAAGCACAAAACCCAGGTGATGAAGGACCGGATCCAGGACATCAATCCGGACTGCCAGGTGATCACATTTGAGGCATTTGTGCTGCCGGACAACCTGTCTTCTCTTTTAGACGGAATCGACGGACCCATCGATTATATCATTGATGCCATCGATACAGTATCCGCCAAAATTGCGCTGGCCCAATACGCGTTATCAAGGGAAATCCCCATCATCGCTTCCATGGGCACAGGCAACAAGCTTCACGGAGAATTGTTCGAAATCGCCGACCTTTCGGCAACTTCCATCTGTCCCCTCTGCCGTGTTATGCGGCGGGAACTGAAAAAAAGGGGGATTGAGCATCTGAAAGTCCTTTACTCAAAAGAAATGCCTTTGAAACCTATGGCCGAAACAGAGGAAGAAACCTCCAAGCGTGCCACCCCGGGAAGCATATCCTTCGTACCGCCGGTAGCGGGACTGCTGATCGCGGGGGAAGTGATTCGGGATATTATAGATTTCCGGGGAATTGGGGGTTAATTGGTGAAAGTTACGCAGAAAAGCGGGACGAGGGAGCAGAGGCGGGATTGGATGTTTGGAGGCGGCCCTGGGGAGCGGAATCCGTCGGGGATGAAAACCGGCC
>NZ_WQPN01000134.1:0-16799 GCF_018785315.1 Clostridium sp. MCC353 | reverse complement strand
ACTAACGGTTTCCAGATGGCTTTCATCCCCGAAGGATTCCCCTGGGCCCGCCCGCATCCAAACATCCAGTCCGTCCCCTCCTCCCGCTTTCCTGCTGGTGTTCCCTGGCTAAAGTAATTAAAAACAATTTAACATCAACCCTCAAGGCTTTTTCGAAAATGGCTTCACCCTTTAATATAAATCCCCACACCATTTAACATCAACCCTGAAGGCATTTTCAAAAATGCCTTGACGCTTTACTGTTAATCCCCACGTCAGTTACATAAAATATCTATACCATAATCTGCACAAAATACCAAACATCGTCTCAATCAAACGCTTCTTTTCTTCTTCTACGTCCCTTCTCCAAATCTTCATTTATCCCTTATCAGGCCAGTACACAGCCGTGAATCCTGGGAATGGGGACGGACGGGGGCGGAGAAACCGTTAGTGAAACTTAGGCTCCAGGGATGGAAAAAGACGGGCAGAAACTGAAAACCAAATCAGTTTCTGAGATGCCCACTGAACGGTAAAGTCCCATAAAGAGTTTACCGTGAATGGGCATCGCACCGTCTTTTTCCGTCCCTGGAGCCTTAGTTTCACTTACGGTTGGAAGCCGGTTTTCATCGCCAACGGATACCGCTCCGCCCGGTGCCAGCCATCCAAGCGGCCTCCGCCCCCGTCCGTCCCCATTCCCAGGATTCACGGCGTTACTTTCACCAATCAACTAAATAAAGATTCCCCACTCCCGCTAAAAAAGCGCCCCGGCTCCATATCGCTATGGCTCCGGGACGCTTATTATATTAATTATGCTGCACCTATACAGATTCTTCAGCCGCATCCTCCACAAAGGTTGTCTCATACTTTGCCAGGATTACGCCCTGAATCATGTCTCTCGTACTGGAATTGATCGGATGTGCAATGTCCCTGTACTCCCCATCAGCTGCCTTACGGCTGGGCATTGCGATAAACAAACCCTTCTCTCCTTCGATCACTTTGATATCATGAATAACAAATTCATTATCCAAAGTGATGGAAACGATTGCCTTCATCTTTCCTTCTTTTTCAATACGTCTTACTCTAACATCTGTAATTTGCATGTCAAAACCCCTTCCGTCTCTTCGCTTTTGCTTATAATGTATATCTCTCGTTCTTCTCCAAAACGATCTTAATATCATCTGGTGTACCAATATGTGTTGTATTGGCGCGAATGGTATCCCGGCTCTCCACAATACAGTTTTCGATCACCGTATTATCCCCAATATAAACATCATTTAATATAATCGAATTCTTGATCACACAGTTATTGCCCACATATGCCTTCTTAAAGAGAATGGAATTCTCCACCACACCGTTGACAATACTGCCGCTGGAAATCAAGCTGTTCTTAACGTTCGCACCGGGGTTGTATTTTGCCGGCGGAAGATCGTCGATCTTAGAATAGATCTCAGGATACTGTTTGAAGAAATAGTCTCTGACTTCCGGTTTCAAAAAGTCCATATTGGTTTTGTAATAAGAGTCTACGGAAGCGATATTGCTCCAATAGCCGTCCATCTTGTATGCATAAATTCTCTTTAAATTCTTATAGCGTACCAGAATATCCTTAACAAAGTCATATCTGTCTTCCGCAGCGCAGCGCTCGATCAGTTCGATCAGCTGGCGCCTTCTGATTACGTAAATACCACAGGAAATCGTATTGGAAGTTGCCACCATGGGCTTCTCTTCAAATTCTGTGATCCTTCCGTCATCATTGACCTTCACTACGCCGAAGCGGGTAACGTCTTCATCCTGAGGCATGGTCTTGCATACAACTGTAATATCAGCTTTCTTCTCAATATGATATTCCAGGACTTTGCCGTAATCCAGTTTATAGATTCCGTCTCCTGCTGCAATCACCACATATGGCTCATGGCTGCTTTTTAAGAAATTCAGGTTTTGATAAAGGGCATCTGCGGTTCCGCGGTACCAATCGCTGCTCTCTGCCGTAATCGTAGGGGTGAATACGAATAAACCGCCCTGCTTTCTGCCGAAATCCCACCATTTTGAAGAACTCAAATGGAGGTTTAAAGATCTTGAATTATACTGAGTGAATACAGCCACATTCTGAATATGGGAATTGGTCATATTGCTCAGCGCAAAATCTATGCTGCGGTAGCTGCCTGCGATAGGCATAGCGGATATTGCCCGCTTGTTGGATAATTCCCTCATCCGTTTGCTGTTGCCGCCTGCTAAAACAATACCGATTGCTCTCATCGTAAGCCACCTGCCTTTACTATGTAGTCTCCACTCGCAAGTAATCCGTCCGGATAATCCTCTGCGGACGTAACACCGGATATGGCGGTATTCTTACCTATTTTAACATTCTCCGGAATTACGGTATGCTCACCGACTGTCACCAGATCGAACTGGTATACCTTCGGATCATATTTGCTCGGCGCATACTCGCCTACGCCAAGCTGGGCTCCCGCCCCGATCGTAACATCCTCCGCAACGATGGATTTCTCCACAACTGCGCCGTCTCCGATCACGCTTCCGCGCATGATGATGGAATCCGTCACTACCGCGCCCTTTCCAATGGTGACACCTGCGCCGATTACGGAGTTCTTAACGGTTCCGTAAATCTCGGTGCCTTCGCCGATAATGCTTCTCTCCAGCTTCGCATCGGCTGAAACGTACTGCGGTGGGATAATATCACTCTTGGTATAGATTTTCCAGTATTCCTCATAAAGGTTAAATTCCGGAATAATATCTATTAACTCCATGTTCGCTTCCCAGTAAGAGCCGAGCGTGCCGACATCTTTCCAGTATCCGTTGTACTCATAAGCGAATATTCTCTGTCCTGCCCCATGGCAGTGAGGAATAATATGTTTTCCGAAGTCACAGCCGGGTTCTTCCGACATCTGGATCAGCGCGTCTCTCAGCACCGGCCAGCTGAATATGTAAATACCCATAGAAGCCAGGTTACTTCTGGGATTTGCAGGTTTTTCTTCAAATTCCGTTATGCGGTTATTATCATCGGTGATTACAATACCGAAACGGCTCGCTTCTTCAATCGGAACAGGCATCGCAGCAATGGTGATATCAGCGTTGTTAGCTTTGTGATATTCAAGCATAACTTCATAATCCATCTTATATATGTGATCACCGGACAAAATCAAAACATAATCCGGGTTGTATGTTTCCATATATTCAAGGTTCTGATAGATCGCATTCGCTGTTCCGGTGTACCAGTCGCTGCCTTTACTCCTTTCATACGGAGGCAGCACGGTAACTCCTCCCACATTACGATCCAGATCCCACGGAATGCCTATCCCGATATGGGTGTTTAAACGTAATGGCTGATATTGTGTTAATACTCCAACTGTATCCACTCCTGAGTTGATACAGTTGCTCAATGGAAAATCGATGATTCTGTATTTTCCTCCAAAGGAAACTGCCGGTTTTGCGACTTTCTGCGTCAAAACTCCCAGGCGGCTTCCCTGACCTCCCGCCAATAGCATGGCAATCATTTCTTTTTTAATCACGTTATCACCTCTTGCTGTTGTATTTTATAGTACTTGCATTATAACACAAATTTTAGAAATAGTGAACAAATTTTTTAGTTATTTTTCATCTTTTTGGTACATTTTCCGACACTTTTGTTCATTTTGTGTTATTTTGTATTTTTTTGTCTATATATGGTACTTTCACTTCATTCTTCCTTTTAAATCGCAGATAAGGCCTTGAATCGCTAAGAAAAATAAAGTATACTTAGCTATAAGTATGCATTTTTAAATTGTAAATAGAAGGAGAAGCTGTTATGAAACTGATTACTGTTAGAGAAATATATAAGGACCGCGATTCCTACCTCAATAAAGAGGTTTCCATCGGCGGCTGGGTAAGGAGCATCCGCGATTCCAAGGCATTTGGATTTATCGTTGTAAGCGACGGCTCCTATTTTGAAACACTTCAGGTCGTTTACCATGATACCATGTCAAATTTCGACGAAATATCCAAATTAAATGTAGGAGCCGCCATCATTGTAAAGGGAACCTTAGTCGCTACCCCTCAGGCAAAGCAGCCGTTTGAAATCCAGGCTGTTGAGATCGCAGTGGAAGGCGCCTCCGCTTCTGATTATCCTCTTCAGAAAAAGCGCCACAGTTTTGAATATCTGAGAACCATTTCCCATCTCCGCCCCAGAACAAACACGTTCCAGGCCGTATTCCGCGTCCGTTCCTTAATTGCATACGCAATTCACCAGTTCTTCCAGGAGCGGGATTTCGTTTATGTGCACACGCCCCTCATTACAGGCAGTGACTGCGAAGGCGCCGGTGAGATGTTCCAGGTTACAACCCTGGATTTAAACGATGTGCCCAGATGCGAAGACGGGTCTGTGGACTACTCCCAGGATTTCTTCAACAAACACACCAGCCTGACCGTGAGCGGCCAGTTAAACGGCGAAACTTACGCTATGGCGTTCCGCAACATCTATACCTTCGGACCCACCTTCCGCGCGGAAAATTCAAACACCACCAGACATGCGGCCGAGTTCTGGATGATCGAGCCTGAGATGGCATTTGCCGACCTTCAGGACAACATGGAACTGGCTGAAAGCATGTTAAAATATGTAATCCGCTATGTTTTGGAACACGCGCCGGAGGAGATGGCATTCTTCAACAGCTTTGTGGACAAGGGCCTGCTGGACCGTTTAAACAGCGTGGCTAATTCCGAATTCGGACATGTTACCTACACCGAAGCCGTTGATATCCTGATGAAGAATAACGATAATTTTGATTACAAAGTATTCTGGGGCTGCGATCTCCAGACGGAGCACGAGCGTTTCCTGACAGAAGAAATTTTCAAAAAACCGGTATTTGTAACCGACTATCCAAAGGAAATCAAAGCCTTCTATATGAAGATGAACCCGGACGGCAAAACCGTGGCCGCTATGGACTGCCTGGTTCCCGGTATCGGCGAGATCATCGGAGGCAGCCAGAGGGAAGACAACTATGAACTTCTGGTCAGCCGTATGGAGGAACTGGGACTGGCCAAAGAGGATTATGATTTCTACCTGGATCTGCGCAAATACGGTTCCGCACGCCATTCCGGATTCGGGCTGGGATTTGAACGCTGCGTGATGTACCTGACCGGTATGTCCAACATCCGCGATGTCATCCCATTCCCAAGAACAGTAAACAATTGTGAGCTTTAAGTTTACCATAAAATTGTTTTTGACTTTCATGGTAATTTGTGCCACACAGGAGGTACTATATGAAGTTTATCCACATCGCTGATGTCCATTGGGGCATGACGCCTGACAGTGACAAGCCCTGGTGCAAAGAACGGGCTCAGGCCATTAAGGATACATTTTCAAACGTCATACAAAAGACAAAAGAACTGGACGTTGACTGCCTGTTTATCGCCGGCGATTTATTTCACCGCCAGCCGTTGGCACGTGATTTAAAAGAACTCAATTATCTTTTTTCAACCATACCAAGCGTGCGCGTGGTTATCATTGCCGGTAACCACGACCGCATACGCAGGAGTTCTGCTCTCTACAGCTTTACCTGGAGTTCCAATGTCACATTTTTAATGGACGAGGAATTTACCAGCGTATATTTTGAAGATATTAATACGGAAGTTTACGGATTCAGCTACCATTCGGCTGAGATCCGTGAAAACCGTCTCAGCTCCCTGGAAGTGGGGGAGAACAGCCGCATTAAGATCCTTTTGGCCCACGGAGGGGACGCCGCCCACCTGCCTTTTGACCGGCAGGCCATGGCATTTTCCAACTTCTCCTATATCGCCCTGGGCCATATCCACAAACCGGAAATCATCCTGGAAAACAAGATGGCCTATTCCGGTTCCCTGGAACCTTTGGACAAAACGGAAACTGGCCGCCACGGCATGATCGTGGGCGATATCAATTTCATGACGCGCAAGGTTACATCCCTCACCTTCGTGCCCATGGCCAGGCTTCAGTACATCCCTCTGGTGGTCAATATCACACCGAATACCACCAACGCGGAGCTTTCCTCACGCATCACCCAGGAAGTGCAGAAACGGGGGCTGGAACACATTTACCGTTTCCGCATCCGGGGAATGAGGGACCCCGACGCGGAATTTGATCTGGACTTTCTTTCCTCCCGGTTCCGGATTGCCGAAATTATTGATGAATCCGAACCTCAGTATGATTTCAGCGCTTTATTTGCAGAACACTCCAGCGATATGATCGGGTTTTATATCCAGGCCCTTCAAAAGCAGAATATGAGCCCGGTTGAGAAAAAGGCCTTGTATTATGGTATCAATGCCCTGCTGCACACCACGGACGAGAGGAGCTGACACGATGAAATTATTGGATTTACATATTGACGGCTTTGGCAAATTTCATAATCTCTCCATCTCATTTAAAGACGGCCTGAATGTGGTCTATGGTAAAAATGAGGCCGGAAAATCCACATTGCATACCTTTATCCGCGGTATGCTTTTTGGCATTGAGCGGGCCAGAGGGCGGGCCTCCAAAAATGACACCTACACCAAATTTGAGCCCTGGGAAAACAGCGGGACTTACGAAGGCCACCTAAGGCTGGAACATGAGGGGACCGTATACAGAATTGAACGGAGCTTTCAGAAGAACAACAAAGACTTAACCATTGTCAATGAAACCCTGGGAAAAGAAGTGGAGCCCACAAAGGCGCTGATGGACGAGCTGTTAAACGGCCTCAGCGAAACAGCCTACAACAACACCATCAGCATCGGCCAGTTAAAAAGCGCCACCGACGGCGGGATGGTCTCTGAATTAAAGAATTATATTGCAAACTTAAACACTTCCGGAAATATGGCGTTAAACATCACAAAAGCCAGCGCATTCTTAAAGGATCAGAGAAAGTCCCTGGCTTCCCAGATGGTTCCCGAAGCCGCCCGTTCCTACGCGTCGGTCCTTGGGGAAATCCGGAATATTGAAAAAGAAATCTCAGCGCCGGAATATGAGAACCAGCTTCCGGCCTTTCAAAAGATGAAAAATGAAGTCCAGGAACTGATTGCCAGCAAGCAGGGCGAAAAGGAAGAGCTCCTCCAGAAAATCGCCAGGGGGAAACAGGTTCTTGCCACCCACCAGTTTACGGACTGCGAATCCATTGACGCTTATGGGGCCAACACGGAAAACATCTACCGGAATTATCTGGAGGCCGAAAAAAAGACCGGCAGCAAATCCAGAAAAGTGATCAATGGGGCCGCCGTACTGCTGGGCATCCTCTTCCTCGCTCTGGGCGGATATCTGTTTGCCACAGGAAATGCCAACTTCCTCACGTCATCATTTGGCATACCATATGCGCCGGTCAGCGCGGCCAGCCTGATGGCGGCGGCCGTATTGTTTATCTGCCGGGCCATATTGTTCATGCGGGACAAGCATTACCAAAAGGATCTGACGCTGTACTCCACCCTGCTTCAGGAAATCTATTCCCGGCATTTAGGGGATTCTTCCATCACAGAGGAAGCCATGAACGTGTTTAAGGAGCGGATGGCGGAGTTTAAGCGGCTTTATGAAGCGGTTCTGAAATCGGAAGAAGCAGTGGCCAAACTCACCAATGACATCTCGGAACTTCAGCAGAAACAGACTTCCTGCAGCCAGTTTATCGAACAGCAGCAGAGATGCCAATGGGAACTTGAGAAAAAGCTGGAACATTTAACAAGCTGCAAAAACCAGGCGGCTACTTTAAAGCATGTATTAGAGGAAAATGAACGGCTCCAGCAGGAGCTTTCCGCCATCGACCTGGCCCAGGAAACCATGACGGAACTTTCCACCAGCATCCGGGATTCCTTCGGCCTGTATCTGAACAAAACAGCTTCGGAACTGATTGACGGCATCACGGGCGGCATCTATAACAGCATGAGCATTGACGAAAACCTGAACGTGTTTATGAACACCAAAACACGGCTGGTTCCCATCGAACAGGTCAGCAGCGGAACCATGGACCAGATCTATCTGGCCCTGCGCCTGGCTGCCGCCAAATTGATTCAAAACGGCCGGATAGAGATGCCTTTGATCTTCGACGATAGTTTTGTCCTATACGACGACGAACGCCTCAGAACAGCCTTAAAATGGCTTGTGAGCGCATATCAGGGACAGATCATCATGTTCACCTGCCATCAGCGGGAGGCCCAGATGATGACGGCAAACCAAATCCCATATCATTTAATTAAACTTTGAGGTTAAAGCTTATCATGGAATATATACAAGGTCTGACCATGGGGCTGGCTTATGTGGCTCCCATCGGCATGCAGAATTTATTCATCATTAATACAGCGCTGGAACGCGATCATAAGCGTTCCGCGCTGACTGCATTTATAGTCATCTTTTTTGATATTACGCTGGCATTTGCCTGTTATTTTGGAATCGGCGCTGTGATTGAGCATGTGAAATGGCTGGAAATGGTCATTCTGCTGGCCGGCAGCCTGATCGTCACCTGGATCGGAATCGGCCTGTTAAAAGCAAAATCTTCGCTGGAAACCTCTGCCGGAAGGGAAATGACCGTGAGAAAAATTATCGTTTCGGCTTGTGTTGTCACCTGGTTTAATCCTCAGGCGATCATCGACGGAACCATGATGCTGGGCGCCTTCCGGGTGAGCCAGACAGCCGCCGGAGGAGGACTGTCCTTCATTCTGGGCGTGGCCTCGGCCTCCTGTCTCTGGTTCTCAGGCTTAACCCTGTTTGTCACCCTGTTCAGCCATAAGCTGAACGACCGCATTCTGCGGGCCATCAATGTGATCTGCGGATGTGTTATCATCTTTTACGGCTTAAAGCTGCTTCTCACATTTCTACAGGCCCTCAGTTAGCCTCTTCCGCCCCCATGGGGTAACCATGATGGAGCAGGCAGTTATTCTGCCCGCCAGGGACCCGTTTATAAAAACAACTGCAGATGCGCTCCGCAATGCAGTCAATGTTTTCCATGGACGCATCCGATACCATGGTCAGAAACTGGCAGCTGCTGTACTGGGTGTATACATCCCCTGCCCGCAGGCAGTTCTGAATTATCTCAGACAAGATTTCCATCTGGGCCTCACGGACTGCAAATCTGGGGAAATGGTTCTCCCCGTCGGTGATGGTAAACAGTATGATACAGGCATTCCCTTTGGTCCTTCTCAGCCTGCGCTCCGTAAAGCAGTAAATGCTCTTAAACACTTCATAATCCTGGCAGAACGCCCCTTGTGTCTGGTTATTTTTCCGCAGTTCGGCCGAGATGAGCCTCATATCAATATCCATTCCCGGAATCTGTGCCTTCACCGATCCGCTGCCGGCCACATCCATCAGTTTTTTCCTTTTCTTTTCCCCAATCATGATCTGATCCGCCCTGTCAAACATGGAAAGGTAATCGTCCCCTTCCTGATAAACGGTTCCGCCCATGGTTAAGGAAACATTCTTATAAGAAGAACTGCTGCTGAAACGTTTTTTGATCTGGGCGCACCGCTCCTCCGCAAAGTCCATATCCTGTTTTACCGGAATAAAGACAACGAATTCATCGCCGCCCACCCGGCCGATGATGTCATTTTTAAAAAACATCATCTTCAAAAGCCGGGCCAGGTCTTTTAAGAACTGGTCGCCTACAATATGGCCGAACATGTCGTTGATTTCCTTGAAACGGTCCACATCCAGAACCAGCATAACGCCGTTTTTCTCCTTATCAATCAGTTCATTAACCTTATTTTCCACCGCTCCCCTGTTATATACACCGGTCAGCCAGTCAGTCTCCGCCAGTTTATTCAAGCGCCGGTTTTCCTTTTGAAGTTCTTCCATGTCATCCTCTATGCGAAGCCCCTTATATCCCATACTTAACGCCCTCCGTAAAATGTATCTATCGTAAAAACCATTTTCCAGTTGTGAATATTTCTCCTATTTTTATGATATCATATAAGGCAAAATAAAATCAACAAGGTTGAGTAAAACTATTATTTTGACATTTTCGTAATTTTGCATCAAATTTTTTAATATTTCCATAAAAATATGCCGCTGTACTGCCGGCAATAAGACGGGGCCTCCATCTTCTGCCGGGCGTACAGCGGCACACTGTATGTTTCCTGTTATTTTATTTACTTCTGTAAGCGGCCAACAGCTTGTTAATGCGGTTGGTAGGATTCAGCAGTTCGCTCAGAGATGCGTCATGGTTCAGGTTATCGATAATCAATGCGATATATTTGCTCATATCCACATCGATATAATATGGTCTGGATAAAAGCTCCGGCGTCTGGTATACCAGGTTTGTGGTGAGTATGCGGTCGATGACGCCGTTCTCATAATATTCGTCGAACTTGGTAAGCCCGTTGGTAAACAGGCCGAAGGTGGAGCAGATAAAGACTTTTCTGGCCTTTCTTCTCTTCAGCTCTTTTGCAACATCCTGCATGCTTTCACCGGAAGAAATCATATCATCGATGATGAGCACGTCCTTGCCTTCCACGCTTGAACCCAGGAATTCATGGGCTACGATCGGATTGCGTCCGTTGATGATCTGTGTGTAATCACGGCGTTTGTAGAACATGCCCATATCCAGCCCTAAAACGTTTGCAAAGTATACGGCGCGTGACATGCCGCCTTCATCCGGGCTGATTACCATCATGTGGTCGCTGTCGATCTGCAGGTCGGTTTCATGCTTTAACAGATGCTTGATGAACTGGTAAATCGGCTGTACCGTCTCAAATCCCTTTAACGGAATCGCATTCTGGACACGGGGGTCATGGGCGTCAAATGTGATGATGTTCTCAACTCCCATATTGGTCAGTTCCTGAAGCCCCAGCGCGCAGTCTAAGGATTCCCTTCCTGAACGCTTATGCTGTCTGCTTTCATACAAAAATGGCATAATAACGTTAATTCTTCTGGCTTTGCCTGCCGCAGCCGCGATCAGACGTTTTAAATCCTGAAAATGGTCGTCCGGAGACATATGGTTGGTCATTCCGCAGAGGGAATAGGTCAGGCTGTAATTACATACATCCACCATAAAATACAGGTCGTCACCGCGGATAGACTGTTCAATGGAACCTTTCGCTTCACCTGAACCGAATCTGGGTGTCTTAGCATCGATAATATAAGAATCTCTCTGATAGCCGGAAAATGCTATCGTTGATTTGTGCTCACTTTCACGTTCATGTCTCCATTCCACCAGGTAGTTATTTACTTTTTCCCCTAATTGCGAACAGCTCTTCAATGGAATAAGTCCCAGAGGTCCTACCGGAATCGTCTCAATGGTTTTCTCTTCGTAAATCATCTTTGGCTCCTATCTGCGTGCATCTATGCACATCTCCATTCGTTTTTGTTACACGTACTAAAGCAACGTATCTTTTATATCATTATGCGCTGAAATAGTCAAGATATCAATATTTTTTTGTTCTGATATCGCCGCCGTAAAGCGGTGTTATCATGTATTCACTGATAATTCTGGAGGAAACCCGCTCCGTATAGCGGTCCCTGATCCCCTCCATGTCCAGGTTGGTGGAAATGATTGTCCCGTTCTTGCGCATCAGCCGCTCGTTAATGCAGTAGAAGAACTGGGAAGACACAAAGCTGTTGTTCAGCTCCGTACCCAGATCGTCAATGATTAAAAGGTCGCAGTCCAGAATGTGCTGATACATATCCTTCATCTCTTCCTCTGTGGTCCGCTCAAATGTGTTCTGGGCGAATATATGGAACAGGTCGGTCGAGGATAAATAGATCACGGAAAAATACCGGTCGATCAGGTCTTTTGCAATGCAGTTGGTGAGAAATGTCTTTCCAACCCCGGTATCTCCCTGGAACAGAATGTTTCCCTTTTTGACGCCAAACTGTTCCACATACTTATGGCAGATTTGTTTTACCTGCATCATGTAATCATAAACCGATATTCCAAGCCCGGGCACCATCTGGTTCCGGTCAAAAAAGCGGTCGGAAAAGGTTTGGAAGTTTTCCTTTTTCATCAGCTGTTCCAGATTCGACTGGGCATAGAGAAGCTTGATTTCTTCCTTGCGGAAACAGTGGCATTTCTTCCCTTCGTGGTATCCGGTGTCCTCACAGTCTTTGCAGTCATACTGCATCTCCATATAATCTTCCGGGTATCCAAAGGACTTTAAAAGCACGCGTTTCTGTTCCCGCAGGTCTTCTAACTCCGCTTTCAGCCGCCTGCCCGCCTCGCTGTCTCCGTCCAGCAGGCATTTCGCCCGTTCTACAGCCTTGCTTGTGATCAAGGATTCCAATTCACGGATCACCGGATGTTTGGTGTGAACCTCGTTAATCCGCTTGTCCTGTTCATGTTTATTCTGAAACTGTTTCTGGTTGTAAATGCGCATGACCGCATTATACTGAGAATTGCTTAGTCCCATAGCTCTCTCCTCACTGCTGCTGGTTCGCCTGCTCATTCAGGCGTTCCTTCAATCGTTCCATCACCAGGGCGTTGTAGTCCGTATCCCTCTGTTTGAAGTTATGAAACTGGTTTTTATCGGTCCTGGACGACGTCTGCCATCTCCTGCCCTCTTCATTCTTCTGCTGCCGTTCCCCTTCCCGGGCCTGATCCAGTTTTTTCACATCATCCAGGTTTCTGACCCCGGCTTCCTTCCAGGATGCCAGAATCTTATCAGCGTATTCAAAGCTGGGCTGGTGAAGGGCCCTCATGGTGCGGTTGCAGGCCTCTGTTACCAACGTTGGGGAAAACATGTATGTATAAAACCATTTACGGATCAGATCGTGTTCCGACGCGCCGGGCTTTCTTCCGCTGAGGCCGAAGGCCTTCATCACGCCCGCGTAGCCTTTAACATAGAGCTCAGTCCCCTGTTTGGCCTGATCCACAGTTTTCACCCCGTTCTTATGCCAGTTAAGGGCCACTGCCTCCATGTAGCGGACCTCTCTGTGCTCCGCCTGTACGCAGGAAGCCACCAGGTGTACCAGCAGGTCGAACGACATCCCCAGCGCCTCATAGAGATAGGCAAATACTTCACAGTCCTTGTGGCTGAATATGGTTCCCGTGTATTTCTGCGCCACGTAAAGGAGCTGGGCAAATTCTTCATTATCCGTTAGTTTTGACAGTTGGTATGGGGAATAGGACGGCTTCTCCAAAACCGGCTGTTGTTCCGGTTCCTTTTCACACTCCAGTACGGCGAACTGCTCCGGTTCCACTGTGGCTGCATGTTCTTTTGCCGGAAGTTTCACCGGCGTCTTCGCCTGCGTTTTTACCAAAGGCTTTACCGATGGCTGTTCCGTCATTCTTCCAGCCCTGCCCGTGTCCGCATTCAGGACGTCAGCCCGTGATGCATTCAGTACATCAGCCCGTGATGCATCCGCCTGTAATGCATCCGCCGGTAATACATCCGGCTGTAGTGTATCCGGCTGTAATACTTCCGGCTTCAGCACGCCGGCCTTCGTCCAGTATGTGAGCGCACGTTTCACATCCGCCTCCGTATGGTTAAGATGATCCGCTATATCCGAGATATCCACATTCTCATCCTGATGCCGCAGCAAATACAGGTATACTTTAACGTACTCTCCATTCGCCGATATCATATACTGGTCAATAAACTCATTGGCCACCAACGTAGCCTTTATCCGTAAATTATCCATAAATCCTACTGACATAACATCACCCTCTCAATCTCTTTCAACATCATATCACATCCCCCGACAAAAGAAAATAGCCCCGAGTTGCCCACAATTTGATTGTGGATAATGTGGATAATGTGGATACCAAGGTTACATAACGGCGAAAATAATGGCGTTTTTTGTCGAACATCTCATAAAAACAAGGGTTTCAGGAATTGTTAGACATTATATTATGTTAATCAAGAAATCCACATAGCTTCTTAACATAAAATGTTGAAAACTATGTGGATAATGTGGATAACTATGCTCCTAACAGCTTTTCTCCCACTTTTACTATGTCTCCGGCCCCCATAGTTATCAACAAATCACCGTTAACACAATTTTTTAAAATAAATGTTTCGATTTCGTCGAAGGATGGGATATAGTGGGCATTTGTGCCTAATTTCCGTATTTTTTCTGCAATATCACCGGAACTCACTCCCAGATTATCGGTTTCCCTGGCCGCGTAAATATCGGCCAGAATCACTTCATCCGCCGCAGACAGGGCCTGCGCGAATTCATCCAAAAACGCCTTTGTCCGTGTATAAGTATGGGGCTGGAACACACACCACAGCTTCTTATGTGGATAATTCTTCGCTGCGGACAGGGTTGCCGCAATCTCCCTGGGATGATGCGCATAGTCATCGATGATAACCACGCCGCCGATCTCACCCTTCTTTTCAAATCTGCGGTTTGTGCCTGTAAATCTGCCAAGCCCCCTGACCACCGCATCCATGGGCAGGTCAAGTTCCAGGGCTGCAGCCACGGCCGCCAGCGCATTATACACATTATGTTCACCCGGCACGCCCAGCCGGATCCGTTCCGCCTTCCGGCCTTCTATGAGGAGGTCAAAGGAGGGGCAGGCCAATTCATCATATTGAATATCAGCCGCACTGTAAGTACTGTCCGCGCTTTTTCCACACGTCACCACACGGCAGGGCAGGCCATCCACAATTTCCCTGTAATTATCAATATCACTGCTGATAACCATCAGGCCGGAAGCCGGAAGTTTTCCCGCGAACTCCCGGAAAGAACTGCGGATATGGTGTATATCCTTAAAGAAGTCCAGGTGGTCTTCTTCTATATTTAATATTACTTCAATCGTCGGAAAAAATGACAGGAAACTATTGGTGTATTCGCAGGCCTCCGTAACAAACAGTTCCGGTCCGCCCACCCGGATATTTCCTCCGATGGAGTTTAAAATACCGCCGACGGATATGGTCGGATCTGCGTCCGCAGCCAGCAGGATCTCTGTGATCATGGAGGTGGTTGTGGTTTTTCCATGGGTTCCGGCCACGGCTACAGCCTGCTTATAATTCCTCATCATCTCACCCAAAAGCTCTGCGCGGCTGAGCATAGGAATCCCCCGGGCTGCCACTTCCATAAACTCCGGATTGTCTTTATGGATCGCAGCCGTATACACTACAACATCGATGCCATCATAGATATTTTCCGCTTTCTGGCCATAAAATACCTTTGCGCCCTTGGCCTCCAGGTGATCGGTCAGGTCTGATCTGCGGGCGTCGGAACCGGATACGGTAAATCCCTCATCCAGCAGGATTTCCGCCAGCCCGCTCATGCTGATGCCTCCAATTCCGATAAAATGAATCGTTTCCGGTTTATTAAAATCTATCTCATACATAATCTATTCCATCCCTTTTCCGTGAATCAGGCATTCACTTTTATTATTCATTTACTTTTACTTCTTTTTCCAGGCAAAGTCAATATACCTTCTTATATTATAGTAAAAATCAGTGAGAAAATCCACCTAAAGCTGATTGGCCTGCTATATTACAGCAGCAGCTCGTAATGGTTCAGATAGGTCTGCACATTTACCGCACAGACCGAACGAAAGCTTTTTATCTTATTTCACATGGGATAACTATCCGGCGCTTCTATTTAAATAATATTTTCTTATACCTTTCCAATGACAGCATCAGTAAATTGCCCAAAACGCCCACTGCCAGAACTTCCCCCATTCCCACGGTAACCATCAAATAAGGGATAATCTGTCCATTTCCATATGCAAAACGGAGAACCCAGGGGATGATCAGAACATTGGACAGAATGGGCGGTATACACACCGCCCACCGGACCCTTCTCAAAAGCCAGGAACCTACCGCCCCGATCAGCGTCGCCAGGCTCCCGAACACCACATCCAGAAACACGGCTCCTCCCAGAGCATTGGATAACAGGCAGCCGATAAATACCCCCGGAATAGCCGCCGGGGTAAAATAGGGAAGTATGCACAGGGCTTCGGAAATCCGAAACTGTACCGGCCCGAAACCAAGGGGAATAAACATTAAAGTTAATACAATATAAATGGCTGCTATCATAGCAGACTGGACTAAAAAGTAAGCTGTTTTCCGCTTTTTCATTTCTTTAAACCTCACATTCTGCCGCTTCATACGGCATTCAGTGAGATTATACCCCATCGCGGAGCCTTTGACCAGATCAAGACCAAATCTTTGACAGGGCGAGGGCAATAAACAGGCAGCCGCTGATCCAGGAAAGATCCCAGCCGCATCTGTCGGCCAGTTTCTTCCCCAGATACATGCCCCCGTACATCACCAGCACCCCCATTACAAACGCGGTCACAACTGTTAACCCCAGCGGAACCCTCATAAATGCCGCCAGAGTTCCGGCCACCAGGCTGTCAAGGGACATGGCCAGCGCCAAAAAAGCAGTCTCCTTCCAGGACAAGGACTGAGACCGGTCCCAGTCCGCCGCCATGGGATCACCGTAAATGCTGATGATCACTTGCAGGCCGGAAAAGGAAAAACTGATATCCTTTCGCAGTGCACAATGGGTGTTAATAAATTTTTTAATAAGAAAATCCAGAAGTTTTACCAGCCCCAGCAGCAAAAGGCTGGTGCAGCAGACCGCTTTTGTAAAGGTTTCCGGAATCAGATTATCAATTATACCTCCCACCGCCAAAGCCGCGCCAAGACAGCCGCTGCAGATTCCATTCATAAAAAACACTTTTTTCCATGTTATGTTAATTTTATTTGCACCATAAGCTATGCTGGCCACAAAGGTGTCCATACACAGGGCCAGAACCAAAATCAGAATTTGCAACATATTTTCATCTTTATTCTTTTTATTCTAATATATTCCTGAAATATGTAAATGCAACAGGGAGGGATAATTGGGATTTAATTGGTGAACGTTACGCAAGGAAGCGGGGAGACCGGATGGCGGGAAACCAGGCCGGGGACCGGGGCAGGGGAAACAAACGATACAGGGATCT
>NZ_WQPN01000020.1 GCF_018785315.1 Clostridium sp. MCC353 | reverse complement strand
ATAAAATGAAGAATCGCCAGAACCGGCATTTACCGGAACTGGCGATTCTTCATTATGGAGTTATTTTACAGCCCCTTTTTTTGCTGATTATAGAAACAAGCATTTGACGGAGAAGATGAGTTGTCTGAACTACTGCATATTAGGTCGAATATTTTTAAAATGATGAACCGAAAGGAAGACATTCAGCATACTATTTGGTACAATAAGATAAAGCAGCTGGAGGCTGACAATGAAACAGGAAACGAAGGTATGATAAACAATTATGCAATATTCCAGGAAGCTTTGGCAAAAATAAAGTAGGGAGGTGATTTGTTTGTATCTAAAAAAACTAATTCTGCACAATTTTAAGTGCTTTGAAGATATTGATATAGATTTTGATAAAAAAATGACTGTCATAGTCGGTTCAAATGGTACAGGAAAAACAACTATTTTAGAAGGCGCAGCGATTGCAATCAGCACAATGTTTATGTCAATTGATGGTGCAGCCAGTAAAACAATTGACAAATTACAAGCACATTTGAAGGCATTTACTATGGGAAGCACCAGTGATGTTCAGTCTCAATATCCTGTAAATATAATAGCTGAAGCTGTTGAGGGCGAGGATATTATTCGTTGGGAACGAAGTTTGAATACTGCAAAAGGTACAACTACCTATGGTAAAGCCAAGGAAATGACTGATTTTTCCTACAAATGTATGGAACGTTTGCGTAATGGTGATAAGACATTAATCTTACCAGTACTTGCATATTATGGAACAAGTCGTCTTTGGGACTATCATCGCGAAAAACAAAATGATATTTTTGGAACCAGCAGCAGAACCAATGGTTATATAGACTGCGTTGATGGAACTGCTAATATCAAGCTGATGATGAACTGGTTTAAAAAGATGACAGTTCAAAAATATCAAAACCAGGAGCTGGGACTTGGAGCGATTCCTGAATTAGAAGCTGTTTTTGCGGCAATGGAAAGCTGCTATAAGAGAATTAAAAATTGCGATTATGTGAAAATACAGTATAATATGGGAACACAGGAGCTAGATGTAATTTACAAAGAGAACGATGGAAACATGATGCGAATTCCGATGAATCAGCTAAGTGATGGTTATAAGAGTACTATTAGCTTAGTAGCGGATATTGCTTACAGAATGGCTGTTTTGAATCCCCAGCTTTTAGAACGTGTTTGCGCAGAAACGGATGGTATTGTGCTGATTGATGAGGTGGATCTGCATTTGCACCCAGAATGGCAGCAGAGAATTTTAGGAGATTTAACTGCAATTTTCCCAAAAGTACAGTTTATTGTTACTACGCATGCTGTACCTGTTATTAGCTCTGCCAAAAGTGAAAATTTACGCATTTTAAAAAATTACCAGATTAAGATGGTTCACTCGCAGATTTTTGGTAATGACGCAAATTCGATCTATACTCAAATTATGGATGTTTCAGAACGCGATCCAGAGACCGCTGATTTGTTTCGGGAATTTGATAAACTCCTTGTTGCAAAGCAATTCAATGAAGCGGAAGAGAAATTAGACGTAATCGAAGAAAGACGAGGAGGACATGACAAGGAAGTAAGCAAAAACCGTGTCAAGTTAAAACTCGAAAGGATTCGTGGAGGTAATGTATGATTCCTATCAGAAAGAGTACAGAGCCTCCAGAGTTAACAAAATTGCGTAAAAATGCAATTGAAAAAGGACTTTCTCCGGATGATGCATATAAAACCTTGAAGGGAACTAAAAAGGAGAAGGTACGTAATAGCCTTCTTCATGAGCAGGGACAATTGTGCGCTTATTGTATGTGTAGGATCCCCCGTAACGATGTGGATGCAGATATTGCACCTATTGTGATAGAACATTATTTAGCGCGGAATCCTGTAGACGGACGAGATGTCGGTCAAGGTCTGGATTATAATAATCTTCTAGCTGTTTGTAATGGAAATAGAGCTGGAAAAGCAAAGAAGCATTCATTTGTTGATTTGACATGTGATGCACATCGTGGAAATACAGAGTTTCGAAAAATTAATCCATGTGACCCTGATACACTTACAAGTATCTTTTATACTATGGATGGAAAAATTGATTCCACAGATCCTGATGTAAAAATAGATCTTATTGATACGCTTAATTTGAATTGTGCATCATCGCCGCTTGTTTCTGAGAGAGAAGCATCACTGTCAGAATTACTTTTAGATATGGATTCCGTTGAAGAAAGTAATTTGACTGATTACTGCAAGAGCCGTCTGAGTGTTTTTCGAAGTGAGATTGATAACAAAACACCATATCAGGGGATTTTAATCTGGTATCTTCAGAGTATGCTAGATGCACTGAAGGCTATCACTGCTTAATAAAGATATACATAAATATTTACGTTTAATAATAATAAAACTAGAGGGAGTATTTGAGGAACAGATTATTAATGTAGTAAATGCAGTAAAACTAAAAATCACCATCAATTAAAATGAGGGAAAACGATGAATAAATTACCAGAAGTAAAAGAATCTCTGCTGACAATTAAATACAAACCAAACGGCGGAGCGGTGACGGAGAATCCGCCCCGCTTTATGTGGGTGCCATCCAGCGACGAAGATCTTCCTTATAAGATCCAGATTTCGGTTACGGAAACATTTGAACCGGAAAACACGGTCAGTGTGGGGAAGATACCGTATAATTTCTATACGCTGGATCATGTGCTGGAACCGGGGACATACTATTGGAGATATTCGCTGGATGTGGAGGAAGAGTACGGCTACAGTGCGGCCAGAAAATTTACGGTTCCTGACAACATACCGCAGACGCCTTTATTAAGCCGGGCGGACCGATATAAACATGCGGACCTGGGACATCCGAGAATCTGGCTGGGGCCGGACAGTCTGGAGGAATTTGGGGATAAAGTGAAGGAGAACCGGGATTATTGTGGATTCCGTTCCTTTTATGAGAAATCGGTGGCGCCGGTTATTGGAAAACCGCTGGAGAAGGAACCGGCGCCCTATCCGGGGAATAAGAGGGTGGTTTCTCTCTGGAGGGAGAATTATTCCATCTGCCAGAGGAACCTCTGCCATGTGAGGTCACTGGCTGCAGCGGGTCGGATTCTGAAGGATGGGGAGCTGATAAAACAGGCGAAGGAATGCCTTCTGGAACTGGCTGGCTGGGATACGGAGGGCACCACCAGCAGGAATTATAATGATGAGTGCGCGTTCCGTGTGGCTTATACCCTGGCATTTGGCTATGACTGGCTGTATGAGGAACTGACCGGAGCGGAGAAGAAAAAGGTATTCGACAGCCTGTTTGCCAGGACGAAAGAGGTGGCGAAACATATTATTTCTGATTCCAGGATCCATTTTTCCTTGTATGACAGCCATGCGGTCCGTTCCCTGTCTTCGGTGCTGACGCCCTGCTGTATCGCTATGCTGGGCGAGTGCGAAGAGGCGAAAGAATGGTTGGATTATACCATTGAGTATTTCAGCGTGATTTATACTCCCTGGGGAGGCATGGACGGAGGCTGGGCGGAAGGGCCCCTTTACTGGACCACGGGAATGGCCTTTGTCATCGAAGCGTTAAACACCATAAAAAGTTTTCTGGGAATTGACCTGTACCAGAGGCCGTTTTTCAGGAAGACCGGGGATTTCCCGCTGTACTGCAACCCGGTGGACACCAGAAGGGCCTGTTTCAGCGACCAGTCCAATCTGGGGAAATATCCGGGGCACAAAACGGCGTTCAATATCAGACAGTTTGCCGGAACCACGGGAAATGCCGACTATCAGTGGTATTATGAACAGGTATTTGCCAGGGAGCCTGAGATTGACCCGGACTTTTTCAACAGCGGCTGGTGGGATTTTGATTTCGACGATATGGTTTACCGCCATGATTACCGGGATACGGATCTGATTCAGCAAAAAGAAGCCCCGGTGGTCAAATGGTTCCGGGATATCGGCTGGGTCGCGGTCAATCAAAATTTAAAGGATTTTGACAATCACATTTTCTTTTTGACTAAAAGCAGTCCTTACGGATGTGTCAGCCACAGCCATGGAGACCAGAATTCCTTCCTGCTTCATGCCTATGGGGAGCCGCTGATCATACGGAGCGGCCATTATATCGGATTTAATACTTCAATGCACAGAGACTGGAGGAAACAGACGCGTTCCCACAACAATATCTTAATCAACGGCATGGGACAGTATGCGGGAATGGACAAAGCCCTTCAGCTAAAGGCTTCCGGCCGGGTTTTGGCGGTTGAGGAGAGGCCGGACTGCATCTATATAAAGGAAGAGGCCACTCAGGCATATCTGGAACATGTGCCGGATTTGACCCAGTATACGAGGGAAATTTACTTTGTGGACGGGGCTTATTTCATCCTGGTGGATTCTGTGGTTACGGAAAATCCTTCTTATCTGGACTGGAGAATCCACAGCCTGAGGGAATTTGGGATACACAATGAAAAATTTTCCATTTGTGGTGAAAAAGCGGAGCTCAGCGGAAAATTCGTCTACTGTTCCGGCGGAATTGAAGATATTTCCCAGGGAGAGGGATTTGACGGCGTAGATCCTAAGGAAACGGAAGGGCTGGAAACCCACTGGCATCTGGATATGAGAACCGGGAAAGCGAAGAACCATATGATCGTGACCCTGCTGGTTCCGTGGAAGAAGCAGGAGAAGCAGATTGTAAATGCCATTAAAGACGACCAGGGGCATGATGTGTATTTCTATTTCGGCCACGACGGGAATACATTTTCGCTGAAAGTGGATGGGAATAAACGGTATTAGAATGCCGGATTTACATAGCTGGATATAAAAGGAAGAAAACGCCTGGTAGGGGAGCTACCGGACGTTTTCTTGAGGGGAGTATAAATAATTAATAAGGTTGAAGAAATGGTTTTAAGGGAAACCAGATTTCTTCCAATATAATTATAATATAGCGCTTTTGAAAAAGCAAATAAAAAGAATATTTTTTAAAATTTTAGGCATACTACTCCTGTAACAAAATAAATCGATATGAAACCAGGAGGTATGTAACGATGGCAAACAAAAATTATAGCGACATGGACAATTCTAACTCAAGAAACTACAGCAGCAACAGCAGCCAGAACAACAATCAGAACAACAGCCAGAACAGCAGCAGAAACAACAGCCAGAACAACAGCCAGAACAACAGCCAGAACAGCAGCAGAAACAACAGCCAGAACAGCAGCAGAAACAACAGCCAGAATAACAGCCAGAACAGCAGCAGAAACAATAGCCAGAACAATTCCAACTGCTAATTATTTCCTTTAAGGCTGTAGCGCTGGAGCCGTCACTTTAACAAGTGGCGGCTTTTTACATATAATATTATTAGAAAGGACAGGTGATCGTGTGAAAATTAGTCCCAGGGGCTTATTTTACACATCCAAATTTGTGTCGGAGCCACAAACTTGAACCGCAGCTTGGAATCTGAGATTTTAAAGCGCGTGCCTGTGCAGCATAAAATATGCGTAACGCAGCATTTTCACAGTGCAGCATTTTCACAGTGCAGCATTTTTGCAGTGCAGCATTTTCGCAGTGCAGCATTTTCGTAATGCAATACATGCGTAATGCAATATATGCGTAATGCAATATATGCGTAATGCAATATTTGCGTAAAGAATGCTCCGGAATGGAGGATTAATATGTCATTTCCTACAATTACATTGGATGAGCTGGAATATTATCTTGACCAGGGAAGAGATATGACGGTGGTCGATTTAAGAAACCGCGCTTCCTATCAAATGGGCCATATTAAAGGGGCGGTCAATATTCCCTTTAATGAAATAGATTACAATCTGGATCGTTTACCCAGGGATAAGATGCTGGTTTTATACTGTTCAAGGGGCGGACAAAGCCTCCGGGCCAGCCGTTATTTGAGCACAATGGGCTATCAGCCCGTTAATGTGGCCAATGGAATTACCTATTATAGAGGAAAATATCTGGAACGGATGTAGAACTTCATTGACAGATGATAGGCAAAAGCTTTAAAATACTGTTATAAATGACGCAGATGCGGATGTAAATCCGCATCTGGCAATAGAATGGAGAGAACTTATGAAATATTTATTTGCGTCAGATATCCATGGATCCGCTTATTACTGTAAGAAAGTTTTGGATGTATATAAAAACTCCGGGGCACAGCGGCTGATTCTGCTGGGAGATATTCTCTATCATGGCCCCCGCAATGAACTTCCCAAGGATTATAATCCCAAGGAAGTTTTTGCCATGCTCAATGAATTAAAGGATGAGATTTATGCGATCCGGGGCAACTGTGATTCTGAGGTGGATCAGATGGTGCTGGAATTTCCGATGATGGCGGATTATGCGCTGTTGGCATTGAACGGGAAGACATTTTATGCCACCCATGGACATGTGTTCCACGAGGACAACCTTCCGCCGCTTCAGGCCGGGGACATTTTGATTCACGGACATACCCATCTTCCGGTTGCTGAGAAAAAGGGAGAGATTTATATCCTGAATCCTGGCTCCACTTCTCTTCCCAAGGAAGGAAATCCCAACAGCTATGCGGTGCTGGAGGAGAATGTGTTTAAAATTCTGACATTTGAAGGCGAAGTCCTGAAGGAAATAACATTATGAGAAAATTTGAGTTGATAGCTCCTTGCCATTTCGGATTAGAAGCGGTTTTAAAAAAGGAGATTGTAGATCTGGGATATGAGATCACCCAGGTGGAAAATGGAAGGGTGACATTTGAAGGGGATGCGGATGCTGTCGCCAGGGCTAATATTTTCCTGAGAACGGCGGAGAGGGTGCTTTTAAAAGTGGGCAGTTTCCGTGCGGAGACATTTGAGGATCTGTTCCAGGGGACCAAGGCGGTACCGTGGGAAGAATATATTCCAAAGGACGGTAAATTCTGGGTTGCCAAGGCTTCGTCCATTCAGAGCAAGCTGTTCAGCCCTTCTGATATCCAGTCCATCATGAAGAAGGCCATGGTGGAACGGTTAAGGCGGGAGTATGAGATGGACTGGTTTCCGGAAAATGGAAGCAGTTTCCCGCTGAGGGTCTTTCTGTATAAGGATCAGGTTACCATCGGAATCGACACGACGGGAGAATCCCTTCACAAACGAGGCTATAGGACCCTTACCAGCAAAGCGCCGATTACGGAGACGCTGGCCGCGGCCCTCATTATGCTGACGCCTTGGAATAAGGACAGGATTTTAGTGGATCCGTTCTGCGGAAGCGGGACATTTCCCATAGAAGCGGCTATGATGGCGGCCAATATTGCGCCGGGCATGAACCGCAGCTTTTTGTCTGAGGACTGGAAAGAGCTGGTGCCGAGGAAATACTGGTATGGTGCGATGGATGATGCCAATGAAGCGGTGAATATGGATATTTCGGTGGACATCCAGGGATATGATGTGGATGGCGATATTATCAAAGCGGCTAGGGCAAATGCGGAGGCGGCAGGGGTGGATCATCTGATTCATTTCCAGCAGAGGCCGGTCAGCGCCCTGAGCCATCCGAAGAAATATGGATTTATCATTACAAACCCGCCTTATGGGGAGCGGATTGAAGAAAAAGAGAACCTTCCGGCCTTGTATTCGGAGATCGGGGAGAGGTTTCGGGCGTTGGATTCCTGGTCTGCCTGCCTGATTACTGCTTATGAGGATGCTGAGAAGTACATTGGAAGAAAAGCGGACAGAAACCGTAAGATCTATAACGGGATGATGAAGACGTATTTTTATCAGTTTATGGGGCCAAGACCCCCGAAAAGAAAAGTAGGAGAATCAGTTGAAACGCAAAATTAGATATCTGATTATAATAGGATTGCTGCTGATTCTTACCTGTATCCAGAGAGTTGAGTTTTTTTATTCTGAGGCGGTGGTGGAAGGACTTACGAAATCCATCCCGCCAGTTGAGTGGAAAAAGGTGGTAGCGGATAGTGTGAATTCCAAGCCGGTCATTCTGATGGTAGACGGCAAGCAGGTTGATACAGGACGTGACCGCCTATATATGGATTCCGATAGTATGGAAATTATGATGCCGGTGTCAATGGTGACAAAGGCATTTTCCTGTGCAGAAAATTATTATGATAATTCAAGGCTGGTATTGGAAAAGAATGCCTTCCGCGTGGAACTGGAAGAATCGGTAGCGGACCGCGGCGGCAGGCTGTATATTCCTCTCAGGGACATTGAAGAGGGGCTGGGATATACGATGGACTGGGATATCGGGGCGAATACGGTGACTATGACCAATAAGAATCCGGACATGAGAACTCTGCCCTATGCGTATGATTACCGGAAGGAAGGCCGGGTTCCGGCAGTGAAAAACCAGGGTTCCCTCGGGACCTGCTGGTCTTTCGCGTCCCTCACGGCATTGGAAACGGTTTTGATGCCGGAAGAGCCTTTGGATTTTTCGGAAGATCACATGTCCATCAATAACAGCTTCCATCTGACCCAGAATGACGGAGGGGAGTACACCATGTCCATGGCCTATCTGCTGGCCTGGCAGGGGCCGGTGCTGGAAGAGGACGACCCCTATGGGGACGGAAAGTCTCCCGATGATTTGGAACCGGTTAAGCATGTGCAGGAAATCCAGATTCTGCCCAGCAAGGATTATGAAAAGATTAAAGAAGCCGTCTATTTGTATGGCGGCGTCCAGAGTTCGCTTTATACTTCGCTTAAAAACTATAAGAGCCGTTCTGTGTATTACAATCAGGAGAATAACGCTTACTGTTATATCGGACCGGAAAAGCCGAATCACGATTCCGTGATAATCGGCTGGGATGATAATTATCCTAAGGAGAATTTCAATATGGATCTGGAAGGGGACGGGGCGTTTATCTGTGTGAACAGCTGGGGGCAGGAATTTGGGGATGAAGGATATTTTTACGTATCTTATTATGACACCAATATCGGTATTCATAATATCCTTTATACCAGGGTTGAAGATACGGATAATTACGACCACATTTACCAGACGGACCTGTGCGGCTGGATCGGCCAACTGGGATACGGGGAAGAAACAGCTTATTTTGCCAATGTATATAAGGCCGGAGATGGAGAGAATTTAAGGGCGGCGGGCTTTTATGCCACGGGCGCTGATACTGATTATGAAGTCTATGTTGCACGGAATCTGGATGAAAGCCGGGATTTTTCTAAAAGGGCTCTGGCAGCAAAGGGAAACTTTGCAAACAGCGGATATTATACGGTGGATTTTGACCGGGATATTGAACTGGAGGACGGGGAAGAATATGCTGTGATTGTGAAGATCACCACTCCCGGATCGGTTCATCCGGTGGCCATCGAATATGACGCCGAGGACAATAAGGCCCAGGTGGATATAACCGACGGCGAAGGATACATCAGCCTGAAAGGGACGGTTTGGGAGCGGAGCGAAGAGAAACAGAGCTGTAATTTGTGCCTGAAAGCATATACGGTGGACCGGGAATAACCTGAGGTTCATGGAAATGGATGGAGGAACATGATGAAACATAGAATTATATTTGCTACGGGAAATGAAGGTAAGATGAGGGAGATCCGTTTGATTCTGGCGGACCTGGGATTGGAGATCCTGTCTATGAAAGATGCCGGAGTGGATCTTGATATTGTGGAAGATGGGATGACATTTGGGGAAAATGCTGAAATAAAGGCCAAAGCAGTCTGGGAGCAGACCGGGGACATCGTTCTGGCCGACGATTCCGGCCTGGTAGTGGATTACATCGGCGGAGAGCCGGGGATCTATTCGGCCCGCTACATGGGAGAGGACACTTCCTATGATATTAAAAACAACAATATCATCAGCCGTCTGGCGGATGCCAAAGGGCAGGAGCGGAGCGCCCGTTTTGTCTGTAACATTGCGGCAGTCCTGCCGGACGGACAGGTGGTTCATACGGAAGAATATATGGAAGGGCTGATCGCCGATGAACCGGCCGGCAGTGAGGGCTTCGGTTATGATCCGATTCTTTACATACCTGAATTCGGTCTGACCTCCGCCCAGTTAAGCATAGAGCAGAAGAACAAGATCAGCCACAGGGGAAAAGCCCTGGAAGCCATGAAAGAACGCTTAAATGCAGTGTTAGGGGGAGAAGCGGATGAAAATACTGATTGTTAGTGATACGCACCGGCGGGATGAGAATCTGAAAACAGTGCTTGAAAAGACAGCTCCGATTGATATGCTGATCCATCTGGGCGATGTGGAAGGCAGCGAAGAAAAGATCGCAGGCTGGGTGAATGAAGGCTGTCTCCTGGAAATGGTGGCGGGAAACAATGACTTTTTTTCCGCTCTGGACCGGGAAAAGGAGATTACAATCGGAAAATACCACGTGATGCTGACCCATGGGCACTACTATAATGTATCTCTGGGGCCGGATCATCTGTTTGAAGAGGCCGAGGTGCGGAAGATGGATATCGCCATGTTCGGGCATACCCACAGGCCTTATATGGAGGTGCGCGGGGGGATTACGGTATTGAATCCGGGAAGCCTTTCTTATCCGAGGCAGGATGGGAGAAAGCCTTCTTATGCGGTGATGGAGATTGACAGGTATGGGGAGGCGCATTTTACGTTTAATTATCTGAATTAACGTAATATCTAATTAAATAAAAAAATAGTTGACAATGCATAACCTATAGTATATAATCATTTATGCGTTGTGAAACGGTGTCGGAAAACGAAGCGTGAGCAATGTTTTTCGTCAGATCGGGGTGTGGCTCAGTTTGGCTAGAGTACCTGGTTTGGGACCAGGGGGTCGCAGGTTCGAATCCTGTCACCCCGATTAACAATTTCATATCCTTTATGCGGGTGTAGTTCAATGGTAGAACACTAGCCTTCCAAGCTAGATACGTGGGTTCGATTCCCATCACCCGCTTTTTCTTTTGGTCAAAGTCCTTGATAGTTCAAGGGCTTTTTGTTTTAGGATAAGGTTCTTTGCTGTCCGTGCGTCCGAGTATATAATCCGTTGATACATGATAGAAACCGGCCAGCCGGCATAATGTATCCAAAGGGATTTGTCTTGTGCCATTCTCATAATGGCTGCAGGTGCGCTGGCTTATATTGAGTTGATAAGCTGCATACTTTTTCGTAAAATCATGGTTCTCTCTTAATTCTTCAATCCGTATAAATTTCATATCTCACCTCGATTGAATTATTATATGACAGCCCAATTTGTTCTATTGCGATTTAGAACATATTGGACTGAAATAACTGTAATGGAGATAAATAGGGTGAAAATAATCCTGATGGCTTATTTTTTATCCCCAAATTTGTGTGGGAGACACAAATGTGAATCGAAGCCGAGAATCTGAAATTCTCAGCGCGCGCCTTCGCAAAAAACTGCTCCGGCATGGAGGAATTAATATGAAAGATAGTTATGAAAATTTGCTAAAAGAATGGAAGGAATTTAAGAAAACACATATAAAAGTCCGCAATGAGAAGATGTTTAAATGGTTTAATGAAAAAGGGCTTAAAATATTGCAGGAATATAAGGCATTTTATACAGTTTTTTATCTGTTTTAATAATTTAGTTGGTAAAAATATGAAAAAAGTGTTGACATATAACTCGTCATAGGTTATTATATAAATACATCATATAACGTTATATAACAACATATAATAATATTTCTAAATGGAGGAGTAATTATGAGACAAGAACACATTGACCAGATCAAGACAGCGGTCGCAGCGGTAGCAGCAAAAAAGAATCTGAACCATTTTTATTTTGTGGCATGCGGCGGCTCACAGGCGTTTATGATGCCGGCACAGTATATCTTTGACAGAGAGATCGAGATTCCGGCCAGCATCTATTCTTCAAACGAGTTCGTACATAGGGCGCCTAAGGCTCTTGGCCCTGATTCAGTTGTAATCACATGTTCCCATTCCGGAAACACACCGGAAACCGTTAAGGCAACGGAAGTTGCAAGAGAACTGGGAGCTACCACAATAGCGTTATCCAATCTGGTTGATTCTCCATTATGGAAAGCGGCTGAATACCCGATTCACTATGACTGGGGCAAAGAGGCGGATGCCAGCGACCTGAACAAAGCAGTTCTGTATTCCCTTCTTTTCCACATTTTAAATGCGGTTAACCCAAGTGAGAAATATGAAAAGGGAATTGCATCCGTAGCTAATTTGAACGACGTGATTGAAAAAGCAAAAGCTCAGTATGCCGATACCATTAAAGAGTGGGGCAGAAAATATAAGAGAGAAGAGCTGATCTACACCATGGGAAGCGGCGCTAACTATGGAGAGGCTTATTCCTTCGCAATCTGCCTGTTAATGGAGATGCAGTGGATCCATTCAAGCGCGATCCATTCCGGCGAATACTTCCACGGACCATTTGAAGTGACGGATTTTGACGTTCCGTTTATTATCATCAAAGGAATCGGCGCAACCAGACCGTTGGATGAGAGGGCTTATAATTTCTGCCAGAAGTACTCAGAGAAGATCATGCTGGTGGATGCGGAAACATTTGATATGACCGGTATTGACGAAGAGGTAAGAGAGTACTTTGCTCCGCTTTTGGCAGGTGCTGTCCTTCGATCCCTGGCTGATGCCTTCGCATATGAAAGAGGACATGATTTAAGCGTTCGCCGTTATATGTGGAGAATGGAATATTAATTTCTATAAGAATGGGACGACGGAGTTCTGGCAGAGTGGGGGCTTGAATTCCGTCGTTTTGCATTATATTGGATCGCGCGCCCCAGAGAATAAAGAGTTTTTGCAGGCAGCGCGCAGTAAATGAAATTCGTGGTGAAAAAGGAGGAACATATTATGAGACACAGCATTAAAAGAATGGCGGCATTATCCATAGCGGCAGTGATGGGGCTTTCCCTGGCGGCCTGCGGCGGCGGTTCCGGTTCCGGGAGCCAGACCCAGGCGGGAAGTGAGCAGAAAAGCGATCAGAAGACAGAAGCAGCGGCCTCCAAAGACGGCGGCAGCGGTGATAAAGTGGTAATTAATTTCTTCCACCGTTGGCCGAATGATCCTAAGAACACCATGTTCAAAGGATTAGTGGAAGAATATATGGCGGAAAATCCCAATGTGACCATTAACATGGACTGCATTTTAAATGACCAGTATAAAGAGAAGATCCGTATGGTTGTGAGCACCGATGAGGTTCCTGATGTATTTTCATCATGGTCCGGCACGTTTGCGCAGGAAATGATCGCTTCCGGCAATGTCATGTCCCTGAATGAAGTCTATGAAGAGGACAGTGAATGGGCATCCAAGATCGCTGCGGCCAGCGTGGAAGGATTTACCTTCGACGGCCAGACTTACGGCATTCCGTGGTCCCAGGACGGCAAGGTATTCTATTATAATAAGAAGATTTTCGCGGATAACAATATAACAATCCCTAAGACATGGAACGAATTTATCGCTGTTTTGGATCAGTTAAAGGCAGCAGGATACGAAACTCCTGTAGTGGAAGGGCTGGCAGACAACTGGGCAATCCTTCACTACCTGGGAACCATGAACCAGAGAATGGTGGATCCGGAAGTGTTAGCGAAGGATTATGACGCGGCAACCGGTGAATTTACAGATCCTGCATATGTGGAAGTTCTAAAGAAATGGCAGCAGCTGACCTCATACATGGGCGAGACCTGTGTGGCTATCGACCATGAAACAGCCAGAAATACATATTTTGCTGCAGGTGAAGCTCCGATTATGTACCTTCAGTTCGCTGAGATTCCAATGCTTGAAAAATCCATTCCTGAAGATTTTGAATACGGATTCTTCAATTTCCCTGCTTTTGAAGAAGGAAAAGGTGATGCGGATGGCTTGACCGGAGCGCCGGAAGGCTTTATGATCAGTAATAAAGCAAAAAATCCGGAAGAGTGCGTGAAATTCTTAAAATGGCTTGTGAGCAAAAAAGGCGGAGAAGCCCTTACCACACAGTGCGGAGATATTTCCAGCGTGGACGGAGCTGTGGATGAAACCAACGCCCTGCCTTCACAGTTAGAAGCTATGGATATTATTAAATCAGCTTCCACTTTAGTACCATGGTTTGACAATGCTTGTGACGCATCCGTCTACACCGTATACGGACAGGGAGCCCAGGCGATTGCAACCGGCGACGAAACACCGGAAAGCGTAATGGAACAGGTAAAGGAAGCAGCCGCCTCTTTACACTAAACACAAGGAATGGGATGGTTCATTTTGAGAAAGAAAAGAAATATGGAAGCATTGGCTTTCGTGATACCAAGTGTTCTGATTTTGGGATTATTCGTTTACTTCCCGCTGATTAAGAATATAATTTACAGCTTCCAGTCCTTTACCCTGTCATCCACAGTGAAAGAATGGGTGGGCCTGGAGAACTACAGACATCTGTTTTCGGATAAAATCATACTGACCTGTTTGAAGAACAATATTCTTTATGCGTTAATCTCCATTGTGATCCAGGTTGGATTTGGTTTGGTGCTGGCTGCGGTATTGGAGGATGTGGCATTCCACCGCTTTGCGCCGGTGCTGCGCAGCATTTACTTTATACCTACTGTGATTTCCATGACTGTAGTATGCCTGTTGTTCGAATTTGTTTACAATCCGCAGATGGGACTTTTAAACAGCTTCCTGCAGGCGGTTGGTTTGGATGATCTGACGAGGATATGGCTGGGAAGTAAAAAGACGGCGATGTATGCGATTATCGCGGTTTCCCAATGGCAGAGTACCGGTTACGTAACCATGCTGTTCATTGTCGCCATCCAGAAAATTCCCAGAGATTTATATGAAGCGGCCGAAGTGGACGGAGCCGGAAAGATCAAGCGTTTCTTCTACATCACAGTGCCGCAGGTGAAACAGATGTTTTTTGTAACCATGATTTTAACGGTGGTCGGAGCTTTTACCGTATTCAACGAGCCCTATATCCTGACCGGCGGAGGGCCGGGTACGGCTACCATGGTATTGTCATTACATATGTACCAGACCGGATTCGTTAAGAACAACATGGGCTATGCATCCACCATTGCAATGCTGATATTTGTCATCACAGCGGTGCTGTCTTCCGTACAGTTCTTCAGCTATGGAACGGAAAAGGAGGATCGGTAATGAAAAAGGGATTTGCTAAAAAAAGAAGAGTATATGGGCCATGGGAAATCCTTTGGATGGTAATTCTCCTGGGCCTGGCCATATTGATTATCTATCCTATGTTCTGGATACTGATGTCTTCTTTTAAAGATTATCAGGGAATCTATGGCGATGTATGGGGATTTCCGGATATCTGGCATATTGAAAATTATGCGACCGCGTGGAATAAAGGTATTTCCCAGTATTTTGTCAACAGTACCATCGTAACTTTGGTTACGCTGGCAGGCGTAGTGTTTGTAGCCAGCTTTTCAGCCTTCGGCATCTGCCAGCTGAGAGGCAGGCTGGGCAACGCCCTGTTCCTTTTCTGCATGTGCGGTATCCTGCTCTCTCCCCAGGTCTGCCTGCTTCCGCTGTTTATGCTGTTAAAGTCTTTGAAGATTAAAAATACCCTTTGGGCGATGATTCTGCCGTACATTGCGTTCCGCCTTCCGGTATCCATTATGCTGATCCGTTCGTTCTTTGTGGGCATTTCCAAGGAACTGGAAGAGGCGGCTACCATTGACGGGGCCACCCTGATGCAGATTTACAGGCACATTTACCTTCCGTTATCCAAGCCCATACTTTCAACGGTAGTGATTATGACAGCCTATTATGCGTGGAATGAATTCGTATTTGCCACCATATTCGTGGACAGTTCGAAGCTGCGTACCATACCGGTTGGCCTTATGACTTTCAGGGACGGCCTTATGACGGAATGGGGCGTGGTATTGGCCGGAATGGTGATCGCCTGTCTTCCGATTGTTACGTTGTTCATTATAATGCAGAAGAGCTTTGTGCGGGGCATGACTGCAGGAGCTGTGAAAGGATAGGATGAGGATATGAAGTTAATTGCAATAGGAGATAATGTGACGGACTGCTACATAGATGAAGGCGTTTATTTCCCTGGGGGAAATGCGGTCAATGTGGCGGTGAACTGCAGGAAAAATGGCGCTGAAAAGGTGAACTACATCGGCGTATTCGGAGATGATGAACGGGCAGACTACATTAAGGAGTGCCTTACGGAGGAAGGGGTCACTTATGACCGTTCCAGAAAGGTTTATGCCCATACAGCCCAGCCTAAAGTTTATTTAAAGGACGGCGACCGGGTATTTGCGCCGGGGCTGCGGGATAGCTGCCAGCACTTGTTCGCCATTAAAATTGTAAAAGAAGATATAGAAGTGATTGAGGAATACGATATCTGCCATACGAGCTGCTATTCGAACTTAGAATATGAGCTGCCGGAGCTTCAGAAGGTTTGTAAAGTCTCCTTTGATTTTTCGGACAGAAGAGAGGACTCTTATCTGGAGCGTACCTGTCCTTACCTGAGCTTTGCGTTTTTCTCCGGCTCTGAACTGTCTGAGGAGGAATGTGAGGCATTTGCCAAGAAGGTACACGGACTGGGCACAAAGATCGTAGGGATCACCAGAGGATCAAAGGGAGCGGTTTTTTATGACGGAACCAGGATTTACCGCCAGGGAATCAAAAAGGTGGAGGCCATTGATACCATGGGCGCCGGGGACAGCTTCATCGCCGGTTTCCTGACGGCCTATGGGGACGGCAGGACCATGGAAGAGGCGCTGGATTATGCGGCAGAACGGTCAGCCCTTACCTGTACGGTCCGGGGAGGGTTTGGGCACCCTCACGCGGCGGAGTAATTGTATTTAAAAAGGCCCACAGCCGGATGATGTCTTAATTTTTACTGCTGCCTCCTGTCAGAGAACAGGGGAATCGAAAGATGGGCAGCAAAAAAGGTTAGGGCATCATTTTTTGTTGGAATTAAAATAATAAGGTTGCATTTGATAAGACAAGTTTTATATGATATATTATAAAGTATTAAGATGTTACTTAAAAGAGGTTATGTATTCTGAGCGGATCCTGCGGCTGGCAGTGAATAGTAACCATGGAAAAGGAGAATCTGTTATGTTGGATCAAAATGCCTTGACGCCATTGTATGAGCAATTGAAGAATGCAATTAAAGAGGATATAAAAAATCAGATTTACCGTCCCGGCGACCGGATGCCCAGCGAAGCGGAGATGGAGGAAAAATACCAGGTCAGCCGGATCACGGTCCGCAGGGCGGTTAAGGAGCTTTGTGATGAGGAAATCCTGGTACGGAGGCAGGGAAAGGGCACATTTGTTTTAAATAACGGGGTGCACAGCCGCATCGACCGCCTGGCCGGTTTCCACGATTCCCTGGGAGAACAGGGGAAAAAGGTGGAGGTGAAGGTGCTGGAAAAATCCATCGGGAAGGTGAAACCATCTTATGCCCGGGATCTGCAGATGTCTCCCCAGGACGATATCGTCTATCTGAAACGCATTATGTACGCGGATGATATACCGGTGATGATCGATACCTGCTATATCCCCCTGAAGCGTTTTCCTGGAATTTATGATAAGCTGACCGGGGACTTTTCCATTTACCGGATACTCAGGGAAGATTACGGGGCCAGCCTGGACCGTTATTATAAGGTTTTGAAAGTGAGGAAGGCTACAAAAGAAGAGGCGGGATATCTCAACTGCCACAGCGGTGATCCCGTATTTGACCTGTTTAAAATCACATATGACGGGGCAGGGGTGCCCCAGGATATTGCAGTCAGCATATTAAAGGGCGAGGATACCGCTTATGTGATTTCCAGCGACGAGGATGACCAGATGAGCCATAGCGGTATGCGGTGGAATGTATAGGGACATCGTTTTATTGCTCACGGACAATTGGGCAATTCCAAAGGCGCTGCCAATAAAAAACCGGACCTGATTGCAGTCAGATCCGGTTTTTGCCGTTGTGCCTGGCGGCACACATTTCGTGCGGATAACAGGAGTTGAACCTGCACGTCTTGGACACTAGATCCTAAGTCTAGCGCGTCTGCCAATTCCGCCATATCCGCTGATGAGACATCGGGGATTCGAACCCCGGACAACTTGATTAAAAGTCAAGTGCTCTACCGACTGAGCTAATATCCCATAAAGACGCTGCGTACAAGATGGGCGGTTCTTTCATCCCCTCATCCGCAGTTTCTACATCTGCAGGTTTCCGCCGCAGATAAACTGGGCTAGTTGGATTCGAACCAACGTAATGCAGGAGTCAAAGTCCTGTGCCTTACCGCTTGGCGATAGCCCATTGTTAAAAAAAAATTCCCAATTAGGGAATTATAAGGGTGGATAAAGGGATTCGAACCCTTGGCCTCCAGAGCCACAATCTGGCGCGCTAACCAACTGCGCTATACCCACCATAAATATCGTATTAGAATACGAAACGAGCCTGAAGGGATTCGAACCCCCGACCCACGGCTTAGAAGGCCGTTGCTCTATCCAGCTGAGCTACAGACTCACGACTGACGCTTAATCTGTCGTTTTATTGCACACTTCTATTGTGTCAACGTGTTATAGTCTATCATATTTTTTTTATTTATGCAAGCACTTTTTTTATATTTTTTTGAAAAATTTAAGCGGCGCTGCAACAGGCCGGTTGGCAGAAAAATGCCTTGCTGATTAACAGAAATTACCTATTTACAAACTGCCGGATCAGTAGTATGATAAATATATAAAACGAACACACGTTCGAATAAAAGAGGCGATGTTTATATGGTAAAGCGTGTACATGTAATAGCGACTTTTAATTTAGACGGCCGGGTCAGACCTTTGTGGCTGCGTTTGAAATTAGAAGAAGACGCGCCGGTTTATAAGATTTGCGACTGCCGGTGCAAGGATGACGGCAGTTGGAGCGGGGTTTTGTCTTTCTGGTGTGTTATCAGCAATAATCGTGAACAGCATGAGATTCGGTTGGATTTCCACACGAAAGATCATATCTGGAACCTTGTCTTGAATAATTCTAATATGAGCTTCGGCGCATGAGTGGTTGGATACAGGGGAACCACTCATGCCGGCGCTTTTAACAGGCCCAGGAATTTACCCAGCCTCTTATATTTTAACCGGTTGGTAAGGATTATATCATCGATGGTTCCGTTTAAGGATTTCAGCATAACGGTGTCTCCATTCTTATAATATCTTCCGATATAAAGATAACCGCTGCTCAGGCGGATGATCCAGATTTCGCCCTGTTTGGGATAGATCATGTCGTCGTAGCGGAAGCCTAACAGGGAATTTTTGAAGAATTTAGGGCTCAGGATGTTGTTGGTCAGCAGGATGCAGTAAGTACAGGATTCCGAGAGGTAATTGCGGTCCACGGTGACGGAACCGATTCTCCGGCTCTCGTAATCAGCCAGCCCGTCGTTATAATTAGTGAATTCAAAACACTGCAGTGAGACTTTCGCCTTTGAAGAAAGATAGAGCTGGCGGTCATATTCCGTGTTGATTACATATTTGATGTAGTCCTGCTGGCAGGAAGGAAGGCGGTTGAACCGATGGGCATACTCCTCCATATCATACGTGATCATCGGTTCCCGGTCGGAAAACTCATCCATGGAACATTTCAAGGCCTTGGCTATGGCAAGCATAGTGTCATATCCTGGGTTTGCTGTTATTCCGCTTCCTATCTTGGTCAGTGTACTGAGCGGAATTTTGCTGAGAAGCGCCAGATCTTCATACGTATAATCCCTGTAATTCATGATTTCTTTTAATTTTTGATAATTCATACCATCTCTCCATTCCAAATTTGGAAAAATTGGGAAACATGGTTTCCTTGTTTTGACGGTTACAAAAATATATAATTACATTATTAAAAGCAAAGTATGTAATTATTTATAACGAGGAGTATAACATGAATTATCAGTCATTTCAATTAGTTCTATCAAGTGAATATCTTCTGGAAGTTTCACTGATGAGCTGTCAGGACCCCAAAAAGGAGATTATCCTGGCAGATAATACGGAAAAGTCCTGGTATACGGTATTAAAAGAACGGTTCTTTTTAGATGAAGAGAACCAGCTTTCGGCCAAAATTATAATTCTTTTAAATAATCTTGGGTTGTCGCCTAATCTTTGCGGATACACTTATTTAAAAAGAGCCATTGAGATGAGTTATTGGGATCCCAAAGTGTTATACCATGTGACGAAGATGGTATATCCGGAAATCGCCTATGAATATCAGACTACAGTGGCCAGCGTTGAGCGGGCGATCCGACACTGTATCGACGTGATCTGGGAAAGGGGGAATAAGGAGCTCTATTACTGGCTTCTGCGGGGAGTCTGTATGGAGAAACCCACAAACAGCGCCTTTATTTCATATTTGACGGAATCTCTGAGATTTTTAGAACAATGCCGCCAGTCTTAGAAGAAAACCGGCGGCATTTGAAGGGAATGCTATCTTCTGTCCTGGACAAGGAGTGTGCGCACTGCATCAGAGCTTCTGTTCCAGTTGAGGACATAGAGGGTATAGATCCTGTTGGGCAAAAGGTTGGCGTAGGTAGTCACCAGGGCTATTTGAGGAGGGCGGTTCCGGTATACGGTGATCGGATAATTACCGGGGCGCACTTTGCTGAAGGAAGCCGGCTGGGCAAACTGTACATTGGTAAATGTCAGGTTATTCATTTCCACACTAACCGGTCCGGTGTAAAAGGCCAGGTTGCAGACACGGATGCAGGATGTAAAGTTGGGCGTGGTGCATGGCGCGTCGTTAATTGAAATCAGATCCAGCCCGGAGGCGGTATTCACGATGGCAAATGTGGTCCATCCCACCGGGAAGAGCATGGATTTCTGGATGTATATATAGCCGTTGGGTCCCATAACCGTAATGGTCATGTAATTAGGAGAATACTGGCTGTACTGGGTGATCTCATCCGCGTTCAGATCTGTAATGATCAGTTGGTTATTCACATAGATGGAGAATGCGTTATAGCCCACGGATGCATTTATAAACCTTACGTTAGCTGCGGAATTGGGAACGGCGTTGCAGAACAGGCAGGGGATGACGGGTTTGGGGTAAACGGTTATAATCGGCGGGAATGGCCTTCCCGTATCCGGGATTACCGGGTAGTAGGGCGGAGTTACGGAAAAATCCGGATCGATGGGCGGCTGATAGTCAACGGAGAAATCCGGGTCAATGGGCGGCTGATAATCAACAGAGAAGTCGGGATCGATGGGCGGCTGATAGTCAACGGAAAAGTCGGGATCGATTGGCTGCTGAGGGTCAACGGAGAAGCCGGGATCGACCGGCTGCTGAGGGTCAACAGAAAAGCCGGGATCTATTGGTTCATCAGTTGATGTATGCCTTATTATTTCGGGATTGTTGGAATCAATATACATATTTGATACCTCATATTTGTTCTTATAGTAGATTCTATTCCCATTTATGTCCTCATGTGTGGAAACTATGAAGATTTTCCAGTAAAATTAAATGATTTGTAAGGAAAATGATTTTGACAGGAGGAAGGAAAAGCTTTAAAATATCATTAAGCAAATAAAAGGGAGTAGCCAATCACCGAAAGGTGGGTTTGAAACCGTCAGCCGGTAAGAGGGAAATCATGTAACTTTCTTATCCGTATCAAATGAGAAGTGCAAGACTTTTATTGTGGCAGAGATGTCATGATAGGAGTCTTTTTTGATTCGCCAATAAAATCTGCTGCCACAGGCTTAAATTTTCAAATATGCCCATGGGCGGAAAGGAGATTCAATATGAAAAGAGATGAAATTGAGATCAGGGAAGCGATAGGGGCAGGACAGAAAGCCCTTGCCAGTCTGGAGGAGGCTGACCGGTATCTGTCCGGCGCCAGCAGCTGGGGGCTTTGGGACATGATCGGAGGAGGACTTTTTTCCACGATGATTAAACATTCCAAAATTAATGATGCCGCGGCCTGTATAGAACAGGCAAAGGCGGATTTGATGAGGTTCAGAAGGGAATTGAGCGACGTAGACATTTCTGATGAAATTGGTATTGAAGTGGGAAGTTTCCTAACATTCGCCGACTATTTTTTTGATGGGCTGATTGCGGACTGGATGGTGCAGAGTAAGATCCAGGCCGCATCCGGCCAGGTGCGGGATGCGGCGGATCAAGTGAGACGCATTCTGGCGTCATTGGAGCAGATGCAGAACGAATCATAGAAGGGAGCGTAGATTGATGGGATGTTTAGGTAATTTATTATGGTTTATTTTCGGAGGTTTTTTAAGCGGCCTCAGCTGGCTGTTGACCGGCTGTCTTTGGTGCATTACAATAGTTGGTATACCGGTAGGCATGCAGTGTTTTAAATTTGCAGGGCTCAGTTTTTTCCCTTTTGGGAAAGAAGTGGTATATGGAGGGGGCGCTGTTTCTCTGCTGCTGAATATTGTATGGCTGATTGTGTCGGGCATTCCTCTGGCGCTGGAATCGGCGCTGATCGGGATTTTGCTCTGCATTACAATCGTCGGCATTCCATTTGGCCTGCAGCAGTTTAAAATCGCGAAACTTGCGCTCATGCCGTTTGGAGCGTCTATAGTATAGGGAAGGCAATTGATTACGAAACAGGAGAAGGAGGATGAAATGAACGGGAACAGGGTTAGGACTGTATTGGTAGGAATTGGAGCGATTGGCAGGAAGTATGCGGATTTCATTAACAAAGGCCTGGTTCCGGGCATGGAGCTTACGGCGGTCTGCGCAAGAAGCCGTGAGAGCCATGACTGGATCAGGGAGAACCTGGGCAAAGAAACAGCGGTCTATGGGGACATTGAGGAAATGTTTCAAAGACAGGAGGAATTTGATGCTGTAATCGTTGCGTCGCCCCATTCCAGCCATTTGGAATATACCGTCAGATCGCTGGCGGCAGGGAAACACGTGATGTGCGACAAACCGGCCGGAATTTCCATTAAAGAGGCCAGAGTGATGGGGGCGGCAGCCCATGAAGCCCGGACCGTTTATTTCATGATGTTCCACCGAAGGACTTATCCTAAGTACACCGCCCTGAAAGAGCTGATTGATTCCGGAGAGCTGGGGGAACTGCGCCGGGTGTCTGTAAAGGATATTACGTCTTTCCGCACCCGTTTTTACCATAAATCCTGTTCCTGGAGGAGCAGTTGGAATGGTGAAAATGGCGGGATGCTGCTCAATCAGGGACAGCATTCGCTGGATATCTGGCAGTGGCTGTTCGGCATGCCGGAAACCATCTATGCTTACATACCATTTGGCAAATATAACGGTTTTAAGGTGGATGACGAAGCCTCTTTGCTGATGGAATATAAAAATGGCATGACGGGATCATTTTTTATGACCACCGGGGAACCGGCAGGGGAAGATACCATCGAAGTCGTCGGAACAAAGGGCAGGGCGGTGCTGACGGGCGCCCGCCTGGAGGTCTGCGTCTATCAGGAGGATATGAGGGACTATGCGAATCATGCCCAGGTAACCAGCAGCCAGGAGATTCAATTTACCACCCGCTATTCTGAATATGAGGAGATGGATGAGGAGAAACCTTATATCATCATGCTGAATAATTTTACACAGGCGGTTCTGGAGCGTTCGGACCTGATTGCTCCGGGGGAAGAGGGGGAACGGGCCATGGAGCTGGCCAATGCCGCTTATCTCTCAGCCTGGACAGAAAAAAAGGTAACACTGCCGCTGGATGCCGGAGAATATGAACGGTATCTGGAACAGGCGAAGAAAGAAGAATTAATAAATTAGGAGGACACGGATATGATGCTTGTAACAACAGAAACAATCAATGGTAAGGAATTCGAAATGCTGGGCCTGGTAAAGGGTTCAAGCATTATGACAGTTCATGCCGGAAAAGATATTATGAACAGCTTTAAGACTCTGGTGGGCGGGGAATTGACATCTTATAATGAAATGATGGAAAAAGCCAGGGCTCTGGCCACAGAGAGGCTGATCAGCCAGGCAGAAGCGCTGGGGGCTGACGCTGTTGTGACGGTCCGCTATAACAGCAGTTCTGTTGCCCAGGGGGCGGCGGAAGTGATGGCTTATGGGACGGCCGTGAAATTTTTGTAGAATTGCAGGGGATTTTTGAGAGGTGACGCAGGAAAGCGGTGCGAGGCGGCGCCCGGAGGGCAGGATTTTGAGGACCGGACGGGCGGGGCGGAATCCGGCGGTGATGAAAACCAGCTTCCGACCGTAAGGGAGACTAAGGCCGCAGACATGGAAAAAGACGGTCCGATGCCCATTCACGGTGAACTCTTTATGGGACTTCACCGTTCAGTGGGCATCTCAGAAACTGATTTGGTTTTCAGTTTCTGCCCGTCTTTTTCCACGCCTGCAGCCTAAGTCTCCCTAACGGTCTCCAGATGGCTTTCATCACCGCCGGATTCCGCCCCGCCCGCCCGGTCCTCAAAATCCTGCCCTCCGGACGCCGCCTCACACCGCTTTCCTGCTGGTTTTCTCTGGCTGAGGTAATTAAATGCAATTTAATAGGAAGGATGGAGGTATCTCAAGGGGGAAATTGATACGATATTCGTTTTTAACATTGGGATTTAACATCAACCCTCAAGGCATTTTCGAAAATGCCTTGAGGGTTGATGTTAAATCCCGATGTTAATCTTGATGATGTTTCCCTACGTTATTTGCTTTGAGCGGCCATATTATGTTCAATATAAAGGTCAAATATCATATTACTTAAAGATTCTATTACTTTTACTCTCGTTTCCATTTTTTCATTAGCACAGCCAGTACACAGCCGTGAAGAAGGGGGCGCTGGGGCAGGAGGATGGAGAGGATCGGGCTTTGGGGGACCTATGCAGGCCCTTAGAGATACTTGGCATTCAAAGAGGAAAAAAGACAGGCAGAAGCTGAAAACCGAATCAGTTTCTGAGGTGCCCACTGAGAGGTAAAGTTCATAAAAAGTTTACCTCGAATGGGCACCGCCCTGTCTTTTTTTCTCTTTGAATGCCTAGTATCTCTTAGGGCCGGAATCCGTCCCCCAAGCCCGATCCTCTCCATCCTCCTGCCCCAGCGTCCCCTTCTTCACAGCGTTACTCTCGCCAATAAAAAAACACAAGGCCAACAACCTTGTGTTTTATCGTGGAGCATATGGGATTCGAACCCACGACCTCTTGAATGCCATTCAAACGCGCTCCCAGCTGCGCTAATGCCCCGCTAATAAAGCTATTATAAACGGAGTTGGGGAAATATACAAGCATTTTTTGAAATGTTGTAATATTTTAAAAGCTTAGAGAAATAGTAAGAAAAAATTCAAAAATTATGCAAATAAATGGAATATAATAAAAAAGGTAAAAGAATTAGGGGAAAGAGAGGTATAGGTATGTTAGAAGTTTTGGCAGGTTATGCAGGAATGATTGTAGCTGTTGTTATTGTTTTTTTATTTATACTCATTATGGCTGTGGGGTATAAGAAGGCGCCGCCGGATGTGGCTTATATTATATCTGGTTTGAAGAAGGAGCCTAAAGTGCTCATTGGACGGGCGGGGATTATGATTCCTTATCTGGAAAGAATGGATAAACTGATGCTCCGCCAGGTAACGATCGATGTGAAGACAGATGATTTTATACCGACGCTGGATTTCATCAATATTAAGGTGGATGCGGTTGTGAAGGTGAGGGTGAGCACAGAGCCCCAGAAGATGAAGCTGGCTATGACCAACTTCCTTAATAAAGGAACTCAGGATATTGTCAATGATCTTCAGGATTCCTTACAGGGCAACATGAGAGAGATCATCGGTACTATTTCATTGAAAGATATTAATAATAACCGGGATGAATTCGGTAATCAGGTACAGTCCAAAGCGAAAGTCGACATGGAGAAGCTGGGAATTGAAATCCTTTCCTGCAACATCCAGAATGTTATGGATAAAAATGGCCTGATTGAAGACCTGGGTATGGATAACACGGCTAAGATTAAAAAGGATGCCAGCATCGCCAAAGCAGAGGCGGACAGAGATGTGGCAATCGCTCAGGCCAAAGCCGATAAAGATGCCAATGATGCCAGGGTGGATGCCCAGACTGAGATCGCAAAGAGAAACAATGAACTGGAAATCAAACGGGCGGAACTGAAGAAAACCGCAGATACCAAACAGGCGGAAGCGGACGCAGCTTATGATATCCAGAAACAGGAACAGAGAAAGACAATTGAAACCGCAACAATTAACGCCGATATCGCGCGTCAGGAGCGGGAAGTGGAGCTGAAGGCCAGGGAAGTTGATGTTAAGGAAAAATCCCTGGAAGCTCAGATTAAGAAACAGGCGGAAGCCGATAAGTTTGCGGAGCAGCAGAGAGCCGACGCGGATCTCTATAAGCGTCAGAAGGAAGCAGAAGCCAAGAAGTTTGAACTTGAAAAAGAAGCGGAAGCCAGGAAGGCTCAGGCGGATGCACAGGTATATTCCATGAAGCAGGAAGCAGAAGGAATCAGGGCGAAAGGTGAGGCAGAAGCGGCAGCTATCCAGGCAAAAGCGCTGGCCGAGGCGGAAGGTATGGAGAAAAAGGCCGAAGCATACCAGAAATACAATAAGGCAGCTATGGCCGAGATGATGATTCAGGTATTGCCGGATATTGCAGGGAAGATTGCGGAACCTCTTGCTAAGATCGACAAGATCACAATTATCGGCGGCGGCGGAGACGACAGCGGCATGAATACCGTAGCCGGGAATGTGCCGGTGGTGATGGCAAAACTCTTCGAATCCATGAGGGAAGCCACAGGCGTTGATCTGGCCGATATTATGAAAGCGGATTCCTATGAAGCCAAGGTAAACCGTAAGGTTGAGCTCACAGGGCTGACCCAGGAACAGGCCGAACTGTTAAAGCAGGCGGCAGGAAATGATGCAGTTATGGGAGATGGAGCTGCTAAATAGTGAATAAAAGCATAACTAAAACATAAAAGTGGTACATAAAAGTACAAGTGATACATAAAAGTGTAAGCGATACATAAAAGTGCAAGTGATACATAAAAGTGCAAGTGGTACATAAAAGTGTAAATGATACATAAAATCGTAAGTGATACATAAAAGCACATATGATGCATAAAAGTATAAGTGCGGCATAAAAACATAGGTAATAAAAAACATAAGTAATACAAACACCATAAATATCATATAAATAAATATCATATAAAACCTAAGAGCATTGATCCTCCCTCCGCCCGCAGCTTCAGCGGCCGGAGGGAATCAATGCTCTTAGTCATTTAAGTATTATTAATGTTAATTTATTCTTCGTCCGTAAATAAAACTTCAGGATCCAGGGTTATGGAGCCGTCCTCCAGGACGATGCAGGGGATTCCAATGCGGCCTTCTTCACGAACCGGATCAAAGAGGCTGTCATAATCATGGTTGTCGCGGATTTTCAAAAAATCCTTTAGATTCTGGGTATTAACGCCGAAATCTAAAAACTCGAAAGGGATACATTCCGCCATCAGGCGTTTTTTCAGTGTCTCACAATGCGGGCAGATATTGGTTCCGTAAATCTTAATCATTGGCATTACCTCCTGTTAGTTGAATGATCCTGCCTTTGAAAAAGGCAATATCTTCTGCCTGATGGGTGGATACCAGAAGAATGCGGCTGTTTAAACGATCCTTTATATAAGTGATGACAGCCTGTTTTGTCTCTGTATCCAATCCGGTAAATGGTTCGTCCATAATGACCGCGTCCGAATCCGCAAGCATGGCGCGGCAGACGGCCACACGGCGTTTCATACCGCCGCTCAGCGTGGAAACAGGCCGTTCCAGGCATTCCGCCGGGAGAATTTGGCTCATTTCATCTAACAGCCTGTTCCTGTCGGCGGGCCTGCGCATCACCATCATGACATTCTCCAAAGGCGAAAATGTTTCGCACAGGCGGTTTTCCTGAAATACCGCAGTAAAACGGTTTCCTCCGGTGATTGTCACCATTCCGCTGTCCGCTGTTTCCAGCCCGAGAAGAATTCTCATAAATGTAGTTTTTCCGCTCCCTGAAGCTCCCATCAAACAATAGATACCGCCTGAATTCAGTTCCAGTTCAGGCAGGTGAAATAGTCTAATTTGATTATATGATTTTACCAGATCTTTTACAAGTATTTTCATGTCTGCTTTTCATTCTCCTTCAAAAATCGGTAACAGTTAAGACCTGTCTGAACTGTTACAAAAACCGTTCAAACAGCGAAAGGAAGAGCCATGCAAAACGGCGCCGGATAACAGGCGGGTCCGCCAGCGGGGGCTGTGAACACCAACAAAAATGGATGCCAGGTCAGCAGCCGCGCCCCACGGCCCGCTTCAAAAGCATCAGAAAGAACCGTTCAAATAAAGCGCTGATGATAATGATCACAAATGTCCATGCGAACAGATTGGCCGTGTCCAGATAGATTTTGGACATGTACAGCCGCTCGCCGATGGAATAGTCGGGAACCCCGATCACTTCCGCGGCGATTCCCGATTTCCAGCTCATGCCCAACGCGATCTTACAACTGCTCACCAGGTAGGGAAAAACGGCCGGACGATAGATATAATGGATCCGTTTCCAGGCCGGCATATCGAATACGGAGGCCATTTCCAAAAGCTGACGGTCCGTACTCCTGAGCCCGGCAAGCGTATTTACATAAATGACCGGAAACACCACTAGAAAAGAACAGAACACGGAAAGCATGCCCGATCCGATCCAGATCAGGGCCAGGATGACAAAGGAGGCCACAGGTATGGAGGTGACCAAGGTCATGAACGGCGCCAGAAGCTCTTCCAGAAAATGAACCCGGTAAGCCAGGCCGGCCAGCAGGATTGCGGATATAAAAGCTCCCAGGAATCCAAGGCTGATTTTTCCGAAGGAAAATGCGATGCTTTTCCAAAAATCAGCAGTGGCTGCCTGGGAAAAAAGGGCCTTTATCATATCAAAAGGCCCTACTAATAAGATTGAATTGTGAACCGCCAGGCTGATGAGCTGCCAGAGCCCCAGCCAGAACAGGACGATTAAAAATCTGCGGATCAATGCATTTTTATTCATGGAAACACACCTTGTTCATCTCTTTTAAGGAAGGTAATAAAAATCATCGGCAGGAAGGGTTCCGCCTACGGAAGCAGGTTCCTGATCAAACAGGACCTGAAGGTAGCCGCTGAGGGCTGATTTCATCTCTTCTCCCGTTATGCAGGTAATATTGCAGTAAGGAAGGGCTTTTTTTGCAACCGGAGCTTTTTCAATGATGCCCTGGGCAGCTACCAGCTCGGCGGTTTCATCCGGGTTAGATACTGCGAAACCGGCAGACGCTTCATGTTCTTTCAGGAAGTTTTCCACCGCTTCTTTATTGCTGTCTAAAAATTCGTTTCGCACAATGGTGACGCCGGTAACCAGCTGGCTGCCGCTTTCACCCTGAACCGCCTCCCATTCCTTTGTCAGATCCAGAACCAGTTTCAGATTTTCGTTCTGGGCCATGGCAACGGTCACAAATGGCTGGGGCAGAAGTCCGATGGCGTCGGAATTCTCTTTCAGCACGGCTGCTACTTCCGTCGCTTCTGATTTATATTCCAGGGAAACATCATCTTTGGAAAGGCCGTTTTCAGAAAGCAGGTAGTTGATCACGTAATCCGGGGTGGTTCCCTTGCCCGTCATGTAAACGGTTTTACCCTTTAAATCGGCAATGGTTTTGATGGAATCATCGCCGGATACCACATAGAGAACTCCCAGGGTGTTGATGTCGATGGCAGTCACTTTGCCTCCTGTCTTATTATAGAGAACGCTTGCTACGTTGGCCGGCACCAGCGCGATGTCCAGGCCCCCGCTTACAACCTTTGTGAGCAGTTCATCGGCGGCTGTTACCATGGTGAATTCGTATGTATTTAAGGATTCTCCTTTATCAGCCTGATCCATGAGGGATACCAGTCCCATGGATGTGGGGCCCTTCAGAGATCCGACTTTTACCAGATCCTTTCCTTCGGATTCGGCCTGGGCAGCCGTGTTGGGAGCGATTGTTGTTTCACCGGTGACTGATTCCGCGGTGGGCGCCTGGGTGGGCTCCTCCGTTGTGACTGCGGCGGCAGGCGTAGTCTCTACAGCCGTTGACTGGGAAGCGCATCCCGCAAGAGCCATGGCCGACATGGCGCAGGCTAACATAAATGACAGTGTTTTTTTCATAATTTCCTCCATTCCGCCGCTGATGCGGCATTTTAAGTGTGGTGCAGGTTGAGGACGATAAAAAATCCCATACCAAAGGGCATGAGAATTCCGTTTGAATTCGGTTTCCTCGCCTTCTCCATCAGTGAAACCTTTTGGGTAAGCACGAATACCGTTATTATATCATTGCGCGATACCCTTGTCAAAATTCTTTCAAAACCGTTACCTTTCTTTCTGACGGCCGTTGTATTGCCAATGGAGTGCAAAAATCCATCAAACACCATTCCTGCAAGTTTTTGAAAAAATACATCAAATGGGATTGATAATAAAATCACAATATGCGATAATAGATATAACTGTAAATTGGAGTCTGACAAATGAAATTAATAAGGTGGAGGAATTATTTATGAGAGTCACAATTTGTATTGGAAGCGCATGTCATTTAAAGGGTTCAAGAGAGATTATCCAGCAGCTTCAGACATTGGTTACGGAAAACGGTTTAACGGAAAAAGTGGATTTAAACGGTTCTTTCTGCAGCGGAAACTGCGTGAACGGGGTTTGTGTAACCATTGACGATAAGCTGTTCTCATTAAAGCCGGAAGACACAAAGGAGTTTTTTGATAAAGAAATTCTCGGGAGGCTTTAATTATGGGGATTATTGATTTCAAAGCTACAAAGTGTAAACACTGTTATAAGTGCGTGCGGAACTGCGAAGTCAAAGCCATTATGATCAAAGATGAACGGGCGGAAATCATGGAGGACAAGTGCATTTTATGCGGCCACTGCCTTCAGATTTGTCCTCAGTCAGCCAAGACCTTAACCAGTGATCTGGAAATTGTAAAGGGGTACATAAGGCAGGGGATTCCCACTGTCGTTTCCATAGCGCCGTCCTATATGGGACTGTTAAAATATAAAACTCTGGGCCAGGTGAATGCGGCCCTGAGAAAACTGGGCTTTTTAGATGTGAGGGAGACATCAGAAGGGGCCGCTATCGTCACCCAGGAATACGCCGGGCTTTTGGAAGAAGGGAAGATGGAGAATATCATCACAACCTGCTGCCCAAGCGCCAATGACCTGATCGAGATCTACTATCCTCAGTTGATCCCCTATCTGGCTCCGGTTGTTTCGCCGATGATCGCCCATGGAAAGCTTTTGAAAAAGGAATTCGGCCAGGAGACCAAAGTGGTGTTCTTAGGGCCGTGCATTGCCAAGAAAAAAGAGGCCAGGGATCCGCGCCATGACAGTTATGTGGATGCAGTGCTCAATTTCAACGAAATCGAACGCTGGCTGAGGGAAGAGGATATCGTTGTGGAGGACTGTGAGGATATTCCTTTTGCCAATATAGATCCCAAGGTGAACCGGCTGTATCCGGTTACAAACGGGGTAGTGAATTCTGTTCTCACAACGGAAAGAAAATCGGACAGCTACCGCAAGTTCTATGTCCACGGCTCAAAGAACTGTATCGACCTCTGCGCCAGCATGTCCAGGGGAGAGATCAAGGGCTGTTTTATTGAGATGAATATGTGTTCCGGCGGCTGTATCAAAGGGCCTACGGTCAATGACGAAAGCATTTCCAGATTTAAAGTGAAACTGGACATGGAAGAGACCATCGCAAAGGAGCCGGTGGATGCGGATCAGGAGACGAATTTAACCGAAGGGCTTCGTTTTGGCAAGATATTCCTGGATCATTCACCGAAAGATCCCATGCCGACAGAGGCGCAGATTCTGGAAATCCTGCGAAAAACAGGCAAGAATAAGCCGGAGGACGAGCTGAACTGCGGCGCCTGCGGATATCCCACCTGCCGGGAGAAGGCCATTGCCGTATTCCAGAAAAAGGCGGAGCTGAACATGTGCATTCCATTTATGCATGAAAAAGCAGAATCCCTGTCCAATCTGGTTATGGATACATCCCCTAATATTGTTCTGATCGTAGACAAAGATATGAGGATCATGGAATATTCTGCTGTTGGTGAGAAGTATTTTGGAAAGACCAGGGCGGAAGCTCTTGATATGTATCTGTATGAATTTATCGACCCGGTTGATTTCCAGTGGGTCTATGACACACATCAGAACATCCACGGCAAGAAGGTGACCTATACGGAATACAGCTTATCCACCCTTCAGAATATCGTTTATGTGGAGAAGGAAGATGTGGTGCTGGCTACGTTCATCGATATCACGAAGGAAGAGGAACAGGCCCAGCAGGATTATGAACGGAAGCTGGAAACCATTGACCTGGCGCAGAAAGTCATCCATAAACAGATGATGGTCGCTCAGGAGATTGCCGGACTTTTGGGAGAGACAACGGCTGATACCAAGACGACGCTGACACAGCTTTGCCGTTCCCTTCTGGAAGAAGGAAGTGAAAGCGAGGTCAAATAAATGGGAGTTACCGTAGACGTTGCTTATAAAAGCTTGAATAAATTTACGGAAGTCCTGTGTGGTGACAAGGTGGAGATTCTCCAGACGGAAGATTCCAACATTCTGATTCTGGCGGATGGTATGGGAAGCGGCGTAAAGGCCAACATCCTTGCCACCCTGACTTCCAAAATCCTGGGAACCATGTTTTTAAACGGCGCCACGCTGGAGGAGTGTGTGGAGACGATTGTCCAGACCCTTCCGGTCTGCCAGGTTCGCCAGGTGGCCTATTCTACATTCAGCATTTTACAGGTATTTAATAATGGGGATGCCTATCTGGTGGAATTCGACAATCCGTCCTGCATCTATATCCGGGATGGAAAACTGGTTCCCATTCCTCAGAACATCCGCGTTATTGAGAATAAAAAGATCAATGAGTTCCGCTTCAAGGTAAAAAAAGGGGATGCCCTGATTTTAATGAGCGACGGAACCATTCATGCAGGGGTTGGACGCCTGCTGAATTTCGGCTGGGTTTGGGACGACATTGCGACCTATGCGGTGAAGCAGTATTCCCTCACCATTTCAGCCATGCGCCTTGCCAGCTCCATCAGCCGCGCCTGCGATGAACTCTATCAGTTCCGGCCAGGGGATGACACTACGGTGGCCGTCATGAGAATCATCGACAGCAAGCCGGTTCATCTGATGACCGGACCGGCTCAGAAGATGGAAGACGACAGCCGGATGGTGGCTGACTTTATGGGCGGAGACGGCGCAAAGCGCATTGTCTGCGGAGGCACAAGCGCCACCATCGTTTCCAGAGTGCTGAAAAAGCGTCTGGATGTATCATTGGATTATGTGGACCCGGAGATTCCGCCCATTGCCTATATGGACGGCATTGATCTTGTAACAGAAGGTGTCCTCACCTTAAACCGTGTGATCCAGCTTTTGAAACGGTATGTGAAGAATGAAAGCGTTTCCGAGGAATTTTTCCTGGAACTGGATAAGCCAAACGGCGCTTCTATGGTGGCGAAAGTGCTCATAGAGGACTGCACGGAGCTGCATTTATATGTAGGAAAAGCGATTAACAGCGCATATCAGAACCCGGGGCTGCCATTTGATCTGGGTATCAGACAGAACCTTGTGGAGCAGTTAAAACATACGGTGGAAGATATGGGCAAACAGGTAATTGTAACTTACTATTAATTATTATAATTAGGTTTCTGGTAGCACGAAACCGGAGGAGAGAAGAATCATGGTAACGAATGACGCAACAATTTTGAAACTGAAGCATGAAGTGCTGTTTGAAGTGGCAAAGATGGCCTGGGAAGGCGAACTGGAGCAGCACAGGGACGAGATTCCATATAAGATGATTCCGGGGCCACAGGCTCAGTTCCGCTGCTGCATCTATAAAGAGCGTGAAATTATCCGCCAAAGGGTACGCCTTGCGGAAGGAAAATGTCCAACCAGCGGAAAAGACACCATCAATGTGGTACAGGTAATCAGTTCCGCCTGTGAGGGCTGTCCGATTTCCCGTTACGTTGTAACCGATAACTGTCAGAAGTGTATGGGAAAGGCATGTCAGAATTCCTGTCATTTCGGCGCCATCTCCATGGGACGGGACCGTGCCTATATTGATCCTGATAAATGCAAAGAATGCGGAAAATGTTCCCAGGCATGTCCGTACAACGCCATTGCAGACCTGATGAGGCCCTGTAAGAAGAGCTGCCCTGTGGACGCCATCACCATGGACGAAAACGGCATCGTGGTAATTGACGAGAGCAAATGCATCCAGTGCGGCGCCTGCGTTCATAGCTGCCCCTTCGGAGCCATTGGTTCCAAGACATTTATGGTGGATGTGATCAACCTGATCCGGGCAGGAAAGAAAGTGGTTGCCATGGTGGCCCCCGCCACAGAAGGCCAGTTCGGGCCCGATATAACCATGGCGAGCTGGAAGACCGCTCTTAAAAAAGTGGGATTTGCCGATATGGTGGAAGTGGCGTTAGGCGGTGATATGACTGCTGCCGCGGAAGCGGTCGAATGGGCGGAAGCGTATAAAGAGGGCAAGAAGATGACCACCTCCTGCTGTCCTGCATTTGTAAATATGATCAAACAGCATTTCCCAATGCTTTTGGACAACATGTCAACCACTGTGTCTCCGATGTGCGGTGTTTCCAGAATGCTGAAAGCACAGGATCCGGAAGTGATCACCGTATTCATCGGGCCATGTATGGCGAAGAAGAGTGAAACTCTGGATTTAAACATCCAGGGCAACGCGGACTATGCCATGACATTTGGAGAAATCCGCGCTATGATGAGGGCCAAAGGGGTTGAGCTGGAACCGGAAGCCAATACATACCAGGAAGGTTCCGTATTCGGAAAGAGATTCGGAAATTCCGGCGGCGTTACCGCTGCGGTTGTGGAGTGCTTCAAGGAGATGAACGAAGACATCACGCCGGAAGTTATGAAATGCAACGGCGCTGCGGAATGTAAAAAGGCGCTGATGATGCTGAAGGTAGGAAAACTGCCTGCCGACTTTGTGGAAGGCATGGCCTGTGTGGGCGGCTGCGTGGGCGGCCCCAGCAAACATAAGACAGAAGTGGAAGCCAAGAAGGCCAGAGACCAGTTGATCGGCGCTGCGGACGACCGTCTGGTGCATCAGAATCTGGGGAATTATGAGATGGATAAGTTTTCCATGCACAGACATTAAGACGTGGGGCTTTTATATGGCGGGGCTCCGGAAGATGATTCTTCCGGAGCCTTTTTCCATTGTATCGTTCGTCCGGTTCCCGGGCCCCTTTCAGACCTGCTCAGGGGCAACTCCCAGATGAATTCCGTATTTTTTGAATGCATCCAGATAATCGGCAGAAGGCGTCACGTCTGTCAGTATATAATTAAAATCCTGAAGCTGTCCGAAGGTACAGAGCGAGGTCTGGTTAAACTTTGTATGATCAGCTAAAAGATAAGTTTCACCGCTGCTTTTTAGAACCTCTTTTTTTACCTCATACTCTTCGTGAGTGGCATTGGAAACCCCGTTGATTAAAGAAATACAGGTACAAGCCATAAAAGATTTCCTGATATTGAATTTTTTCAGGGATTCGATGCAGCTGGAACCCACTAAAGAGGCGGTTTTATGGTTTAAAACTCCGGGGAGTACAATCAGCCGCAGCATTGGGTAAGACAGAGCCTTGTGGGCCACTTCAATGCTGTTGGTTATGATGGTTACATTTTCCTTATCTTCGATGTAATCAATGATATTGATGGTGGTGGTTCCCGTATCGATGAAAATGGAATCGCCGCTGGCGATATAGGACGCCGCGAGCCGGGATATCCTGTCTTTGATCTCATGGTTTTTAATATTGCGTTCATTATAAGAAATAAGACCTGCATATTCTCCGTTTTTTTTCTCCACTGCGGTCACTCCGCCATAGACTTTCTCAATATTTCCCCGTTTTACCAGTTCGTTTATATCGCGCCTGATTGTATTTTTAGAAATATTGAACTTTTCACACAGGTCCTCCAAGGTAACTGTTTTATTTTCTATAATATATTCTTCGATCTGATCAATTCTTTGTACTCTCATGAACATCCTCCAACTCTGGCAAAAATATTATCTAAAGTATAGCATTATTTTAATATAAACTGCAATAAATATTTAAAATACAATCAAAAATACATCAATTTTTATATATAATATTGACAATGTAAAATTATGTGTTAAGATATAATCATAATTTAACCATAATATAACCAAAAAGTGATTAGTAAGAGGAGGTATCAGTGCTATGGCTTGTCAGTTTGTAATGCCGAAACAAGTATTTATGGGAGATGGCGCGTTGGAAATGAGCCGGGCGGCTCTGCAAAATCTGGGAAAAAAGGCGCTTATTGTTACAGACCAGGTGATGGTTCAGCTTGGTAATGTGAAAAGGCTTACAGATCTCCTGGATGAAGTCAACGTGAGCTATGCTTTGTATCAGGATATTAATGGTGAACCAACAGACCGGATGATAGAGGGCGGTTTATCCGTATACCGGGAAGAGGCGTGTGATTGTTTAATTGCGGTGGGCGGAGGAAGCCCTATAGATTCCATGAAAGCAATTGGAGCGGTTGCGGGCTGCGGAGGGAAGATTTCCGATTATATGGGAAAAGAAATTAAAGGCGCGGTTCCGCCAATGGCGGCGGTTCCCACAACGGCGGGAACGGGATCGGAGGCGACCCAGTTTACGATCATCACTGATACGGAAAAGGATATTAAGATGCTGTTGAAAGGCGGTGTACTGATGCCGGATATGGCAATTGTGGACCCTGTTTTTACTATGACAGCTCCGCCTAAGATCACTGCGGCCACAGGACTTGATGCCTTGACTCATGCCATAGAAGCGTATACTTCCAGGAGGGCCGGTTCCCTTTCGGATTTATATGCGCTGTCCGCTGTTAAGAGAATATTTGAGAATCTGCCTGTCTGCTACCATGACGGTACGAACCGGAAAGCGAGAGAAGAGATGTCATTGGCCGCATTTGAAGCGGGCGTCGCTTTTAACAATTCTTCCGTTACGGTAGTACATGGCATGTCCCGGCCGATTGGGGCTTTATTCCATGTTGCCCATGGCATTTCCAATGCCATGCTGCTAAAAGCCTGCCTCAGCTATGTGATGGATGGAGCTTACGGCCGGTTCGCGGAGCTTGGCAGGGTCTGCGGCGCGGCCGGAAGCGGTGATTCCGATCAGGCGGCAGCGGAAAAGTTCCTGGCCCGGACAGTGGCTCTCTGCCGGGAACTGGAGATACCGACGCTTTCAGGTTATGGAATTGATCAGACAGAATTTTACCGTCTCATGGACAAAATGGCGGATGATGCGCTGGCGTCCGGAAGCCCCGCCAATACCAGAAAGGTTTTGGGTAAAGATGATATCCTGAAAATTTACTCGAATTTGTGGGAGGAAAATGCCTGAAGCGCCAGGAAAATGAAAATGCGTTTTTTTGAGAAATGAACCAGCGGTAAAACAGGAAGCGGTTATATCCTGTTTTACCGTTTTTTGTTGCCAATATTCCCTCATTGCCAGGGGCCAATACCTGTTATTGGCTGTCTGGCATTTTTGTACAAAAGAAGAACAAAAAATTATAAATAAATAACAAAAATATATTAAGGTATTGACATTTGATAATAATAGAACTAATATATAATCAAGAATTAACCAAAAGATAATTCGAATATATCCAATATATAATCAAAAGTGAGGTGGAAGATATGCTGGTTACGATGAAAGAACTGTTGGAGGAGGCATCCCGGTCCGGTAAAGCCGTGGGCGGTTTCAATGTAGGTAATATGGAGATGGTTGCCGGAGCGGTACAGGCAGCGGAGATGACAAACACCCCGGTTATTCTTCAGATCGCAGAGAAGCGGCTTAAAGCTTCTCCGCTCAATCTCATGGCGCCCATGATGGTTCAGGCGGCAAAAGACGCCAAGGTAAATGTCGCGGTCCATTTGGATCACGGGCTGACGATGGAGGTGATAAAACAAGCCCTGGATTTTGGATTTTCCTCAGTCATGTTCGATGGTTCGGAATATTCTTTGGAAGAGAACATCAGAAGAACGAAAGAGGTAAAAAAGGTTTCAGACCTGTATGGAGCTTCTCTTGAAGCGGAGCTGGGAGCCGTGGGGGGAAATGAAGGAAATGGCGACCGGGATGTTTCTTATACGAATCCCGACGATGCGGAATTATTTTTCAAGGCTGTGGGAATGGACGCCCTGGCGGTGGCGATCGGCAATGCCCATGGTCATTACATATCCGCTCCGGAACTCAGGTTTGACGTGCTGGAAGAGATTCATCGGAGAATCCGGGTGCCATTGGTTCTGCATGGCGGAAGCGGGATTTCATTCGAAGAATTCCGCAAAACCATAGATCATGGCATCCGTAAGATCAATATTGCAACCGCCAGTTTTGACGCGGTGACGGAGGCGGACAGAAAATATCTGGAAAAGAACCCGGATGGGGATTATTTTGGCTTATCCTCGTCAGGAATCAGGGGAGTTTATGAAAATGTACGGAAACACATCCACGTATTTAACAATGAAAAACCATTAAACGAATTATAAACCAGGAGGAAGAATGTTATGATAGGGGTAATCGGAGTATTTCTTGGATTAGCGGTGCTTATGTATTTGACCTATAAAGGATGGCATATGGGTCTGGTAACAATCGCTGCAGCATTGGTAGTTATTGTGTGCAACGGCATGGGAATTTGGAATGGTCTTGCGGAAGCCTATGCTACGGCCTTTAAAAATTTTGCGGGAACATGGTTTTTAATGCTGATTTTAGGTGCGGCATTTGGTAAAATTATGGAAGAATCAGGAGCGGCGGCATCCATTTCCAATTATATCGTGGGTAAACTGGGAAAGAAACGGATTGTGCTGATCGTACTGATTACAACGGCGATTCTGGCATATGGTGGAATCAGCGTGTTTGTTATCATGTTCACCATGTATCCGTTTTGCATGGCGTTGTTTAAAGAAGCAGATATTCCTAAGAAACTGTTTCCGGCGATGTCAATTTGTATGGCAGGATCAACATGTATGACATTTTTCCCGGGTTCTCCATCCGTACCGAACCTGGTGCCTACGGAATACTTAGGAACCACGATCTATGCGGCGCCGGTCATTGGTATTATCGGCGGATTGTTTGTTTTTGTTCTGGATTATCTGTTCCTGACACACTGTATTAAAAAATGTGCCGAAAAAGGAGAACATTTTGTTCCGGCGGCAGACGACGTGATTGTGGATATCAATGATGAAAAGATGCTCGCCGGGCTTCCGCCGGTTGGAAAATCGTTTGCGCCGATTCTTGTTTTGGTGGTGGCGGCATTTGCTTTGATGAAGATATTAAATCCTTCGAACTTCGCGGTAGTTACGGCCATGGCGATTGCCTGCCTGGTGGGGATCGTGCTGTTCCATGATAAATTCAATGTTAAAAATGCAATCGCTTCCGGCATGGGAAATGGCTTTAACTCCCTTATGGTGACTTCCGCAATCATGGGCTTTGGCGGTGTTGTAACTGCTTCGCCGGCATTTGAATCCTTTACAAACTGGATTTTAAGCCTGCAGATGAACCCAATTCTGTTCGCCTGTGTGGCAATTAACGTGATCTGCGCCATTACCGGATCCGCGTCCGGCGGTATCACGATTTTCTGGAATACATTAGCGGATTACATGATACAGACAGGATTAAATACGCAGATCATGCACAGAATCACTTGTATTGCATGTTCGGGTCTGGATGCGATGCCTCATTCTTCCGGAATTGTGCTGGCAAACAGCGTTGCGAAAACTGAGATGAAAGACAGTTATGTCTATATGTTTGTTACAAACGCTGCTATCCCGTTGTGCGGGCTTGTCCTGGCGATTATCCTGTACAGCCTGGGGCTTTGCTGATAATACGGCGCATGGATGGCTGAATATCATTTGCATTCAATAATGGTCTATAAAATGGAGGGAAAGAGATGTCAGATTTAATTAAAAATATTATTACATTTGATGAAACAAGAATTTATGATATGATCCTTTTAGGGCGTGTTGCCATTGATTTTAATCCGATCGATTATTTTAAAACCCTTGGCGAAAGCCAAAGTTTCAAAAAATACATAGGCGGTTCGCCTGCCAATACGGCAGTGGGCCTGGCCCGGCTGGGTAAGAAATGCGGCTTTTTTTCACGAGTTTCGGATGACCAGTTCGGAGATTTTGCCATTGACTATTTTAATAATGAAGGAATCGATACTTCTCATATTTTCCGGTGTGAACATGGGGAAAAGATCGGTTTAACATTTACCGAAATCCTCTCTCCCACGGAAAGCAGCATTTTAATGTACAGAAACCAGGCGGCGGATCTGTCGCTGGACCCTGCGGACATCGATGAAGCCTATGTTGCGTCTGCGAAAATGCTTCTCATTTCAGGTACTGCCCTGGCCCAGAGCCCATCCAGAGAAGCTGCGTTAAAAGCGGCGGCCCTTGCAAAGAAAACCAATACTCCAATCGTATTCGATATAGATTACCGGCCTTATAATTGGAAGAGTGAGGATGAAATCGCCATTTACTATTCATCTGCAGCAAAGGACGCGGATATTATTATGGGATCCCGGGAGGAATACGATCTGACGGAGAGGTTTTTAGGGCTGGACGGCGCGGACCAGACTTCCGCAGATTACTGGACACAGAAGCAGAACGCGAAAATTGTAGTGATAAAACATGGAAAAGAAGGATCTACGGCATATACATGTGATGGAAAGAGCTATTCCATTAAACCGTTTCCGGTCAAAGCGTTGAAATCCTTTGGCGGCGGGGACGGATATGCGGCAAGTTTTCTGTACGGTGTGCTGGAAGGTATGGATATTATGGATGCGTTGGAGATGGGAAGCGCAGAGGCGGCCATGCTGGTGGCCAGCCACGGATGTTCCGCCGATATGCCTGATGTAGAACAGGTGAAGGAATTCATACGGAAAGAGAAAGAAGAGTATGGGGAGATGGTGGCGAGAGCATAAAAGTAACGGGTGTAAAGTAAAGGGTGAAGGCATTTTCGAAAATGCCTTCACCCTTTACTTTACACCCGTTATTTTAATTAAAAAAATATTCCTCCGGTATAGACCGCGTTTTCCTTGTCAATAATCTTACTAACAGAAACAAAGCGGAGATATGTGCAAAAAATATTCCTGAGGACTTATTTTTTACACCCGAATTTGTGCCGGAGCCACAAATTTGTATCGCAGCTGAAAATTTGAAATTCTCAGCGCGTGCCTTCGCAAAAAAACGCTCCGGAATGGAGATTAATATGGAAAACAACATTTACAGAGGCGACATCTATTACGCAGACTTATCCCCAACCGTAGGTTCTGAACAGGGCGGCGTCCGTCCGGTTCTTATTATACAAAATGACATGGGAAACCGTCACAGCCCCACTGTCATCGTAGCAGCGTTAACCAGCAAGAGCACCAAAGCCAAACTTCCCACACATGTAACGCTTCCCAGGATGGCAAGCGGCCTGCCCTGCGATTCCACCGTTCTCATGGAGCAGGTAAGGACAATCGATCAAAAAAGGCTTCACGGTTACATAGGACATCTCAATGATTTGTGGATGACCCGGATGGACAGGGCGCTTTGTATCAGCATGGGAATCCGGGGAGCGGATGCACAACAGGAACGGCGCAGGGCGTAAATGGCCCGGGAAAGAACGGCGCAGGGCGTAAAACGCGCAGGCCCCAAGCGGATATTTAAGACACAAATACTCCTTTTTTTCATCACAATTCCTTCATAATTTCTGGCTATATTATTTAGTGTAAAGAGGTTATGAGGATTTAACAGATAGATAGATGTGAGAAAGGAGTGCAATGATTATGATGAAAAATTTAGCGAAGAAAGCTGCAGGGATCACTGCGGCAGCCCTTTTATTCGGTACGGTATCAGGCGGTGTGATGGCAGGATTAAATGCATGGAGCAGTTCAGTTCTGGAAGTGAAGGAGAGCCGGGCGGTTCCTCAGAAAACGGCGGCGGTCAGCGCCCAGAACACAGACACAGGCGGAATGGGCGGAACCATTCAGACCATAGGAGTGACCGACGTTTCAGGAATTGTGGAGCAGGCCATGCCGTCCGTGGTTGCCATAACGGATAAAATGACCGTGGAACAGATGACATTTTTCGGCCCCCAGAGTTATGAAGCCGAAAGCAGCGGCTCAGGTATTATCATCGGTGAAAATGACAAGGAACTTCTGATTGCCACCAACAACCACGTGGTTGACGGCGCCCAGAATATGACAGTGACATTTGTGGATGAGACATCGGTGGAGGCGGCTATAAAAGGCACAGACGCCGCTTCTGATTTGGCCGTCATAGCCGTACCGCTGGATAAAATACCTTCCGATACCATGAGCAGGATTAAAGCGGCCAATATCGGGGATTCCGACAGTTTAAAAGTGGGCCAGCAGGTGGTGGCAATCGGCAATGCACTGGGTGAAGGCCAGTCAGCGACGGTCGGTTATGTCAGCGCTCTGGACCGCAAAGTGAAAGGTGAAGACGGGACAGAACATACATTTATCCAGACTGACGCGGCTATCAATCCCGGCAACAGCGGCGGTGCATTATTGGATTTGGGCGGCAATCTGATCGGTATAAACGCGGCGAAGACAGCGTCCACAGAAGTGGAAGGCATGGGATATGCGATCCCCATTTCCAAAGCCATGGAAATTCTGGATCCGCTCATGACGAAACAGACCAGGGTGAAAGTGGATGATGAGAAACGGGGCTGGCTGGGAATTGAAGGAACCAACATTGACGCCCAGGCCTCCCAGGCATACGATATGCCGGTTGGAATCTTTGTATATAAGATTCTGGATGACGGAGCGGCCGCAGGTTCAGATTTGAGAGAAAAGGATATCATTACGAAATTTGACGGGCAGTCGGTTACCACCCTGGGCCAGCTTCAGAACATGCTGACTTATTATGAGAAAGGTTCTAAAGTGACTTTGACCGTCCAGTCCCTGGCGGATGGAAAATACCAGGAACGGGAGGTTGAGATCACGCTGGGAGGACAGCAGAATTCCAATTAAATCATTGTGAATAGGTATTTATAACAGGGTCTTTCATATCATAGACCCTGTTATATTCTTTTGTTTCCTGATTTTTTATGGTTTCGGACCGGTTCATGGACAGGAATTTAACAAGCTCATAACAGTCGACCCAGATTTCATTATTGCCTTCTTTCTGTGATTCGTCGAAAATCAACTGAAGGCCGAAATGAAGATGGGGTTCGTCGATGTTGTTTGTATTTTCCGTACTGCTGTACCCGGTGCGGCCCAGATATCCGATCACATCACCGGCTTTTACGATACTTCCTTCTTTCAGGCTTTTGTGATAGGGATAATTTTTGCGCAGATGGGCGTAATAATAGTACCGTTTCTTATCAAAACTGCGGATGCCCAGCCGCCAGCCGCCATACTGGTTCCATCCGATTGCCTCCACATAGCCGGATTCCACTGCTATAACAGGGGTTCCCACCTGCCCCATGAGATCATGTCCCAGATGCTGCCTTCTGTAGCCATAAGAACGGGAAGTTCCGAAGTCGTCAAAATCAGTATAGGGAAAATTTTTGGCGATGGGGGAAAATGCCTTGAGCCCGTATTTGGTAAGCCATACTTGTTCGGATTCATTTTCCTCTCCATCGGCGGATTCCGTTAACATAGAAGCCGGAACCTCAGACGGGGGCACCTGAATTTCATAAAGCCCGACCATACCGCCTAACACTGCGCCGTAAGCTTCTTTATAATAAGAAAAGTATTTCATATCCTTTGTTAACGTCTCCAGGCTTTCGCCGTTCTGGAGTTTTTCCGCGAAATCTTTCATATCCTGGGAACGGTATTTGGAAAAATCCCCGCCGTATTTGGCCCCAAGATAGGCCAGCAAATCGATCCAATCCAAATGAACCTCTTTTTGATAACTGTTCATATCCAGTTGAAGGGCCATTTTCATGGCGTCTGAAGTCACGTCAAAATCCACCCATTTTATGTATTTAGGGGCATCGGAAGAGGTGGCTGTATTCGTATTGGCGCTGTCCGAAGGATAAGGGGCAACCCGGTGCCATAACAGGGATCCGGTCAGCATAAGAAGCAGCAGACACTCTATGTAAATGATTTTCCGGCTCATTTTTTCCTCTCAATTCTGCCGTGTCCGGCAATTTTATTCTGTCAAATTAATAGATACTTCTCCTACATAAAAAATATGCTGTCCATGTCTGATTTATGCATATAACAGAAGTGGGGAGCAATAGAAAAAAAGAAATGTTTGACAATTAACAAACAATAATATTAATTACCAGAAAATATTGCAAATTACTTGACTGAAATCAGAAAAATGATATAATGATAAAAAGAGGAGAATCGAATTTTTAGAAGGAGGATCGGTCTATGGGAGATAATAAAAACATACCGTTACTGTTATTGGATAGTCAGACTCTGTCTTATGTGTTGGGAAATGGGGAATTCCGCTTTACCAACCTGAAGTTTGATGAAGCTAAGGCGATTATCGAGATGAATGGATTGGAAAATGTGGTCCGCTGTTACATCAATCCGGAAATCGACATGGCCCTGCGCAACTATGTAAAAGTAGAAGAAACCGCGTTCCCATATCAGGAAACCCATGAAATCATGGTGGGACAGGATGCCATTGCCATTAAATTCTACGTAACCGCATCCGGGACCCAGCCCATAATTCTTGGAGATGAGGGGCAGCAGGCGAAGAAAATCCGCAATGTATATGTATACTGCCAGCATGTAATCCGGTTAAAATAAGCCTGGATATTTGAATGAAACAGAATGCTGCTGGAGAAGTTTGAGGTGATTTGGGCGGTCAGCCCCATTTGAGCCCGCGCCATTTTGATGGGTAGATGAGCAAGCAAAGATTCGGGAGATCGACATGAAAAGCATTGTGGATTTCTCGGATCTTTTTTGATATAATAGGTTTAATTTCTTTAAAATTACGTTGGCATTGAGGAGGTCATGATGAGAAATTTTGAGTTTTGTACGCCTACCAGAGTAGTATTTGGCAGGGACACGCAGAAGAAGGCAGGAAAGTTAATTAAAGGATACGGATTTAAAAAGGTTTTAATCCATTACGGCGGAGGAAGCGTGGTGCGGTCCGGTTTATTAGATCAGGTGACGGATTCTCTGAAAGAAGCCGGAATCGAATATGTGACATTGGGCGGTGTTCAGCCTAATCCTACACTGTCTCTGGCTAAAGAAGGCATAAAACTCTGCCTGGACGAAGGCGTTGATTTTATTTTAGCGGTAGGCGGCGGAAGCGTAATCGATTCTGCAAAATGCATTGCAGACGGCGCAGCCAACCCGGATATCGATGTATGGAAATTTTTTGCCGGAGAGGAAAAACTGAAAAAATCGCTTCCCCAGGGCAATGTGCTTACTTTATCGGCTTCCGGCAGTGAGATGAGCAATTCCTGCGTCATCACCAATGAGGACGGAGGCCTGAAGCGCGGGCTCAGCTCCCAGCTCCACCGTCCGCTGTTTGCAATCTGCAACCCGGAGCTCACCTATACGGTGAACAAATACCAGACAGGCTGCGGCAGTGTTGATATCATGATGCATACTCTGGAACGCTATCTGGGCGCGGATCAGGATACTCCGCTGACCGACCGGATTGCGGAAGGGCTGTTAAAGACCGTTGCAGAAGCAGGAAAAATCGCGGATCAGGAACCGGACAACTATGAAGCCCGCGCCACACTGATGTGGGCCGGCAGCCTTTCCCACAACAATCTGACAAGCACCGGCCGTGATTTCTACATGCAGGTACATCAGATGGAACATGAACTTTCCGGCATGTATCCCCAGATATCCCACGGAGCAGGGCTGTCCGCATTATTCTGCACCTGGGCCAGATACGTATGCCCTTATAATGTAAACCGGTTTGCCCAACTGGCAGTCCGTGTCTGGGGAATCGATATGAACTTCGAAGACCCGATGAAGACGGCTATGGCCGGTATCGATGCGTTCGAGAATTTCTTCAAGAGCATAGGAATGCCTGTCAGAATCGGAGAACTGGGCGTGGAAGAAGATCGTCTGGAAGAACTGGCGGAAAAATGTACGTTCTTTGGCAAGAGGACGCTGCCGGGGATTAAGGAATTTGGAAAAGAGGAGATTCTCGAAGTCTATAGACGGGCTATGTAAAATAATGGGGGAGCTTTATTTAGTTGAGGAAGTTACGCTGTAAATCCAGGGAATGGGGACGGATGGGGGCGGAGACCCGCTTGGAGGTTTGACACCGGGCGGAGGGGAATCCGTTGGCGATGAAAACCGGCTTCCAACCGTAAGTGAAACTAAGGCTCCAGGGACGAAAAAAGACGGTCCGATGC
>NZ_WQPN01000133.1 GCF_018785315.1 Clostridium sp. MCC353 | reverse complement strand
GTATTTCTTAGGGTCGGAATCCGACCCCCAATTCCTCTCATCCACGGCCGCCTGCCCCAGATTCCCCGTCTTCATGGCGTTACTTCTGCCAATTCGTTAAATAAAGATTCACCAAATTTTATCTTTCATCGTAAGTCCCTCTAACCTGGACCTCTCCGTCCTGCATCATCACTTTTCCACCGGCGATCACAGTATGGAGCTCCAACTGATCATCCACCAGCAGAATATCTGCGTCAGCGCCTTCACGGATATGGCCTTTCAGGCCGTCAATTTCAAGAGCTTTTGCCACATTTGATGTACCTAACGGAAGCACTTCCTCAAGCGCAAAACCGGCTTCATTTACAAGGTAAGCCAGATCTTTTATGATGGTGTCCACATCGGACACGCCGATCTTCAGCAGTTTTCCGTTTTCATCATATTTAGACCAGCTTCCCTGGCCGTCAGAGCTGAAGGTCAGATTCTCCATGGGAACGCCCTGGCTCTTCGCCTCCCTCAACAGGGCGGCAACTTTATCACGTTTGGATTCCCCGCAGGTGATATCAATGGTACCGCCCATCTTGGCAAATCTAAAACCGTCCTTTAATAATTTCTCCGTCCGGCTGATATGGGTGGGCTGGAAGGTTTTAATCGGTATGGAAGTTCTCTCCAAAGCTTCAAATACCGGTTCTAACCCGCGTATATCATCTCCCATATGCAGGACAACGATTCCTGCCTTGCCGGAAAGCATCCCGGCGGTCCTGACATCACTTGCCAGACGGATTAATTCGTCTGTGGAAATATTCGGTGCGCGATGGTCTGAAATTGCCAGTTTTACACCGATCACTTCATCAACAAACGCGATATCCTTCTGGAGATTTCCGGTAATCGTTACCGGCGGAAAGCCATAGGAACCGGAAACAGCATATGCACTGATTCCCTCTTCTTTCAGAGCTTTTACCTTTGCTACGAGATTTTCAACACTTCTGGTGATCCCATCCGTTCCAAGCAGGCCCAGAACAGTAGTTACACCTCCACGGATCAGAGAAGATAGCCGGACCTCAGGAGCTCTTGTATGGAAACTCCCTTCTCCGCCTCCCCCTGTGACATGGACATGGCGGTCAATGATTCCGGGAATCAGTTTCATCCCTGATGCGTCGATAACCTGACATCCGCAGATCGGGGAAATGTTCTCGCCAATCGCTTCTATCTTTCCGGCACAAAGCAGCACATCCTGGATTCCCATGGATTCCGGTCCATAGACGTCCGCCTGTTTTATCAATATCATAATGATACCCCTCTTTATATTTGGTAATAATTAAAAGGCTTATTTGCCCTGCACCTGATGACAGGCAACACAATGTCCGCCTCCGATATCCTTCAATTCCGGACGTTCTTTCCTGCACAAGTCCGTCGCATACGGACAGCGGTCATGGAAATAACATCCGCTTGGAAGATTCACCGGATTCGGTATTTCTCCTTCGATCTCCACGCTCTCTACCAAAGGAGCTTCTCCCACGGTTGGTACAGCGGAGAACAGAAGTCTGGTATACGGATGAAGCGGATTTGCAAAAATTGTATTTTTATCTCCCATTTCCACAATTCCGCCCAGGTACATAACCCCCAGCCGGTCGCTGATATGGCGCACAACAGAAAGGTCATGGGCAATGAACAGATAAGAGAAATTAAACTCATCTTTCAGATCCATCAAAAGGTTCAGGATTTGGGCCTGAATGGACACATCCAGCGCCGATACCGGTTCATCGGCAATGATGAACTCCGGCTGCACTGCCAAAGCTCTGGCCACACCAATACGCTGTCTCTGTCCGCCGGAAAACTGGTGCGGATAACGGGATGCCTGTTCCGGGCGGAGTCCCACGCGCTCCAGAATCTCCATACATTTTTTTCTGGCCTCTTCTTTTGTGTTCACAATCTTATGGAACAGCATAGGCTCTGTAATAATATCTTCCACCCTCTGTTTCGGATTCAAGGACGCGTAAGGGTCCTGGAAGATCATCTGCATATCTTTTCTATAGGGAAGAAGCTGGTTTGGCTTCAAATGGCTGATTTCATTTCCTTTATAGAAAACCTGGCCGCCGGCCGGTTCCAAAAGGCGGATGATCGTTCTGGCCGTTGTGGATTTACCACAGCCGCTCTCTCCAACCAGACTGAAAACCTCCCCTTTCTGGATCGTAAAGCTGACATCATTGACAGCGTGAACAATCTTATCTTCTTTTACAATTTTTCCGTCTTCAAAACGAAGGGACTGAAGAAGGCCTTTGGTGAGACGGAACTCCTGTTTTAAATTTTTGACTTCAATTAATGGTTCCTGCATCGCGGTCCTCCTATTTAACTTCCTTCGAGATCAACGGGAAATGGCACGCCACTCTGTGGTCATTTCCCAAATCCTGCATCTGAGGCTGTTCTCTGTTGCAGATCTCCTGGCAGTATTTACATCTCGGTGCAAAGTAACATCCCTGAGGTAATTCAAACATGTTTGGAACCATACCAGGTATGAAATCCAGGCGGTCTTTATCTTCCCGTAATTTAGGAATTGAGTTCAGAAGGCCCTCTGTATACGGGTGGGCGCTGTGGTAGACCACATCCTCATTGCTTCCTGTTTCAACCAGCTTGCCGCAGTACATAACATTGATTTTATCCACCATCTCCGAAACCACAGCCAGGTCATGGGTGATCAGAATCAGGGAAGCATGTTTTTCCTTAACCAACTTTTTCATCAGTCTCAGGATCTGGGCCTGAATGGTAACGTCCAGAGCCGTGGTCGGTTCGTCCGCAATCAGAAGTTTCGGATCCGTTGCAAGAGAAATTGCAATGATAACCCTCTGTCTCATACCACCTGAAAACTCATGAGGATATGCTTTTAAACGGTCTTCCGGATTGGGAATACCCACCTGTTTCAACAGCTCGATACAGCGTTCCTTCCTCTGTGCCGCATTCATCTGCGGGGCATGGAGAATCAATACTTCCTCCATCTGTTTTTGGATCGTATAGAGCGGGTTTAAAGAAGTCATGGGATCCTGGAATACCATAGAGATATCCTTTCCACGGATCTGTGTCATGTCTTTTTCGCTCATATTTGTCAACTCTTTGCCGTCGAACATGATGCTTTCAGCCTGCACAACTCCCGGCTCTTCCACCAGTTTTAAAATGGAGAAGCTGGTAACCGACTTTCCGCTTCCTGATTCGCCTACGATACCGAGAATCTCACCCTTTTTCAGGGAAAAGCTGACATCATCAACTGCTTTTACTACGCCTTTAAATGTATGGAAATACGTTTTCAGATTTTTCACGTCCAATAACGTCGTTTCTTCATTTGCCATTGTCATTCTCCCTTCCAGCTTACTTCAGATTCGGGTTCAATTCATCGCGCAGGAAATCTCCCAGCAGATTGATACCGAATACAACCAGCATAATATAAAGTCCCGGGAATACAGATGCCCACCAAAGTCCGCTGAACAGTACATCGAATCCTGTTTTTACCAGCAGTCCCAAAGACGGCTCTGTAATCGGCACACCAACACCAAGGAAACTGAGCGTCGCCTCGGTCAGAATGAAATCACCAACCTGAATCGTCGCCAAAACGATGATTGAAGTCACAACATTCGGCATTACATGTTTTAATATAATGCGGTAGTTTGGAAGCCCAATGGTCCTGGCAGCTTCTACATATTCCTTATTTCGCACCGACAGCGTCTCACCACGCACCGTCCGGGCATATTTTACCCAGCCTACCATGGTCAGGGCAATGAGCAGCTTATCAATACCACGGCCGAATACGGACATGATGAATAATGCGATCAGCATGGACGGAAAAGAAAGCTGGATATCAGCGATTCTCATGATAAAAGAATCCACTTTTCCGCCAAAATATCCGGCGATCAGGCCCAATGTGGTACCGATCAGGCAGGATGCCAGCATACCAACAAGGCCGATGGTCAGGGAGCTGACGCTTCCGTAAATGATTGCGCTTAAAATGTCACGGCCCTGGTTATCCGTTCCCAAAAGGAACTTCATGCTTCCTCCATCGCTCCAAGCGGGAGGAAGATAGGAATCCATCAGATCGATCTGTGTCAGGTCATAGGGGTTCTGGGGAGCCAGAAACTTCCCGAAAACAGCCACTAAAATTGCGATCAGAACCAATATGCTGCCGATGATGGCGGGCAAATTATGTTTATAGTGATAGAAGAATTCCGATTTAAGGAAATTCTTCCACACAGAGCTCTTTTCTTTTTTTGTATTATTTGTCTCAGCCATGTCGTCACCTCAACTCTATTCTGGGGTCTATAAAGGTATATAAAATATCTACGATGAAATTAAGCACCACGAACAGGCAGGAAGTTGCCATCAAATATGCCACAATAATGGGACGGTCTGCTTTTCCAATAGCATCGATCAGCAGTTTGCCCATGCCGGGCCATGCAAAAATTGTTTCCGTAATCGTGGTAAATGCGATCATGCTTCCCAGATTCATACCAAAGATCGTAATAACGGGAATCAGAGCATTTTTAAGGGCATGCCCAAACAAAACAGACTTGGCCGGAACACCTTTTGCTCTCGCAAACTTTATGTAGTCCTGCCTCATATTTTCCAAAATTCCGGAACGGGTTAAACGCAGGGTAGTGGCAATATTCGTCATCGCCAGAGTAACTGACGGCAGCACGATGTATCTCCATCCTCCCGGCGCAAAAAGGCTTGTCTTAACACCTAATACAGTTACAGTATCTCCTCTTCCCGAAGCCGGGAGAACACGGAACATAACAGCGAATATATAAATCATCATCATGCCCAGCCAGAAAGAAGGCAGGGAAATTCCCAGGATAGAACCTGACATGATGATTTTGCTTGATTTCCTTTTTGGGAACGCGCCGGCATAAACTCCCAGAGGAATAGCAATAACAAGAGTCAGCAGCGCCGCTATAATTACGATTTCCATAGTTGCGGGGATTCGTTCTACGATCAGCCCCATAGCCGGCAGTCCATAAGAATAGGATTTACCGAAATTACCGTGAAGAACATCATTTAAAAAGATTCCGTACTGAACAGGAAGCGGACGGTCCAGACCCAGTCTGGCGCGGGCGGATTCAATCTGCTCTAAAGTCGCATTTTCCGGTACCAGCATATCCACCGGATCACCGATAAAATTGGTCAGCAAAAAGACGAGTACTGATACTATAAACAATACTACAAGCATTTGAACAAACCGTTTGATAATATACTTAATCACTTTTCTCTCACCTCAATGTGTAGTTCTTGTCAATAAAACAGGCTTCCAGCGGCAGACCCTTATTTCAGCTGACTGCCGTGAAAGCCTGTAGCCTATATTCGTTTCAGTTTCTTATAAGCCAAAGCTTATTTGTAAGAGAACTCCCAAGCAAATACATAGTTATTTGGTCTTGGTGTATAGTTGATAGTATCTTTGATTGCATAAGTATCCTGCTCAAAATGAAGCGGAATGTAAGCAAAATCTTCTCTGGCAAGCTGATCAGCTTTTGCAACGATCTCGCCGCGTTTTGTTTCATCGATCTCTGCATATGCCTGATCGATCAGCTTATCAACCTCTGCATTGGAGTAATGGCCTCTGTTTACAGTACCCACAGCAGCTTCTCTGTCAAATGTGTAAAGCATATCATGAAGCAGAGATGTACCGTCGCCTGAAGAGTCAGACCATCCGGTCATAAGCAGCATGGAATTGTTCTCAGCCGGTTTAATATAAGAGAAGAAATTAGCTTTTGGCATCAGGTTCAGGTTCACCTTAATACCAACCTTCTCAAAGTATCCTGCAACTGCCTGTGCGATTTCAGCATCTTTTACATAACGGTCATTTGGTGCATCCAGAGTAACTTCAAATCCATCCGGATATCCGGCTTCAGCAAGAAGCTGTTTTGAGCGTTCCGGATCATAAGCAGGACGCTCTACAGGCTGGTAGCCTACATAGTTCTCAGGGATGATTGAGTTCATGGTATATGCAGCGCCGTTCATAACGGATTTGATGATTGCGTCTTCATCAATTGCAAGGTACATAGCTTCTCTGACCTTAGGATCAGACATCGGGTTTTTCACGCCTGGGAATAAAGGAGAATCCTCGCGGCTGTCCAGGTTTAAGTAGATTTCACGTAAGCCTTTCTGTTTCAGCACTACGATTCCAGGTGTATTCTCAAGTCTGTCCACGTCTCTTACAGCTACGTTGATTGTTACATCAACATCACCGGTCAGCATGGTTGCTGTTCTGGTGGCTTCATTGCTGATTGGACGCCATCTTACATTCTTGATTGGAGGAAGTTCTCCCCAGTACTCTTCGTTAACAGTGAGATCGATATGATCCTCTTTTACCTGCTCAACAAATTTATAACGTCCTGTACCGCAGACATTGGCTGCGATTTCTTCTTCTGTCTTGCCTTCGATGTTCTCTTTTTTCAGTATGTAAATCTGCGCAACGCTGAAAAGCATAATCGGGTTTAACTGGTTTGTCTTAATTTCAACCGTATAATCATCAACAGCAGTTACAGACTCAAATGTTGATGTATAGCTGCTGAATGCGGATGGAGAATCAGGATTCGATGCCAGATTAAAGGAAGCAACAACATCTTCTGCATTCATCTCTTCGCCATCGTGGAATTTAACGCCTTTTCTCAAATGGAATGTCCAGGTAAGTCCGTCTTCTGACTGTTCCCAGCTTTCAGCAAGGTGTGGCTGAAACTTCATCTCAGGATCTCCCATTACGAGAGGCTCATAGATATGAAGCATAAACTGGTTTGTAGGACCTTCGTCATAACGGTATGGGTCCATAGAAAGGATATCAGAGGAAGTAACGATTACAATGCTGTCCTTGCCTTCTGAAGATGTTCCTTCTGCTGCTGCAGTAGTGGTATCTCCGGCTGCTGCTGTTGTAGCATCTGCTGCTGCCGCCGTAGTGCCTGCCGCGGTCGTTCCCGCTGCTGTGGTTCCTGATGAGGAAGAACCGCCGCCGCATCCTGCTAATGATGCGGAGATCATGGTTGCTGCCAGAACCAAAGAAATCATTCTCTTTTTCATAGTACACTCTCCTATCTTTTTGCTTAACAAAAAACAAAGGCGCAGATCACCCTTAAAAGTGTAAGCGTCTTTGCTTTTCCTTTATTCAAATTTTACATACCATGACCTCATTCGTCAAATATTTTATCATTAATTGTTAAATTTTCCTAACCTCTTTCATACAAGTTTTATCATTAGGTTGTTTTATTTGTAATTATATATTATAATCAACCTAATAGTTTGTAAGAAAGGAGATACAAAATGAAAGAAAAACTAATCATAATCACACTTAATTCCACGGCCCGCGTCGGTCTTCACTCCTATCTTTCCTCTATTTTCCACAATTATCTGGAAATTCAGTCTGTGCTGCTGCCTGATGTTACGCCGGATCTCCTGGCCTCTACCTCATGTATCCTGTATTCCGCTGCTGATATACAGCCTAAATGCCAGGACATGGTGCCGGATCATGTTCATGAACTGATCTGTATCCGTACATTTAACCATACCTATCTCCACAAGATCCTTCAGATTCCACCAGGCTCCTTTGTCTACCTGGTAAACGATTCCGAAAGGAATACATATGAAGTCATACGCCAATTGCAGGATTTCGGTATTTCCCAATATCATTTTCTGCCCTATTACCCGGGCTGCGGCCCTGTTTCTCCGGAAATAAAATACGCGGTTACCGTAGGCGAAGTCCATCTGGTTCCCAAAAATATTTCTAATGTCATAGACATCGGAAACCGGGTGGTGGACATTTCCACAATTAATGAAATCATTGCCTGGTATCATCTGCCTCTCAATCTGGCGGACGAGATCACCCGCAATTATATCAACCACATCGTGCAGATCATCAAGCTTTCCAACATGCAGCTCTCCCATGCCCTGGACACTCAGATGATCACCCAGGCTATTATTAATACAATTGTCAACGGCATCTGCCTGATCGACAGCAGTGATTCCATCCAAATGGTAAATCATCCGTTTACTTCCATGCTGTGCCTTCTGAATCAGGAACTGATCGGCCAGAATCTGCCAGCGCTTTTAGAAGAACATGCTATCACCTGTGATCTTCATGACAACACTGAATTCCTGCTGAGAAATGCCAATGGGGAACTGATCCGCCTCTGGATACAGGAAATTGACACCATCAATACATCCCGTATGTACCTGATCCATTCCTATTGGGCCAATGACGCCGGTGAACCGACGGACGATACGATTCCCGGTTCCATGGTAAGAAGGCTTTATGATTTTAACCATATTATCACGCAGACGCCTTCTGTGCTCCATCTGATCGAAAATGCCAAAAGGATCTCTTTAAATGACTTCCATGTGATCATTCAGGGGGAAAGCGGAACTGAAAAAGAAGTATTGGCCCAGGCAATACACAATAATTCCAGACGCCATGATGCGCCATTTGTCACTCTGAATCTCACGTCCCTGGAAACGGCCATCATAAATACCGAACTGCTGGGCTATGAAGACGGGGCCTTTCCCGGCTCCCGCCCGGGAGGAATGACCGGAATTCTGGAATCAGCGGACGGGGGCACATTATTCATCGACGGCATCCAGTATATGCCTCCTCACATTCAGGCAGTCCTGCTTCACGTGCTCAAAAACGGCACTCTAAAGAGAATCGGCGGAAACCGGCTCATTCCGGTCAATATCCGGGTAATCGCCACCACAGCCAAAGACCTTTATCAAATGGTACAGGAAGGGAGCTTTATTGATGAGCTGTTCTTCACCATCAATTCCGTTTCCCTGATCACCATACCTCTCCGGCAGAGGGAGAAAGACATTCTCCTGCTGTTGAATCATTTCCTAAAAAATGTTTTCAATAACTACACCATTGATGCTGAAACCATCATGTCGGAGCACCTGCTGCAGTACTTAAAGCAGTACTCCTGGCCCGGAAATACCCAGGAAATGAACAATTTATGCCGTCATTTTTTCAGCATCTACAACCGGGAGCCGCTTTCACTTCAAAATCTCCCGCCCTACATCTTAAACCAGATTACTGCCACCCAGTCTAAATTGAGTATAGCTGAAAAGCAGATATTAAAACTGATCGCCGCCGCCCCGCATATCGGCCGTTCCGGCATTAAACGGCAATTGGATGAAAATGGGGTTTCCATTACGGAGGGAAAAATCAGGAGCACGCTGCAAACCTTGAATGAGTATGATTATATTAAGGTGCACCGGACCAGGGGCGGATGTGAAATCACGGAATTGGGGCAGGTTGTTTTGGGGGTAATTGGGATTTAATTAGTGAAAGTTACGCAGGAAAGTGGGAGGAGGGGACAGACTGGATGTTTGGATGGGGGTGGTCCAAGGGGAATCCTTCGGGAATGAAAACCAGCTTCCAACCGTAAGTGAAACTAAGACTCCAGGGACGGAAAAAGACGGTCCGATGCCCATTCACGGTAAACTCTTTATGGGACTTTACCGTTCAGTGGGCATCTCAGAAACTGATTTGGGTTTCAGTTTCTGCCCGTCTTTTTCCATCCCTGCAGCCTAACTTTCACTAACGGTTTCCAGATGGCTTTCATTCCCGAAGGATTCCCCTTGGCCCACCCCCATCCAAACATCCAGTCTGTCCCCTCCTCCCGCTTTCCTGCTGGTTTTCTCTGGCTAAAGTAATTAAAAGCAAATTTAACATAAAGGGCGAAGGCATTTTCGAAAATGGCTTCACCCTTTAATGTAAATCCCCACACCATTTAACATCAACCCTCAAGGCATTTTCAAAAATGCCTTGACCTTTTACTGTTAATCCCCACATCAATTACTTTAAACCTCTATGACATAATTTGCACTAAATACTAAACAACGTCTCAATCAATCGCTTCTCTGCCCTTTCTTTTTCCCTTCTCCAAATCTTTATTTATCCTTTATCAGACCAGTACACAGCCGTGAATCCTGGAAATGGGGACGGACGGGGGCGGAGGCCTGCTTGGAGGGGGGCACCGGGCAGAGCGGAATCCGTTGG
>NZ_WQPN01000132.1:6532-46819 GCF_018785315.1 Clostridium sp. MCC353 | reverse complement strand
TGGGCATCGGACCGTCTTTTTCCATCCCTGGAGTCTTAGTTTCACTTACGGTTGGAAGCCGGTTTTCATCCCCGACGGATGCCCCTCCGCCAGGCCCCTTCCAAAAATCCGGCCGTCTGTCCGTCCCCTCCTCCCGCTTTTCTGCGTACCTTTCACCAATTAAATCCCATTTTTCAATACCTCTTCGTAATCAGCAGCTCCACCGCCAGCCTGTCCCCCAGCCTGCCGGTCTTCACAGCCTCCTCCGCGTCCACGCAAAGGTTCACATAGGAAAATATCTGTTCCATGGAAAAGGTCTTCGCCTGAAGCATCACCTTTCCGGCGATAAAGGGCTGTATTTTGAGTTTTGACGCAATTCTGCTCTTGTCCATTCCCTGGCCCATTAATTCCTTTACCTGGAGAATCTGGTTAAACTGCCTTGCAATTAAAAACAGGATTCTCATAGGCGGTTCTTTCAGAGTGAGCAGGTCCTCATACAAATCCATGGCCGCCTTTGTCTTTCTTCCCACAATCGCACTGACCATGTCAAAGATTTTGTTGGTCACCTGTACCATGCAGATGGCTTCCACATCCTCTGATGTGATCACATCACGGCCCAGTGTATAGCTGATCAATTTATCCAGTTCCATACGGATGTGCTCCATGTCGTCCCCTGTTTTGCTTAAAAACAGTTCCATGGTATTTCCAGTGATCTTCTTTCCCTCACGAGCCAGAATTCCACCGGCCCACTGGGCCAGCTGCCTCGCATCCTGGCGGGCCATATCCGCCGCATATCCAATCTCTTTCACTTTCTTGTACATGCGGTTTCTCTTATCCACTTCCGTCTCCACAAAGATAAGACAGGTGCTGTCAGGCAGGGAAGGCAGATATTCCACCATTTCATCGGCAGCCGACTTAAAAAAGCCGCTGTCCTCTATGATTATGAGCCTTTTATCGCTGAAAAACGGCATGGTGTCCGCCAGGCTGATCAGCTCCCTGACATCCAGCCCTTTCCCCTCAAAATAATTATAATTCATGGTATCATCGCCAGCTATGGCCTCTTTCAATCGGTTCTTATAACTTTTTTTCAAAAATGCTTCTTCTCCGAATAAAAGATAAACCCGCTCAAATTCATGGTTTTTGATATCCTGGTTTAATTTCTGCATACTGCGTTCCTTCCTGTTTGCCGGTAATTCCCGGTCCGTCCTGCTGCGTTTGAGAATCCCTTTCCATGTGCCGTAAATCATATGTTACGTTCATACGGATGATGGAAATAATTTTACATACAAACCCCAGCCTTTATTATACGTTGGGCAGGCTTTCCAGTCAACCCGCAAGCGTTGCCTGCTCTGATGCCGCCCCTGCGCCTACGGAATCCAGGTATTCCAGACCACCCTGTTCCCATCGGTCCACACAGTCACCGCGCCATTCACCGCTGTTTCATAGATGCGGCTGTGTTTTTCATTCAGACGCTCCAGCACCTCCTGATGGGGATGTCCATAGCGGTTTCCTTCCCCGTAGGAGATCACGGTCCAGGATGGCTTCAGCCGGTCTAAAAATTCCGCCGTATTGGAAAATCGGGAACCGTGGTGGGCCGCTTTTAATACAGTTGCCGGGGCAATCCCGTATTCCAACAGCTCCGCTTCCCCTCCGCCGCTCATATCACCGGTCAAAACCAAACGAAACGCGCCCAGTTCCACTTCTAACACCAAAGATTCTTCATTGGCATCGGAAGGAATATCATCCACTCCCGGATAAACGCACTGAATTGACAGTTCCCCCTCCTTCAGACAATCGTACCGTTTCACATCGCAGACAGTTCCACCCCGCCTTAACTGGAACTGCTCCAGCTCCCCGCAGTTTTCATCCTCCTCCCTGTGATAGGGCAGCATCAAATGATCAATACTGATCCCCCTGTCCTCTTCCAGAAGATACCGGATTCCGCTCATATGATCCATATCCCCATGAGTCACAAAGGCATAATCGATCCGGCTGATCCCTCTGCTCTTTAAAAATGGTTCCAGCGTATATTCCCCCAGTTTTTTCTGGCTGCTGCTCCCCCCATCCACCAATACCACCAGATCCTCATACTCCATCAGAATGCCGTCCCCCTGTCCCACATCCACAAACGTGATTCTCATCCCATTAAAAGGCAGTTTCCCAAGGGATAAAATGGATACGGCAAAACAGAGGGCAGCCGGCAGGATCATTCGTTTTAAAGGTAGTTTTTTCTCCTGCCCCCTTTTTATTAGAAGAAACACAACCGCCATAAGCGAATAATACAACCCAATCTGCCAAAGTTTTGGCCTCCCCAATACAACACTGCTTCCCGGAAAACCTGCTGCCATCCGGCATATGCTTTCATAAAGGCGGAGTATGTAGTGGCCTGATCCCAAAGCCATATGCCCGGCTTTCAGCCAAATACAGCCCAAAACCATGCCGGCGGCGCCGGAACAGACCACATAAGTCATCAAAGGGATTACTGACAGATTTAACAGAATGGAATAGACGGGATATTCAAAGTAATGATACCGGATCACGGGATAAGTCACCCACTGGATGGCCGCTCCCACACAAAGGGCCGATACCCATGGATTCTGTGTCTTAAACTGTTCATTCAGCCATTTCCCCGGTATTCCAATGGCAAATACGGCGCCGAAAGACAGTTGAAATCCGGCTGAAAACAGAAGCCACGGGCTGTCATAGAGTAACAGCAGAGCGGCCAATGACGCGGCAGACAGCAGGTCATAGGTTCTTCCCAGATATTCCGCCAGCATCATCAAAAGCAGCATGATCACAGACCGCACCACCGATGACGATCCGCCCACTGCCATTCCGTAGCTGATGATCCAGAGGCCCGAAAGAAGGCCGGAACAGGAAAAACTCATGCCGCACAGCCGGAACAGCCGGTAGATTCCTGCTCCGATCAAGGCAATATGAAGGCCGCTAATGGCCAGAAGATGGGCAATTCCATTCTTCTGATAGAGTTTTCTCACCTCCGGGGCCAGATTTTCTTTCTCTCCCAGCAGCGCGGCCTGGAAAATCCCCAGATCCTCCGGCTCGCTGATCCGTTCCAGCACAGAGGACAGATGGGATTTCACCCGGTATACGGCATCTCTCCAGGGGCTGTAACTGCTGTTCAACAGCATAAGTTGGGTTCCAAACATACGGTAACGGATTTTCAGGCCCCTGTAATAGGTTCTGGAATCGAACTCTCCAGGATTCCGCGGCTGCCCGAACTCACTGAGCTCACCATAACACCGGATAGAACTGCCAATTTTTAAAAGCCCGGGATTGCTGTCTAAAACTTCCGAATCCATGTAGAGCAGAATCTGACCTGCCTCTTTTGCCCCGTCTTTTGTATAAACTCTGCATTTCCCCAAACGGATCAGGTCATTACCGGATTTCCGGCTGATCTCCTCTACGGTGCCTTCCGCCTTCACCCCTTCCGCCGTACCCATTGGGAAAAGGTCAACAGTCTCCACAAGGGACGGCTCTTCAAACTGCTCCGTAACCACCCTCATCCTCAAAATCCCTGCGGCAAAAAAGAAAAGCAGAACCAGGATTGTCCTGCCTCTGCCTTTTTTCACCATAAACCATAAGCCTCCTGACGCCAAACACGCCAGCACGCCTATTACCACCAGTCCTGGTAACAGAGTAAGTACCTCTCCAAGTACGAACGCCCCTGTCAGGAACATAAGCGGCCTTTTAATTTGTAACACCTCCAAAATCCGTTTTTCTTTCAAATAAAGTATTTAATGATATGGAATCCTTATAAACGGCGTCCTGGGATCCGTTAATGGTGATCTGGACTTTATTTACCGTAGTCAGTTCCGTTAAGGAATTCACGATAGAATAGATCGGTATGTAATCCTTAACCTCCAGCGTGCTGTTTAAAAAGGCGGAATCAAAATTGATATAGCATACATTTTGATTGACCGATACATTTAGCAGTTTCACATCCTTTGACAGCGTCGGATGCAGTCCCTCGGTCACAGGGCCGTTGATCAGCTGTTCAATGATCAGCTTCTCCAGCGAAGTGTTTATGGTGTGCACCACATAGCGCTGTTCCGGGAACAACTGCTCCCCTGCCTCATCCGTAAAATACAGGGTGATCCCCGTCCACTCAAATGAGTTCACATCGCTGATGCTCTCGATGAAATCGCCGGGCGACAGCATTCCTACCGGAACCCCGGTTCCGTCCATCAGCGGCTGATCTCCCACATTGATATTGATGTAATCCACCCCCGGAATCTGGGTAAATGTCTTCGTTAAAGCAGCCCTGCACAGGATCTCCCTGGTGGCCTTCATCTCCTGCACATTGGTATAATTATTATCAAAATACAGATAGAGCACATGATCTTTCAGCTCATATTTTTGAAATTCCACCTTTTCAGATAAGGAAATCTGGCAGTCCACATCCTTGGGCGCAGTGCGGAACTGGTTCATCAGCTCGATCACCAGCCGGCCAGCGTCCGTCTCCTCAGCCTGATACTCCTGAGAAACCAGATGGGTCATGCCCGGATTTAAATAATAAATTTTATACGTACTTTTCTCATCTTCCTGAACCGTACTTTGATCCCCGCATGCAGCCAGGAAACAAAGCGCGGCCAGAATGAGAAGAACTTGTTTCATATGTTTCATATTCTGTCACCGCTCCTGTCTGCTATGATATATAGGACAGAGGAATCCGGACGGTAAATGTGGTCCCTTCTCCCTCTTTACTCTGTATTTTCAGCGCTCCCTGATGCATCAGCACCACGCTCTTTGTGATGGCCAGTCCCAGTCCCGTTCCGCCCGTCTCCCTTGAGCGGGCTTTATCCACCCGGTAGAAACGTTCGAATATGCGGTCCTGGCATTCCTCCGGTATCCCGATACCTGAATCCGCAACCTTGACATAAAAGAACTTGTGGTCAGCGTCCAAAGTCACCCTGACCCATCCGTCCTCAACGTTATATTTAATCGCATTCTCCACCAGATTATTGAGGGCCAGAGACAGTTTTGTTTCGTCCACATCGGCAGTCACATCCCGAATGCTTTCCAGGATCAGTTCAATATTCCTCTTTTTCGCAATAGGCCTCAGACGTTTGAGAATCAATTTCAGAAGCCCGTTGATATTGACCTGGGCGATATTCATCTCCGTGGCCGCCTTATCCATGCGCACCAAAGATAAGAGATCGTCTATTATCTTGCTTTCCCGGTCGATCTCATCTGAAATGTCGGTCATAAATTCCCGGTACAGCTCAATCGGCACATCTTCCATCCCCATCAGGGAATCGGCCAGCACGCGGATTGATGTGATGGGCGTTTTAAGCTCGTGGGATACGTTGGATACAAATTCCTGCCTGGACTGATCCACAGCTTTCAGCTTAGTCAGCGTGCGTTCCACCGCAGACGAAATATTCGCGGTTTCCTTGTAGCTGCCCGACGGCAGTTCCTCTTCCAGATTGCCGTCCGCAATCCGGTCCAAACGGCGCTGCAGCCGCTGGAACGGCCGAATCAAAAACAAGGCCGCTACCATGGAGATCAGCACCAGCATCCAGAATGTGATCATCTGGAAAAAACTTCCCTTTTCAGCGATCCGGTCAGCTAAATCCAGGATGTTCTCAGTGGATGCCGTGACCAAAATGACGCCGGTGATATTTTTATCCGCTGAATTATCATAGACCGGGACAGTCAGGGCAAAATAATGCTTTTCTTTGTTATACCGGCTGCTGTTTTCCCCCATAAAACACCGGATCACTTCTTCCGAAATGTTCATTTTCTGGTTTGCCAGCCCAAAGGTGTCTTTTACTATGCGGAAACTTTTATCCACAACCACGATTCTGCCGTTAAATACATCGGCAATGGTGTCCATCTCTCCGTTTAAAAGCTCATTGCCCGCCCCTGACGCCATATAGCCCGCCCGTGTCATCTTATTGCTCAAAATCAGGCATTGATTCTGAACTTCAATGATCCGGTTATCGATCTGGTTTTGACGGAAAGATTCAATCAGAACCTTTTCCTGCAGCACCATGGGCAGAAATCCGGCCAGGAGAATCAGGATGACCAGAGGAATCTTCATGCTGATCTGAGGCTTCCATCCCAGTTTCTTCCATATAGACATGAATTTTACCTCCTGTTCCATCCGCTTTATACAATTTTTTTCGAACATGCTACCGCTAAAGCTCCCGGTCCGATGTGGCAGGAAATGCTGAGAGACAGGGAATCCAGATAGATGTTCGCTTTGGGGAACAGTTCACGCAACTCCTTTTCAAATTCCCGGGCCGCCTCTTCACTGTCCGTATGGGCAATCTGAAGCCAGGTATTTTCACATTCTTTATCGTTAAACCGCTGTTCCAAGTCGTGGGAAATCGCCGTAATCATCATGGATTTGGCCTGTTTCATGGTTCTGGCCTTAGCAAATGCGTCCAGCTTTTCCCCCTGGATGGTCAGCACCGGCTTCAGCTTGAGCAGGGTGCCGAGAGCTGCCGCGGCCGGAGTGATCCTGCCGCCCTTTTTTAAGAATTTTAACGTATCAACGGTTATATAAATACTGGATTCAAACTTTGTATCCTCCAGCACCTTTTTAATCTGGGCCGCATCCATACCCTGCTGCGCCATCTTTAAAGCGTCCCTGGCAGACTGCCTCTGGGTCACTGAAATCCTCTGGTTATTGACCACTTCCACTTTTCCCTCATAGTCCTGGGCCAGCATCACCGCCGTCTGGCAGGAGCCGCTTAACCCGCTGGACATGGGAATATACACCACCTGGTCATGATCCTCTAAAAGTTTGTCCCAGAAGTTTATCACGTCCTGAGGCGAAGGCTGGGATGTGGAAATATCGGCATCCGCCGCCTGCCTGTCGTAAAATTCCCTCTGGCTCAAATTAATGCCCTCCAAATAAGTTACCCCATCTATCATAAATGGCATCGGAATCACAAAAATCCCTTCCTCAGCGGACTGTTCCTGAGTAATTCCGCTGTTACTGTCCGTCGCTATTGCTATCTTCATAAAAACCTTCTCCTTTCGCCGTACCTTCTGCTGAAGTGTACAACTGATAATAGATCCCTTTCCGCTTCATCAGCGTCTGGTGATTTCCTTCTTCCACGATCCGGCTTCCCGACAAAACTAATATCCTGTCGGCGCCGTGGATGGTGGTCAGCCTGTGGGCAATGGTAAGGGTTGTCCTTCCCGCCGCCAGTTTATCCAGGGATTCCGAAACAAGATGTTCGCTCTCATTGTCCAGGCTTGCGGTGGCTTCATCCAACAGCAGCACCTGAGGCGCTTTTAAAAACACCCTGGCAATGCTGATCCTCTGCTTTTGGCCGCCGGAAAGTTTCACTCCCCGTTCTCCCACATAGGTATCATACCCATCTTTCAGTTCTTCAATAAACTCATGGGCCCCGGCCAGTTTAGCCGCCTCAATCACTTCCTCCCGGGTGGCTCCGGGCCGTCCATAGGCGATATTTTCATAAACATTGCCTGAGAAAAGATATACATCCTGCTGCACCACGCCTACGTTGCTCCTCAAACTCCCCAGCGTCACCTTCCTGATGTTCTGGTCGTCGATCAGAATCTCTCCCTGGGTCGGATCGTAAAAACGCGGGATCAGATTGCAGAGCGTGGTTTTTCCGCCGCCTGACGGCCCCACAAGAGCCACCTTCTCTCCCGGACGGATGGTGATATTAATATCGGAAAGCACAGGCGTATGGTCATCCGGATATTCAAAAGACACATGTTTAAATGTGATCTTCCCTTTTACATCTTCAATCGGAACCGCTCCCTCTTCGTCAAATATATCCACAGTCGCATCCATCAGCTCCGTAAAACGCTCAATACCGGTCATACCTCTCTGGAACTGTTCCGCAAATTCGATAATCCGCCGGATGGTGGCCAGAAGAGTGGTGACATACATGGTATAAGCCACCAGATCGGCAGGCTCAATCAGCCCCTTAATCATAAACAGGCCGCCGGCCGCGATCACAACCGTATACATCAGGCCGTCAAACATCCGGATCGTATCCTGGAATGCGGCCATATAAAAATAAGTCTGCCGTTTGATCTTTAAAAACTGCAGATTATCTTTTTGAAATTTATCCAGTTCCAGATCCTCGTTGGCAAACGCCCGCACCACCCGGTTTCCCAACAGGCTGTCCTCAATCCGGGCATTCAGTTCACCGATGTGGTTTCTCTGGACTTTAAATGCCTTCCTCACCTTCAGGTTAAAATATGTGCAGGAAACCGCCATTACGGGAATCAGCACAAAAATAATGACCGTCAAAAGCAGATTGATCTGCGACAGGATTACAAAGGACACCACGCCTTTCAGAAACGCGATAAAAAATTCCTCCGGGCAGTGATGGGCAAACTCGGTTACATCAAACAGGTCGCTGGTAATCCTGGACATGATCTGGCCAACCTTGGTGTTGTTAAAATAGTTATCGGACAGCTTCTGTAAGTGGGCGAACGCGTCATGCCGCATATCTGTTTCAATGGACGCCCCCATCACATGGCCGGTATAAGCCATATAAAAACTGGCGATTCCATCCACAATGCGCAGTCCGAAATAGATCCCGCTGATGGACAGAATGGTCTTCACCGTCAGCGCCCCCAGATCATTCATCCCGATATTGGTAATATAACGCAGGATCAGCGGCAGCACCATCTCGCAAACCGTCGTAAGCGATGCGCAGAACAGATCCATCACCATGATTCCCGTATAATTTCTGTAGTATGGAGCAAATCGTTTCAATAAAGTACTGGTTTTCATCTGTAATATCCTCTAAAAATACTTCCCGTCTCTTCTCATATTTTCACAGCCCGGCTGTCTGCCGATTTTACACCGTGATCTAAATAGTGTATCATAAAAGACGGTATTTTTCCATAGTAAAAAGCACAGAGACGGTTTCTATTAAAAAATCTGTTTCCTGTTCACAGCTCCCTCTGGCGGATCCGGCCTGTCGGCCGTGCCGCTTTGCGGGGCTCCGCTTTCCGCTGTTTGAACGATTTTTGCAGGCCATCGACAACTCTTAGACTGGAAGAGGATAAAAATAAGGGGGAAAATCTGCACTGGACGCATATCCCTTTTTCCCTTATAATAGCATTAATGAAATGATTCAGAATCTATAATTAATTCAAAGGAGAATTCCCATGCCTTATTGTCCAAAATGCGATATGGAATTTATTGACGGGATCACCGTCTGTTCGGACTGCGGCGGCCCGTTAGTATCATCCAAAGAAGAAGCCCTGAAGCTGAAAAAACAGCAGAAGGAAGAAGAAGAGGCCAGGCTGAAAGAAGAATACGAAACGGCTTCCAGCCTCTTAAACAGCCCGGAAGGCGAAGAAATTAAAAAAAGCGCACAGGCGGCGCCGGTTAAAGTCTATGTAAAAAAGGCGGATAAGTACGAAGACCTCAAATCCTCCGCTTCCGCGTTTATCCTGGTGGGCGGCTGTCTTCTGGTGTTTTCCGTGCTCTGCTGGACAGGCATTATCAATCTGCCCATTGCAGGCACTTCCAAGCTGTTGATGCAGGCAGTGCTCACAGCTATGGGCGTCGGTTCCATTGCGGTTGCCGTCAACTCCTACCGGTCGGCCAAAGCCGTTCAGTCCCAGATTGAAGAGGAAAATGCGGCGACCAAACAGTTAATCGACTGGTTTATCACTTCCTATACAGCAGACGGCCTGGATCATCAGCTTTCAGATGAACTGGGAGAACTTGGACCGGAAGAACTGAGTTTAAAGAGGTTTGAACTGATACAGGATATCATCATAACCAATCACGATATCACAGACCAGTCTTACGTGGACAGTATCAGCGAAGATATTTACAGCAGGTTATTTGAATCATAGCAGCAGTTCAGACAGGTCTGAACGGTTACGAAACATAACAGCCCGCGCGTCCGGGACCGCGTAGGAAGTCAAGACCATAAGACTTGGCTTCCTGCACGGCTCACCGGATGCCGGGCTGTATTCATTTCTTCTTATACAAAGGAACAGATCAGAGACAGGGTTCCGTCAAATCTGCACTCCCCATATCCGGAAGGGATAATAAAACTCTGCCCTTTCTCAATATGGATTCCATTGATCTCCCCTTCTCCTTCGATCACGGTCACATTGACAAACGGCTTGTCAAATGTTTTTGAGAACGGTCCGTCTATGTCATACTTATAAACAGAATAGAACGGACAGGTGATCAAATGGCTTTCCACTCCATGGTCAAACCTGCTGGTCTGAACCTGCGGCGTGGCATTTCCGCTCTCAAATGGGGCCTTGATCACATCGATGGACTGCTTTACATGGAGCTGCCTCGGTTTTCCGTCCGAAAGGCGGTCATAATCGTATACCCGGTAGGTGATGTCGCTGTTCTGCTGGGTTTCTAAAATCAGGGTTCCCCCTTTGATCGCATGAAGGCAGCCGGGATCAATCTGGAAGAAATCCCCTTTTTTCACCGGAATCTCACGAATGAATTCCCCCCAGCGTTTTTCCAGAATCATCTCTTCCATCTCTTTGTGATCCTTCGCATTGTGACCGATTACGATTTTGGTACCGGGATCACAATCCAGGATATACCAGCACTCTGTCTTTCCAAGAGAACCGTTCTCATGAATTCCCGCATATTCATCATCGGGATGAACCTGGATGCTGAGATCCTGTTTGGCGTCAATAATCTTTATCAGCAGCGGATACCGGTCCGAAGGGTCATTCCCGAACAGTTCCGGGTGTTCCTTCCATAATCCGCTGAGGGTGCAGCCGTCATAAGCGCCGCCCGCTACCCGGCAGTCTCCGTTCTGGTGGGCGCTGATGGCCCAGCACTCTCCTGTATGGCCACTGGGAATCTCCATTCCATATACGCTTTTTAACCGGTCTCCTCCCCAGATCATTTCCTTTAAAACCGGCTCCATAAACAACAATTCCATCTTGTTTCTCCTCTCCCCTTATCCGGAAACAAATGTTATTTTAAAACTCAATTATTCGCAGAGATCGGCGATTACCTGGGCGAATATCTTAGCGCTTATCAGCAGTTCGTCAATAACGGCAAATTCGTCCGCTCCATGCATGCGGTTGTCCGTACCAGGCATGGTAGCGCCAAACGCAACGCCGTTTTTCAGGTGATGGACATAGGTTCCGCCGCCTGTGGACTGGCATTCCCCTTTTAATCCTGTATATTCTTCATACACCCTTAACAGCGTCTGTACAAAATGGGAATTTCCATCCACGTGATGTGGTTCTCTCATCTTGTCATTTAACAGGGTGAATCCGTTCTCAGCCATTTTGGCTTTCACTACATGGAGCACATTTTCTTCTGTTGCACAGATCGGGCACCGGCTGTCAAAGGTTCCGTCCAGGGACACGCTGTCCACTTTCAACAGGCTGAACGCCAGGGTCAGTTCACCTGAAAGCTCATCTTCCATGGCAATTCCCAGCGCTTCTCCCTTAGTATCGCCGTGAGGAATCAATTTCACCAGTTTATGAACCGCATCAATCTGCTCGCACGGAGCAAACGGAAGTCTGGTTAACATGGTGAGCAGAGCGGTCAGCGCGTTATTTCCGTCATGGGGATGAGCCGCATGCGCGCCTTCTCCAACAGCCAGAATCTTAGTCACTTCCTCTTCCGTATCAATTTCAAATCTCACTCCCGTAGCCTTGGTGATCTCATCGCAGGCCTGATCCAGAACCGCCCTGTCAATTCCCTGAACAACCGCGTTGGCCTTTCCGGGTACTACGTTCACTTTGATTCCCGCATTCACGCCGACCAGCTTAGGAAGCGCTTCCGATGCCTTGAATTCAGCGGTAAAATGTCCTGACAAGCTGCCTTTTTCCGTATTGGTCACCGGGAAATCCGCATCCGGTGAAAATGTCATGGGCGCCTCTTCCTCCACCGCGTAATAATGAGCGATATCTGAACTTCCGCACTCCTCATCGGTTCCCAGGATCAGCCGGACATTTTTGCTCACCGGGATTCCCAGTTCTTTTACCGCCCTGAGGGCATATAAAGCCGCCACAGCCGGGCCTTTGTCATCGGCAGTTCCACGGCCGAACAGCCTGCCGTCTATTTCAACCGGGCTGAAAGGTTCCGTAACCGTCCATCCTTCACCGGCCGGAACCACATCCAGATGGGCCAGGATGTCGAGCTGGTGTTCTTTGTCATTTAAATCAACGGTTCCCACATAGTTATCATAATTCCTGATGGAAAAACCGTATCCTTCCGCCATGGAAAGAGCAGCGTTCAACGCGTCAAACGCGCCTGCTCCATAAGGTTTTCCCTCTTCATAAGGCATCTTTTCACTGTTGATTCTGCAGAGTTTGCAGATATCATCCAGCATCTCCTGTCTGTGGGAATCAATATAGGCTTCGATTTTCTCTCTGTACATAAATGTCAATACCTCTCATTCTGCCGGACTGCCGGCGTTTTCCTTTATTGTAACAGTTCAGACAGTTCTGAACTGTTACCCTTTATTTTCTCTATTTCATCATAGACGCCAGCGTTTCATTGACCAGCTTGCCGTCGGCTTTTCCTTTTACTTTCGGCATGAGGACTTTCATGATTTTTCCTTTGTCGGAAGGAGCCGGTTTCTCAATGCCAAGTTCCGCCAGCACAGAACGGATCACTTCCGTAATCTGTTCCACATTCATGTCTTCCGGCACAAATTCTTTATATACGGCCAGACGGGCAGCGGCTTCTTCCCGGATATCATCACGGTCCGCAGGAGCCGTATCATAGGTTTCCTGGGTCTGTTTGATCTCCTTTTTAATGACAGCGTTCTCTTCCTCTTCGGTCAGGTCTTCTCTCTTGTCGATCTGGGCATTTTTAAGGACGGTTAGAAGCATGGATAAGGCGTCTTTCCTGGTTTTGTTCTTTGCCTTCATCGCTTCTACCATCGCGGCTCTGATTACATCGATTTTGCTCACATTTTTCGCGCCTTCGGCTGCATTTCCATTGCTCATGTCAATTCCTCCATTTCACATAATATTATATAAAGTCTGTTTAATTGCAACAGTTCAGACCTATCTGAACTGTTACGTTTAATTTCTTCCAAATTCACTGAGTTTTAATCCCGGGTTGCGGTCCAGAACCATTCCCACGCTCCAGCTGTTTACAAACAACAACAGCGGATTATCTTTCAAATCCTTAATTCTCTTCATATCGGACGTGCCCTGGATCTTTGCCACATCCACTTCTTCTTTATTCTCCACCCAGCGGATATATTCGTATGGGAGTTTTTCCAGTTTCACTTCCACATTGTATTCATTCTCCAAACGGTAGGTCAAAACCTCAAACTGGAGAACGCCTACCACGCCAACGATGATCTCTTCCATGCCGGTGTTGAACTCCTGGAAGATCTGAATGGCGCCTTCCTGGGCGATCTGGTTGACGCCTTTGATGAACTGCTTTCTCTTCATGGTATCCATCTGGCGTACCCTTGCGAAATGTTCCGGCGCAAAGGTGGGGATTCCTTCAAATTCGATCTTGTCGTTGGATGCGCAGAGCGTGTCCCCGATGGAAAAAATGCCCGGATCAAACACGCCGATAATATCTCCGGCATAGGCCTCTTCCACGATCTTTCTGTCCTGGGCCATGAGCTGCTGGGGCTGGGACAGGCGGATCTTTCTTCCGCCCTGGACGTGGTTGACTTCCATCCCGGCCTCAAACTTACCGGAACAGATGCGCATGAACGCGATCCTGTCTCTGTGGGCTTTATTCATATTGGCCTGGATCTTGAACACAAAGGCTGTGAAGTCTTGCTTAAAGGGATCCACCACTCCAGTGGTCGTCTTTCTGGACAGCGGGGAGGTTGTCATCTGCAGAAAGTGCTGCAAAAATGTCTCCACACCGAAGTTTGTCAGCGCCGAACCGAAAAATGCCGGCGAAAGCTGCCCCGTGCTGACCAGTTCCATATCAAATTCTTCACTGGCTCCGTCTAACAGTTCAATTTCTTCTTTTAACTGCTGATGGTAATCCTGGCCGATCAGAGCGTCCACATCGGTTCCCTCCACATCAAACTCCTGGGATTCCACTTCTTTCTGTCCCCCCATGGCCGCTTTAAATGTGGTGATTTTTTTCGTATTCCTGTCATAAACACCCTTAAAATTCTTACCGCAGCCAATGGGCCAGTTAATCGGGCACGTTTTAATTCCCAGCACGGATTCAATCTCGTCCATCAGCTCAAACGGATCCCTGGCTTCCCGGTCCATCTTATTGATAAATGTGAAAATAGGGATATTCCTTAAAAGACAAACTTTGAACAGCTTGATGGTCTGAGCCTCCACACCTTTGGACGCGTCGATCACCATGACCGCAGAATCGGCCGCCATCAGGGTACGGTAGGTGTCCTCCGAGAAATCCTGATGTCCCGGGGTATCCAGAATATTGATACAATATCCGTCGTAATTAAACTGCATAACAGAAGATGTGACGGAGATACCTCTCTCCTTTTCAATCTCCATCCAGTCTGATACTGCATGTTTTGTCGCTTTTCTTCCTTTTACGGTACCCGCTAAGTTGATAGCGCCTCCGTAGAGAAGGAATTTTTCCGTTAATGTGGTTTTACCTGCATCCGGGTGGGAGATGATGGCAAAGGTTCTTCGTTTTTTAATCTCTTCTGTTATATTCGGCAAGGGTCTTTCCTCCAATTACTATTTAATTCCATATACTCAAAATATGGACGCCCAAGCAGGACGTCCACCTATTACCGTTTACTATTGTATTATTTTAGCCGTTTAAAGTCAAGGGTTTTCCTTTTAATATGGCGCGGTTACTGTTTACAGCCCACGCTGGCGGACCCGGCCTGGCGGCCGTGCCGCTTTGCGGGTACGCCAGCGTGGGCTTTGAACAGTAACTGCGAAGTGGGGCTAGGGTTCGACAATCGGAAACAGCGGCTGAAATGTCACGGTATATTCTGTCATTTCTTCCAGCACATCCTGATTCCCTTCTATTTTTATTAATTTTTTCCATAATTCCTTTTTTCCGGCAATGACCGCTGCCAGCGCCTGGCGGGGCATCTTTAGAACCGCGTCCGGCTGGCCGTCCCTGCACCGCCCTTTGGTATAAAGCAGGACTCCGCAGTAGAAATGCACATAATATTCCTCTCCCGTATCCGTTATCCTGAAATCCATGCGGATATCCTTATCCGCTGATTTTTCACAGTCAATCATCATTCCCAGGTAGTCAAACATCATTTCCGTATCCATGCAGCGGACCACATCTCCCGCATCCGTGGCCCGGCCTTCGGGATTGCACACGATTCCATTGCGCAGCTCAAAAGCGCCCATCAAATAGGCGTTGCGCCACGGGCCGCTTTCCGACTGATATCCCAGCTGTTCCATGGCATCGGCGCAGAGCAGGCGGGCTTTTTCATTTCCCGGATCAGCGAATACAATTTCATTGCACACTTTGGCCACCCACTGGTACTCTCCCTTTTCCATGTCTTTTTCCGCCTTTAACAGTATGGCATCGGCTCCGCCCATGTATTCCACCATTTTCCGGCCCTCATCCGACGGCGTGAGAGGATTTAAATTGACCGGATTTCCATCGTACCAGCCCATATAGCGCTGGTATACCGCTTTCGAATTGTGGGAAAGGGTGCCGTAATAGCCTCTGGTATACCACACCTGTTCCAACTGCCTGGGCAGACGGATTAAATGGGATATTTCATTGGGCGTATACCCCTGGTTTAAATACATCACCGTCTGGTCATTGATATACTTATAGACAGCGGCAGTATTTTCCAGATATTCGTTGATATCTTCTTTTCCCCAATGAGGCCAGTTATGGGCTGTAAACACCACCCCGGCCTCCTGCCCCCAAAGCTGCTGCGCTTCAAATATATAACCGGCCCAGGCATTGCCGTCCCGCACCTGGGTTCCTCTCAGAGTATACAGATTATGCATGGTGGCATTGCACAGCTCCGCCATCCACAAAGCCTTAAACTGGGGCAGATACCAGCACATCTCAGCAGGGGATTCCGTATCGGGAGCCATCAAAAATTCGAACTCCACGCCGTCAATCACCCTCTTATCACCTGTCTTTTGTATCTCATCGGTGGGCCTTATAAATGTAATCAGCCCTTTGGACTGCCCCATGCCGATTCCCATGCTCAAAGTCCCCGTCTTTCCCTGGGGCAGGCTGGGGCCGTACTGGTAAGAGCTGCGGCGGGCAACGGCCCGGAACGTATAACAATTTTCATTCACCGCATGATGCATATAGTCATGGGGAACAATGAGGGGAATTTTCCCCTCCAGAATCTCCTTTTCCTTTACGATTCCTTTGATTCCCCCAAAATGATCCGTATGGGGATGGCTGATCACAATAGCGGAAACGGGCCGTTGGCCAAGGTTTTTATTGATCAGTTCCATAGCCGCCCTGGCGCACTCACAGCTGATTAACGGATCGAATACCACCCAGCCATGTTCCCCTTCCACCACAGTCAGATTGCTCATATCATACCCTCTGACCTGATAGATGCCGTCCACCACTTTGAAAAGCCCGTACTGATGGTTTAAATGGGCATTGACCCAAAGGCTGGGGTTGATCGTCTCATCCACCTGGCTTTCATCCCTCAAAAATTCAAATCCCTTCTGGCTCCAGACCACCTTTCCGCTGTCATCCCTGATCTCCAAATGTTCCGGCGCATCGATCAGGTTCTTTTTCGCGCATTCAAATTCCCTCTTGTCGTTAAAATCCAAAATATCATAAAATTTCGTATTCTCTTCCCTGGTAAACAGGCTGGCCGGTTTTACCTGTCTCGTGTACTCATACATATAAATTCCTCCTATCGGCTGAAATGATAAAATCGCAACGGTTCAGACAGGTCTGAACCGTTCATGTAAAATCCCCACTTGTGACAGAGGGATTTTGTTGATAAAATAAACATAACAGTTCAGGACATCCGATGCTTCTTGACCGGCTTTCCCGTTCAAGAAGATACGCCCCCCAGAACAGCTATCGATAAATAAATGTAAAATAACGGCGGCAGAACCGCCCCGGGAGAAAAGAAATGTCCAGTTCCGAAATCACAAAAACTTCAATCGTCACCGCCGCCAAGACACTGCTCAAAAAACGGCCCATAGAAAAAATATCCACCAGCGACATCACAAATGCCTGCGGCTTAAACCGCAACACCTTCTACTATCATTTCAAGGATAAATACGAAATTCTGGAATGGATCTTCATCCACGAGGTCAAACCGTCTCTGGATCCTTATATGAGGCTGGGCAACTGGCCGGAAAGCGCGGTAACCCTCTGTGAACTCATGCGCCTGGAACCGGAATTCTACGGCAATGCCCTTAAATCCGGACAAAACCGCCAGGGCTCCTTCGTCGGGATTCTGGAAACTTATTTTAAAGAATTCTTCATTCAAAGCGGCGCAGACCACTATGACCGTCTGGGCCTGAGCTGGGAAAACAGGGAGATGGTGGCGCGGTTCTACAGCCACGCAGTCATCGGTATCATCTGCGACTGGGTGGCGTTCGGCATGAAAAAAGATCCCCGTAAGATGGCTGAGATCATACATCTGGTGCAGGAACAGAAACTGTTCTTATGATTCCTCCTGCTCCATTTCCGCTCTCATTATCATTTTCTCTCTTTTTCCATCTTAGGGCAAAAACAGCCGGATTGGTATGGGCAATCATCGCAAATGCCTAAAAATCAGGCAGAATTTGAAAAATGCCTATACCAATCCGGCTGTTTTATTGATCTGTTTTATTGATCTGTTTTATTGATCTGTTTTATTGATCTGTTTTATTAATCTGTTTTTTCGGTCATCTCTTTAATTACCGTAAGAATCTGGTGGGCTGCCTCCTGCTTGCTCATCTTTTCAAGTTCCGTGACGGAATCCCTGGTTATCAAAGTCACCACATTGGTATCCGTGCCGAATCCGGCCCCCTCCACCTTTAAGTTATTGGCCACAACCATGTCGATGTGCTTCTTCTCCAGCTTCTTGGCCGAATTCTCCAGCATATTCTGGGTCTCCATGGAAAAGCCGCATAAAAACTGGCCTTCTCTGCGGTGAGAGCCTAAGTATGCCAGGATATCGTCGGTCCGCTCCAGCTCTATGCTCATATCTCCGTCGGTTTTCTTCGTCTTTTCCGTGCCAACATGGGCGGGCCTGTAGTCCGCCACCGCTGCCGCCTTGATGATGATATCCTGTCCGGCGCTCACATCCGTCACAGCCTCAAACATCTCCCTGGCGCTGGTTATATGCACTGTCTTCACAAACCTGAGCTCCGGCAGGGAAACCGGGCCGCTGACAAGGGTTACCTCAGCTCCTCTTCTGGCCGCCGCCTCCGCAATGGCATATCCCATCTTTCCGGTAGAGTGGTTGGTGATGAAGCGGACAGGATCAACCGCCTCTCTGGTCGGTCCGGCGGTCACCAGGATCTTCTTTCCCGCCAGATCCTTTTCAAAGGCCAGTTCCTGGATGATGTGGTCGAACAGTTCCTCCGGCTCCGGCATCTTCCCGGCCCCGGTATCGCCGCAGGCCAGATAACCAACCGCCGGTTCCACCACTTCCATGCCGTATTTCCTGCATATATCCAGATTATCCTGAACCACCGGGTTCACATACATATTGGTATTCATGGCCGGCACAACGATCTTCTTACACCTGCATGCCAATGCGGTTGTGGTCAGCATATCATCCGCAAGCCCATGAGCCAGCTTTGCGATCACATTGGCCGTGGCCGGGGCCGCCATGAAAATATCCGCCCTCTTCGCAAGGGCCACATGCTCCACATTGTGCTGAAAATTCCTGTCAAAGGTATCCACCAGACATTTATTCCCTGTCAGCGATTCAAATGTTATGGGATTTATAAAATTAGTGGCATTGCGGGTCATGATCACCTGCACATCCGCATGCTGTTTTTTAAGCATGCTGGCCAGGCTGGCAATCTTATAAGCGGCAATCCCGCCTGATACACCTAAAACTACAGTTCTGCCTTTTAACATCATTCTCCTCCATTCCGTCTATACTGGGATTTTCCGTATCCTCTAAGCATCAAAAAAGCCGCTAACCGGAAACTCTCTCTGCGTTGTGTTCTAAAAAAAAGTATGGTAGGATTATAGCATATCCAGAAGACAATTGAAAGGAGTCAAACCATGATTTTAGCAATCGACATGGGCAATACGAATATCGTAATCGGAGGTATCGATGACGAAAAAACATATTTTGTAGAGCGCATCACCACCACTCATGTAAAGACAGCATTGGAATATGCCATTAATTTTAAAAATATTTTTGAAATCCATCAGATCGACCCGCGGACCATAGAAGGAGCCATCCTCTCTTCCGTTGTCCCGCCGTTAAACGCGGCCATTTCTTCCGCAGTCAATAAAATCTGCGGAATGCGGCCTATGATCGTAGGCCCAGGCATGAAAACCGGCCTTAACATCATAATGGACAATCCCCGCAACGTGGGAAGCGATTTAATCGTGGATTCCGTTGCCGCCATCAATGAATATCCCTGTCCGATCATTATCATAGATATGGGAACCGCCACCACCATGTGTGTTGTGGACCCGGCAGGCAACTACATCGGCGGGGTCATTTTACCGGGCCTTAAAATTTCCCTGGAGACCCTAAGCAGCAAAACGGCCCAGCTTCCTCAGATCAGCCTGGAAATCCCGCAGAAAGTCATTGGGAAAAATACCATCGACTGTATGAGGAGCGGCATCATGTACGGCAACGCCGGAATGATCGACGGCATCATCGAACGGATGGAATCAGAACTGGGCCAGCCAGCCACAGTTTTAGCCACAGGCGGCCTTTCCCGGTTTGTCACTCCGTTGTGTAAACATAAGATTATATATGATGAATCTTTATTATTAAAGGGGTTGCTCATTTTATTTAAGAAAAATAAATAGTAAGAAAAAACTGGTAATTTATTTTCTGCCTCAGACAGTATAAAACCTGATCTCCGTGTACATCATTCATGTATAGGTTTAACCAAAATGAATGATGCGGAGGTAAGGATATGCCTGTATACAAAGTAGAAATCTGCGGTGTTAATACTGCAAAATTACCACTATTGAGCAACGATGAAAAAGAAGCGTTATTCAAACGAATCCTGGACGGTGACAAAGAAGCCAGAGAACAATACATTAAAGGGAATTTAAGACTGGTACTTAGCGTAATACAGCGTTTTTCCAGCAGCAATGAAAATGTGGACGACCTGTTCCAGATCGGCTGCATCGGCTTAATCAAAGCCATTGATAATTTTGATATCACACAGAACGTGCGCTTTTCCACCTATGCGGTTCCTATGATTTTAGGTGAAGTACGCCGTTATTTAAGAGATAACAATTCAATCCGCGTCAGCCGTTCTCTGCGGGATACCGCCTACAAGGCCATCTACGCCAAAGAAGGCCTCATGAAAAAGAATCTGAAGGAGCCTACCATTATGGAAATCGCAGATGAAATAGGCGTGAGCAAAGAAGAGGTGACCTATGCCCTGGACGCGATCCAAACCCCTGTCAGCCTGTACGAACCGGTTTACACTGATGGCGGCGACCCTCTTTACGTCATGGACCAGATCAGCGATAAAAAGAATCTGGAAGAAAACTGGGTGGAGGACATTTCCCTGGGCGAAGCCATGAAACGCCTTCCCGAGCGCGAACGCCACATCATAGACATGCGCTTTTTCGAAGGCAAAACCCAGACCGAAGTAGCCGAAGAAATCAATATCAGCCAGGCCCAAGTGAGCCGCCTCGAAAAAAATGCTTTGAAGAGTATGAGGAATTACCTTAATTGATTGGTGAAAGGGACGCCCAAAAGGAAGGGATGACGGGGGACGAGGGCTGGATGACTGGTTCAGCGATTTGTTGGGGCCGGCGGCAGTTCTTAGGCTGAAAGGGTGGGAAATGAAGGGGAAATCGCTGGCCTCAAAGCCAGCGATTTAGAGAACCTGAATCGAAAATTTCTTCAGAAATTCTTCGATGAATGTTCTCGGTACCCTTCATTTCCCACCCTTTCGGCCTTAGAACTGCCCCGGCCCCAACCATGAGCTGAAACGGTCATCCAGCCCCCGGCCCCCGCTCCCGCGTCCGGCCGGAGAACCGGGAAGCGCTCTTTGCGGACCTATTCAAAACGGACAATTTCTTTTTTAAGACGCTTCATAATCTTTTTCTCCAGACGGGAAATATAGGACTGGGAGATGCCCAGCAGGTCGGCTACCTCTTTCTGGGTCATTTCGTTGCCGTCTTCGTTGGTCAGTCCGAAACGCAGTTCCACGATCTTCCGCTCCCTGGGAGAAAGGCGGCTGATGGCTGTTTTTAACAGTTTCTTTTCGATCTCGTCTTCCATGTCACGGTAGATGATGTCTTCATCCGTGCCTAAGATGTCGGATAGGAGCAGTTCATTGCCGTCCCAGTCCACATTCAGCGGTTCGTCGATGGAAACCTCCATTTTTACCTTGTTATTTCTCCTCAGGTACATGAGAATTTCATTTTCGATACAGCGGGACGCATATGTGGCCAGCTTTATGTTTTTTTCGGGATTAAAGGTGTTGATCGCTTTGATTAAACCGATGGTTCCTATGGATATCAGATCTTCCACTCCCACGCTGGTGTTGTCAAATTTCTTCGCTATGTAGACCACCAGGCGGAGATTGTGTTCAATTAAGGACGCTTTGGCTTCCTTATCTGCTTCAGTTCCCAGTTTACTGATCATACTGGCTTCATTCTGGCTGTCCAGCGGAGCGGGGAGTATGTCTGCCCCTCCTATGTAGTGGACCTCGCCCTGTTTCTGGAAAAGCAGGGTCGTGAACCCTGGTTTGGATTTGAACTGGAAACGGTTTGGTATGGATACTTTTATTATCATGGATATCTCCTCCTTATTGGTTTTATTCGCCCTCTGCGACTTCCTCTTCATTTAAAAGCATCTGATATTCCCCGCCTGGGGACAAAGGCTGTCTGCTGATCGCTATTAAGGGCTTATGAACAGTTGTATAGGTTCCGTCTTTTTCGACTACCATGGAATCCAGATAGATGCCCGGCATCATGCCCTGACCGCCCACTGACTGAAAAGGGATGAAGACAACTCCCGGAACCTGGTCACAGAAATCCGTGCAGGCCTGGTAATCCAGAATATGTACCGGCCTGTGGCTCACAGGCTCATATAAATGATTTCCGGTGTCCACCAGGGCCTTGAAGGTTCTGGTCTGCTCCCCATAGGTCAATGTGACGGGGTATAGATGGCGGATCCTCTGTCTGACTTCCAGAAAAATGCGCCACAGCCCTATGGAAATGAAATACGAACAGGCGGTATAAAAGATCCAGAGATGCGTATGCTGGTAAAAAGCATATGCCGCCCCTGCCAGACAGACGGTCGCAAGATACAGTCCGGCCAGATATTTGATCAGTTCCCGCATGCCGTGAACCGGAAATGCAATCTTAATCATCAGGGAACTGACGGCCAGCCATGTAATCATCATTTCCACGAATACAGGCAGAACAGGCCACGCAGCCGCAATACATGCCCACAGGGCACCTAAGCCTCCGGCCGCGGCGATTCTCACCCAGGTCGTATTTCCCTTGAGAATAATTCTCAATGTATTGAGGACAAGACAGTCCATAACGAAATTAATCAGAAACAATACATCAATATATAAAACATGGGTCACCAGTCGTTTTTCCACCTCCCTGCGCATTTTCTCAGTCGATTAAACTGCTAAGGTACATTATAGCCAGTTCAACTTTCATATTTTGTCAAACCATGTAGGGCAATCATTTATTTTCATCGGGAATTTTCTACAGATTTTGGACTTGAAATCCCTGACTTATTAAGGTTTCCCCCGCATCTGACAGTCAACTCCGAAAACCCCGGGTTAATAATTTTCAATTTCAGGCTGCCTTCTGATCTGTTAGAATAGAGTTAACACTTTTTCACCTGTTTCCATTAAAAAATGGGGAAATATGCGGATAAATCATGTCATAAAAAAAGAAAAGCTGTCTGCTCTCCCAAAACGGGAATGCAGGCAGCCTTTACCACCAACTCAGATTCATCCAAAAAGCATAAAATTAACCACGAGTTAATTTTATATCCTTATATTTAACAAAAGTTCAATTGTGACTATATGCTGGAACTGTTACAATAAAATCACAGCCTCCTCCAGGCCGTCATCCCGGTAAGACCGGTAATAAAAACTTAAAAAGGGAGAACAAAATGCCGATCAATTATGTCATAAAAGAAAAAAGAAAGGAACTGGGACTAACCCAGGAGCAAATAGCAGTCTGTCTAGGAGTATCCACCCCTGCTGTCAACAAATGGGAAAAAGGTGCCGCTTATCCCGACATCACCCTCCTCCCTCCCCTTGCAAGGCTTCTGAAAGTGGATATAAATACCCTGCTCTGCTTTAATGAAACCTTAACTGAACAAGAAGTCCGCCATTTCATAACCAAACTATCGCAGGTCATACAAAAGGATGGCCTTGATTCAGGATTTAAGACAGGGATCGAAAAAGTCAGAGAATACCCAAACTGCGGGCAGCTCATCCATTTAACGGCTGTTACTCTGGAAATGGCCCTTCTCATGTCAGGAATCCATACGGAAGAAAAGAAACAATACGAAGACCAGATCCTGGCCTTATACGAACGGAACATAGGCTGTGACAACGAATCCATCCGGATCAGATCCACCTACATGCTGGCTTCCAAATATATGAATCTGGGCGTTTACGATAAAACCCAGGAACTCCTGAACCTTCTGCCGGACCAGGAAACTCCGGATAAAAAGCTGCTGGAAACCGACCTTCTGATCCATCAGAACCGCTTAGACCAGGCGGAAGAATTATTGGAACGCAGGCTGATAACCAAGATCAACGAGATCATGATGCTTTTTTCCAAACTGGCGGATATCGAATTAAAGCAGGGAAATGAGCAGAATGCCGCCCACATCGCCGACGTTTTCTCCAATACTGCAAAACAACTGGAATTATGGGATTACTCACGCTGCGTCCTCCCCCTCAGCGTAGCGGTCGGACAACAAAACATCCCCAAAAGCCTTTCCATCCTGGAATCCATACTCTCCGCCGCCGAAAAGCCATGGGACACAGAAAAAACCGTCCTATACCGGCATATCAAAAATCCAGCGCCCGAAGCCAGCACCTCCACATTTGCCTCCGCCATGCTGCCCCCTCTCCTCTCCGAACTGGAAAGCAGCCCCAAATACAACTTTTTACACTCCACTCCCCAATTTCAGCACCTAATCCACTCCTACCGCTTAAAATACCCCTCCGAGCCACCTAAGTCTTAACCCGCCAACCAACCAAAGAAACGCCCCGCCCTTTACCCTTTACTCTTTCCCCCAAGAAACCCGGCATATACAACTCCATTTCTCTCAGCCAGAGAACACCAGCCGAAAAGCTGGGCGAAGCGCCGGCCGGAGGGCAGGGATTTGGAACTGGACCGGAGGGTCCGGGAGCGGACGGGCGTGGAAGCCATCTGCCAACCGTTTAGTGGAACTTAGTGCGCAGGGATGGAAAAAGACGGGCAGAAACTGAAAACCGAATCAGTTTCTGAGATGCCCACTGAACGGTGAAGTCCATAAAGAGTTCACCGTGAATGGGCATCGGACCGTCTTTTTCCATTCCTGCACACTTAGTTCCACTTACGGTTTGCAGCAGGCTTCCATGCCCGTCCGCTCCCGGCCCCTCCGGCCCAGTTCCAAATCCCTGCCCTCCGGCCGGCGCTTCGCCCAGCTTTTCGGCGTAACCTTCTCTTCCCACAACACAAAAGCAGCAGGAGTTCAACTTCCCGCTGCTTTGTTCCTATATTATTCACTTCAATTACTGTCTCTTATTCTTTAAGAAATCCGGAATATTAATCTGCATCTCTTTATTAGCCGCCGGACGGAATGTGGTCTGCGGAGTTGCAGGCGTATACGGCGGCGTATAGGTGGTAGCCGTCTCTTTCTGTGGCTGCACAGACGGCTGGGGAGCCGCTTGAGAAGCCGCTGTCTTAGGCTTAAACTTATAAAATTCATCGATTGGCTTTTCCACCTGCTTTGTGCTGGCACTCATACCGCTGGAGGAAGCGTCCAGACCGGTTGCGATAACCGTAATGCTGGCTTCGTCCTGAGCAGTTTCATCATACATGGCACCGAATATAATATTGGCGTCATCACCGGCCAGTTCCTGAACATAGCTGGCAGCCTCATTGGCTTCGATCAGGCTGATATCGCCGGAAATATTGATGATAACATGGGAAGCGCCTTCAATGGTTGTCTCAAGAAGAGGGCTGGAAACTGCCTGTTTAACAGCTTCAATGGCCTTGTCGTCGCCTTTTGCCTTACCGATACCGATGTGTGCGATGCCTTTGTCGATCATGACAGTCTGGATATCGGCGAAATCCAGGTTGATTAAGCCGGGAACATTGATCAAATCAGTGATTCCCTGTACGGCCTGCTGAAGAACTTCGTCCGCTTTTTTAAGAGCGTCCGGCATAGTAGTCCTTCTGTCGACGATCTCTAATAATTTATCATTAGGAATTACAATCAGCGTGTCTACACTTTCTCTTAAACGGTCTAAACCGTTAAGTGCGTTGGCCATACGTGTCTTTGCTTCAAAACGGAACGGTTTTGTCACAACGCCTACTGTCAGGATTCCCATATCTTTTGCAATCTTAGCAACCACCGGCGCCGCGCCGGTTCCGGTTCCGCCGCCCATACCGCAGGTAACGAACACCATGTCCGCTCCCTTCATAGCCTGTGCAAGCTCTTCTGAGCTTTCCTCAGCCGCCTTTTCACCGATCTCCGGTTTAGCCCCTGCACCAAGTCCCTTGGTGAGTTTCTCGCCGATCTGCATAGCTGTAGGAGCCTTACAGAACTGCAATGCCTGCTTGTCCGTATTCACTCCGATAAACTCAACACCTGCGATATTCTCATCAATCATGCGGTTTACTGCGTTGTTACCAGCGCCGCCAACACCTATCACTATGATTCTGGCAGAATTTTCTGCTTCATTTATTTTAATCTCTAACAAGAACGTATCCTCCTTTAGCGCACTGCAATCTATCTATTTGTTCCACACTAACTGTAATCCTAAAACTAGTCTATGTAATACTATATTTTATTTCAACAAAAATATCAACCACTTTTTTATAACTTTTTTAAAAACATATTATAACACTATTTCCTGATAAAGGAAAACCACATATCTCCCTTGGTTTCATCATAGGTGTCCAGATACAGGGTTCCTGCCTTCCCTTCCAGTACCGGGAGCTGGTCCCGCAGGGTGGCAATCTTTCCGCTGATCTCACTGTTATCTCCCAAAACCACCGCGATCTCTCCGATATGAAGGGTGGCTTGTCCATGGCTGTCGTACTGGATCTTGTCCACTGCGATCTCATACATGGTTAAAACCTGGGTCAGATTGAGAATCTCTTCAAAGATTTTCTGGTTTTCCACCGGAAGAGGCTGGTGCAGGACGATATGCCCGAATTTCAAACCGGTAATCCATGGAATACCGTCCAGTTTTGTCCCTGTGCTCTCCACGATTATGCCGTCCTTATCGAAATACATATAACTGCTCATATAAGACACATAACCGACCACACTTTTCTCATATACAATGATCTCCACCTGGTTTAACCCCTGGAACACAATTTTATAATCCTCCACAAAAGGAATCTGCTTATGAGGCTGAAACTTATCCCGCAAATAGCAGAAAAAAGTGTTCCAATCCCATTGGTCATGTAAAACCAGCTCTACAATTTCTTCATCCGTATACTGCTTATTCCCGGATACCGTTACGGTCTTTATGTTAACAGAAAGTACCAGTATTCCGGCAGTTAACAGGACTGCCAGAACGATACCGATTATGGTTTTCCCTTTGTTTCTTGAGGAATCTGTCATATTTATTCTCCTGTTTCAGGATACCTGGTATTCAATCTCTGCGCCCAGGCATCTCAAATCCCTGCATATGTCTTCATAGCCCCTCATGATATGGCAGCACTGTCCGATTTCCGTCTTCCCTTCTGCAGCCAGCGCGGCCACCACCAAAGCGGCTCCTCCCCTTAAATCCCTGGCCTCGGTACAGGCTCCGGTAAGTGGAAAACTTCCCTCAATCCGGGCTTTCCGCTCATGGGTCCTGATCTTAGCGCCGAGTTTGATCAGCTCTTTTGCTGTCTCAAATCTTCCTTCGAATACATTTTCAATCAATACGCTGTCCCCTTCCGCTACGGACATAACAGCCATAACCTGGGACTGGAGGTCCGTTGGGAACTGAGGATAGGGCCCTGTCTCCAGTTTAAGCGGCAGAGGCCTTGATTTCATAGTTAAGAGAATTCTTCTGTCCTCCGCTTCAATGGCCATCCCCATCCTTTTAAACTCCGCCAGAACCCGTTCCATGTGCTGGGGGCGGATTCCGTTCAGCACGGCGTTTCCGCCGGCCGCTGCCACTGCCGCCATATAGGTTCCAGCCACAATCCTGTCACCGGCTACACGATAGACCGAATCATGAAGCTTCCGGCCTCCGGCAATGCGCAGAACCGGGGTTCCTGCGCCTTCGATATGAGCCCCCATATTAATAAGGAAAAGACACAGTTCTTCAATCTCCGGTTCCCGGGCGGCTCCATGGATGATGGTATCCCCCTCCGCCCGTACAGCCGCCATAAGGGCATTCTCCGTCGCTCCCACACTGGGATAAGATAACCGGATCTCACTGCCCTTTAAACAGCAGGCCCGGGCATATACATGCTCATCCTTTTCCAGAATTTCGGCCCCAAGACGTCTCAGGGAATACAAATGCAGATCAATGGGCCTCTTGCCGATGGAACAGCCCCCCGGATACTGGGTAACGGCTTCCCCGCACCGCCCTAAAAGCGCGCCCAGAATCATGATTGAAGAACGCATGCTTCTGACGTAGCTTTCAGGTATGTCGGCTGAAGTGATGGAAGACGCATCGATCACCATCCTGTGACCTTTAAAACTGCAAACACATCCCAGATATTCTAAAATCCCCATCATACAAAATACATCCTGTATTCTGGGGACATTTTCAATAACTGTTGTTCCTGTATTCAGAATAGCCGCTGCCATCATAGGAAGAACCGCATTTTTCGAACCCTGGATTTCAATCTCACCTTTTAAGGAATGTAACCCTTCAACCTGAATCGTAGACAATCTGCTACCTCCCACGGTTTTATATATTATATCCTATGTAAAAAAGGTTAAGAGTGAACCTTGTTCAAACCAGGTTTCCTCCTGCGTATGTAATTATTTTTCTAACTTTATCTGATTTGCCACACTTAAAACCATCCCCATCTCAATCATGAGGAACAAAACCGACGTGCCTCCGTAACTGATAAACGGCAGGGTGATTCCCGTGTTGGGAATTGTATTGGTAACGACCGCAATGTTCAGTATAACCTGAATTGCGATATGGGCCATAACGCCAACTACGATCAGGCCGCCGAATAGATCAGGGGCATTGCCCGCAATCAGCATGAAGCGGTAAATCATAAATAAGAAGATCAGAATGACCGATACCGCGCCAAACAGCCCCAGCTCTTCACAGATGATGGAAAAGATCATATCGTTCTGGGCCTCAGGCACGAATCCCAGCTTCTGAATGCTCTCTCCCAGGCCTTTGCCCACCAGTCCGCCTGAACCAATGGCATAAAGCCCCTGAAGCACCTGATAACCGCCGGTTGAAGGGTAAGCCTCCGGATCCAGCCACACGTTGATACGGCTCAGCTGATAAGGCTTTAAGATCTTCATGGCCGTCAGCGCATGGGCTATGGGCGGTGCGAAAATGATGCCCGACGCCCCGAAAATTCCGCATAGAAAAAAGGGCCACTTCTTCTTGCATGCAATAAACAGCATGACAAAGGCGATTCCGCATATGATGATGCCGGAACTCAGGTTATTCATTGCCACCAGCCCCGCCAGGGGAAGGGTGATTAAAATGACCACCACCACGGCTTTCAGCTTGTTGATGTTCCTTCCCATCAATGTGATCACAGTGGCTAAAATAACAATCAGGGTGATTTTAACCAGCTCCGTGGGCTGAAACGACAGCGGGCCGATGCCCAGCCATCTCTTTTTACCGTTTACTTCGCGACCGAACAGAGATACCGCCACCATCAGGATAAACGAGAGGATATAAGCAAAAACGGCAAACTTGGCATACCAGTGGTAATCCATCTTGGAAATGACGATCATCATGATAAAGCCGCCCAGGGCAATCTTGGCCTGCCTCGCCATAAAATAAGCGGCATTATCGTATTTTAACTGCGCCGTGTAGGAGCTGGCGCTGTAAATCATGATCAGACCGAATATGGTCAGGAAGATGATGGTAAAAAGCAGGCTGTAATCATAAAAACGTCGGACTTTCTTCTTCTTTTTCTCCATCCTGTTCCTCCTTCCCTGATGCCTGGTTCCGGTTTTGTGTTATGATTACAGATTTCTTACACATTCTTTGAAAATCTCGCCGCGCTCTTCGTAATTGCTGAACATGCCCCAGCTTGCGCACGCCGGCGATAAGAGGACGCAGTTGCCGGAATCCGCGTAAACGGAACACACCCGGACTGCCTCTGCCATATCTTCCGCGTACATGATATCCGTAAAGCCATGGGCTTTGGCACATTCCGCAATCTTATCTCTGGTCTGGCCGATCAGCACCATATAGCGTACTCTGCCTTCAAAGGCTTCAATCCATTCATCATACTCCGAATTCTTATCGTAACCACCGGCAATGAGAATGATGGGGCCCGGCATGGCCTTGATGGCCTGGATCGCTGCATCCGGATTGGTTCCCTTGGAATCGTTGTAGTATTTAACGCCAAAGCGCTCCATGACAAACTCGATCCGGTGTTCCACAGCTTTAAATTCCTTCACCACTTTTGAGATGATCTCCATGGGAACGTTCATATTGACTGCAATGGCCACAGCAGCCATCACATTCTCATAACTGTGTTTTCCCAACAACTGGAGTTCATGTATATCCACCACTTGTGTCATCTTTCCGTCATGCTTATATATAATCATATCATCATCCAGATAAACGCCTTCATCCAATTTCTGGGAACTGCTGAAAAATACCACCTTGGGCAGCAGGCCTTCACTCTTTCCGAATTCGCGCAATACGGCATCCTCATAATTCAAAACGCAGACATCTTCTTCCGTCTGGTTCATGGTAATGCTCTCCTTCACCTGGATATAGTTTTCCATGGTATGATGGCGGTTTAAGTGATCCGGGGTAATATTCAAAATAGCGCTGACATTTGGCCGGAAGTCCATGATGGTTTCCAACTGGAAGCTGCTGACCTCAGCAACCGTAACCGTATCATCTTCTGTGCTGAGAGCGATCTCAGTATAAGGAATTCCTATGTTTCCCACCACAAAGACGCTTTCATAATAAGCTTTCATGATCTCCCCTGTCAGGGCGGTGGTTGTGGTCTTTCCATTGGTTCCGGTGATTGCGGCCAGCTTTCCTTTGGAACAGTGGTAAGCCAGCTGGATCTCACTCCAGATCGGAATCTTTAGATCATCCAATACGGCCACGAACGGGGCTTCTAACGGGATTCCGGGGCTGATGATGCACAGTTCCACCCCCAGAAGGTCGGAACGCTTTAAATCGCCTAAAACAACCGTCACTTTGGAGGAATCTTCAAAATTCCCTTTCAGTTCATCCGGGTCCTGATTCATGTTTCCATCGTAAAGAACAACCTCTCCCCCAATCTCCAGAAGAAGTTTAGCTGCTGAAATTCCACTTTTACCTGCACCTGCAACGATAACTTTCTGACTCATGTTCTTTCCTCCTATAATCCTAAGTATGCGACCAGACAGAGAATAGCGGTCGTAATGGAAAATACGGCAACAACCCTGGTTTCAGACCATCCGCACAGTTCGAAATGATGGTGGATCGGCGCCATTTTAAAAATACGTTTTCCGCCTGTCTTTTTAAAATAAGTAACCTGTATGATAACAGATAATACCTCTACCAGATAAATAAGGCCGACAATGGCAATAAACAGGGGCATCCTCATCATAAACGCGCTGGCAGCCACAAAACCGCCCAGGGCCAGGGATCCCGTATCGCCCATAAAAACCTTGGCCGGATATACGTTAAATAAAAGGAAACCTAAAAGGCTGCCCACAACAGCCCCTGTGATCGGGCTGATGCCGCTCTCCTCGCCGATGGCGATGATGGTCATAAAAGTTGCAACCAATATGGTCACGCTTGTGCACAGGCCATCCAGACCGTCGGTGAAGTTCACCCCGTTGTCGGTTCCCAGCATGACAAAGAATACAAACGGAACGAAAAGCCAGTGAAGATCCATATACATACCGCTCTTAAAGCCGCCGGTAAAGGGGATCAGGATTTTTGTCCCCACTTCTCCCGAATTGACCAGATAATAGGTAAATATGCCTGTAATAATGATCTGGCCCACGATCTTCTGCATAGGATTCAGGCCCTCGGAACGCTTCATCACAATTTTAATATAATCGTCCAGGAAGCCGATAATACCAAAACCTACCGTAACAAAAAGCACTGGAATTATCTTTGGATAAGATCGGATATAAAACAAAGACGTAATGATAATGCTGGTTAAGATCATCAGGCCGCCCATGGTAGGCGTGCCGGATTTTTTCAAATGAGCCTGGGGACCATCCTCCCGGACCTGCTGGCCAAATTTCAGTTTGTGAAGAAATGGTATCACTATCGGACACAAAACCGCGCTGATAGCGAAGGCTATAATAATTGCCAATATCGTTTCATTAATCATATCGCACCTCAAATTCTTATGTATACATTCAGTCAATAGTATACGTCTTTTTCCCCGAATAATCAACCATAGATTCGAAACGCCGCAGCAGTTTCTTCCTGTTCTGCTTCTATTCCCAAATAAGGAAGAATGTTCTTAAAAATGTCGGCAACCACAGGCGCCGCGATGGTTCCTCCGTAGTAAATTCCCACCGGTTCATCGATGGTAATCAGCGCGATTACCTGGGGATCATTGGCAGGTGCAAAGCCGATAAACGAAGAGATATAGCGTTTCAGGCTTCTGGGGAGTTTTTCCGAAGTGGCCGTTTTTCCGCCGATCCGGTACCCCTCAAGCGCCGCCTTTTTTCCGCTCCCTTCCGATACCACCTTTTCCAGAATGAATCTCATGGTTTCGCTGGTTTCTTCTGAAACAATGCCCTTTTGGACAGGGTATTCAAAGGTATGGATTACATCTCCGTCCTCATTGACCGCATTTACGCCGAAATGCGGGGTGATCCGGTTACCGCCGTTTATGATGGACGAAACTGTGGTTATGAGCTGCATGGGAGTGATCTGAAAGGACTGGCCGAAAGAAACGGTGGCCAGTTCCACCAAGCCCATGTTCTCTTTTTTATGCATGATTGTGGCTGCTTCTCCCGGCAGGTCCACGCCGGTCTTTCCCTTCAGGCCGAACTGGGTAAAATACTTATAATAAGCGTCCACTCCCAGCCTCTGCCCCACATCGATGAATACCGGGTTGCAGGAATTCATGGCTCCCTGAAGAAACGTCTCGCCTCCGTGGCCTCCTACCTTGTGGCACCGGATTTTCCGGTCTTCCACCACCCGGAATCCGGGGCAGGAAAATGTATCCTCCAGCCTCACAACGCCTTCCTCCAGCCCCGCCGCTGCGGTGATGATCTTAAAGGTGGAGCCCGGTTCATAGGTGTCGTTGATACACGTATTTCTCCACATCTGGTTTAACAGTTCCTGCTTTTCTTTTCCTGAAACAGCTTCCTCCGTTTCGTAATTCAAAGTAAACGGTTCATTTAAATTGAATTCCGGGGCATTAACCATGGCCATGATTTCACCATTCTTCGGGTTCATGATGATGACAGAAACACGTTTTGCCCCTTTTTTCTCCATTACCTGATAAGCTGCCTGTTCGGCATACTTTTGAATATTCACATCCAGGCTGATATGCAGGTCATTTCCCGCAATCGGCTCCACCCTGTCTTCAAATGCATTCTCTATCTCGATTCCCGCCGCGTCCGTCATGGTGAGAATCGTTCCGTTCATTCCCTTTAAATAATCTTCGTATTTCACTTCCAGGCCGATGATGCCCTGATTGTCCCCTCCGGTAAATCCCAGCACCTTGGATGCCAGGGAATCATAGGGATAATAACGCTTGTAATCCTCATCCACTTTGACTCCGGCCAGATGATAGGTTCTGATCTTATCTCCCAGCGCTTTATCCACGTTGGTCTTGACAATCTCCCGGGAACTGTACTTTTCCACCTTTTTTCTGATCGCTTCCTCTTCAATCCCCAATTCTTCGCTGAGCACCGTTACCACGGTGTCAGGGTCTTTGATCTGATTGTGGATGACGGAAATGGTACAGACGGTCCGGTTTGTGGCTATTACAACTCCATTGGCATCAATGATATTGCCTCTGGCGGCTTTAATGGTTCTTTCTCTCTCATGAAGGTCCTGTGCCATGGCACTGTAATGCTCTGAGCGGAAAACCATAAGAAAAAACAGCCGTCCCATCAGTCCCACCATGGCTAAACATGACAGGAGACACAGGATGGCTATCTTTCCCCGATGATGCGTTTTATTTGAATTCATAACCTGTTCCATCCATCACTCATTGTTACAGTATATGACAGAACTGGATTTTTATGAGTTTCTAAAATGGATTTGCCGGGATTGTTTCAACCGGCTGGGTGTTATCCAGCCCCGGCGGCTTGCCCGGAAGCTCCTGTTCGCCCTCTTCTGTCCCTCCTGCAGGCGCTTCTTCTTCCGGATAGGTCTGCGGTTGGGCTGGCTGGGTTTCTGCTTCTGTCTCCTGTTCTCCGCCCGTTTCAGGCGCCGTCTGGCTCTCTCCTGCCGCCGGTTTGGCGCCCTCTTCCGGCGTATTAGTTCCTTCCTGCGGCTTTTGCGGGGCCGTGGTTTCCTCCGGTTCCACCGGAATCTCAGAAGTTGGAAATACGTTCAGGTACGGCAGCATCTGGGTCATAATTTTCTGAAACAGGCTGCTGGCAAATGTGCTGTGTGCCTGCTGCTCGCCAGGCGGCAGGTTTGGCGTATCGATTACCACATATAAAAATACCTGTGGGTCGTCTGCGGGCGCGAATCCGGCAAATGATACCAGATAATTCTTGTCGGCACGTGGATATTTTTCCGCGGTTCCTGTCTTTCCTCCCACTTCATATCCCACAACTCTGGCCCCTTTTCCCGTTCCCATAGGGTCGTTAACGGTCTTATCCAGGGCTTTTTTTATGAAATCACTGGTGGATTCCGAAACGGTTTCTCTCACCAGCCTGGGTTCTACCTTGTTCACCACAGCTCCCTGCTCATTGAGCACCTGCTTTACCACATGGGGTTCATAATAAGAACCGCCATTGATGATGGAGCAGAATGCCGCAGCCAGCTGGACCATGGTACAGTTATAGTTCTGTCCGAAGGAGTTGGTAGCAAGGTCCGCGGCGCCCATATCGTCTGCATTGAAAAGCAGGGTGCTGGTTTCTGCCTCTCCCGGGAGATCAATGCCGCTTCTGCTTCCAAATCCAAATAACCTCTGGTATTTTGCAAACCGGCTGCGCCCGGTCTGGGCGGCAATCTGCATCATGGCGTCGTTACAGGATACCATCAGGGACTGCTCTAAAGTTAACAGGCCATGGCCGTACTTGTTGGAACATTTAATTCTCCAGCCGCCCACTTCCTGATATCCGTCGCAGACATAGGTGCTGTTGGCATTGATCAGCCCTTCTTCCAGGGCGGCCGCTACGGTGAAGATTTTGGAAGGGGAACCCGGTTCATAGGTATCGCTGACACAGAAGTTTCTCCACTTCTGGTTCCAGGCCACCAATTGGCCCAGGGAGAGCACTTCCTCTTTGGTGTAATGCTCGTAGATTTGGTCTTCGGTGATCTTATTGCCGTTGTTCTTTCTCTTATAATCATCCATGGCTTCTTTTTCACCGAGAGCGGTCAGCTCCGTATCCGTATATCCGCTCAAATCCCTTGGATTATTCAGATCATAGGTATGGCTGGTAGCCATTCCCAGTATCTCTCCGTTATTGGGATTCATGGCCAGCACAGCGGTCGTCTTGCCGCCCAGTTCCGCTTCAAACTGTTCGATATTCTTTTCAATGATATTCTGCACATTAACGTCAATGGTGGAAACCACCGTATTGCCGTTTTCCGCTGGTTTAATCACCCGTTCCAGGTTGGAGTCATCATTCAGATAGCCGTATTCCCTGCCGTTTATCCCAATCAGGGTGTTGTTGTAATACTGTTCAATGCCCCCGGTGCCGAGCTTGCCGTCACTGGAGGAAAATCCGATTACGTTGCAGGCCAGGGAATTGTAAGGGTATACCCTCCTGTATTCATCTTCAAACCAAACGCCTTTGACTCTGGCCTGAGAATCATTCTTATAGTTGGCCTGGTTTGTCTCTTTCACCAGTTTCTCAAACTCCTCTTTCTGATCCAGAGACAATTTTCTGCTGTATCTTACATACTGTATATCCTGTTTTTCCTTAATTAAATTCCTCAGTTCATTGGCATCATATCCGAAATACGTGGACAATGCCGTGACAGTAGCTTCCAGGAAATTCTTTTCATCCGACATGATCTGTTTCGGATCTAATATTAAATTGTAAACTTTTTCACTGATGGCCAGATAGGTTCCGTTCCGGTCCACAATATTTCCTCTCCGGTAAGGAATCACGCGGCTGTCATAGGACTGCTGGGACAGCACAATCTGGGTATAATCTTCATTTTTCTCTTTTGCCAAATTATAAAGGACCATCACCAATGCAAACAAAGCCAGCGTAATTACCAGAACGGTAATCGCCAGCTTTTCCTGCATGTATTTCTGAAAGGCCTTTTCTCGTTTAGGATTAGTGTTTCGGGATGTCTTCATACTGTCTTACATACTCACTTTCCGTCTTGTCATACAAAAGGACCTGATCTTTATTCGCATAAACCATCCCCAATTCCTCTGTAGCCACTTTAAAAACATAATCCAGATCGACGTAAGTATTAATTCTGGTTTCCAACGCATCATTCTGCGATTTCAGCACTTCCACCTCTTTTTCCAGATTTTCGATGTTATGAATTCTGGCTGTTATGGAAGATTGAATATGCAAATAATTAACACACAAATATAACGCACAAATTGCCGCAACTGTTAGCGCCAGCAGATATGGAAGATCCATATTAAGCGCTTTTTCCTGATTTCTTCTCACTGTATGGTCTACAGCAGAATGATGTTTGATTTCAGGTGTCCGCTTGGCCGGACGCTTTTCCGGAGAAGCAATCTTACGCACGGTATTACCTTCAATATACTCTTGGCGCCTGTTCACCGGCGCCTGACGTCTTGCAGCCATACTCCTATCCTCCCTTAAAACTTAAACGCGTTCGAAAACCCTGAGTTTAGAACTTTTCGACCGTTTATTCTCTGTCAATTCCTCTTCCGTCGGTATAATCGGTTTCCTCGTAACCACACGCCCCCTGCTCACTTTCCCACACATACAGACCGGAAAATCCGGCGGGCAGGTACAGGGGTTTTCATTGGTCCGGAACCTGTTTTTTACAATCCGGTCCTCAAGGGAATGGAATGTAATGATGCTGAGCCTTCCCCCCGGCTTCAGCAGCTCAATCATGGTATCAATAGAACTGTTAAGAACTTCCAGTTCCTGATTCAGCTCGATCCGAATCGCCTGGAACGTCCGCTTGGCCGGATGTCCTCCGGTAGCCCTTACTTTGGCCGGTATGGCCGCTTTAATGATCTCAATCAGCTCTCCGGTGGTTTCAATCGGCTTTTCCTGTCGCGCTTTTACGATATGTTTCGCGATGTTTTTGGCAAACCGGTCTTCTCCGTAATCCCGGATTATATGATATAATTCCATTTCATCATATGTATTAACGATGTCGGCCGCTGTCTGAGGATTCCTCTGATCCATCCTCATGTCGAGCGGGGCATCTTCTTCCCGATAAGTAAATCCTCTTTCAGCGGTGTCCAGCTGATAGGACGATACGCCAAGATCCAGATAGATCCCGTCCACCTTATCGATCCCTAACTCATTCAGTACTTCTTTCATGTTCCTGTAATTGTTCCTTACAATGGTCACCTTATCCGAAAACTGCTGTAAACGCTCTGAAGCTGCAGCGATGGCATCCGCATCCTGGTCAATCCCGATCAGACGCCCCTGTTCCCCCAAAAGAGAGCATACATGAAAGGCATGTCCTCCACCTCCCAGTGTCCCATCCACATAGATTCCGTCCGGCTTGACCGCCAGGCTCTCTATGGTTTCCTCTAACAGAACTGATTTGTGTTCAAACATTATATTCCCAGCCCTTCCATATTTTCAGCTATTTCTTCCATGTCATCGTAAGAGTTGGTTTCGTTCCAGGATTCCTTACTCCAGATTTCAATCCTGCTTCCGACACCTACAAGCACCGCTTCCTTCTCGATCTTTGCAAAATCGCGGAGGACTGACGGCAAAAGGATTCTTCCCTGCTTGTCCACTTCACAGGTGGTGGCTCCCGCCAGGAAAAATCTTGAGAATTTTCTGGCATTGGCATTGGTAAGAGGCAGCGCGTGGAGTTTTTCTTCAAGGGCTTTCCATTCGGAATTTTCATACACAAACAAACAGCCGTCCAGTCCCTTCGTCACAACGAATTCCTCTCCAAGCTGTTCCCTGAATTTAGAAGGTACGATAACACGTCCCTTCGCATCTACTGTATGATTATATTCGCCCATAAACATAGTAATCACCCAATCATACCACCTGGCAACCATTTGCTACCATTATCTACCACTTTGAACCACTTTCTACCACTTGTATAATCATTCTAGTATATTTGTAAGGAAATAGCAAGAAATTTTTCCAAAAAAAATCCCGAAAAAAAGAGGCGGCTGCGAACATTTCGCAACCGCCTCTACATATGCTTTTTATTTAATAACCTGCCACCATATATTGTTCGATCAATAAATCCAGCTCCACACTGTATTTATATATGATTTCATATTCTTTCTTGGAATCAATACTGTTGTTCAGCCGCTGTCTGGCCTCTTCTATCTTTGTAATTAATTCTTCTTTAGAAACTGTCATATCATTTTCTCCTCTTGTGCATTATATATTATGTTATTTCCCTCTCATCTGACATAATACATATACCGCATTCTGCAATCTGTCAATGGAGTTTTCCTGAAAGGAGAATCGTCTTAACAAGGACTCATGAATTCCTCTTTGATGCCTGGTGGGGAGATAAATGCTTTCTTTGATAGAAAATTACCGCCGCTGATACAACCACCATGACAAATGATAAAGCTTGTGACACCGGAATGCCCGTAGAGAACAGTATTAGCTGGTCGGTACGGAGCCCCTCTATCCAAAAGCGCCCAAAACCATATCCCAGAAGATAAATCCACATCATTTCACCTTCAAATTTCTTGTGTTTTCGATACCATAACATAAATGCCAATAATCCAAGATTCCACAAAGACTCGTACAAAAAAGTCGGATGCACCTGAATGTATTCAACACCTTCCTCCACAATCAAATGATCGACCAAATCCTGTGAGATCATACTTTCGTTTACTAAAGCCCGCCTGATTCTCATAGCAAAAAGACCGTCCGTATAACCACCGAAAGCTTCACAATTGAAGAAATTTCCCCAGCGGCCTATAATCTGCCCCGCCGTCAGACCTAATACTCCGGTATCTGCCATAGAGAAAAACGATATTTTTTTAACCTTTGAATATACTGCCAATGTAATAACTGCCGCTATTACCCCACCATAAATTGCCAAACCACCGGCCCTTATGTTAAATATCTGCCACAAGTCGTCTCTGTAATTATCCCACGCAAATACCACATAATAGATTCTTGCCCCTATGATGGAACATACAATTGCATACAAAGCAAATTCAAAATACAAATCCGGGTCTTGTCCCCGTCTTTCTGCATCTTTTTGAGCAATCCAAATGCCAGCAATCATGCCGATCACAATCATGACCGCATAAAATGCTATTCGGAATCCAAAGACGGTAACACTGCTCCGCAAATTGTCAATCGCAATTCCCAGGTTCACGAAACTTATGTCCGTCCCTTTTGTCACTTTTGATCTCCTTTCTGGGTTTTCTCTATTTTACCCCCAAAAATATCAAAAATCAATTTATTTCGCACGACATTATCCTTCACAAATCGACATTTGCGCGTTTAGTCCTTTTATTTTCAGGGATTCTATGATATTCTATAGAAGCTATTAAGAACGAAAGAAGGTAAATCATATGAAATTAGGGATTGTCGGCTTACCAAATGTAGGCAAAAGTACCCTCTTCAACTCACTGACAAAAGCGGGGGCAGAATCTGCCAACTACCCATTCTGTACCATAGATCCCAATGTGGGGGTAGTTCCAGTGCCGGACCACAGATTACAGCTTCTGGCTGACTTATACGACTCGGAAAAGATCACACCGGCCGTTATCGAATTCGTGGACATCGCCGGACTGGTAAAAGGGGCGTCCAAAGGGGAAGGTCTTGGAAACCAGTTCCTGTCCAATATCCGTGAAGTAGATGCCATCGTACATGTGGTCCGCTGCTTCGAGGATCCAAACGTAATCCACGTGGATGGATCTGTCGATCCTCTCAGGGACATCGAAACCATCGACCTGGAACTCATTTTCTCCGATCTGGAAATCCTGGAAAGAAGGATCGCAAAAACCCAGAAAGCCGCAAACAATGACAAGGCCCTGGCAAAAGAGCTGGTCATCTTAAAAGCCCTGAAAGAGCACCTGGAAAATGGAAAGCTGGCAAGAAGCATGGAGTGTTCCGATGAAGACGAGCTGGCCTTCATCGCATCCTTAAACCTGCTCACCTACAAACCGGTGATCTTCGCTGCCAATGTGGCGGAAGACGATTTGGCCGATGACGCGGCGGGCAACCCATATGTGCAGAAGGTGCGGGAATTTGCCGCTGAAAACAGCAGTGAAGTATTTGTCATCTGCGCTCAGATCGAACAGGAAATTGCAGAATTGGAAGAAGACGAAAAGAAGATGTTCCTGGAGGACCTGGGACTGAAGGAATCCGGACTTGAAAAACTGATCGCAGCCAGCTACAGCCTGTTGGGCCTGTTAAGCTACCTGACAGCCGGCCCCCAGGAAACCAGAGCCTGGACCATCAAAGCGGGCACCAAAGCCCCTCAGGCGGCCGGAAAGATCCACACCGATTTCGAACGCGGCTTCATCCGCGCCGAGGTGGTCAACTACCAGGATCTTTTAGACTGCAAAACTTACAGCGCGGCTAAGGAAAAGGGATTAGTGAGGCTGGAAGGCAAGGAATACGTGGTAAAAGACGGGGATGTTATACTGTTTAGGTTTAATGTGTAATTAGAGAACGTTAC
>NZ_WQPN01000132.1:0-6522 GCF_018785315.1 Clostridium sp. MCC353 | reverse complement strand
AAGGGGGAGGCGGCGGCAGCCAGCGGGCAGGGGATTTCACAAGAGCCCGGCGGGCCGTCCGCTCCCGGTGCAGAGGTTCAGCTTACAACCGCAAGTGGAACTAAGCCTCCGGAAATGGAAAAAGACGGTCCGATGCCCATTCACGGTGAACTCTTTATGGGACTTCACCGTTCAGTGGGCATCTCAGAAACTGATTTGGTTTTCAGTTTCTGCCCGTCTTTTTCCATTCCCGGAGACTAAGTTCCACTAAACGGTTTCCAGATGAACCTCTGCACCGGGAGCGGACGGCCCGCCGGGCTCTTGTGAAATCCCCTGCCCGCTGGCTGCCGCCGCCTCCCCCTTTCCTGCTGGTTTTCTCTGCTCTGGTTATTTTAGTATCAAACCACAAGGCTTTTCTAAAAAATTAACTCCGCATCCGGTCTGCATCCTATCCACATTCTATCCGCATTTTAAGGAACCTTCATTATCAGTCTCTATCTTTAATCAGCCCCTATCTTTAATCAGCCCCTATCTTTTTCAACGTCTATCTTTGTCAACGTCTATCTTTGTCAACATCTATCCCTATCCTCTACCATTAAGCAGCAATCATTTAACAGCCCAGGCAGTACACAGCCGGCATTCCAAAGATTTCCGGCGTTACATTCGCCATTACATTAAACTAAAATCCGCCAAATGCCCCATCATATCTGATGGCGTACAATTTTATACTCGTCTCCGGATCTGTAATGGGGACACTCCCACCGGTCATTGGTGATAAAGCGGTAGTATTCGTCTTCATCCAGGTTCACTTCACAGGTATAGCATTCGTAATCTTCATCATAAACATAAAATGTACAGGTATCACAACTGCTCTTCATCGCAATACGCCTCTCCATATTTTTTATCCCGGTCTATCTGTTTCTTTAATTCTTCCAGGCTGTCGAATTTCTTCTCCGGGCGTTCGAAGTTTAAAAGCTGCACTTCGATGGTTTTTCCGTAAAGATCCTGGTCCAGGCTGAATATAAACGTTTCTACGCCTACAGGATTTTCACCTTCCACGGTGGGTTTTCTTCCTATATTAGTGATTCCCCGGTAAGTGCGGCCGTCTACGGTAACTCTGGACACGTATACGCCGAAGGGGGGAAGAAGTTTTTCCGGCGGAGGAATGATGTTGGCGGTTGGGAAACCCAGTATGGCTCCTCCTATGTGATTGCCGTGGACGACGGTGCCATGTATGGCATAGGGCTGTCCTAACAGTTCATTCACTTTCTCTATGTTGCCTTTGGCAAGTTCCTCCCGGATATAAGTGCTGCTGATGTCGCGGCTGTCCTCTTTTTCTTTGGTGATCACCACCAGTTCATATCCGCAGTCAGCCGCCAGTTCAGCCAGGAGCGCCGCATTTCCGGCCCTCTTGTATCCGAACCCGCAGTCTGTGCCGACTACAATCGCTTTTGCGTTCATCTTTCCTGCCAGAATCGTTTTTACAAACAGTTCAGGAGACATGTGGGATACCTCGGAAGTAAAGGGGTACTCCACCAGATAATCTACTCCGATTTTCTCCATGTTGTTGCGCCGTTCCTGGTTGGTTGTTATGACTGTCTGAGCCGTTTTGTAAATCAGGGTTCCGGGAACCGTGCTGAAGGTGAATAGGGCCAGTTTATAGCCCTTTACCCGCTTTAATTGGAGCATCTCTTTTAAAAGCTTTTGGTGGCCCCGGTGGCGTCCGTCGAATTTTCCAATTGATACTACCGTGGGTTCTGTGATCTTAAAGTCTGCGCTGTCGATAAATATCATTTCATTCACCCCCCAAAAACATCTTTTGAGGCTGAAAGCGTCCCTTTTCCTGGTCAAATTGATAGATTCCAAGAAACTTTCCCTGGCTGTCACAGACCCTTACCGATTCACCGGATAAGGGTAAACCGGGCGGGAGACCGGCTTTATCAGGGGTGAAAGGATTTCCGTTATACAGCAGCAAGTCCCACTGGGGCAGCATCCTCACTCTGTCATAAGAGGAAAATACGGTTTCTACGGCAACGATATGTTCTTCGATCTGACCGGAATGAACCAGCTCCTCGATTTCTCCAAGCTTTAAGCTGTCTTTTAAATCGAACTGGCCGACCCTGGTGCGCAGCAGTTTTTCCATGCAGCCTCCGCAGCCCAGTTTCCGGCCGATGTCATGGCAGAGGGTTCTGATATAAGTACCCTTAGAACAGCTTACCGTTATGGTGACCCGGGGAAGATCCATCGATTCCACCCGGATATCCAGAATCTCCACCGGTCTGGCCTGGCGTTCCACTTCTTTTCCTGCTCTGGCCAGCTCGTACAATTTTTTGCCGTTGACTTTCAACGCGGAATACATGGGCGGAATCTGTTCATAACGGCCCCGGAAGCTGAGAACCGCCTCCGCAGCCGTTTCAGGGTCTGCTTCCACTGGTTTTTTAGCCAAAATGTTTCCCGTGGTGTCCTGGGTATCCGTCTCCGTTCCCAGCAGTAAGACCGCCTGATATGTTTTCGTCTTATCGGTCAGCATATCACACAGCTTTGTGCCCTGGCCTAAACAAACCGGAAGGACGCCTTCCGCTTCCGGGTCCAAAGTTCCTGTGTGGCCTATTTTTTTCTGTTTTAAAATACCTCTCATTTTCGCGACTACGTCATGAGAGGTATATCCTTTTTCTTTATAAACATTAATTACGCCGTTGTACATGATTTTTCTTATTCCTGTGCTTTCAACTGTTTTTCGATATGTGAAGAAAGATTATTTATCACGTCGTAAATGCTTCCCGACATGGTGCAGCCTGCCGCTTTCACATGGCCGCCGCCGCCGAAATAGGAAGCGATTCTGCTGACATCCACAATACTGTTGGATCTCATGCTCACTTTAAATTCCTGGCACCCAGTCTCATACATGAAAATGGCGCATTCAATTCCTTCTGTAATTCTGAGCTGGTCGATGATTCCATCCATATCCTTGCTGGTGACACCGTAAAACTCCATGTCCTTAGCCCGCACCACGCTGAAGATGCACTTTCCTTCTAAAAAGGTAATGCTTTCCAACAGCGCCCGTCCTAAAATCTGGTTCTGCACATAAGTTTTCCGGTAAAAGCTGTCATCAATGATGCTGGAAAAATCAATCCCCTTTGCCATCATCTTTCCGGCCACCGTCATGGTCCTGGCAGAAGTATTGCTGTGTTTAAACACTCCGGTATCGTGAATGATCCCGGTATAAATACACTCCGCCACTTCTTTGCTGATCTTTTCTTCCTCCAGCAGACCGAATAACACTTCACAAGTGGAACTGGCGTCTGAAAGGATCTCATAATCCCTGGTGTATCCTACATTGGTGATATGATGGTCCACACAGAAGCTGTCCGCGGCGGTATCCAGGTAAACTCCCAAGTCCCCCAGACGCTCCCTGTCGCTGCTGTCTAAACAGACACACAAATCATACTGTCTGCCAGTGGACGGATCACTGCTTATCTTATCAAAATTTTTCAGGTAATTAAATTTAGCCGGCAGTGATTCCAGATATATATCAACGGAGTGATCAGGATAATTTTCCATCAGGTAATTGTACAGAGCCAGGCAGGAGCCCGCGCAATCCCCATCCGGATGAACATGACCAAGAATAACCACGTTTTCTGCCTTTTTTAATTTCTCTTCCAATAAGTTCAATCCATATCCTCCCTTCCAATTACTCTTCTTCGTCTTTTAAATCTTTTGTTACCTCGTCGATTAATTTTGACATATTAACCCCATATTCGATGGACTGGTCAAGGACAAATGAAATCTCCGGGGTGTTTCTAAGATTAATTCGTTTTGCCAGCTCTCTTCTCACGTATCCAACCGCGCTCTTTAAGCCTTCAATGGCGTGCCGGGCAGCTTCTTCGCTGCCCAGTACGCTGATATAGGCCTTGCAGTATTTTAAATCCGGGGTTACATCCACGGACACTACGGTAACCATAGCGTCGTGGACCCTGGGATCTTTAATTTCCGTGCGGATGATTTCGCTCATTTCGCGCTGTACTTCCATATTGACTCTTGTATTCTTTATACTGTTTTTACGCATTGTTCTGCTCCATTCTGTCATTTCAGGAAACAGCTTAACGAGGCACCTCTACCATATCATAAGCCTCTACCATATCGTCTTCCTGAATATCATTAAATTTCTCAAATACAAGACCGCATTCATATCCGGTTGCAACTTCCTTCACATCATCCTTGAACCGCTTTAAGGATGCCAGACGACCGTCAAAGATCAAATCGCCGTTACGGGTGATTCTGGCCTTGCAGCCTCTCTGGAATTTTCCGTCCATCACGTAAGAACCTGCGATTGTACCAACTCCGGAAGCCTTAAATGTCTGGCGCACCACCGCATGGCCGATCACTTTTTCCTCAAAAATAGGATCCAGCATACCCTTCATGGCAGCTTCCACGTCTTCGATAGCCTGGTAGATTACCCGGTACAGTCTTACATCTACTTTTTCCCGCTCCGCAATGGATTTTGCAGTCGCATCCGGCCTTACATTAAATCCGATAATGATCGCATTGGATGCGGACGCAAGGGAAACGTCGGATTCGTTAATCGCACCAACTCCGCCGTGAATGACCTTCACCACAACTTCTTCGTTGGAAATCTTTACAAGGCTCTGTTTTACAGCCTCTACAGATCCCTGAACATCGGCTTTTACAATCAGAGGCAGCTCTTTTACATTGCCCGCCTTGATCTGGCTGAACAGGTCATCCAGGGATAATTTTGCTTTCGTATCTTCAATCAGCTTATTCTTGCCTTCGGAAATAAATGTTTCCGCAAAGCTTCTGGCTTCCTTATCTGTTTCTGTGGCAACGAAGACTTCTCCCGCATTGGGAACGTCGTTTAATCCAAGGATTTCCACCGGTGTGGACGGACCTGCTTCTTTCACCCTGCGGCCCTTATCATCCATCATGGCGCGGACCTTTCCGTGACATGCTCCGGCCGCGATATTATCGCCAACACGAAGAGTACCCTTCTGTACCAGCACAGTTGCCACCGGGCCTTTTCCTTTATCCAGCTCCGCCTCGATTACAAGGCCTCTGGCCTTACGGTTAGGATTCGCCTTTAATTCTTTTACTTCCGCAGTCAGAATAATCATCTCCAGAAGATCGGAGATTCCTTCCTTTGTATGTGCGGAAACAGGCACGAAGATTGTGCTGCCGCCCCAGTCTTCCGGAACCAGCTCATATTCCGCCATCTCCTGTTTTACACGGTCGATGTTGGCGCTCGGTTTATCAATCTTGTTAATCGCTACAATGATCTCAACTCCCGCCGCTTTTGCATGGTTGATGGCTTCAACGGTCTGCGGCATAACGCCGTCGTCAGCCGCTACCACCAGAATTGCGATATCCGTAGATTTCGCACCGCGCATACGCATAGCGGTAAATGCCTCATGTCCCGGAGTATCCAGGAATGTGATCCTCTGTCCATTGATCTCAACCACATAGGCGCCGATATGCTGGGTGATTCCGCCGGCCTCTCTTGAGGTAACATTGGTCTCACGGATCGCATCCAAAAGGGAAGTTTTACCATGGTCAACATGGCCCATTACGCAGACAACAGGCGGTCTTGACTGTAAGTCTTCGTCATTTTCTTCGTCTTCTTTCAGAAGCTCTTCGATCACATCAACTTTTACTTCTTTTTCACAGAGCACGTCAAATTCCAACGCGATCTCTTCTGCTTTTTCATAATCAATTTCCTGGTTAAGGGTAACAATCGTTCCCTGTAAGAACAGTTTCTTAACGATAACGGACGGCTGGAGTTTCATCTTGTCAGCCAGTTCCTTGATCGTAAGAACTTCAGGAATAATGATTGATTTGATGGTATCTTCCACCTTAGTCTCCGCTGTTTTCTGAGGCATCTGGAACGGATGCTTAGACACTTTCGCTGACTTTGGTTTCATGTCCTCATCTTTATCTCTCTTATCGAAACGGTCATTCTTGTAGACGTTCTTATTCTGTCTGTTGCTGGTAGGCTTTGCCTGAATCGGGGTATCGAAGGATTTAGGCGCATCTTTGCCTCTGTTTCCCTGATAACCTCCGGTGCGCTGCTGGCCGTCACGGTTTCCCTGATAGCCTCCGGTACGCTGCTGGCCGTCTCGGTTCCCCTGATAGCCTCCGCCCTGGTAGCCGCCGGTTCTCTGTCCCTGATAACCGCCGGTACGCTGCTGGCCGTCACGGTTCCCCTGGTAATTATTTCCCTGGTAACCGCCGCTGCGCTGCTGGCCGTCACGGTTCCCCTGGTAGTTATTTCCCTGGTAACCGCCGCTGCGCTGCTGGCCGTCACGGTTCCCCTGGTAATTATTTCCCTGGTAGCCGCCGCTGCGCTGCTGGCCGTCACGGTTCCCCTGGTAGTTATTTCCCTGGTAGCCGCCGCTGCGCTGCTGGCCGTCACGGTTCCCCTGGTAATTATTTCCCTGATAACCTCCGCTGCGCTGCTGGCCGTCACGGTTTCCCTGATAGCCGCCGGTGCGCTGCTGGCCGTCTCGGTTTCCCTGATAGCCGCCGCTTCTT
>NZ_WQPN01000131.1 GCF_018785315.1 Clostridium sp. MCC353 | reverse complement strand
ATGGAATGAGGCAGCAGCGCACCTGGAAGTCTGGCACCCACAAAGGTCGGCGTCTCTTTTGTACTTTCCGCCGTTCCGCAGTTCCTGCATTTTTTGATTTCCTGGATATACTGCTTTACTTTCAGCACCACCGGTTCATAAACAACTTCTGTCCGGATCACCTTTTCCCCGACTTTTATAAGCCCGGACCCGCATACCGGGCACCGGGAC
>NZ_WQPN01000130.1:640-28200 GCF_018785315.1 Clostridium sp. MCC353 | reverse complement strand
GCTTCCTCGTTCCGGGCTTCCTCGTTCCGGACTTCCTCGTTCCGGACTTCCTCGTTCCGGGCTTCCTCCCCGCCGTCCCGCAGCAAATCTCCGTTCCAACGTCCCTTCACCCGGACATCTTCCCACTTCAACCGGCCAGAATCTCTACACGCTCCGTAAATCCCCGGCCGCCTTAATCTTCACCCGGTTCGTATTCCCCGGATAGTAGGCCAGCGGCACGTCTTCCATATCGATGATCTCCACAGTTTCCGGCACCGCCCCTGCTGCTACAGCTAATTCCACCGCCTCAGCTTTTGCCTGTTCCAATGCAGTTTCTCTGGGAACCTCATCATAATTAATCAGTTGTTCATAAGTTCCGCTCACTTTGGAAATTGCCGAACCGATGGCATTGGCCGTTCCGAAGAACTCAGGCCGCAGCACTCTGGATGCGCCCGCCAGGTTTTCAGGAATTATGATGGAGCCGCCTCCCACCAGAATCACTTCCGCGTCTTCATGGGATAATTTCATGGCGTCGATGCCATCCTCCACCATCTCCCGGATCTTGTCCATGGCCTTCCTGGCGAATTCCTCATCCAGACCCGAAACCAGGCTCTTATCCCCGATATCCGCCATTCCCAGGCGGACCGCGATGTCAGTTGCCGTCACTGTGTCCCCTCCGAATACCAGCGCCTTTTTCGTAATCTCATATCCCACGCTGTCCGGTCCCACAGTCACCTGATCCCCTCTCCGCCTTACAATAGAACCGCCTCCAAGGCCGATGGAAACCACGTCCGGCATCCTGAAATTGGTTCTCACTCCGCCGATGGCGGCGGATAAGCTGGATTCACGGGGAAAACTGTTCTGGATCACGCCTAAGTCCGTAGTAGTTCCTCCCACATCGATCACGATCGCATCCTTTGTACGGCTTAAATAACTGGCTCCCCTGATGGAGTTGGTCGGCCCGCAGGCAATGGTAAGAATAGGATATCTTCTGGCATAATCCATGGTCATCAGCGTGCCGTCATTCTGGGATAAATACACCTGTGCCTGATCAACTCCCTGATCGGCCAGGCTCTTCGCAAACCCTTCCGTAAAACGCTCCGCCACCTGATATAAGGCCGCATTGAGAATCGTGGCATTTTCCCTTTCAATCAGGCCCATGGAGCCGATCTCGCTGGAAATGGAAATATGGACGTCCTCTCCCATCACCTCTTTACACAACATGGCCGCCTTTTGTTCATGATCATTTCTCACCGTTGAAAATACGCAGGAAATGGCGATGGACGAAACTTTTCCCTTCATCCGCTCAAAGAACTCCCTGGCTGCCTTCTCATCAAATGGCGCCAGTTCTTTTCCGTCGTACTCGAACCCTCCGCCGATCACGGCCGTTTCCACAGCTATTGCCCGGATGTCATCTTCCCAGTCCACCATGGGCGGTATGCCCAAGGTTGCCGGAGCGCCGATCCTCAGGATTCCCACAGGAGCCAGATTTTTCCGTTCCACAATGGCATTGGTGCACTGGGTGGTTCCCAGCATCGCCTGACGGATCTCTTTTCTGTCGATCCCGGATGTTTTAAGGATATCGTCCAGCGCTCCTAAAATTCCGTCATAGATATCACCGGTAGTCGGATGTTTGATCTCCGCCGCCACCTGAAGATTTTCATCAATCAGCACCGCGTCCGTATTGGTGCCTCCCACATCGATTCCCAGCTTATACATGTGCATTTCCTCCCTTAACCCGTTCTTCCAGCGGAATATAGTCCGTCTCACAGCCAAAATATCTGGGGCCGACCAGTTCCAGGCCTGCATCCGTTCTCCATAAATCAAAACATTTCAGCCCTACGGCGAACACCCGCTTCCCATATTTTAAAGCGTCTGTGGTCACGGGAACAAATGTCTCCGTATCCACCAGGCAGATCAGATCCGGTGTAGTCGCCAGAATTTCCCCTTCCATCTCCATCAGCAGGTTTTCATTCTGGAATTCGATAAATGCTGTCTTTCCCTTATATTCTCCGATCCCTTCCAACACCACTTTTCCAAAGTTAAATGCCCCTCTGGTCTCCCTGAGCACATCTGCTATTTTTCCTTTAAACAGTTTAAAGCCCTCCGTATAGCGGAAAAAATACTCCTCCGGCGTTTCGTCCGTCACGGATTTGATGGTGCGGATGGCCTCGCCTAACTGCTGGCTGCGGGTCACAATGTTCTTCACCGCATACTTTTTCAGGGTCGCCCCGTCCACACAGAACAGACTGACCGAAACGGCCCCACCGCAGCTCATGGTCACACTTCGGGCCAGCTCCTCTGTCCATTTATTTGTGATGGTCTCGAAAATGGCACAGTTTCCCTTTTCATCCGTAAGCGCCATAGGGGTTGCCTTCACCCCTCCGATGGTAAATGTCACCATCTGCAGCTCGGGAAATGCCCGGCCCATACCATCCGCGTCCACCATCGGAATGCCCAGCCTGGCTGCGGCGGCAATGGGCAGCATGCTGTTCACGCCGCCTGCCTCAATAGGCATAAAAGCATAGATATCTTTTCCGTAAAACTGGGATACCATACGGGCCAGGGTTTCATATTCACTGCCTCCCACCGCTTTTTCTCCCAAAATCGTGGGCGCACCCATCATGGCGATGGGCACCACCAGCGCATCATCCGGCACTTCGTCCGGATCCAGCAAAGTGACCGGGCCATATTCTTTCACAGCTCCGATTGCCACCAGCTTCCCAATATAGGGATCACCGCCCCCGCCCGCTCCTAAAAGCGCAGCGCCTAAGGCGATATCTTCAATTTCTTTCAATCCAATCTTTCTCAATTTCCATTGCTCCTTTTCTGTTAGTTTTGCTGATTCTGCTTATTATTGCCTCTGCTCATTACTGCCTCTGTTTATTACTGCTTCTGCTTATTACTGCCTCTGCTTGTTACTGCCTCTGCTTGTTACTGTCTCTGCTTGTTACTGTCTCTGCTTGTTACTGTCTCTGCTTGTTACTGTCTCTGCTTGTTACTGTCTCTGCTCATTTCGTCCTCTGCTCACGCTGTTTCCATTATAAATCTTTTCCCTCCATCTGTAATTGTCCATATGGTACAAAAAATCGTCCGTGCATTGTCCCATCAGACAACAGCACGGACGATTATACTTTTTTGAATCAAACACTATCCAGCAGACGCTCCAAAGCCGCTGCATAATAAGCCGGAAATGACTCCGGCATCCGGCCCACCCGGTATCCCAGACAATCGGTGATCTTTTGCAGCCGGTATTTCACTGTGTTTTTATGCAGAAACAGAAGCTTGGCCGTCAGGGTCACGCTGCAGCCGCCATCCAGCAGGTAGACCCCCAGCGTTTTTCTGAGTTCCATCCCATCTCCGGTCTCATAAAGCTCATCCAAAACGGAGATGCGGGCTGCCGTTTCTTCCTCTCCTTTTTCGATAACAGTGCGGCATTCCTTGGCAAACCGGATCTCCTGCATCCCAAACAGGCATTTTTCCGGATAAATTTGTCTGGCGTCCCGCAGATACTTCTGGTTCATCAGATAGGCATTGCGCACCGCAGAGGTATCTTTTAAGTGGTTGCACAGAGTAAGGACGGTATCCGCTCCGCCGGTTTTCTCCAACAGTAGTTTTGACAGGGATTCTTCCTCCGCCAGAGAACCCGGGCCTTCCATCAGCACCACCATATCATTTTCATAGATATCTGCCACCACGGTTTTCGAATACGGGGCCAGGAATTCACGCACATGTTCCAGCATGGCAAGGCCGGCTGCTTTTTGTTCCAGACGGCGGTCCCGGATGATCCACATGGAATGGATGGAAACCACGTCGATATGGAACAGACCTGCCAGCCGCCGCATTTTCAGCGGCTCATCCTGCATGATGGCCCGGACCAGTTCAGTGATCACCTCTTCCTCCTGCTGGTGGCCCCAGATATTCACTGCCAGGGAAATCAGCTCTACCGACTGTTTTAAAAGTTCCTGGGAAAGCGGTTCCTTTTCCTTTAAAAAATATAATTCCATCCCCAAAGCACGCCGGGAAGCCACGGGATAGCGGTATAAAAGGCAGTCCGGAACCAAAGGATAGCGCACCGGTTCCCCTCCCGCCTCGGGAAGCTGTGCCTGAAATAAGCCGTCATACAGGCCATTCCCCGCCCCTCTGGGCCAGGCCGCCTCATTGACGATACGGTGGGTTCCGTCTGTCAGCACAACCGAAGCATGAATCCGGTCGCTGAGCATTTTCATAGCAGTGTCCACGGTCCTTTTGTGTTCGGGAAGGCGAGCCACGCTGTCCAATACCTCACCCACGATAAACGTCCCTTTCCTGTGATCCTCAAAAATGGCCTCCATCACTTCACAGATGACTTCGCTGTAGCGCAGGTCCATCCGGTTTTCCGGCATCACAATCAGGGCGAAATTCAGTTCATCCGCCAGCTTAACCAGGCTTTCATCCACCTTTGGCATAAAAATACCCACATAATACAGGATCAGCCCCACTTCCCCACATTCGGAAAGGCGCCTTAAATTCCTAAGCTGCTTGGAAATATCATCCTTGACGCTGATCAGACCCGATATCACAATTTCACTTCCGTAAAACTCATTGTTGTCAAACAGATCGTCCTGGAGGCTGTCCGGATCCGCATATTCCAACACGGATATTGAAGACACAATCCTGTTTAAACCGCCCATTCCCCCTGCCACCCTGGCCTCCCTGAGAGAGGGCAGTTTTAATAAATCTTCCACAGTAACGCTCATATAAACCTCTTATCCCTAATTACCAGCCTGAGTTGGCTGCACAGCCATATCAACCTCATTTTTTAAATAAATTAGTAATCGTTCAGGCGGCTGGTCTTCTTGTCCGAAAAACCGGCCAAGAGGCATTGGATGTCCATCTGTTGCAGAAATTGATAAAGAAAGCCGAATTGATAAAGAAAGCTGATTACAAGCGCGCAGGCGCTGCTTTCTTTATCAATTTTCCCTCCGACTGAACTGTTACATAAATTATAGACGTTCTGATTTATATTTTCAATCACTAAAGGGGAGCCAAAACTTGCTTTCCGGCAAATATGCATCCTATTTTGCAGAAGATTTGATCCTGATGGGATCGGCACAGCGAACTATGCAAACGTCTTTTCCAAGCCCCCTCACTGTCTGATTTTATATAGGGCGTCCAAAAGGCACCAGTTCTGCGTAAACGGACGCATGAGGTTCCAGTATCCGGCCCCTTTCAGGCCATATTCCGCAACCAGTTCCAGTTTTGCCTGTATGCTTCTGGCGTCTTCGAACCAGACTTCATGTCTGACGCCGCCATCTATGTACTGATAGAAAGGGGTCTGGGCGGAATCGTCGTATTCAATGCTTCTTCCATATTTCCAGGCCAGTTGAAGGGCCTGCTCATTGGTGATGGAAACGGCCCGGGTCATTTTCTCCTTATAGGGAAGGGGCCAGTCGTATCCATAGTTTGGTATTCCTAAAAAGATCTTTTTCGGCGGCATTTGGGTAATTGCGTAATTTAAAACACGGCGGACATTTTCAATGGGGGCTACGGGCATGGGCGGTCCTGTACAGTACCCCCATTCATAGGTCATCAACAAAACCCCGTCCGCTTCGCTGCCCACCGCCTCATAATCATGGCCGCCGAATAAAATCCCTCTCTGGTCTGACGAGGTTTTTGCCGCCAGCGCCGTAAAGACGGGGTAGCCCATGGGGTTCAGCAGGTCATGGAAGCGTCCGATGAACCTGGCTAACTTCAGGCTGTCTTCTTCCTTCACATATTCAAAATCTATGTCCAGGCCTTCGTACCCTTTTAAAAGGATGTTCTCATACGTTTCTTCTATCACCCGGTCCTGGACATCCCGGTCATTTAATATGATGTGGGCCAGTTCCGTGTTAAATCCATGGGGTTCCCGCAGATTGGAGAGGTTCATCACCGGCCTGACGTGAAACTGTTTGGCCATGGCAACTGCTGCAGCGTCTTTCAGCCCTCCCAATTCTCCCTGTTCCGATATTTCATAGGTAAATGGAATGAAAAAGCTCAAATACGGCAGAGTATTCTGAAGCAGGCGCTTATTGACGGACGGGTAGGCATATCCTCCCACCTCTATATTCTCCGGGTGGCGGCGGCTCACCGTAATGACAAGCTGCTCGCCCGGATAGATAAAAGTCTGTTCCGTCAGCCCCGGATTATTGCGGTAAATCTGATTAACAGATATGCCGTACAGCCTGGCGATGGAGCAGACCGATTCACCGGGACGAACTGTGTGCACCGTTTCCGGGTAGAGAATCACCAGGGTCTCCCCCGGCACCAGATGGTTCATGCTGTGTATCCCGTTGTCCTCAATCAGGCGTTTAAGCGGGATCCGATAGTGGTTGGCAATCTCCTGCAAACACTCTCCCGGCTGAACTGTGTGAATGATCAACAGAGGTTCTCCTTTGCCTTTTTCCCTATATATATGTTTTCATTTCAGTCCCAATTCCTATCACAGGGCTTTCTTCCATAAATAATCCTAATTTAAATCATCTGTGGCCGGATTGTCGATCAGCTCTCCGTCCTTTGTAAAGCGGGAACCATGGCAGGGGCAATCCCAGGTCCGCTCTTCCGGATTCCATTTTAATGCGCAGCCCATATGGGGACAGCGCTTTTTGGAAATGGTGAGCAGATTCGCCGTGGATTCCGCCAGATTCACCACCAACTGTGGCCTTAAAACCGTTCTCCGGGGACTGAACACCTGCGCATAGGGATTTTCTTTTCCCAAGATCAGATCCGTCAGGATCATCGCCGATACCATGGAGGATGTCATGCCCCATTTATTGAACCCGGTTGTGACGTACAGCCCTTTGGTACTTTTCCCATAAAGGCCGATATAGGGCACCTGGTCCAAGGTCATGCAGTCCTGTGTGGCCCAGCGGTATTTCTCCACCGAGTCCGGATAATATTTTTGGGAAAATGCCTCCAGCTCCTGCCATTTTCCCCCTTTCTTCCCCGTCCTGTGGCTGCCGCCGCCAAGCAGAAGCAGATCCTTGTAATTCCTGAATGAAAGCCCTTTTTCCGCCTCGTCCACATACATGCCGTTCACCTCAGTCGCGTTCAAAAGCCCCAGCACATAGGAACGGTTTTGATATTCTTTCGCAAAATAAGCCCCGTGTTTGTTGAGGATGGGGTAATGGGTGGCTATAATGATGTGGTCTGCTGTGACCGTCCCGCCGTGTATGGAAGCGGTGAGGCCCGCAAACTCCAGTACTTTGGTATGCTCATAAATATTTAAATTTTCCGCAATGGAGGCGATGAATTTTAACGGATGGAACAGGGCCTGGTTTTTGAACCGTACCGCGCCCTCCGTTTGAAAGGGCAGCGGCAGGTCTTTTACATAATCTCCATCAAATCCGATTTCATTTAAGGCATTTAACTCCTGCTCCAGTTTTTGATACCGGTCTGTGGAATACACATAGGAATCTTTATCTTCAAAATCGCAGTCAATATTTTTACAGAGTTCCCGGTATTTTTTCAATGCCGCTTCATTGATATCCAGATACATGCGGGCCTTTTCCACCCCAAATTCCCGGACCAGCTTATGATAGATCAAACCATGCTGGGATGTGATCTTGGCCGTCGTATTCTTCGTGATGCCGCTGCACACCGTATCCGCCTCCACGATGGCATAATCCACACCGGCCTGCTGCAAAAAATATCCGCAGAGAATGCCGGCCATTCCGCCGCCCACAATCAATACATCTGTTTTTAAATCTCCTTTCAGAGGCTGAAATCCCCTGATCCTGCTGCTTTCTGTCCATACGGAATCCATACGATACCTCCATGAGGAAAAATAGTTATAGTAACAAGAAAAAATCCCGCTCCCGGGCATCTCTGCCTGCGGCGGGTCGCTTCAGCGGCATATTTCCTTTCCGCCGTAGTGCGTTCCTGCCCGGAGGGCTTTTTATTTCATAGGATGAACTTTCCTATGAAATAAAAAACAGCTGCAAAAGCTGATTTTTCGCAACACTCCAGACGGAGGGAAAATGGATAAAGATAGGCTTGTAATCAGCTATTTTTATCCATTTTCACATCGGATGCACATCCGATGCTTCTTGACCGGCTTTTTCGGCCTGGAAGATCAGACGTCTGAATTGTTTCCATTTTCTATACATACCAACTTGTTACTTAGTATGGAAAAATTCTATTAAATTATTCTCTGCTCTTTCAGCATCGTTTATATCTGTCTGTTTCTGTTATCGATAATTAAACTTCCTGCCTATCTCTAATTCCTGATATATACCGTTCCATCCATAATGCGTCTGGCTGTTCTCTGAACTGCCACGCTTGGAAGTTTTAATTCTCCGTCCTGTTCGGTCAGTTCCGGGCACATAGTCATAATTCCGCTGGGGTGGCCTATTCTGACGCGGCTCTTATCCCCTGCCGGCCTCAATACCTTTTGCACCACAGAGCCTTCCATGGCTGCCGCAACACTGATGGCGCCGGCTGAGGTGAGCGGACAGGCCTTGTGGCATTTAAACACAGAAATAACCCTGGCACAGATATCCATTTCTCCCTCATCAACCTGCTGCCCTGCTATATCGGTATAGGATTTAGGAGTTGTGACAAAACCGACTTTCGGAACTGCCGGACTGTTATTTGCCGCATCTTCCAGATCCTTTGCGAATCCCATCATACAGCACGCCGTACCCCTGATCTTTTCAAGCAGATCGCAGATCACGGGACTTCCGTTAATTTCCTCCGGCAGTTCCATCCCTGTCATTCCGATATCTTCCGCCTTTACTAAAACCATTGGATTGGATACATCCAGTATGGTGGCCTCCAACCGGCCAAATCCCGGAATATCCAAAACATCGAGGACATTGCCGGTGGGAAGCAGCATGCCTGTTTTCGCTCCCGCAGGATCCATAAATTTCACCAGCAGTTCCGCGGCGGTGCCGTCCACCCCTGCAATCGCGCATTCCCCGTCCTGGGCAAAATTCCTGGTTACCGGGTCGATCGGAACCGTAACCTGTATGTATTTATCCGTATTCCGGTTAAACAGCCGGACCGCAGTAACCGGTTCAACGATATCTACCAGACCGGCTTCCACCGCAAATGGTCCTACTGCCGCGGTCATGTTGCCGCAGTTGGACTTATAATCCACCTGATTCTTTCCCACAATCACCTGGCCCACCAGATATTCCACATCCACATCCGGCATATCGCTTTTCCACACCACCACTATTTTATTATTAGAGGATACGGTTCCGCCCATTCCGTCAATCTGCTTGGGGTCCGGGGACCCCATTACCTGGAGAAAGATGGAATCCCAGGCAGACCGGTCTTCTGGCAGATCTTCTCTTAAAAACATACATCCCTTGCTTGTGCCGCCCCGCATAAATACTGTTTTAAATTTCCTCATTTTGAATCCCTCCATCATATTTTATGTAATTAAATAAACTGGAAAACCAGACTTCCGATCAGTAAAACCATAGCGCCGCCGATTCTGGAACTGATCTGGGCATAGCTCATAAGATTCATTCTCCTGGCTGCCCCAAGAACTGCCAGATCGCCGGCTCCACCCATATTGGCCATACAGAGACCGGCTGTAATCGCGCTTTCCACCGGATAAAATCCAACTAAAATTCCAAACAGGGCGCTTCCGAGCACTGCGCCAAGTACGATTAATACGGTTATCACCAGGTTGCTGATGCTGAGTACACCCAGCATTTCATTGAAATCAATTAAGGTGATTCCACAGCCGACCATCTGGATCCAGATCATTTTTCCGGCGCAGAACTGCTGGCATTTCTGTGCTCCGGCTTTTAGATTTTCAGGAATCAGATTGAACACATTAGCCAGGGCGGAAAATATAATCAGATACGCGAAATTCGGTATGGATACGCCAAATATGGATGGAAGGATTTTCTTGGCTGTCAACTGGGCCAGCACAAAGAATCCGCCGGTTAAGAAAATTGCCGCAGCGATATCATCCATAGTAACCGTCACACTCTTCTTTTCTTCCACATCCACGGATTTTCCTGTCTTTACCAGTTCTCCTTTGCCTGAAAGCTTGGGAATAATTGTACCTACAGTGTTGAGAATTACCGCAAATACAACAGACACGATATTGCCAACAGCCAAGATTGCCAGTGCAAAAGACAGATAGGAAGAAGAATCCTGGCCGGTCACATCCGCATAAACCTGAGCCATGGGAATTGCCCCTGCCCCTGCTCCACCGCCCATGATCGGGAGCACATAGGCCGTGAGAATTTCAAAAGGGTTCTTTCCGAAAAGGAAACCGCCCAAACATCCAAGCAGCGCGGCGCCCACTAAACCGCAGAGAATTGTGGGCAGAAATAAGGTGCTGGATTTGATCAGCAGATTCCGGTTCAGCCCCAAAAGGCTGCCTACCACTAAAAAGGAAATAAACAGGTTCAGAAAACTGTATTCATTCATCCAGCCTTTTGAAATCGCTGCAACGCCTTCCGGCAGCAGCCCCTTATACTGCAGTATTCCACATACCAGAAAGGCCAGGATCGCACCGCCGCCACAGTATTTATTCCAAATCGGAATCCGTTCCCCAAGTTCGCCCAGCAGAATGCCTAATGTAAATAAAACGGCCACCGCACCGATTAATTGGTTCGGTATGATTCCCAGCCAGGCAGATACCAGAATCACCACTGCAAAAAATGCGAAAACCGGAAGCTCAATTCCGTATAGTTTTATATTTTTTAACTGTTCCATTTTCTCTTTCTCCTTCTCCTACAGCGGTCCGATTCCCAGCATGGATGCCGGATTCGTCTTTGTCATCTGGTCAATCTCCTGTTTTGTAATCCCTGCGTCATAAAGATAGTCAATATATTCTTCTATGGTATGAAACCACTCTGGATTCTGCATCTGTCCCCCGTCGGTGGACACGATGATGTGTTCACTGCCGATGGCCCGTACCGCCTCTGCATTATCCGCAAGATTCTTTTTATAATTACCGCCTCCAATGGGCTGCGCATAAACCCGCTCCAGCATCACGCCATAATCTTTTACAATCCTGATCTGATCTTCCAGATTCATCCCCACAATATGAAATTCCGGATGGGTGATCACAATCTTTTTTACGCCTGCATTTCTGGCCCCTTCCGCAATCATAAAACATTCCTCGGGAGAGATATGGCCGGTCGCCAGCACCGCGTCATATTCCTTAATCAGCTCAAATACAGATTTTAACTCTTTTACCGGCCTTCCGTTCTCCGTGCAGGCCACGTAATCCCCTCTTCCTTCTTTTCTGCAATGGTTTTCGGCCGTATTCGTCGGCATCCACACCACTTTTCCGCCCAGCTTTAAAGCGGTTTCCACCGCCCATGGATTGATACCGCCTACAAAACGGTTCAGCGCAATTCCGCCATACATGGTAAATTCCGGCTGCTCCCCATATTTTTCACGCTTTACCAGATTAACCAGGGCCGCCCTGTCCGCAGTCGGCACGTGATGTGATTTTATTACAACAGCCCTGACCCCTCTTCTGACTGCTGCTTCCATGATCTGCAGATCATTTAATTTCCGCTGACGGATATCCGGCGCAGAATGGATATGCATATCTATGATTCCCTCCAAACGGTTCTCGTTCATCTTTTCCTTCTCCTTTATTCCTGAAATTATTTCTGTTCACTTTGTGACCGGTAACCCGGACTGTGTCAGTTCAGACAGATTTTAACTGTTATCCCAAACTCCTCTTTATTTTCATAGCTCAATTATAGCGGTTGCTATTCATTCTGTAAAATGGTATAATTTCATCATAATTCATAACATTTAGGAATGATTAACCTGGCTTGTACAGAGAATGGATGACATTATTATGGAAGAAAAAGACTATGCCCTGCTGCTAGACCTTTATGAGACAAAAAACATCACCAAAACGGCCGGCCGGCTTTACAGCACCCAGCCCGCCTTAACCAAACGGATTCAAAAAATCGAAGAAGAACTGGGATGCCGCCTGTTTTACCGTTCCAAAAAGGGGATTCTCTTCACCCCCGCCGGAGAAGAACTGCTCCCCTACGCCAGACAGATCACCGCTGCTGCAGCCGCCATGCGTGACCAGATCAATCTGACCAAAGGCACCGTTGGCGGTACATTAAACCTGGGATCATCTCTTAACTACTCCCATTACCGGCTTCCTTTCATCTTAAAAGCATATTCTTCGCTGTATCCGGCCGTTCATATCACCATATCCACCGGCCAGAGCAAACAACTCTATCAGATGCTTCAGAATGAATTCATATCCATCGCGATCGCCAGAGGGGAATTCGCATGGAACGAAGGGAAAGTGCTGGTAAGCAGAGAACCCATGTGCATTGTATACAGTAAAAAATTTGAAGGAATGAATTTGAAAGAAATCCCATATATCGGCCGTCAGAATGACGATAATCTGATTGAACAGATCGACCGATGGAGATTGGAACACGGATTATCAGAAATTCCCGTCAAGTTATGGGTGGATAACGTGAACAGCGCCAGGAACATGGTGGTACAGGGTCTGGGCTGGTGCATCCTGCCCCAAATCTGCCTGGATGATTTTGACGGATATGTTGAAAAGCTTTATTTTAAAGACGGGACCCCGCTGGAACGCTCCACCTATATTCTCTACAAAAACAACTACTTTGAACTGCCTCAGGTGCGGCTGTTTATCCAGCAGCTTTTAAAATATGAATCCGACCACGTTTACTGTTAAAAATGGTTTCCGCACAACAGCCACCCAGAAAAAGCCGCACAAAAACGCCTTTGAATCCGGCTTTTAACGTCCGTTTTCAAAGGCGTCTCCATTTCCTGAACACTGTTTCTCCATATATCCAGACACTGCAGATACATTTACCCCATTCCTGCTTTTTACCACCACTTGATTGCGTCTGTTATATAATTCCGGTATTCAATAAATTTAGGGTCTGTAATATTTCTCGGATGAGGCAGGTCGATCTTTAAGGATTCCTTTACCGTAGTCGGTTTATTGCTCAGGATCAGCACCCGTTCTGCCAGATAGACCGCTTCCTCAATATTATGGGTGATGAAGATGACCGTGCTTCCCAGTTCCTTCCACAGGCGGATCACTTCATCTTCCAAATAAAACCGCATTTTAATATCCATCTGCCCATAGGGCTCATCCATCAAAAGCAGGTCCGGCTGCATGACAAATGACCGTCCGATGATGATACGCTGTTCTACGCTGACGGAAAGTTCCTTTGGATACGCGTGTTCCACATCTTTCAGCCCCATGAGATCCATGATTTTATCCACCCGGTTTTTAACTTCCGCTTTATTTACCCTCTTAACCCCAAGGCCGAACTCCAGATTCTCCCGGACGGTCAGCCATGGAAATGCGGACGGTTCCTGGAATACGAAAGAAATGTTGTGGCGTTTCGGGTCCGCCGGTTCGCCGTCTATGTAAATCTCTCCTTCGCTGGGCGTATAAATCTTTGTCAGACAGTTTAAAAAAGTCGTCTTTCCGCAGCCGGTGGGGCCTACAACGCAGAGAAATTCATTCTTTTTAATGTCAAAACTGATATCATTTAAGACCATCAGATCCCCGAATTTTTTAGTCAGATTTTCGACTTTTACCTTTACTTCTCTGTTATCATTTTCCATATCTTAAACCTTTCTCATGTTATAAAGCCAGGTCCGTATTGTCTGATATCTTCTGACGTACGGTCAAAAATTCTTCGCTGACAATATCTCTCGGCTTGGGAAGAAAACTCATGTCATAGACCGCCTTCACCTGGGCAGGACAGGAACTTAAAAGCACAATTCTGTCCCCTAAACTGCATGCTTCTTCAATGTTGTTGGTAACGAAGATGATCGTCTTTTTTTCTTCCCCGCTGATGCGCAGAATTTCATTCTGCATGGAATATCTGGTTTGGGCATCCAGCTGGCCGAAGGGTTCGTCCATGATCAGCACCTGGGGATGGGTGGCATAGGCTCTCGCAATCCCCACCCTCTGCTTCATTCCCCCGGATAACTGGGTTGGATAGGAATTCTCAAAGCCATTCAAACCCACTAAGTCGATATAATGCTGAGAGATTTCATTTCTCTCCTTTTTGTCCACGCCTGCAAATTTTAACCCCAGTTCCACATTCTCCCTGACCGTCTTAAAGGGCATAATCGCAATCTTCTGAAATACCATGCTGATCTGGGGGGTGACGCCATGTATTTCCTCTCCGTCGTAATAAACCGCCCCTGACGTCTGGTCCAGCAGACCGGAGATGATATTTAAAAGCACAGATTTCCCGCACCGCCCCGGCCCCAGAAGAACCAGGAATTCCCCTTCATTGACCTGGAAAGAGACATCCTTAATCGCTTCAAATTTCCCTTTCTCCGTAAAAAATGTCTTCGTGATATTCTTCACTTCCAGCTTACATTTTAAATATTGTTCCATGGGCACACAACCTTTTCTAATTTAGATAAAATCACCGACAACAAAGCTCCGATCGCGGCTATGCTGATCACGGCCACCAAAACAAGAGCCATATCATTGCCCTGCCAGCCCTTGGTGACCAGAGATCCCAGCCCCTCTTTCGCTCCCAGCATTTCAGCGGCCACGACCGTGGTCCAGCCGCAGCTCACAGACGTGCGCACACCGGCAAATATGGATGGCAGTGCGGTGGGGATTACGATATCGATCAGAATCTGCCTCTGGTTCCCGCCAAATATTTTCCCCGCATCCACATTGATCCGGTCCACCAGCTTGATTCCGGCGGAAGTATTGACAATTAAACCGAATATGGTGCCGATAAATACAATAAATATCTTGGAAAACTCTCCGATCCCAAACCACATGATAACCAGGGGAATCCATGCGATGGGAGGAATCGGACGCAAAACTTCCAGCACGCTGCCTAAAAATGCCCTGGCATTCTTATTCCATCCGATCAGCACCCCAAGGCTGGTCCCAATCACCCAGGCAAAAATCAATCCGATGAGCACCCGCCTTAAACTGGCCCATATATGCCCAAACAAGATGGTATTGGCCACCGGTTTCGTAAAAGTCTTTACAAAACGGTGCATCACCTCCACCGGCCCCGGCATCAGTCTGGGATTTAAAAACGCAAATGATATCCATCCCGCCAGCACCAAAAGGATTGCCGCTGCGGGCAGCACCATATAAGCGGTATTCATCCAATTACTCTTTTTATTTTTATCCATATCTGCTTCCCCCGTTAATCACTTACGCCCTTTTGGCCTTTGATGAATTTTTTCTCCGTAAAAGACAGAATGCCGGACAGGACTGCGCCAATCGCACCGATCACCACCATGCCTGCAATTACCAGTTCCGGCCTGGCGATGGTCCTTCCAAACTGAATCATATATCCCAGCCCTGCCGTTGCTGCCAGCATCTCCGCCGCAACAAGGGTTGACCAGGAGTTTCCCAGCGCCACCCGGATTCCGGCAAATACCATCGGCAGGGAGGAGGGGATGCCCACCTTATAAAAAATCTCCGTCTCCGATGCCCCAAAGGTCTTTGCCACATTGATATACGTCCGGCTGGTAAGCTGGATCCCCGTATAAGCATTGATGACACAGGGCACAAATGCTGAGAAAAAGATGATTAACGCCTTGGCTTTCAGACCGATTCCAAACCATACCACCACAAGAGGAATCCACGCAATCGGAGGGATCGGGCGCACCAGTTCAAATATGGGCCTGAAAAATGATTCCGCCAGCCGGTACCACCCCATCACAAGTCCCAGCGGGATTCCAATGACAATGGCCAGCAAAAAACCGGAAAGCGCCACCTGAAGACTGGCCATAATATTGATAAACATAGTATTTCCGTCCGGTTCCTTCTCAGAAAATTTCTGAATGACCGTTTCAAATACCTGGGTCGGCGCGGGCAGCAGTTTGGAATCAGCGGTTCCTGTCACCACGATCATCTGCCACAGGGCAAAAAATGCGAAGATACCCAAAAAGCATAAAAAATAATACTTTATCATTTCATTCATTTGTCTGTTTTGCCAGGCCTGATAGTCTGACCCGGCGGATTTTGGATTCATCGTACTCATATGATCACCTCAAATTATTTCATAGACTGGTATACGTCGGTGATAAGCTTTGCGTCCACATGGTTTTTAAAGCTTTCCTGGTCTTCCTGCCGGTAGCTTCCGGTATCGATGAAGAACTGAAGGGTATCTCTAAGATCCGCTTCCATGCTGGAACAATCCTGGCCCTCTGCCTGGTCCGTTGCCATCTGATAGGCTTCTTCGGCGGTATAATACTGATCGGCTGCCAGAAGGTTTTTACATGTTTCCAGATCCGTCTTGGTTCCTCCCTCTTCTGAGAAATCCAGCATATACTGGGCCGCTTCGTCGGGATTTTCATCGATCCACTGGGCTGCCTTAAAGTAGATTTTCAGGAATTCTTTCATGGATTCATATTTCTTTTCGTCCTTATAACTGTTCTTATTGGCCATAATATTGGTGATCAGCCCGGTTTTCGCCTGCCTGGCATCTGAAATCGGCACAAATTCATCCGGCATCCCAAGAAGGGTGAATGCGCCTGCCGCATTTCCCATCACACAGATGTCCCCTTCACCCGCCAGGAAGGAACTGTAAATTGTGGGGCCGTCCATGGCAACAAAGTTCACATCATCTTTGGACATATCAAATCCTTTTAAAGTCTTAACCAGTGTGTACTGGAGCACCGTTCCCGTACTGCAGAGCGCCTTAACCCCTTTCCAGGACTCTGCGTCTCCATAGATGTCCGGGCTGAGGGTGTTATGACCTTTCCCCGCCGCCACGATGGGGGAATCCTTTCTCGCGAACACATACTGGCCGATATCCGTAGAACTGGCGCTGACGATCAATGCGTCATAGCGGATCGCCCCCGCAAGCACTCCTCCAATTCCGGTCAAACCGATATCCCAGGAATCAGAGGACAGGGATTCCATCTGAACAGGACCGCTGGTAAACATCACATCTTCGATCTCCAGCCCCGCTTCTGTAAACCATCCTTTTTTCTCCGCCACATACACCGGCAGATACTGGGAAGTGCTGCTGATTCCCGAAACCGCCAGGTGATTTAACTCCCCGGATTTCCCCTTTCCTCCTGAACACCCTGCTGCCATAGATACCATAACTGCTGTCCCCAATACTGCTGCGAATAATTGTCTGCACTTCATATGAAACCCTCCCTGGTTTATAATTTATTTTTCCAACATGTTCTCCTGCTGAAAATGCTGGCTGAAATCTGAATAAAAGTTCTTGACAGCCCCTTCCGTCAGGCTGTTTTCGATCATTTCCATAAGGATATCCGGGGTTACGGTCAAAGCTTTTGCGCCGCTCTCCAGCACTTTGGCCACCTGGGCCACATTCTCAAATGCGGCCGCCAAAAGCCCTGTTTTACACTGCTGGGCCGTCAAAAGCTTCTGTATTTCCAGCGCTGTGCCGACTCCGTCATAGCCTTTATTGTTGATCCGGTGAATATAGGGCGCCGCAAAAACCGCCCCTTCGTGAGCAGCCAGCGCCGCCTGGGCCTGATTAAAAATCGCCGTGGCCGTGACTTTCACCCCATTTTCAGACAGAATCCTGATCGCCCTGTAGCCTTCGGTGCATACCGGTATTTTAATATAGGTGTTGCCCCCTGCCACATCGAGGATGTGATAGGCCTCTTTCACCATCACGTCTGATCTGTCCGATATCACCTCTGCATGAAGCTGGGCTTCTTCAGGGATTGCCTCCCTGATCTCTTTTAATATGTCCAGCGGCCTGCCCTCAATTTTAGAAAGCAGGGTAGGATTGGTTGTCACCCCGTCAAAATGATAGAGTGTATAAAGTTGTTTGATGACGGTTATATCCGCCGTATCGATGAGAATTTTCATTTTGTTTCTCCCTGTCATTATCATAGTAACTGCTTAAATTTTCTGTTCCGTCCTCTCAATGATGTCGTCCTGGGTCATCCGGGACAATGCGTTGAAAAATGCGCTGTAGCCTGCCACCCTCACGATCAGATCTTTGTGGTTTTCAGGATGTATCTGTGCATCCAGCAGCGTCTCTTTCGAAACAATATTGAACTGGACATGAAAACCTTTCAGAGTGTCGAAAAATGTGCGGATCATCAGAATCAGCTTTTCCACATTCCGTTCCTCCTCCATGATGGACGGGCTGATTTTCTGGTTCAGCAGGACGCCTCCTGTGATCTCTTTTGTCGGAAGCTTGGATACGGATTTAAAAACAGCCGTAGGCCCTTTTCTGTCCCGGTTGTGTGCCGGAGAACAGCCCTCCGACAGAGGTTCCCCCGCCTTTCGTCCGTCCGGCGTGGCCATGGTGGCCGCTCCATGGGGAACATTGGCCGATATGGAAGAGGTTCCTGCGTAATAGCCTCCGCCAACCGGACCTCTGCCGTACCGGGTGTTGTGGTATTTGGTAATCTCCTGTATGTAATCCTCATAGGCATCCGCAATCAATTGATCCACATAATCGTCGTCATTTCCATATTTATGGCGACAATGTTCCAGAATCTGCCTGATCTCCTGTCCTCTTGGGCTGGAAAAATCCTCCTTCAGGGCATCCCACAATTCTCCCGGGGAAACCAGTTTTCTTGTGAATACCACATCTTTCAGGGCAGCCAGGGAATCCGCTAAATTAGCAATCCCTACCTGGAGCCCGCTGATGAAGTCATACTTGGCTCCGCCTTCTTTCAGCGCTTTTCCCCGTTCCAGACAGTTCTCTGTCAACGCGGAGCACAGCACATCCGGATACCCTTCCTCTAAACAGATATCGGCGCAGTTGTCAATCATGACCGAAACCCGTGTCACTTCCCGGACCGCACATTTCCACGCTTCTAAAACCTGTTCAAAGGAACTCATATCCCTTAAATGGCCCGTTCCCTCAAAAACACGGATTCCTGAATCCGGCTCCACTCCATCATTTAACGCGGCCAGCAGGGTTCTCGGAAAGTTGATAAAACTCATTCCCGTACAACGGTATCCCCATTTTCCCGGTACGGCCACCTCCACGCAGCCCACTGCGGAATAATCGTAAGCGTCAAATTCTTCCACCCCTTTTTCTATAAAGGATGGTATGATGATTTCATCATTATTAAAGGCCGGCATTCCAAATCCCTGCTTCACCACTTCCATGCAGGCTTTCATAAACGCTTCCGGCGCTTTGGCGTGATACCGCACCGTCAGATTTGGCTGCGGAAGCTTTAAAGCTCCCACCCCTTCTAAAATCAGCATGGTGACAGGGTTGACCCCGTCTTCATGAGGCTGCGCTGGCGTCTGGCCCCCGATGGTGATGTTCTGGTACAGCGGCATTCCAGCCCCGGTCTTAGTCATCTCCCAACTGCGGACTTTATTCACTGACAATGTTTTTATGCACAGGTTTTCGATCAGCTCCAGGGCCTCTTCTTCCGTAATGTCTCCATTTTTTAAAGAGCTTTCATAGTATGGGTTCAGATACTGGTCCAAACGTCCGTAAGAATAGGAATGGCCGTTGGATTCGATCTGTAAAATGAGATGGATCATCCATACAAACTGAACTGCCTCATAGAAGGTTCCGGCCGGATGGGCGGGCACCTTTCTGCACACCTTCGCCAGGTTTAACAGCTCCATTTTTCTGGTTTCATCCGCCGCCTGATCCTGCGCCATGGTTTCCGCCAAGTCTGCATACCGGTTTGAAAACCGGATCACAGCATCCGCCACGCCTATGAACGCCTGATAAAAATGATAGCTTTTGATCTTCGTATAATCGGAAGTATCCAGCGCCTCACACATCTTTTCCGCATAATCACGATAATACAGAAGGCCGTTCTTCAATATCTTGTCATAAGCCATGGCCACATGGCCGTCGCCCGATGTAATGCTGCCTTCCGCTTTGATAATTCCCAGATCATAATAGAGCTTTGCCACATCAGGCATCATGGATAAAGCCTTTTGTTTCAAGGTTTTGTTCTCCCAATAAGGGGCAAATTCCCGGATCTGGCTCTTTACATCTTCTGTGATCTCAAACCGGTCCCCATCCCGTTTAGAAAAACTGTCCAGCTCCCCGACCACCCAGTCAATTCCATACTCCGGGAAAACAGGAGCGGCCTTATCCGCGCTCGCCTGGTTTCCCGCCAGCAGGCTGTCTTCACCGATATAGATGGTCATCTTGTCCAGGACATGTTCCAGGCATTTGCCGCGGAGCCTTATGGTGGGCAGATATTCATACTGTTTATAAACTTCTGTCACAAGGGCTCCCCGTTCGGCGCAAATCGATGCCGGAAGATCGATTATCTTCCTTCGTAATCTCTGAATCCTTTCTGTAGGCTTTCTGATATTCATCTCTCATCCTCCAATCTCAACCTGAAATCCTCTGGATTCCAAATAACCGGCATATTTCATTAAATCCTCTTTATGGAGAGGCGGCTCATCCTTCATCAGGTACTGCTTCTGAAGGCGTTCATATTTTTCTTCTCCCATCTGGTGGAAGGGCAGCAGATGAATTTCCCTGATCCCCAACTCCCTTCCAAACAGGGCAAATCCTTCCATGTCCTGCATGGAGGAGTTAAACCCTGGAATGACAGGAATCCTCCCGGCGAGGGGAATACCATAATTTACTGCCGCTTTGATGTTGCCGGAAATGATATTAAGGTCTCCATGGCATGTCTGCCATAATTTCTCTGCGTCATAATGCTTGATATCAATCATTATATAATCCATCTCAGCCATCAATTGTTCAAATGCAGCACCTGATAACGCCGCCGTAGTCTCACAGGCCGTATGGACACCGGATGTTTTCAGGCGCTTTGCCAGCTTTGCCGCAAATTCAGCCTGCATCAGCACTTCTCCGCCGCTCAATGTCACCCCGCCCCCTGATTTTTCAAAAAATGCCTGGTCCTTTAACACTTCATTTGCCGCCTCTTCCAACGTATAAACCCGTCCGCTCAGTTCCAGTGCATCATGAGGGCACGCGGCGGCGCAGCGTCCGCAGGCAGTGCACCGGCCGGGATCCATTTTCCAGAATCCGCCGGATATGGAAACGGCCATTGACGGGCAGTTACGGGCACAAAGGCCGCAGAGCGCGCAGGTTTTTCCATCATGCAGCAGAACTGGCCGCAGCTTTTCCGATTCGGGATTGCAGCACCACGGACACGTTAAGGGGCAGCCGCTAAAGAATACAGCCGTCCTGATCCCCGGCCCGTCATGGAGGCAGAAACGCTGGATATTAAAGATTAACCCTGTCTCCGGGTTCGGCACAAACCGGTTCATTTTCCCTCCTCCCTTCATATTTTTTGTGATTGCCTTATCGGTAATCGTTTTCACGGTAAACGTTTTCCATTTGTATATTATCACATACTTATGTGAAATACAAGGAAAATTTTGTTCAAACTGTAAATTTATTTATCAATTTGTAACAGTTCAGACAGGTCTGAACTGTTACGCATCCAGCCCATTAAAACCGCCTGCGGCGAGGGGCTGGATGCCTGCAGCCGCAATATTTTCGTACGGTCCGCCCAGTAAATGCGCAGACCTATCTGAACTGTTACATCAATTTTTCACATCGGATGGGCATCCGATGCTTCTTGACCGGCCTTTTGGGTCAGGAAAATAAGCGGTCTGGCCTGTTACTATATTTTTCCAGGCATTCTCCATATTACCTCAGCCGGGATTGAAAACAGACCGTTTTTATGTTAAAATTAACCAATCTGCTTTAATGATGCATTTTCCCAGAAAATGCAAAAGAATGTGTCTACTATTATGAAAGGCGGCAGTCAGGTGACGCAAAACAAATAACATGAAAAAAGAAAAAGTAACCATTAAAGACATCGCTAAATACGCGGATGTGTCCATTGCCACGGTCTCCAGATATATCAATAAAACCCGCCAGCTCAATGAAGAAACCGCTGGCAGAATCCAGGCTGCAATCGAGCATTTTAATTATATTCCCAATGACAACGCCAGGGCCCTGCGCTCCAGGAATGAACGGATTATCGGGATCATTTTTTCCGACATTTCCAACAGCTTCTTCGCCAAGATTTTTAAGATCGCAGAAGAAATCCTTTTTGAAAAAAAGATCTTTGTGCTTCTCTGTAATTCCAATGAAAATGGGGATAAAGAACGGGAATACCTGTACCGTCTTCTGCAGAAAAGGGTGGACGCCATCATAATCGCCCCCACCGGGCAGAACCAGGAACTTTTAAAGAGCATAAGCAAAACTACCCCGGTGATCATCTTCGACCGCAATCAGGAAGGCATCTTCGCAGACCAGCTCTATGCCAATGATTATGCGTCCTCTTACCAGTTAGCCAGCTATATTGTGGAACATGGACACAAGCAGATCGCTTACGCCATCGGCGTTCCCAATTCCAGCGCCGCCAAACACCGTTATGAAGGTTTTTTAGAGGCGATGAAAGAACACCGGATTCCGCCCTCCTCTTACCATATCCTCTATGGACAGGACGAAGTGACCTGCAGAAAGGAATATCATGAACTGCTGCTTCAAGACCAGATCACTGCGGTGATCATCACTTCTCCTAAGAAATTGGACTGGTTCCTGATGGAGAGAAACCAGCTTTATCTCCGCGGTTTTCGTTCCAGCATCTCCTTTGCAGGATATGGCACACAGAACGAATTCGATATCAGCGAAATTCCTCTCACCGGGCTGCTTCAGAAGGAAGAAGTCTATGCCACCAAACTGGCCAAGATGATCCTGGACCGTCTGGAAAAGCCCAACGGCAAGATTAAGAATGTAGAGCTGAAACTGACCTTCCGTAAGGGAAACAGCGTTGCTGTCTGCAAAAAAACTGAGCCTTCCATTTGACGGAACGCTCAGTTTTTTATTGTATGTTTATCCTCCGATTCTGACATTCGGAATATAGCTTTTCAGCACCCGGGCAAAGGGCTCCAGCTCCTCTTCCGTTACCGCCTTATAGTCATCGTATTCATAGGCGCGCCCCAGCTGCCTGTATTTAGCCGCACCAAATTGATGAAACGGCAGCAGATGCACCTGCCGAACGCCGTATTCCCTGAGCATAACGCCAAATCCATGGCCGTCTTCATCGGAATCGTTATAATCCGGAATCACAGGGATACGGACAGCCATGGGAATACCCGATTCCGCCGCCATCTTCAAATGCTCTAAGATAATCTTCCGGCTTTTCCCTGTTCCCTCCACATGCTTCTCTTCCTCCCAATGCTTGATGTCCAGATACAGCAGGTCACACCAGTCCAAAAGCTTCTGAAACTCTTCATGCCCTGAAAACCCACAGGTTTCACAGGTAATATGGATTCCTTTTTCATGAAGTGCTCCCGCCAGTTTTTCCGCGAAAACGGCCTGTGACAGCACCTCCCCTCCTGAAAATGTGACTCCTCCGCCTTCCCGGAAAAATACCTGGTCTTTCATAACTTCCTGTACCAACTCTTCCAGGCTCCATCGTTTCCCGGACACTTTTAACGCTCTTCCCGCGCATTCCGGCACGCATCTTTGGCACGTAATACATTTTTCCGGACAGAAGTTCACTGCTTTGCCCCTCTCTCCTTTCACAGCCTGCACCGGACAGACGGATATGCAGTTCCCACACCCAATGCAGTTTGAGGAAATGAACTGAATCTGGGGGACGTGCTGCTGGCTTTCCGGATTTGCACACCACCGGCAGCGCAGCGGACACCCCTTAAAAAACACGGTGGTCCTTATGCCCGGACCATCGTGCAGGCAGAATCTCTGGATTTCTATCAAAACCCCCGTGGAGGCCTCTTGTTCATTTTTCATTTATCTCCCCCGCCTTTTATATGACACATTCGGTCCTGGAAATGATCTCATTTTGCAGATCACGGTCCAGCTCCACGAAATACGCGCTGTACCCGGCCACCCGGATGATCAGGTTTCTGTGCTCCTTCGGGTTCTCCTGCGCGTCCAGAAGCTCCTGGCGGTCCACCACGTTGAACTGTACATGATGAATCCCCAGCCTGACAAATGCTCTCAAAAGCTCCTTAAACCGTTCCAGGTTGCCGGGGCGCTGGAACATGCTCTGCGAGAATTTCATATTCAGCAGAGTACCATTGGCGCAAAGGCGGCTTGGAATTGCGGAAACGGATTTCAGCACAGCCGTGGGCCCTTTTTCATCACAGCCGGCCCTCGGTGAAACACCTCCGTCGGCCAGGGGTTCCCCTGCCCTTCTTCCGTCGCAGGACGCGCCTACATTGGCCCCCATTGGTACATGGGAAGAGACTGTATAAAGTCCCACCGTATAATTCCCATTTCTGGCATTGGTCCTCTTGTCCAGATAGTCTTTGAATTTCCGCACCCATTTTTCCGCCAGACAGTCTGCATGTTCCTCGTCATTGCCATAATGTGGACAGTGGTTCGCCACCCAGCTTCGGAACGCTTCATCCGGCCAATTGGCGCGAAGCTGCTCCATAAACATGCTGCGGTCCAGATTCCCCTCATAGACAAGGTACTTGAGCGCGGCCAGGCTGTCCACCAGATTGGCGACCTGAACCAGCTGGATGCCGGAATGGTTATATCTTGCCCCGCCGGCCGTCACATCCCTGCCGGATTCCATACAGCCTTTTATGACGCCGGATAACAGAGGGGTGGGCAAAATGGCCTGATGAGCCCGGTCCACAGCCAAATGGACGGTCAGCATACGGTCAATAAAGTAATACATCTGTTTTTCCAGCGCCTGTTCAAATGCTTCGTAAGTTCCGTACAGTTCCAGCCCGCCTAGATCCAGCCCCAGTTTCCTGCCCGTCAGCAGACAGCGGCCATGGTTTAAAGTGAGTTCCAGGACTTTAAGCAGGTTGAACATAGCGGCATTGCTCCAAGCCAGGGTATCTCCGCAGCCGCTGAGTTCAACGCAGCCTACCACTCCGTATCCGGCCGCGTCTTCAGGCGACATGCCGCAGCCCTCTAAACTGGGGATAATGCTCTCGTCATTCATAAACTGAGGCATGCCTCCGCCCTGTCCCAGCACCCTGGCACATGCGTCCAGATACCTGTCGCTGGATTCCAGACAGAGCCTGGCCGACAGGTTGGGCTGAGGCAGATGCAGGTCTTCCTGAGCGTCCAGCATTAAGAAAGTCAGCTCATTTTCCAGATGATTGCCATTCATGTCTCTTCCGCCTATGGCCATGTTAAACCCGATGGGAAAACCGGCAAAATACTGGGCCTCCAGATGATTGCACATACATACAATCTGATTGCATTTCAGATAAAAGCACTTCAGCAGTTCCAGCGCCTTCTCCCGGGCCAGCGTTCCCTCTCCCACATCCCTGCGGTAATAGGGAAGCAGATACTGATCCATGCGCCCCAGAGAAAATGACATGGCATTGGATTCCATATGCAGCAGGCACAGCAGAAACCATTCCGACTGCAAAGCCTCATGAAACCCTGCCGCCGGCCGCTCCGCCAGGTTCCTGCATATCTCAGAAACCGTTTTATAATCATCTTGTCCCGTCTCTTCATACAGCCTTTGCGCCAGCAGAGAATAGCGGAGCAAAAACTCCACCGCACCCTCCATCACGATGCGGACGCTCTCATAAAAAATCCGGGCAGATTCCTCTTCTGCCTCTTTTTCCCGGGCTGCCGCCTCCAGCGCAAGTTTTGCCGGCCCTTTTTTAATCCATCCCTCTATATCCGGGATGATATGGCCCTGGGCCCTGCCCTGCTGGTTCACTTTTACCACAGTCTGAATCTGTTCATTGATCTCCCCCACCTGATCCGCGATCCTCTCTTCCAGCGTATGGCCCCGCCAATAGGGAAGAATCTGTTCTCTGTATGCTTTGGCGTCTGCTTCATCCACCAGAAATGCATCCTGCTCTCTGAAAGGCAGTGTATCAAGTTCCTCCTCAATCCATAAAAGGCCGCACCTGGGATAGACAATCCCGCTTCTCACCCCCACACACCGGTTGCCCACGATCAGTTCTCCCGGCAGGATTTCAATTGAAATCTTCCGCAGCGCCTCCCTCAGCTCCCATGCACGGACGACCGGTTCCGGCTTTCCCTGATTGGCTTTATTCGCCTCTGTGATAATCAGCGCCTGTTCACAGCTCAGGCAGCGGGGCTGGTTAACCGTCTGCTTTTTTAATGTTTCCACCCGAATACTTTTCATTGTTGCTCCTTTCTCCATAGTTGGTATAGTTATGTAGGAAAACGTTTTCCCGTTATTGGATGAAATCATTATACCCCCAAGCAATTTGCCTGTCAACATTCAATCGGGCTGAACCGTTGAAATGAACCATTAACAGCAACAGTTCAGACAGGTCTGCGCATTTACTGCGCGGACCGTACGAAAACATTGCGGCTGCAGGCATCCAGCCCCTCGCCGCAGGCGGCTTTAATGGGCTGGATGCGTAACAGTTCAGACCTGTCTGAACTGTTACCATTAACATAATCTGTTAAAAGGCCGGACCATTTAATCAGCTTTTTTTGCGCATATAATGAGCAAATACAATTGACATTTCCCATATTTCTGATTAATCTATTGGTAGGAATGAGGATACGAAGAAAAGAGGATAATCGATGGAAGAAAAAAGAAACAGCAGAATAACAATACGGGAAGTGGCTGACCGGGCAAACGTTTCCATCACCACTGTTTCCCGTTGTCTCAACGGGACGAAACGGGTGAACCCGGATGTGGAGCAGCGGATCCTGGATGCAGTCCGGGAATTAAACTATATCCCCAACGCCAGCGCCCAAAATATCCGCCGGGGCTGCAGCAATCTTCTGGGGGTAGTGGTCCCTGATATTGCAAATCCCTATTTTTCAGGAATCTGCAAAGAGATGGAACGGCTTTTCTTCGATCATGGATATCACCTGATAATCGGAAGTACGGGGGACCACCCGTTAAAAGAACAATCCATGCTGTACAGCCTGCAGAAACACCGGATCGACGGGCTCATCGTCTCCACCAACGGACAGAATGACGATGCCTTGAAGCAGTTAAAAGACCAGGGCCTCCCTCTTGTTCTGTTCGACCGTTTCCAGCCTGGACTGGATGTGGATTACGTCCTGGAAGACAACTACGGCAACGCCCGTCTCTGCATCCGCTACCTTCTGGATCAGGGTCACAAGCGCATCGCTGTTGTAAAGGGATACCCCTCCATCGTTTCGGCCAGGAGGTTTGAGGCCTGTGAAGATGCCGTCAAAGAAGCCGGGCTGGATTTGGATCCCTCTCTCTGCATGGAACCATGCAGTTCCTATGAAGAATACTGTCAGAAATTTTTCTCACTTTTCACAATGCCCGACCGGCCAACCGCAGTCTTTCTCTCCAATCCTGCCCAAATGAAGTATTTCGTCATGGCGGCTAATCAATACGGCATCCGCCTCCCGGAGGATCTCTCCTTTACAGGGTTCGGCATGGAAGATTACAAAAATCTATTTCCCTGTTCCGCCACCTGCATGATCCAGGATTATGAATCCAGCGCCCAGGCCATTGTACGTATAATGCTGGAGCGGCTCAGTGATTCCAAGAACGCTGGTGAGGTTCCGGCAAAAAAAATTCAAGTCCCCTGCTTCTTTCATATTGGGTCTTCTGTTAGGAAGATTTTTTGAATTGGAGTTTAATTGTGAAAGATACGCAGGAAAGCGGGAGGAGGGGGCGGAGGCGGGATTGGATGTTTGGAGGCGGCCCTGGGGAGCGGAATCCTTCGGGGATGAAAACCT
>NZ_WQPN01000130.1:0-374 GCF_018785315.1 Clostridium sp. MCC353 | reverse complement strand
CCGACGGATTCCGCTCCCCAGGGCCGCCTCCAAACATCCAATCCCGCCTCCGCTCCCTCCTCCCGCTTTCCTGCTGGTTTCCTCTGGCTAAAGTAATTAAAAGCAAATTTTACATAAAGGGTGAAGGTATTTTCGAAAATGGCTTCGCCCTTTACTGTAAATCCCCACACCATTTAACATCAACCCTGAAGGCATTTTCGAAAATGCCTTGGCCTTTTACTGTTAATCCCCACCTCAATCAAACAATTCTTTGCTTTTCCTATGTTTCTTCCCAATCTTTTTTATCTGTAGCTCAGCCGGTACACAGCCATGAAGACGGGGAATCTGGGGCAGGCGGCCGTGGATGAGAGGAATTGGGGGGCATATGCAGACCC
>NZ_WQPN01000129.1 GCF_018785315.1 Clostridium sp. MCC353 | reverse complement strand
AGAAGCCGGAAATGTCTTATCCGGAACCATCGCCGGAGACGGAAGCCTGGTGCTGAAAGTATACTTTAAACAGCAGTTCACCGTAACCTATGAACCGGGAACCCAGGGAACCTTTAAGGCTGAGACCACAGAGAACCTGGATTACAACACGGCGACCCCTGGATTTAAGGGAACCACAACAGGAAACGCCGGATACACCTTCGCAGGCTGGGAGCCTGAGGTTGCGGATATGGTAACGAAAGATGCCGTATATGTGGCCCAGTGGACAGCCGATGAAGATACAGAGTATAAGGTAGAGTACTACTATGAAA
>NZ_WQPN01000001.1 GCF_018785315.1 Clostridium sp. MCC353 | reverse complement strand
CAACGGATTCCGCTCCGCCCGGCGTCAAACCTCCAAGCAGGCTTCCACCCCCGTCCGTCCCCATTCCCTGGATTCATGGCGTTACTTTCACTAATCAACTAAATAAAGATTTCATTAACCTTCATTTTTCCCCATTGGGGATCAGGATTCTTCATCCTTTTTCTTTGAAAGTGTCAGATACGCAGCCAGAAGCATTCCTGACAGCATAGCCAGTACCGCGTTCATTCCTGCCTGGTTTCCAGTCTTTGGAAGGGCTGCCAAGGGGATTTCACCATCATCAATTAAGATATTTTCTCCTGTGGTGATGTCATTTGGCAGACCGGCTAATGGTACCTCGGTCGGATTGATGGTTGTGGATCCCGGGCCGTTTCCGGTGTCGCCGCCATTGCCGCGTCCTGGGGTTGTGCCGCTGTTTCCACCGCCCCCGCCCGAATTACCTGAGCTAACTCTTGTTATCGTAAGAGTACCATTTACATAAATGATAGAATAGTTAGATGTTACATCTTTTCCGCCTGCCATAATTACCGCATGACTGGCAACATTTTCACTGGTACCAATTGTTGTTTGGCTTCCCGTAACATTAACATCCACCAAACTATGTCCTTTTACAAGAGAACCACCAGTGATTTCTGCCTGATTATTCGTAAGCCCGGTTCCATCATAACGCTTGCTGGCACTTCCTGCCGTAATAGTAATCGGACGCCTATTAATGATTATTTCTGCTGTTACTGATGGAGTATCTGCATAGTTTGGATTAACAGCCTTCACAAATACTGTATGTGTTCCAACCTCAGAAAACTGTGGTGTATCTGTAGTGAAGTTCGTACCATCTGTTGAATAGTGCAGAGTAGATCCAGGCCTCAAAGCTTCTGCTTTCCCTAAACCATATTCATTGCCGTCATATTCAACAGTTCTTCCCGTTACATTAACCGCATTATCTGTAGCAGATACAATTGTTAATGTACCGTTCACTACACTAACAATATAGTTGCTGTTAGCTGTATACGCTGCTGTAATTGCAATTATTTCACCTGCATTTTCTTTGTCCACATCTTCAGAAGTTCTATGATACTGTACTGTTCCAAGATCATTCTCCCTCACCAGCCCGGTTACTGTTCCTGTAAAACCAGGATCAGCTTCTCCATAAGTTTTGCTGACAGAATCTATGGTAATCGTAACATTTTTGGGATTAACCGTAAGTTTACCATTCCGGAAATCAATTGTATAATTTTTATTGTCTCCTAATTCGGTCTGTATGGTGTAATCTCCGACATCTTCGCCTGGTTCTCTGCTGAGTTTGTAATCTAATGTATCATTACCTACCAAACCATCAATGACTGCCGTAAATTCAGGATCTTCATCACCATATATCTTTACTTTATCAAGAACAGTTATCTGAATATCCTTCGGCTGAATATCAAATGTTCCCTTAATTACGGTAATCTGGTAATTATTATTGATTTCAGGAACCGCAGTTATCTGATAGGATCCCACATTTTCTCCAATTTCACGGATCAGCCTATACTGAACATGTTCTCCGTCTAACACACCGGACAAATCTGCTGTAAACTTAGGATCATCATCACCATAAATCTTTTGCTTATCATTTACAGTTACTCTTACTTCTTTTTTAGCAATTGTCAGATTTCCAGTTATTACTTTTACCTCATAATTGCTATTTGGCAAATAGTCTGCAGTAAGTTCAATGGAATCTCCGGCATTTTTCTTTTCGGTATCTGCCTCTATCCGATGGTAAGTAATAGTTCCAAGATCATATTCTCCGATTAAACCAGTTACAGTTCCCGTAAACTTCGGATCCGCTTCACCATAAGTCTTGCTCTTACTATCAACTGTAATTGTTACATCAGCCTTATCAATAACCACTGATCCAGTCACAATCTCAGTATCATTATAATTAGGATGAGTTGCTTTTGCCTCGATTTCATAAGTCCCGGCATTCACATAAACCGGCGCTTTATCACTCCAAATAAGCCCGCCTTTTTCCCGGAATAAAATCGTCGAACCGCTCTGTAAAGCTTCAAACTGTTTCAAGCCATGGGAACCGCCGTCATAGGTTACCCGGTTTCCTTCCACCGTCACGCTGTTGCCGCTTACGGCTTTGAGGATCTCTAATTTGCCTGGTATGACATTAACCTTATAATTGTTATTTTCCTGGTAAGAAGCGATGATAGTGATGTCATCTCCAGTATTCTCTTTGTCTGCATCCTCGGTTCTGCGGGCATAAGTCACGGTTCCCAGATCATCTTCGCTGACTAACCTTCCAACTTTACCGGTAAATTCAGGATCTTGGCTTCCGTACCTCTTGCTCTTATTGTCTACAGTAATCTCAACAGATATCTGATTAATGACAACTGATGCGCTGACTTCCGGTGTGTCAGTATAATTTGGATTAGACGCCTTTACCTTAACCTCGTAAGTGCCCGCATCGATAAACTCCGGAACCTTTGTAGTCCAGTCACCGTTTGTCTTATACCATAACGTAGACCCAGGCTTCAGAGCCGAAGCAGTTTTAAGGCCATGACCTTTTCCGTCATAATCCTGAATACTTCCTTCGACATTGACAATATTATCATCGGCTGCCGTAATGATAAGTTTTCCTCCTTTAATTGCAACTTCGTAGTTCTGATTCGGAGTATAGCTGGCAGTTAATGTAATATCATCACCAACATTATTTTTAGACGCATCTGCTTCTATACGGCCAAAAGTAATATCTCCCAAATCGCCGTCAGAGACCAGTTTTCCTACCGTTCCGGTAAATACAGGATCATCGGTTCCAAATGTCTTGCTCTTGCTGTCTACATTGATCTCAACCTTAGCTTTATTAATTACTATGATACCTGATACTTCCGCCGTATCAACGTAATTAGGATTAACTGCTTTTACTTTTACCTCATATTCTCCCGCTTCGGTGAAGGTCGGTTCTTCTTCACTCCACGCTCCGCCTTCAACCTGATATAAAAGCGTAGATCCCGGTTTAGAAGCCAATGCACTTGTAAGGCCATGTGCTTCCCCATCATAATCCTGAACGCTGCCTTCTACGCTGACTCTGTTATCATCTGCTGCATTGATTGTAAGCATTCCTTTATTGACAGTAACTTCATAATTGGAATTCTCTGTGTAGGAAGCGGTTAATGCTATCTCATCGCCAACATTGTTTTTGGACGCATCTTCTTCTGTCCGTCCATAAAACACTGTTCCCAGATCGTCTTCATTGATTAAGCCTTTGATCTCTCCATCAAATACCGGATCAGTAGTTCCATATGTCTTTGACTTATTATTTACATCAATCGTTACCGGAGCTTTTTTAATCAATACAACTGCGGTTACTTCTTCCGTATCTGCATAATTAGGATTTACTGCCTTTACTTTTACCTCATAGGAACCTGCATTTACAAATTCCGGAGCTGTTGTACTCCAATTCTCCTCACCGGTCTTATACCAAAGTTCAGATCCGGCGATTTCTGCCGCTGCCGATTTAAGGCTATGGAAATCTCCATCATAGAACTGCTCACTTCCTTCTGCTGTCACGCTGTTTCCTGAAAGAGCCTTCGTAATCCAAAGTTTTCCATCAGTCACCGTCACTTCATAGTTGGAATTCGGCTGGTAGAATGCCGTCAGAGCAATATCATCACCTACATTTTCTTTTTCACCGTCGGCTTTTACGCGGCCATATGTCACATCGCCAAGATCGTTTTCATCAACCAGAGTTCCGGTCATAATGCCTTCAAATACAGGATCTTTTTCACCATAGCTCTTTTGTGCATCCACTGCTTTCAGATTGATCTTAACTTTGTTAATGATAACCGTTCCAGACACTGCCGGTGTATCTTCATAGTTCGGATTGACCGCCTTCACATTGACCGTATAGGTTCCGGCATCCATAAATACTGGCATCTCATTATTCCATCCGCTATCGCCGGTCTGATACATCAACATAGAACCTGGCATCGCTGCTGAGGCTGATTTTAAGCTATGATTTTGACCGTCATAGTCCTGAACGCTTCCTTCCACAGTAACATCGTTTCCTGTTTTTGCCTTTGTAATAGTCAGTTTTCCAGTCTGTACTTCTACATCATAGTTGTTGTTGGAAGCATAAAAAGCATTCAGGGTTATGTCGTCACCTGCATTCTCTTTTAAAGCATCCGCCTCGTCACGTCCGAAACGTACGGTTCCAAGATCACCTTCTTTTACCAATTTGCCTACCGTACCGGTAAATACAGGATCACTCTCTTTATACTCTTTTTCTTTACTGTGAACGGTAATCTTCACCTGAGCTTTATTGATAATGACCGTACCTGTCATTTCGGCTGTTTCTTTGTAATTGGGATTAGTGGCCTTTACCTTAACTTCGTAGCTTCCCGCCTCAGTAAATACCGGGGCTTCCTGGCTCCACTCACTGTTATGATACTTATACCAGATTGTAGAACCTGTTTTTTCAGCTTTTACCGATGTCAAGCCATGTTTTTCTCCATCATAAACTTGAACGCTTCCTGTCACATTAACACCATTACCGTCTATAGCGGTAATCTCCAGCTTCCCTGGTATAACAGTTACCGTATAGTTATCGTTCGGTGTATAAGATGCCGTAATTGTAATGTCATCACCGACATTATTCTTGGTTTCGTCGCCTTCTGCACGGATAAATGTGACCGTTCCCAAATCGCCAGGCTCAGCCAGTCCGCCCACACTGCCGGTAAAGTCCGGATCATCTGCAAGATATTCCTTTGACTTGCTGTCTGCCACAATTGAAACAGGAGCCTTGTTAATGACGATTGTTCCTTCCGCGATTTCCGTGTCGGCGTAGTTCGGATGTTCTGCTTTCACTTCAATTGTATATGTGCCCGCATCCTTATAAACCGGCGCTTCTTGGCTCCAGGTTTCAGAGCCTTTTTCACGGTAAAGCACTGTAGATCCATCTTCCTCTGCTTCTGCTTTTGCCAGGCCGTGGTTCAAACCGTCATAGGTAGATTCTGAGCCGGATACGTATACCGCATTGCCCGTTTCTGCCTTTATAATAGTTAACTTTCCATCTGTTACACTGACTTCGTAATTGCTGTTATCCTTATAATACGCGGTTATGGTAATATCACTGCCCACATTTTCCTTGCCTTCATCACCAGCTTCCCGATTATAGGTTATAACTCCCAAATCACCTTCGGCAACTAACCTTCCAACAGTGCCTGTAAATTTAGGATCAGACGTGTTAAACTGTTTTTCCTTGCTGTCAACTGTAATTTCAACCTTATACTTATTAATCTGAACCGTTCCTGTTACGATTTCCGTATCTTTATAATTATCATTTACAGCCTTAACATCTACTTTATAAACTCCCGCATTTACGTATACCGGCGGAATTTCCGTCCATTCATCCGTTCCATATTCGCGGTATAAGACCGTGGATCCCGGCTGTTCTGCCTCTGCCTTGGCAAGACCATAGGCATAGGAATCATAGACATGTGTAGAGCCTTCTACCGTTAACACATTTCCATCGGCCTTGTTAATTGTGAGTTTACCAGGTGTCACTTCGATCTTGTAATTGCTGTTATCCACGTAATTCGGGATAATGGTAATGTCTTCGCCAGCATTCGTCTTATCTTTATCCTCCGGCTTCCGTCCATAGGTGATATCTCCAAGATCTGCATCATCCACTAACCCGCTTATAGTTCCTGTAAATTTAGGATCATCCTGGCCATAACTCTTTTCCTTATTATCTACAGTGATCGTTACATCTGCCGGTTTAATTTCAATGATACCGGCAGCCACTTCCGTATCGGCGTAGTTCGGGTTTACAGCCATTACTTCAATCGTATAACTTCCTGTATTTACATAAGAAGGTGCTGTTTCACTCCATTCTTCTGTACCTCTCAGCCGGTAGTAAACGGTAGACCCCGCTTGCTCAGCTTTAACCTCTGTTAACTCATATCCGTTTCCATTATATGTTCCCTTCGTTCCGATTACAGTTACGGAGTTTCCGCTGAGTGCTTTCGTAATTGTGAGACTTCCATCAACTACCGTTACCTGGTAGTTTGGATTTTCGCTGTAAACAGCCGTAATACCAATGAGGTCTCCCACATTCTGTTTTTCGATATCTGCCTCCTGCCGAACATAACTGACGTTTCCAAGAATATCTCCTTTAACAAGCCCTTCTATCGTCCCATCAAATTTCGGATCTGGAGTTCCATAGGGTTTACTGGCGGAATTAACTCTTATTGTGATATTTGCCTGGTTAATGAAAACTTCAGCGGTCACTTCATCCGTATCTGTATAATTCGGATGGGTTGCTTTTACAGTTACCGTATAGGTTCCGGCATTCTTAAACTCCGGTTCTTCATTGGTCCACTGTCCCTCTCCTGTTTTGTACCAAAGCGTAGAACCATCTACGGATGCCTCGGCAGATTTTAGACCATGATAGGTTCCATCATAGGTATAGGTTTCGCCTTCCGCCTTCACGGCGTTCACACCTGAAGCCTTTGTAATTACGAGTTTACCAGGTATTACCGTAACATCATAATTTTTATTGGGCGTATAGGACGCCGTAATCACAATAACATCTCCAACATTCTCTTTCGCTGCATCTTTTGAATCTCGGATATAAGCTATCTCGCCCAGATCATTGGTTGAAACGAGAGTTCCGACTTCGCCTGTAAAATCAGGATCGGTACTTCCAAATACTTTCTCAGCATCATCTACTCGGATTTCAACCTTCTTCTTATTAATTGTGACATTTCCAATTACCACCTGGGTATCTTTGTAATTAGGATTGGAGGCTTTTACCTTTACTTCATAGCTGCCCGCCTCAGTAAATCGAGGCATAGTATCCGTCCATTCACCTTCCCCAACTTGATAAAGGACTGTGGACCCTTCTTTCAGGGCTTCTGCTGACTTCAGGCCATGAGGCTCACCGTCATAATCATATATACCGCTTTCTACAGTTATTCCATTGCCGTCAATTGGTGTAATGACCAGTTTTCCGGTAATAACTTCTGATACATTATAATTGGAATTATCCACCCACTCCGCAGTGAGGGTTATGTCATCGCCCACATTCTCTTTGTCTTTATCACTTTCGATTCTCTTATAGGCAATCTCTCCCAGATCATCCTCTTTCAACAGACCGTCCACGCTGCCCTTAAATTCAGGATCAGACTGACCGTATTCTTTACTGGCGCTGTTTACTGTGATCGTAACCGTTCGTTTATTAATCTTCAGAGTACCGGGTTTTATTTTAATATCATATTGTCCGGTTGCATCTTTACCATTCTCGTCCAGAATCACCGGAGTTCCGACAACTCGGTTTACAGCACTGCCGCTGGTTCCGTAATTTGTAATAGAACCAGAAGTTGATATGGATGTTTCATCTAAATGGTGACCGTTTTGAAGTCCTATAACGCTAAATTCCGGCTGTACTAGCGGAGTTCCATCATACTCTTTTTCTGCATTCCCTGCTTCAATGGTTAATTCGTAGTTTTTAGCGAAATTTGCCGTATAAGTTCCTGAAACAATCAAGCCGTTCACTTTCTCCGGAACGAATTTCAGCTCTGTGCCTACGACCTTATTATTTACATCCGTCCAGTTTATAAAATGATATCCTTTTTCAGCGGATGCTTCAGATCCAGCTACAGTTCCGGTTACAGGCTGTGTTGTCTCCTGAGACAGACTGACCTTTCCTCCTTCTGTTGCCCGATAGAAAATAGTCACATCCGGATTCTGGTTAAATTTAGCATAATAAACCACCTTTTTGTAAGAGCCGTCTTCCTTTGCGGGAATAAATACCGTCTCTGAACCAACGGATTCTTTACATTCTGCATCCTTATACCACCCGCCGAATGAATAACCATTGTCAGCTACAGCTACAGCTCCTGCCGCAATCCCCGTTGCCGGAGCCAGTTCTTCACTGACGCTGCCGCTTAATTCTGATTCGCCGTTTTTACGAACCTTACCGCCTTCTAACGCTTCATAAGTTATAGTAACCGGCTGCTGTTCGGAAACTTCTGCATGGAAAACAAACAGTTTTTCATCCCCTGCATACTGGAGATTCCCATTCACTGAAATCTGATCCCCTGCTGTCTTATCTCCCATCTTTGAGGACCAGCCTGTAATCGAGTAACCATTTCTAACATCTGGCAATGCTTTTACGGTAATAGTCTCTTTTACACTGCTTAATTCTGGATTGGTATACTCTTTATAGCCGTCAGCTGATATCTGATTTTTCGGTGTCTTAACGGTATAAACGGCATGATCTGCCGGTACAGCATTTGACAGTCCGCTGGGTTCCGTATCATTCACCTGGTATTCAGCCGCATACTTGCTTGTCAGATAGAAGTATACGGTGCTTCCGTCAGCAACATTATCAAGATTACCCATATTAGTTTTGCGGTAAACGGTATCCATATCTTTTGTTGCGCCCAGGCTCTGTTTAATATAAATCCGATTTAAGATATAATCCTGCTCTGACAGTTCATTGACAGTTAAATCGACACAGTTATAATTTTCATATCTAAAATAAACGGTCCCTTCCTGATGCAGGTTTCCATCTGTAAATACCTTAACAGATACCCGGCCCTGTTTCTTATCGGACGTCTCATATCGATCGATCTCTTTATCAAAAGTTTCGATAATTCCGTCATTGTATTTTGTAGCCTTGAGGCTGGTAAACTTGGCATAATAAACAGCAGATTCCAGACCATGCGGAATAAATTCGTTATTTTCGCTTATCAGTTTTGTTCCTGCCGCATCACTGTACCAGCCTGCAAATGTATAGGAACTATCCGTATCCTGGCTTACGGAATCTTTTGCTGTTGATCCTGATACCGGCCTTAATACGGAAAATTCTTCCGAATACCTGCTCAGGCTGCATCCCGCTTCCCGGGCATCAGATGGTATAATCCGATATTCAGCTGTATAATGATTCAGATCATAATACAGCTTCATGGTCTGGCCTCTTTGCAGGTTATCAATTACAACTTCTGATTTTCCGATATTGAAGGTATATCCGTAATATCTGGCAGCATAGTTGGCAGTCTGTAAAATCAATTTGGAACCCAATAGTCCGCTCTTATTGTCGCTTCCCGTCCTTTCGTAACTTCCGTTCTCCGTCTGCTGCCAGTATTCAATACTAAAGGGAACATATACGGCCTGGGCTCCGGGTTCGGACCATTTAGCTTTAAACTTAATTGTTTCCGCACCATCCTCCATCTTACCAATTAAATCAGTCAATAGAACAGCGCTGTTTGGAGAATACAGGGTCTTTGAATCATCACCTTCCACCATCCATCCTAAAAAGCCGATCCGCTCATCACTGTTAACCGGTATTCCGGATGGAATATAGACCGTGGAATTATTAATAATATTATACTTATTCGAATCAGACGGAGCGCCTGAACCGCCGTCAGCATCATATTCTACCTGATAATTGATTAGCTCTACAGTCACCGACAGGGTGGTCAAATTTTTTCCGGCCTTGGAAACTGTAAACTGCTTCTGGGCATCTTCACGTCTCAATGTCCCATCCTGGACTTTAATTTGAAGATTTTTATAGCCCGGCTGAACTTCATATCTGAATCTTACTGCATTATTCGTTCCCTGTGAACTATAACCGATCGGTTTACTTCCGACTGCAGTAGTCCACGCATCATGTTGAGCCTTATTCCGGTATTCCACTTTAACGCCTTCGGATATCTCAATCGGCATAATCTCTGACCAGGAGGCTGCACGGAAATTACCGCCGGTTATCTGAAGATCAGACATTACATCAGCGAATGTAACGGTGTAGCGGTATTGATATTTTCGTCCCCAGTCCAGTCTGTCTATAACCTCATCCAAGTGAATTGTGATTTTTGTAATTATATCACCCTTGGCATCTTTTAAATCGAAAGAGGATTCAGCCCCTTCTTCGTAACTGTTAGGAACAGCCACATCCACTCCGTTAATCTGGAAACCATTTAACTGCCAGTTAGTCTTGCCATATTCACTATTTAGTTTGAATATCAGAGTTTCTCCCCGGCTGATATTTGTCTCTTTCTCCGGAGCATACTCAGCATTGTGATAATACTTACTAACCGCTTCAGTTTTAATCAATGTAGGATCGAAGACAAAAGTCTCTACTTTTTCATACGTAACGATTACATTCTTATCTTCCTTAATATTATTAATTACATAGTTAAGGCTTCTGCCGTCCAGCAGTGTTTCCGCAGGCGCAATCTGATTACCATTCACTGTAACCACAGCCTTGTATCCCAATCCCAGATTGACCTGAATATCTGCATGGCTGCCGTCTTTGACGATTACAGGACCTGTTATGCTGTTTTGGTCTGTATCGTCTCCGGCTTCTTCATAAGTAATATTATACTTTTTAACAGCCTTTTCGTAATAAAGCTTAATCTCTTCATTATCCTTTAAAGCATACGCAAGGCCGTCTCCGCTGAGAGTATCGTCTCCGTAAAATACGGTATCACCTGATCTGGTCACATAGGTAACCACACCGTCGCCTACTTTGGCATTTACAAAATCATATTCCGGAATCTCCGGTATATTCTCCACAATGATACCTGCCGGAATACTGCCTTCTTCTTCCGATTCAGTTCCGTCTTCTATCTTTACAATAGTTACCCTAATCTGTTCTTCTACAGGAACATACCAAAGATATAACTCATTGTCTCCAAGAGGATCCACAGCACCTGAAACGGTTACCGCCTTCAGTTCATTTTCATTCAATGCAATTTCTTTCACTTTTGGAGCTTCATATCTATTTTCAGCAGTTGCTTTGGAGAATTCATAATTTTTACCATTTGCAGTATAATGACTTTCAACAAATGCTTCAACCGGCTGGGAATCTCCATTGTCAGTTAACGATACCGGTTCATGTTTCTGTTCCAGTTCTGTCTCCTGATAATTATCAAAAGAATTGATATGCACATTCAGAACCCGTGATAAATCACTGTTTCTAATAAAAGTCACTGTATAGGTGGAAAAATGTCTGGCATCAAAACCGATTGTTTCAACAGACATATCGCCCGGAACTTCTTCAGACGCCACGGTATCCAGTTCCACGTCTCTTCCAGAATCTGTTTCTACATAGGAAATATCCACCTTGTCAGCCATTGCAGAATTCTCTTCGATTTTAGCGCCTGAAAAGGAAACCTGAACAGTGCCTTCATTCCAGGTCAGTTTTTCTCCCTGATAGATCAGGTTGATTTCGTATGATAAAGCTTCCAGAACTTCCTCTAAATTCTTTTCCGCTTCTTTTATAACTTCTTCTTCAATTGCCGCCTGTTTCTCTGCGTCAACTGCCTCGGCTGTAAATTCCGTGCCTTCAGGAATAATTCCTTGTTCTGCATAAACAGAAATCACCACATCACCGATCGTAATCGGTTCCGGTGCAAATTCCGGATGAGGAATCTCTTCGCTGGTAATGATAGAAACAATAATATCTTCCCTTATATCCTCGATCAAATACTCGTTTTCATCAACCGGATCTGTCTCTTCTCCGTTAATGCTCACAGACTCGATTGTATATCCGGCCTGAGGCTTGGCAATAAACGTTAAATCCTCACCATCTCCTGCTTTTTTGGCGCCATTGATAACTATCGCGCCCGCTTCATCAACCTGGTATGTAACTTGATGATAGGCTTTCGTATCGCCAAACACTTCATTCTGCAGTTCAATCAGTTCCAGATCACTTACAGAAATAATGATGGCCGCCACACCGGAGCCATCCAGTCCGGCTGTTTCATAAACGACAGAATCAATGGTTCCATAGTTTTCTTCCGTGCCATCCCAACTGTCATCTCCGCCAATCATATCATCGGTACCAATTTCTTCATCATCGATGATAAACTGCGCGTCCGAATTCTGTTCCTCCGGTATTGAATCTTCGTTGGCAGAGAAATCACTCATCTCTTCTATCGAACTCGTTACGCGGGGTGCATATTTTAAACTAATGGATACCTGCGCACCAGTATCAGAAGTATCATCGGAACTGCTATCCAAATCATTCTCTTCTGATAACGCTCCCTCAGTATCCGAACCATCAGCGTCTAGTGCATCATTATTCGACACATCATCGGCATCCGATGTCTCACCATCCTCCAATATCTCATCATCATCTGATACATCATCATTTGCCATCTCATCAATGCCGCTGTTATCAGAAGATTCTCCGTTATCAGAAACGTCGTTCCCACTATTATCATCTTTCGAAGAAATATTGTCATCTGTTACATTGTTCTCATCTCCGCCATCAGTATCATTCTTTTCCTGGTCCAAAGAATCAGTGGAATCCGCCTGTTCTCCTGACGAGTTATTCTCATCTGACGAAACATTCTCATTATCAGCCGGATTTTCCTCTCCAGCACTCTCATCGCTTAAATCCTCTTCAACATCTGCCGGAAGTTGTTCCTGTATGTTTGTTTCTGATTCAGGCACTTCATCAGTTTCTATTTTGTCATTGGATTCTGCTGCATCCACTTGACCGGCTGATCCGATGCCTGATCCGCTGTTCCCACCGGCAGGTGCATTGTCTTCCGGCTTAATAACAGATGGTACCTCTTCCATTACCGCATTCGTATAAGCTTCTACAAATACGGTTTCTGTTAAATATCCGCTGATATTCACAGCACACTCATATGTATCTTCTGTACTGTTTATAAACAAGAATATGACTCTTTCATTATCCTTAACAAATACTCTTAAACTGATATCATCATTGTTTGAATCAAAGGAGGGATTAATTTCTTCAATTCCACCGCCAAATAAATTATTATACTTAGCAGCAAGTTCACTTTCCCCCTTAAACTCCAATGTTTTTAAAGCATTACTCCCTGATGCGTTCACTACAGTTGTTTTAGCCAGCTCGCTTAATTCAGCAGCATCCAACTCAAAGACCACCGCATCACTGCTTAAAATCCACTGGCTCGTCTGTCCTACAGATGCAAACGCAATTGTAACATTATTTGCAATGTTAACAAATGTCATTGCAAATGCGAGAAGAAACGCCGTTGCCCGCTTGCGCTGATGCCATAACAAGTTTATTAACCTGCTTCCAGCTCTTTTTCTTTCCATACCCAATACTCCTTTTCGTTCTATTTCCAAATGATACAAACTATTATAAGACTGCTATATTGTATGTCATTATAACAGCCCTTGGTTACATTCCGGTTACAAAACCAGACTTTTTCCCTTTTCTTTATTCTAACATGTTATCCTTTATTTTGAAAGATTATTTTCTTATTTTTACGATATTTTTCCAATTCCAGCTACTTTTTCTTTTGTTGGTTACACAATTTAGTTACATTTTCATATTTTTTATGTTTTGTAACCAAATCATGTAATTCTATCGGTTATATCGCTGTAATCAAGCGACAAAAGACTACAGCAAACTCACATTTGCTGCAGCCTTCTATCTATTCCGAAATGAAACTTCATTTCTTAAAACCCGATTAATTTGTTATGCATTTTTCACCTTGGCAATATCGATCAAGGTGAGTTTCTTCGCCCTGTTTTCCAGGCTGGTAGCCAAAGCGGCAGCCGTATCAAGGGAAGTCAGAACGCTGACGCCGGTTTCAATTGCGTTGCGTCTGATGATAAATCCGTCTTTGCTCCGGTCAGCGCCCTGCTGAGGTATGTCGATGACAAGATCAATTTCATGCCCGAGGATCAAATCCAGAAGGTTTGGTGATTCCTGCTCCAGTTTTCTTACCGGGAACGCCTTCACCCCATTGGCGTTGAGCACCCTGGCCGTTCCTCTGGTGGAAAAAATCTTATATCCCACTGCCTGGAACCTTCTGGCGATATCCACCACATTTTCCTGCTCAGAATCGCGGACCGTGATGATCATGTTTTTATGCTTAGGCAGTTTAATGCCTGCGCCCTCAAAAGCTTTATAAAGGGCTTCGTTAAATGTTTTGGCAATTCCAAGGCACTCGCCGGTTGATTTCATCTCAGGTCCAAGGCTGATATCTGCGCCGCGGATCTTTTCAAAGGAGAATACAGGCATCTTGATGGCGATGTATTCCGCTTCCGGCTGAAGTCCCGGGGTATATCCCAAATCTTTGATCTTGTGTCCGCAGATCACCTGGGTTGCCAGCGGCACAATCGGGATTCCCGTAACCTTGCTGATATAGGGAACCGTTCTGGAAGAACGGGGATTTACTTCTATTACATATACGTCTTCACCGGATACGATGAACTGGATGTTGATCATACCTTTTACATGAAGGGCACGGGCCAGCTTGGTGGTGTAATCCACCAGCTTCTCTTTCACCGCGGCGTTGAGGCTCTGAGCCGGATAGACGGAAATGCTGTCTCCCGAATGGACGCCCGCTCTTTCGATGTGTTCCATGATTCCCGGAATCAGGATGTCATCCCCATCGCATACGGCATCCACTTCAATCTCTTTGCCCACGATATATTTGTCCACCAGAATCGGATGATCCTGGGCGATCTGGTTGATGATCCCGATAAACTCATCGATATCATGATCGGAGATACAGATCTGCATACCCTGTCCGCCAAGCACATAAGAAGGTCTTACAAGAACCGGATATCCCAGCCTTTCTGCCACTACTTTAGCTTCTTCGGCTGTGAATACGGTATCACCGGCCGGTCTTGGGATTTGGCACTCTTCCAGGATCTTATCAAACAGCTCCCGGTCTTCCGCCGCGTCCACATCTTCTGCCGCGGTTCCCAGAATCGGAACTCCCATCTTCATAAGGGCTTCGGTCAGCTTAATGGCCGTCTGTCCGCCAAACTGCACCACAGCCCCGTCCGGTTTTTCAATGTCCACAATGCTTTCCACATCTTCCGGAGTAAGGGGTTCAAAGTAAAGCTTGTCGGCGATATCGAAATCCGTACTCACCGTTTCAGGGTTATTATTGACGATGATGGTTTCATATCCTTCTTTTTCAAATGCCCATGTACTGTGTACCGAGCAGAAATCGAACTCAATTCCCTGTCCGATCCGGATCGGGCCGGAACCCAGTACCAGGACTTTTTTCTTGTCCCCTGTCTCTTCCACTTCATTTACACTGCCGAAACAGGAATAATAATATGGTGTGGCGGCCGCAAATTCTGCCGCGCAGGTATCCACCATCTTATAGGCTGCGGTGATGCCGTTGGCCTTTCTCATGGACTTAATTTCATCCTGGGAAATTCCGGTCAGCCTGGAAATCACGTTGTCCGGGAATTCAATCCTCTTGGCCTCTTTTAACAGTTCAACGGTCAGAGGCCCTTTCTTCAATGCCTCTTCCATCTCCACGATGATGGAGAGTTTATCGATAAACCAGAGGTCAATCTTTGTGATATCATGGATCACTTCATAAGAAATGCCCCTTCTCAGCGCCTCTGCAATCACCCAGATCCTTCTGTCATCGATTTTGGAGAGCTGGTCCAATAACTGGTCCTGATCCAGACCGGAAAAATCATAGGACATCAGGCTGTCCACATGCTGTTCCAGGGAACGGATCGCTTTCATCAGCCCCCCTTCAAAGTTGGTGCAGATGCTCATAACCTCTCCGGTGGCTTTCATCTGGGTTCCCAAGGTGCGCTTCGCGCTGATGAACTTATCAAACGGAAGTCTCGGCATCTTAACTACGCAATAGTCCAGCATCGGTTCAAAGCTGGCGTAGGTCTTCTGAGTAACCGCATTCTTGATTTCATCCAAGGTATACCCCAGAGCGATCTTTGCCGCCACTTTGGCAATTGGATAGCCGGTGGCTTTGGACGCCAGGGCCGAAGAACGGCTGACACGGGGGTTCACTTCAATTACACAGTATTCAAAACTGGTTGGGTGAAGGGCATACTGTACGTTGCAACCGCCCGTAATTCCCAGCTCGGTGATGATGTTTAAGGCCGATGTGCGGAGCATCTGGTACTCTTTATCTCCCAGGGTCTGGGAAGGAGCCACAACAATGCTGTCTCCGGTGTGAACGCCCACAGGATCGATGTTTTCCATATTACATACGGTAATCACATTGCCTGCGCCGTCCCGCATCACTTCATATTCAATCTCTTTCCAGCCTGCGATACAGCGTTCCACCAGAACCTGGCCCACACGGCTTAAACGGAGGCCGTTTTCCAGGATCTCAACCAGCTCTTCCTGGTTCTTCGCAATACCGCCGCCGCTTCCGCCAAGGGTATAGGCCGGACGCAGCACCACCGGATAACCGATGGTATTGGTGAACGCAATTCCGTCTTCTATATTCTCAACCACCTTGGAAGGGGCGACCGGCTCGCCGATCTTTTCCATAGTGCTCTTAAATTCCAAGCGGTCTTCCGCTTTTTTAATGGTTTCTGCCGTGGTACCGATCAGGCGCACCCCATTGGCCTTTAAAAATCCGGCCTCTTCCAGCTCCATGGCCAGGTTCAGTCCGGCCTGTCCTCCCAGGGTCGGAAGCACGCTGTCAGGCTTTTCTTCTATAATTAACTGTTCCACCACTTCCAGTGTCAGCGGTTCAATATACACTTTATCTGCAATATCCTTGTCCGTCATAATTGTGGCCGGATTGGAATTGAGCAGTACTACTTCGATTCCTTCTTCCTTTAATGAACGGCAGGCCTGTGTGCCTGCATAGTCGAACTCCGCAGCCTGTCCGATAATGATTGGGCCGGAACCGAGCACTAATACTTTCTTAATATCAGGATTCTTTGGCATTATTCGCTTACCTCCATTCCCATCATGTTAATAAATCTGTCAAATAAATAACCGGAGTCCTGGGGTCCGGGACATGCTTCCGGATGATACTGGACTGTGAATATGTTCTTTCCTGTGTATTTCAGGCCTTCGTTTGTTCCGTCGTTTACATTTACAAATGCCGGAACTGCAATATCGGTATCCAGGCTGTCGGTATCCACCGCATATCCGTGGTTCTGGGAAGAGATATACACCCGTCCTGTCTCCAAATCCTTCACCGGATGGTTTCCGCCTCTGTGGCCGTATTTCAATTTATAAGTATCCGCTCCGGTGGCCAGGGCCATCAGCTGATGTCCAAGGCAGATTGCGAAAATCGGCACATTTGACTCATACAGTTTCCTGATCTCTTTGATGATTTCAACATTTTCCTTGGGATCTCCAGGGCCGTTGGAAAGCATAATCCCATCCGGACGGGATGCCAATATCGTTTCAGCCGTGGTATCACAGGGATAAACCGTCACCTCACAGCCTCTCTCATTGAGGGAACGGGGAATATTATTCTTGGCGCCCAGATCTAAGAGGGCAACTTTTTTGCCGTCTCCCGGCAGCACATAGGGTTCCTTACAGGAAGTCGCTTTCACCACGCCTGTAACTGTGTGTCCCTTCATGCGGGAAACCGGCTCGCTCAAATCACCGTATTCTTTCGTGGTGATCATGCCGTTCATTGTTCCTTTTTCTCTTAAAATTTTAGTAAGGTGTCTTGTATCGATACCACTGATACCTGGAATATCATGTTTCTCTAAGAAATGCTGAATGGTATCCTCGCTTCTGAAATTGCTGGGGACTCTAGATAATTCTCTGACAATATAGCCGTCTGGCCAAGGTTTTAATGATTCCATATCTTCATGACAAATACCATAGTTGCCGATTAAGGGATAAGTCATCACAACTGCCTGCCCTGCATAGGACGGATCGGTGAGCACTTCCAGATAACCGGTCATTGAGGTATTGAATACGATTTCGCTTATAACTTCTTTCGTCGACCCTATACTCGTTCCTTCGAATACGGTGCCATCTTCCAGTATTAAAAAAGCTTTCATGTGGGGTACCATTTCCTTTCTTAACGCTTGTTTTCATGGACAATTATTTATGCCCAAATTGAATAGATTATACATTATCCCGCGACAGATTTCAACTACTTTTTACAAGATTTTTGTCTCTTTTTTCAAACAAAAAATGCTGCCCGCAAAACTCTGGTATATGATAAAAAATTGTAACAGTTCAGAACGGCTGATCTTCTTCACCGATTTTCCCGCCGTCCTGAACTGTTGCAAAAAATTATGGTTTCAAAACAAGTCACATATTTGATTATATCAGATATATTAATAGTAATCATCAAAAACTGGAGCATTTTATGAAAAATTTTAACAGGAAGCCAACTCTTTCTGCCGCTTCAACCGACAATCCATCCCAGGGATTGCTGCAGATCAATGTCGTAAATATCCAAAATAATTTTCCTATTGAAAATGCCACCGTTACCATCTCATATAAAGGCGACCCTCAAAGCACCGTTGAGCAGGTCAGCACCAATTCTTCCGGTCAGACGGAACAGGTGGCTCTGGGCGCGCCTCCAATCGAATACAGCCTGGAACCCGGCATCAACCAGCCTTATTCTGAGTACACCCTGAGAATCACCGCTCCCGGCTTTAAAACATCGGAAATCTCCGGTACGGAAGTCCTTCCCGACAGCACCGCCATTCAGCCGGTCCGCCTGGAACCGGAATCAGACCCGGAAGCCGTGGAAAACCCAATCGTAATACCGGACCACACCTTATATGGAAATTATCCGCCTAAAATCGCGGAGGCGGAAATCAAGCCGGTGGGGGAAAGCGGAGAAATTGTTCTCAGCCGCGTTGTGGTGCCGCAGACAGTGGTAGTACATGACGGAGTACCCACAGATTCCACTGCGGCCAACTATTATGTCCCATACCGCGACTACATTAAGAACGTGGCCTCCAGTGAAATCTATGCCACCTGGCCTGAATCCACAATCGTGGCAAATGTCCTGGCTATCATGAGTTTTACATTGAACCGGGTCTATACGGAATGGTACCGGAACCAGGGGTATGACTTCACCATCACCTCTTCCACTGCATTTGACCATAAATTCATCTATGGGCGGAACATATTTGAAAGCATCTCTGTGATCGTTGACGAAATTTTTGACAATTATCTGTCCCGGCCGGAAGTGAAACAGCCGATTCTGACCCAATACTGTGATGGGCGGAAAGTGACCTGCCCGAATTGGATGACCTTAGTACAGAAGCGTATACGGGTTCTATTGTTCCTGCCCCGTTCTGTTATTTTATGAAAATTTAAGTATTTTATGAAATTTTCATACACTAAACTGCTTAATTAGCTTTATTTTCTTGATTTTATTTTTCAAAATGATATACTGTATTATAAATAGTTAAGTTTAGAAAAGAGGAATGTTTATGTTTGGTTTTTCAAAAGAAGCAACTGCAGAAAATTTAGAGAAATTAGTACAGGGCAAGAAATGGGACAAGATAAAAAAGAATTACCTGAACGCGGCTCCTGAAACCCGCGTAAATCTGGCAAAAGCATGCGCTACGGTAAGCAGCGATGATTCTATCAATATATTAACCCTTTTGCTGGACGCGCCGGAAGAATCCGTTAAAATCGCCGCTTTGCAGGCGCTTACAAAAGTCGGCAACGACCATTGCGTTTCCCTGATCCAGCATATGAGTTCAAGTGTTTCTCCTGATCAAACCGTTTTAAGGGCAGAAATCCAGAACGCTCTCAACGCTTTGCGCGGAAGACAATAAACGAACGGAATAATCTTCTATACATAATAAAAAGCTGCCTGACATGCAGCTTTTTTATTCAACAGGAAAGTGCTCCTATTGAATAAAAAAGCCCTCCTATGCCTGCTTTGCTGGCTATGGGATCGAACTGCGTATCGCATAGAATGCGGCGGAATGAAATTATACCGCCGAGCAGCCCGCCGCAGACGGAGAATCCCTCGAGGGGGATTCTTTTTTGTTATGCAGCCTTTCTGCCTTTTTCTTGAAACCTATGTATGTTTCACAATATGGACCTCCCCCAGCTCCTCAAGGGGCCGGCGGGCCAGCTGGTTTGCCGCTCTCTCCTTCTCATCTTCCTCCAAATCTGAAAAACGGATCGGATGGTCTTTCATCAAAACTATGCTGGTATAAGTCATTTCTTCCACTTTCACCAACTCCCCTCTGATTAATTGTATGTATATCTGGTTGTACTTTTTGACTATGTGTATTTTTTCTCCTGGTTTTTACATACATTCAACAAGGAGATGATTAAATGCCAGACAAACAGAACCATTTATACCAGCCCGGTTCGCCAGCAAATATGTTAACCGGAGCCGCATACATAAGGGTCAGCACAGACGGCCAGATGGATCTCAGTCCCGAATCGCAATTGGATGAAATACGGAAATATGCAGAGAATCACAGCATTTACCTTCCCCAGGACTATATTTTTATGGAGTCAGAAGGGCGCAGCGGAAAAAAGGCGGAAAACCGGCCGGAGTTTCAGAGAATGATCGCTGTTGCTAAAATGATACCAAAACCATTTGACTGCATTCTGGTATGGAAATTCAGCCGTTTTGCCCGCAATCAGGATGAGAGTACATTTTACAAAGGAATGCTCAGAAAGAAACTGGATATCGATGTGGTCAGCATTTCCGAACCCGTCCTGGAAGGAATGTATGGAAGGCTGATTGAGATGATCATCGAATGGCAGGATGAATTTTATTCCTACAACCTGGCTCAGGATGTCTTTCGCGGTATGAAGAAAAAGGCCTTAAACGGCGGATATCAAAGCCGCCCTCCCCTGGGCTACCGCATTCCCCATCCCAACGCGGCCCCGGAAGTCGTTCCGGAACAGGCCGACATTGTCCGAATGATTTTCAACAAATATGTGAATGAAAAGATGAGCATCTATGCCATAACCAGGTACTTAAACAGTAGGGGGCTGAAAACCGCCCTCGGCAAGGCATTCGAAAAACGTTCGGTTGAGTATATCCTGCAAAATCCAGTATATGCCGGCATTGTACGATGGAACCGGACCAGCAGCGAAACACACTCAGTAAAGGAACAATCCCAGTGGATTGTCAGCAAAGGCTGCCACCCGCCCATCATCCCTGCAGAATTATATGAAAGCGCCATGAAGCGTTACTCTCAGGAAAGCCGCCGGAAATATTCCCAGCCGTCAGAAATCAGCAGACACTGGCTCAGCGGCCTGTTAAAATGTCCCGCCTGCGGCCGCACGCTGTCGGTCTGTATCCGGCACAGAAAATCAGGGGACTGCTATACCTTTCAATGTTACGGCTATCTGAAGGGAAAATGCTCTCATAACAGTTATGTAACAGAGGCTTTGGTCGCTCCCGCTATTTTCAAATCTCTAAACGAGATTCTGGAATACGGCACTGCAAAATACCGGTTAGGGGAGAAAGAGAAAACTGACGACACCTCTCAACTGGAATTGCTGAATCACAGCCTTGAAAAGCTGTCATTTAAGGAAAAAAGGGCCAGGGATGCCTACATGGACGGCATTGATACCAAAGAAGAATACAGGATAAACAAACAGATTCTCAAATCAGAACGGGAACGCCTCCTTCTGGCCTTATCCCGGATACAGGACAACTCCAAGCCTGCCGTTCAAGGCCTGGAATCTGTTCACAATCTGAGCCGGATACACAATCTGATGGATGTCCTCAATTCAAACAGCTTTACCATGCAGCAAAAGAACAGAGCTCTAAAAAGTATCATCGATAAAATCGTGGTGGACCGGGACCAGATGCATCTGGACATCTATTATCACATACAAGAGGGCTTCAATGACGACGGCTGATGACTTCCCCCTCTTCGTATATGCTTTTACACTTTGGTTGACCCAATGGGGCTCCTGCTCTTTAGGCGAACGCGGCTACAGCCCGATTGAGATTCTCCGTCATTTTTATGGCGACAGCATTTACATCAATACTGCCGAACAGATTTCAGGGATTCCCGCCTCATGGCCGGGATACGACCTGACCATCGGCGCCTCCGGCCAGAAAGTCCAGCAGGTTCAGGAACAACTAGATGCCATTGCCACCGTATATTCCGCAATTCCACATATCACCCCGGACGGCGTCTATGGCCCGGCAACAGCAGCAGCGGTCAGAGAATTCCAGTCCATCTTCGGTCTTCCGGTCACCGGGGTCATCGATTTCGCCACCTGGTATAAAATTTCCCATATTTATGTAGGAATAACCCGAATTGCAGAGCTGGTTTAAGCTTAATAAAAAATTGGAATTTAAATGAGAAAGATACGCAGGAAAGCGGGGAGGGCGGACGGCGGGGACGAAGACCGCCCTCCCCGCTTTCCTGCTGGTTTTCTCTAACTAAAGTAATTAGAAGCAAATTTAACATAAAGGGCGAAGTCATTTTCGAAAATGGCTTCGCCCTTTAATATAAATCCCCACACCATTTAACATCAACCCTCAAGGCATTTTCAAAAATGCCTTGACCTTTTACTGTTAATCCCCACATCAGTTACTTTAAACCTCTACGTCATAATCTGCACAAAATACCAAACACCGTCTCAACCAAACGCTTCTCTGCCTTTTCTACTACCCTTCCCCAAATCTTTATTTATCCTTTATCAGCCCAGTACACAGCCATGAATCCTGGGAATGGGGACGGACGGGGGCGGAGGCCTGCCTGGAGGTTTGACGCCGGGCAGGCCTCCACCCCCGTCCGTCCCCA
>NZ_WQPN01000019.1 GCF_018785315.1 Clostridium sp. MCC353 | reverse complement strand
TTCATAATTCGTTTCTCCTTTTCTTCTATATGATGTTTTGATTTATTAATAATAGTAATTGTTACTGATATTAATATAAAGCATTTAGAGCGAAATGTCAATACCTTTTTGAAAAAAATATTTTGTTATCCTTTTGAAAAATATTTCATTAATCGTTACTGTTCCTATCAGTACAGACAGGTCTGCCTGTTTACTGCGAAGACCGCACGAAACCATGGTGTCTGCAGGAATCCGGCCCCCCGGCGCAGGCGGGTTCAATGGGCTGGATGCGTTCAGATGACAGGAAAAATGATACTATTTATGATGGAAACCTTACGAATCTGTTAACTGAATTGACGCTCCCGGAGGGGACGGGTATAATAAAAAGTAACTGAAATAGTCTATGACTGGATAGGAGAGATTATGAGACATTTATGGCATGGGGGCAGATATCTGGCTGCTGCGCTGACGGCGGCTTTTTTCATAGGATGTTTTCCATCCGGCGGGCTTTTGGCGGCGGAAGCAGGCAGTGAATCAGAGAGCGTACCTTCGCCTTCTTCATTTTCTGCGGAACAGGAGAGCACGGCTTCCGATACCGGAGAGTGGGAAAGCGCAGTGCCGGTTGGTAAAATAGAAGATCTGATGGAAGGTATAAAAAAAGCTGAAAAAGCGCCTGTAGTCATGAAATTAGTCCAGGATATTGTTATCAATACCCGTGTGGAATGGCCGCAGACCAATCATCCGGTGACCATTTTGACCGGGAAACAGTCAGACCTTAATTTGGCTAACCGGAAGCCTGAATACAGGTTCCGGGTTATAAAAGACGGCAGCCTGAAAATAGATAATACCAATCTGGTGATCAAGGGGACGGGGCCGGTGATTGTGGCCGAAAATGAAGGCATTTTCATCCCTGTAAATGGGGAGATACGGCTTTATGAAGATGGACAGGAAGGAATCGTAATAAATAAAGGCGGCATTTACCAGAACCAGAGCAAAGTTTTTAAAATGAACGGAACCGTCAGGAATGAAAATGTGGAGATCCCCGATCCCACAAAGCCTACGGAAACCCAGCCGGAAACGACGCAGCCGCCGGTAATCAAACCGGAGGAGGAGGTTATCTGCCTGCTGACAACGGAATTGATCAGTGTGGACAGCCAGATTGCGGAGATCCGTCTCTCTGTACCGGAAGTGCCCCATGATACGAAGGAACTCTATGTCTATTACAGTAAGGATAAGGAAAAATGGGAAAAGGTTTACTGGCTGGATGATACGGTGGCAGGAGATCCGAAAGAAGTGAAGAACTTTGTGACGGAAACCCAGAGAGTTCCGCCTTATACCTATATTCCGTATGAACATATTTTTGAAGAATACGGCGTTCAGGATAAGATTTACCTCAAAATTCAGATCATAGGCCCATCCCGGTCCGGAATGAGCACGGTAGCGGATGTGGATTTAAAGGATTATAAAGGGAACCAGGGAGGAACCTCCGGCGGAGGAATGCAGTTTGGCGGAGGCGGCAGCTATGGAGGGAGTTACGGCGGAAGTTATGGCGGTTTCGGAGGAAGCTATGGAGGCGGGAGCTACACAGGGGGATCCGGCTCCGGCACAACAGAGAGCAGCGGAGCAGATGACGGGCTTCCGGTGATCTTCTTTTCCGCGACCGCGCCTTATTGGGGAAATGAATCCAGGAAGGCAGAAACCAGTCCGGATGTAAAAAGCGGGACAGGTGAAGAACGTCCGGACGAAACAGAAGGTGCAACGGACATGACGGAAGAGTCGGAGACTTCTTATGAGGAAAGCAGCCCATTCCGGGAAGAGTTTACGGAAAAAGGCATTGATAACGGCGGCGTCCGGTGGGAAGTCTCAGAGCCAAAAACTGAGGCCGTCCGTCCCCAGGAAGAGGGACAGAAGAGACCGGTTCCTGTATTCCTGTTTCTGGGAGCCGTGCTCCTACTGGTCATTGGATTGATTGTACGGGGCAGAATGAAAGGGTAAAGAAGAACGAAGTGGGTATGGTGTGAAAAAATCCTGGCGGTTTAATTTTCACATCCAAATATGTGACGGAGCCATAAACTTAAATTAAAGTTGGGAATCTGAAATTCTTAGCGCACGTCAGCGTAACTTAATGTTTACATGACGTAATGTTAGCGCTAAATGCTCCGGAATGGAGGTATTTTATGAATGAAATGATAGTGGTTGCAGGCAGTCTTAATATGGATATGGTCACTCATGTGGATCATATCCCCAGAGCCGGGGAAACCATCTTAGGCGGGGACGCTAAGATGGTTCCAGGGGGAAAAGGGGCAAACCAGGCATATGCGGCAGGAAAACTGGGAGGCCGGGTGGTCATGCTGGGAGCGGCAGGAACCGATTCTTCCGGAGATCAGATGGTAAATAATCTGAACACAGTCCGGGTGGACACCAGCCGTATACAAAGGAGCGGGCAGGTTACTTCCGGAGCGGCCTGGATCTGCGTCAACTCGGAGGGCAACAATGCAATTGTGGTCATTCCCGGGGCGAATCAATGCTGCGATGCCAGTTATATAAGGGAAAACAGGCAGGTTATTGAGGACTGCGGCTATCTGCTGGTTCAGCTTGAGATTCCCATGGAGGCGGCTGTGGAGGCGATTTCCATTGCCCATGGAGCGGGCCGGTATGTGATCCTCAATCCTGCCCCCGGACGGGACGATATTCCACGGGAGATTTTCAGGATGGTGGATCTGATCACACCCAACGAGACGGAATTGTTCCAGCTAACCGGTGAAAGCGCATCGGGAACCAGTATGGAAGAGATTGAGCGTCAGGCTCAGAAAGTGCTGGAGCTGGGAGTGGGAAAGGTTTTAGTCACTTTGGGAGAGAAAGGCAGCCTGTTGGTCGGCCCGGAAGGTAAAAAACGGTTTGAAGCGCCCCGCGTGAAGGCTGTGGATACGACAGCGGCAGGGGACTGTTTTAACGGAGCGCTGGCGGTCCGGCTGGCTGAAGGGGCGGGCCTGGAAGACGCGGTCCGGTTTGCAGGAGCTGCGTCCGCGATTGCCGTACAGCGTGAAGGAGCCCAGACTTCCATTCCTGACCGGAGTGAAATCGAATAGCAAAAGACATCGGATGCGGGAGGAAGAACATGCATCCGATGTCTTTTTAATTAGAGTTCATTTAAATAATAAGAGATTAATCAGGAGGGGCAAATTTAATTAAGAGATTAAGCGAAGTATCTCTTTAACAGGCCTTCAAATGCTTTTCCATGACGGGCTTCATCTCTGGCCATCTCATGTACTGTGTCATGGATTGCATCCAGGTTAGCGGCTTTTGCGCGTTTCGCCAGGTCAAATTTACCGGCAGTAGCTCCGTTTTCAGCAGCAACTCTCAGCTCCAGGTTCTTCTTGGTGCTGTTTGTCACGCACTCGCCTAACAATTCAGCGAACTTGGAAGCGTGTTCAGCCTCTTCATAAGCAGCTTTTTCGTAGTATAAGCCGATTTCAGGATATCCTTCTCTGTGGGCAACTCTTGCCATAGCCAGATACATGCCGACTTCGGAACACTC
>NZ_WQPN01000128.1:136418-137094 GCF_018785315.1 Clostridium sp. MCC353 | reverse complement strand
GGGCATCTCAGAAACTGATTCGGAATTCAGTTTCTGCCCGCCTTCTTTCCTGCTGAAAACCTAAGTTCCACTAAATGGTTTCCACATGACCCCTGTTTCGTTGGTTTTCCCCGGTCCCGCTCTCCGGTCTTCTGTCCCGCCGTCCGCCCTCCCCGCTTCCCTGCTGGTTTTCTCTGGCTAAAGTAATTAGAAGCAAATTTAACATAAAGGGCGAAGGCATTTTCGAAAATGGCTTCACCCTTTAATATAAATCCCCACACCATTTAACATCAACACTCAAGGCATTTTCGAAAATGCCTTGACCTTTTACTGCTAATCCCCACGTCAGTTACTTTAAACCTCTATGTCATAATTTGCACTAAATACCAAACAACATCTCAACCAAACGCTTCTTTGCCTTTTCTACTTCCCTTCTCCAAATCTTTATTTATCCTTTATCAGACCAGTACACAGCCATGAGTCCTGGGAATGGGGACGGACGGGGTGGAGGCCTGCTTGGAGGTTTGACGCCGGGCGGAGCGGAATCCGTTGGCGATGAAAGCCGTCTGGAAACCGTTAGTGAAACTTAGGCTGCAGGGACGGAAAAAGACGGGCAGAAACTGAAAACCAAATCAGTTTCTGAGATGCCCACTGAACGGTAAAGTCCTATAAAGAGTTTACCGTGAATGGGCATCGG
>NZ_WQPN01000128.1:54459-136408 GCF_018785315.1 Clostridium sp. MCC353 | reverse complement strand
TTTTTCCGTCCATGGAGCCTTAGTTTCACTTATGGTTGGAAGCCGGTTTTCATCGCCAACGGATTCCGCTCCGCCCGGCGTCAAACCTCCAAGCAGGCCTCCACCCCGTCCGTCCCCATTCCCAGGATTCATGGCGTTACTTTCGCGAATATGTTAAATAAAGATTCTCCCAAACTTAATGCATTTTGAAAAATGCCTTGACGCTTTCGATAAAATCCCACTATAATTAAAAAATTGAGAATAACAGCAACGGAAAGCAGGTATCCCCAGCAATGAAGAAAGTTTATTTCCTACTATTAACTATAACGCTTCTTATTTTAACAGGCTGCAAGCCCCAAAATCCCATCTCTAAAACCGCTTACATGCTTAACACGTTTGTCACAATCACCCTTTACGATACCCAGGATGAGGGGATTTTAAACGGGAGTTTGGAATTGTGTGAATCTTATGAGCAGATTTTCAGCCGGACAATTGAAACCAGCGAGATCTATAAGCTGAACCACAGAAAACCGGAGGAAACCGTATTTACGGTGTCGGACGATACGGCACGCCTGATTGAAAAGGGGTTATATTACAGCAGAATTTCAGACGGCGCTTTTGATATTACGGTGGAACCCATCACATCCCTGTGGGACTTTACAAGTGAAGAGCACCGGATACCGGATGAATCCGTCCTTGATGAGGTGGTTAAAAAGGTGGGATACCAAAACCTGTGGCTTGAAGGAAACCAGCTGACATTCCTTTCTCCGGATACCACCCTTGAACTGGGGGCGATTGCCAAGGGTTATATTGCAGACCGGATAAAAGATTACCTTTTGGAAAATGGAGTGAAAAGCGCAGTCATTAATCTGGGCGGAAATGTTCTCTGTGTCGGGGAGAAGCCGGGAAAAACGCCGTTTAAAATAGGTTTGCAGAAACCATTTGCCGACCATACGGAAACCATTGAAACAATGGATATCAGGGATATGTCGGTGGTGTCTTCCGGAGTATATGAACGCCATTTTGTAATTGACGGAGTAAACTACCATCATATTCTGGATCCGAAAACTGGCTGGCCTTATCAAAATGGCTTGATATCGGTTACCATTTTGTCCGGGGAATCTGTGGATGGGGATGGATTGAGCACCACTTGCTTTTCCCTGGGGTTGGATAAAGGAATGGAATTGGCAGATTCCATAGACGGCATATATGCGGTTTTTATCACAGAAGATGGAAAGGTTCATTATTCGGAGGGGGCGGCCCGTTTTTTGGCCAAGTAATTGGAGATCTGAGGTTTACATTTGTTTCTTCCTATAATACAATAGAGAATAGTTCAGGCTGGGGATATTAGAAGATGTGTGAAAATAGTCCTGGCTGTTTTCGGCAATTAAATTTGTGATGAAACCATAAGATGAAATTTAAATGCATAAGAGAAGACGAAAATTGAGCAGCAGCCGGAAATTTAAAATTACTGCGCGTATCTGCATAAAGCAATATCTGCATAAAACAATATCTGCATAAAGCAATATCTGCATAAAGCAATATCTGTATAAAGCAATATCTGCATAAAGCAATATTTGCATAAAGTAATATCTGCATAGTAAAATACCTGCATAACGCAATACCCGCGCAACGCAAAATTCGCGCATCGTAAAATTTGCGCAACGCAATATTGATGCAAAGTAAAATTCGCACAGCGTAATATTTGGGCAAAAAACTGCTCCGGCATGGAGGAAGAATATGATAAAAACATTGTGGAGTAAATTGGTAAACAGGGAATCTGTTTCCTACATTATATTTGGAGTGCTGACTACACTGGTGGACTGGGTGGTCTATACCGTATTATGGTCTTATCATGTGGATTACCGGGTTTCTACGGTTGTCAGTTGGGCGGCGGCCGTGTTATTCGCATTTGTCACGAATAAATTCTGGGTATTTCGCAGCTATGAGATGCGTCCGGCTTATTTGTGGAAAGAATTTGTGGCATTTGTGTCCTGCCGGGCGGCAACAGGGCTGTTTACTCTGGTGGGCATGATGGTTATGGTTCAGGGAATGCACCTTCATGAATTGATTGGCAAGGTATTTGTATCGGCGGCATCGCTGGTGTTAAATTATGTGTTCAGTAAACTGTTTATCTTTAAAAATAAAAGCTGAAAATAGGGAGCTTTAAGATGGAACATGATGAAGTGATGAGGGTTTCCAAGGAATTGGAAGAGATACTGGAGAGGACACAAGCTAAAACGGACAGGGAGATATCCATGGATCAGAGCGGAGAGATACCGGAAGAGAAGATGAAAAAAATAATGACAGTAAAGAAAAAGGCAGATATAGAAGGAAGAGACAGAGAAGAGATAAATATAAAAAAATATAGTATGAGAGGTTCTAATATAAAAGATTCTAATATAAAAAGTTCTAATATGGAAGGTTCAAATATAGAAGAAGCTGACATAGAAGAATCAAATATAAGAGAATCGAATAAAAGAGAATCAAATCCAGATAAAACACCGCCGGAAACGTCTAACAGAGAAGTGATACGTCGGAGCAGAAGACTACAGACCGATTTGGAACGGGCAGTTATAAGAGAACCGGGATCATTAACAGAACGGGCAGTAGTAAGAGAACCGGAATCAGTAACAGAACGGACGACATTAAGAGAACGGACGACAGTAAGAGAGCGGGCGGCAGTAAGAGAACGGGCGGCAACAACAGAACCAGCAGGATTAAGAGAGCGGGCGGCATTAAGAGAACCGGAATCATTAACAGAACCAGCGCCGTCAACAGAACGGGCGGCAGTAACAGAATCGGCAGCGGCAGCAGAACAGAAAGCAAGGGAACGGCGCCATTCTCCCACCCGGTCCAATGCCAGCAGGAGCAAAGACGCGGATTACAGATACCGGGTAGCCACGATGGTCAGGCCGGCGGACGGGCTTGCCGCCGCATTTTTGGTTCCGGTCCTGATTATGATTGTGATATTCGCACAGAGGAGGATTTTTCCTTTTGGCAGCGAAAGCTTTTTAAGGACGGATATGTACCATCAGTACGCTCCGTTCTTTTCCGAATTCCAATATAAGCTGAAGAACGGCGGGAGCCTGCTGTATAGCTGGGATATCGGGATGGGCGTCAATTTTGCGGCGCTTTACGCCTATTATCTGGCCAGCCCATTTAACTGGCTGTTAATTTTATGCCCTAAGAGCCTTGTGATCGAATTTATGACCTATTCTATTGTGCTTAAAATCGGCCTTTGCGGTTTGAGCTTTGCTTATTATCTTCGTAAGCATGGAAAAACACAGGATTTCGGCATCGCGTTTTTCGGCATTTTTTATGCGCTGTCCGGATATATGGCGGCTTATAGCTGGAATATCATGTGGCTGGACTGTATTATCCTGTTTCCGCTGATTGTGCTTGGAATAGAGAAGCTGGTAAAAGAAAGGAAGGGGACCTTATACTGCGTCACATTGGGGCTTTCCATCCTTTCCAACTACTATATTTCCATCATGATCTGTATTTTCCTGGTGCTGTATTTCGCGGCGCTGTTGATTTTGGAAGGTAAGAAGACGGTGAAGGAATGGCTTGTGAATATCGGCCAGTTTACGGTCTATTCCCTTGTGGCCGGAGGCCTGGCGGCTGTGGTGCTGCTTCCTGAGATATTCGCTTTGCAGATGACCGCGTCGGGGGATTTCAATTTTCCGCAGACCCTGACCTCATATTTTCCCATCTTTGACATGCTGGCAAGGCATATTGCCAATGTAAAGGTGGAGATCGGCCTGGAGCACTGGCCCAATATCTACTGCGGCGTGGCAGTACTCATGTTTTTTCTGCTGTATCTCGTATGCAGAAAGATTCCGGTACGGGAAAAGGCGGTTTACTGCGGCCTTCTTCTGATATTTTTCGCCAGTTTTTCCGTAAATGCGCTGAATTTTATCTGGCACGGGTTTCATTATCCCAACAGCCTGCCGTGCAGACAGTCATTTATCTATATATTCCTGATCCTGGTTATGTGTTACCGGGCGTATATGAATTTACATGAGATCAAATGGAAACATATGGCCGCGGCATTTTGGGGTTCCGTGTGTTTTGTGATTCTGGCGGAAAAAATGGTGACCCAGGAACATTTTCATTTTTCCGTTTACTATGTGGCAATTCTGTTTTTGGCAATGTATGCCGGGATTTTGTACCTTTACAAGAATAAAAAGGCCAGTCTGAACGCAATTGTGCTTCTTACGCTGGCGGTGGTTTCCGTAGAGGCGGCGGTAAATACCACGGTGACCAGCATTACCACAACCAGCCGCTCAGCCTATATTAAAGATAATAAAGCGGTGGAGAAATTGGTGAACAGCCTGCCGTCGGATACATTTTACCGGATTGAAAAGGTGACGAGGAAGACGAAAAATGACGGAGCCTGGATGAATTTCCCATCCGTATCCCTGTTCTCATCAACCGCCAATGAGGCCCTGACTGATTTCTTTAAATCCGTAGGATGTGAGGGAAATACCAATGCCTACAGCATAACCGGAAGCACCCCGCTGGTGGATATGCTGTTTTCCGTACGGTACGGCTTGTATTCAGAAGCCCATCCGGATGATGAGCTGCTGGAATTCATAGACCAGGAACAGGATACTTATCTGTACCGGAGAAAATATACGCTGCCTGTGGGATTTTTAATTTCTAAGGATTTTGAAGATAACTGGCAGAGGGATTTTGGAAGCCCTGTGACTGTGCAGAATGACTTCTGCCAGGTGCTGGGAGCGCCAAATGTCCTGAATGAAGTGGATGCGGAAATTACGGACAATACGGCAAGATTTACCCCGGATCAGACTGGGGAATATTTCGCTTATGTCAGCAACCGTAAAGTGGAAAAAGTTACCATGAGCAGCGGAGAAAAGTCCAAATCATTTACCAATGTGAACCGGGGATATATTCTGGAGCTGGGACGGTGTTTTAAAGGTGAGGAAGTGGTTCTGAGCGGAGACAGCCAGGATGAAACCCTGAGTGTGGAAGTGTATTATTTTGACAACAGCGCGTTGGCGGAGGTTTATGAGAAATTAAGCCATCACCCGCTGGAGGTCACAAGCTGGATGGACAATTCCCTGGAAGGAACCGTGACTGCTGATAAGGCCGGAATGCTGTTCACCACAATTCCCTATGAAAAGGGCTGGACGGTCTATGTGGACGGCATTAAGGAAGATTCCTATAAAATGATGGACACATTTTTGTCTGTGGAGATACCGGAAGGAAGCCATAAGGTGCGCTTTGAATATGAGCCGGAAGGCCTGCGGCTGGGGGCTTTGATAACCGGCGGATGTGTATTATTCCTGGCAGCTACGGCTTTGGGCGGATATATCTGGCGGAAACGGGAGGTGTTAAAAACTCCCCGCCGGAAAGAGGAAGAAGATTCCGAAGATCAGGAAAATGATGACGATACCGATGATGATTTAGAAGAAAACATGGAAGAACAGGAGATATAAGCTTATGAAATTATGGGGCGGACGCTTCACAAAAGAAGAAAACCAGTTAGTGCACAATTTTAATGAATCCCTTTCATTTGACCAGAAATTCTACCATCAGGACATCCAGGGCAGCATCGCCCATGTGACCATGCTGGCAAAGCAGGGGATCGTCTCCGAAGAGGATAAACTTGCGATCATTGACGGATTAAATGGTATTTTAGCCGATATTGAATCGGGAAAACTGGTATTTACCAAGGAACATGAAGATATTCACTCCTTTGTGGAAGCCAATTTGATTGAACGGATTGGAGAGGCTGGAAAACGGCTTCATACAGGCCGCAGCCGTAATGACCAGGTAGCCCTGGACATGAAGCTCTACTGCCGGGATGAAATTACAGAAATTGACGGGCTGTTAAAAGAACTGTTAAAAGAGCTGTTAACGGTCATGGAAGCCAATGTGGATACGTTTATGCCGGGATTTACCCATCTTCAGAAAGCCCAGCCCATCACCCTGGCACACCATATGGGGGCCTATTTCGAGATGTTTAAAAGAGACCGCCTGCGCCTCCATGATATTTATGAGAGAATGAATTACTGCCCTCTTGGATCAGGGGCTTTGGCAGGAACCACCTACCCTCTTGACCGGGAATACACGGCGGAGCTTTTGGGCTTTTATGGGGCAACCTTAAACAGCATGGATTCAGTGGCGGACAGGGATTATGTGATTGAACTGCTCTGTGCGCTGTCCACCATTTCCATGCATTTAAGCCGTTTCTGTGAGGAGATCATCATTTGGAATACCAATGAATACCGTTTTGTGGAGATTGATGATTCCTACAGTACGGGAAGCAGCATTATGCCGCAGAAGAAGAACCCGGACATTGCTGAACTGATCCGCGGAAAGACCGGACGGGTATATGGAGCCCTGGTTTCCATTCTGACTACGATGAAGGGGCTGCCGCTGGCTTATAACAAGGATATGCAGGAAGATAAGGAGCTGACGTTTGATGCCATTGATACGGTAAAAGGCTGCCTGGCTCTGTTTACCGGCATGATTTCCTCCATGACATTCCGTAAGGATGTGATGGAAGCCAGCGCTAAGAACGGATTTACCAATGCCACAGACGCGGCGGATTACCTGGTAAATCACGGAGTGCCCTTCAGGGATGCCCATGGAATCGTGGGACGGCTGGTGCTGTTCTGTATTGACAGGAACATTGCCCTGGACGATATGACGCTGGAGGAGTTTAAGGCGATCAGCCCGGTATTTGAAGAGGATGTCTATGACGCCATCAGCATGAAGACATGTGTGGAGAAGCGCATGACTGTAGGGGCTCCGGGACAGGAAGCGATGAAGAAGGTTATTGAAATTTATAAAAAAGACTTGAACTAAAGCAGATTAAATATTCCCATAAGAACGCGGACAGTAAATGAGCGGATAAGATTCGCCCATTTGCTGTCCGTTTTTCTTTTTCCCGGGCAGTCTGCTGCAGGAAGGGAATGAGTATTATGAGAAAAATTGATAAAATTTTTCATAATCGGTTTTAAAAAGGCTGTTCTTGCGAAAAATAAACATGAGTTCATGGGACAGGGAAAATTCCTGGAGATCAAGCCTTTTTAAAACACCGGATTTCAACTCCTCCTCCACCGCTTTCTGATACAGGAAGGAAATGCCGCAGCCGTCGGCCGTCAGCTTTTTAATGGCGCCGATATTTTCGATGATCATCCTGTTTTTAAAATCAGAAAAGCTCAGGTTTTTGCTGGTGAGGAACACCTGGAGTATTTCACGGGTCCCGGAGCCGTCTTCCCGGAGAATCAGGGTTTCATTTAGCAGATCTTCCAGGGAAGCATTTTGAAGCCTGCTGTAATCGCCGGGGGAGCAGATGGCAATATAGGGCTCCACGCTGTAAGTTATGTAATCGTATTCCTCCTTGGGAAAATAACCTTCAATGATGGCAAAATCGATTTCTCCCGCATCGATTTCCCTCAGCAGTTCATGGGTGTTGCGGACCCGCATCTGGATCTGGCTGCCGCCGGACTTAGCCAGAAAGGATTTGATCTTCTGCGGAAGGATAAATTCAGCTATGGTTAAGGTTGCGCCAAAGATAAATTCTTTTTTGGGAACCAGGGTGCTGATCAATTTGTTTTTCAAATGAATTTCATCGTGTTTGAGGGTCAGGGCGAAATTGCGGAGTATTTCTCCCGCTTCGGTGAGAAAGATCCTTTTTCCCTGATAGGAGAATAATTTTATCTCATAAGCTTCTTCCAGAAAATGAATGTGCTGGGAGACGGCAGGCTGCGTCATGTTGAGTATGGACGCAGCTTTTGTAAAATTCATGGTCTCGCAGACCGTTAAAAATGTTTCCATACGAAAATCCTGCATTGTGTTCCTCCTGGTGAATGGAATGGCCATAATCCTGACTATGAATTGATAATAACATATTTTTATTATTAAATAAATATAAATAATTTTATCTTATTTGTAACAAATGGTAAAATAATCCGGAATTTGAAAAATCTTCCGGTGCGCTCTCTCGAATTCAATGGTGGGTGAACCGGCAGGGCATTTCAAAATAACAGGAAATATATATGCATAGTTTTAGGGCATGTTTGAACATTAAGTGAAATGCAGCGGGCTATGCGGAAAGAGGAAGAGTATGAATTTTTTAGAACGTAACTGGAAGGGAATCCTGTTGTGCCTGGCGGTTTCTGTGCCGAGCTGGTTTCTTGGCAAAGCATTTCCTATCATAGGAGGGCCGGTTTTTGCGATTATTGCCGGTATGCTTTTGACATTTATAATCAGGGATAAGAAAAATGTCCAGGAGGGCATTACGTTTACCTCCAAAAAGATTCTCCAGTATGCGGTGATTCTGCTGGGATTCGGGCTGAATTTGTCCGTGATTCTCCAAACCGGACGGCAGTCGCTTCCTATTATCATCGCCACCATTTCCACGTCACTGATCATATCCTTTGTGCTGCATAAACTTATGCATATACCGGGAAAGATTTCAACCCTGGTGGGGGTGGGATCATCGATCTGCGGAGGATCGGCGATTGCGGCCACAGCCCCGGTGATCGAAGCGGACGACGAGGAGGTTGCCCAGGCCATTTCAGTTATATTTTTCTTCAATGTCCTGGCTGCCATTTTGTTCCCCACATTTGGCGCGCTGATCGGATTCTCTACCACCAGCGGAGAAGCGTTCGGCATTTTTGCGGGAACAGCGGTCAATGATACGTCTTCCGTAACCGCGGCAGCTTCCACATGGGATTCCCTTTACGGCCTGGGAGTGGCTACCCTGGACAAAGCGGTGACTGTGAAGCTGACACGTACCCTGGCGATCATTCCCATTACGCTGGTATTGGCTTTCATGCGGGCGAAAGACGCCAAATCAGGAGACAGACAGGTGGATATTAAAAAGATTTTTCCATTTTTTATCCTGTATTTTGTGCTTGCATCCGTCATTACCACTGTGGCGTCCGGCATGGGAGTTCCGTCGGCATTATTTAACCCGGTGAAGACACTCAGTAAATTTTTCATCGTTATGGCAATGAGCGCTATTGGATTGAATACCAATATTGTGAAACTGGTCAAGACGGGGGGAAAGCCGATAATTATGGGATTTTGCTGCTGGATTGGGATTACGGGGGTTAGTTTGGTTATGCAGAGGCTTTTGGGGATTTGGTGAAAGTTACGCAGAAAATAGGGTGTGAGCCAGGCCGGGAGCTGGTCGGGTTTTTTGAAGTGTTTGACATAAAGCTGTGTCCGAGAGCAGCAGAAAATTATGGGAAAATGATACCTGCCTACTCCGCACCGCCTCTTTCCGGGGAATATATGATTAAAGACAATGGAAGAGACTGGGCGGCGGATTATATATTTTATAACCCGACGGATATGGATCTGCCGGATTATGACTGTAATATTGGATATTTAAAGCTGGACATGGAGAAATTCAACCGGAAACTCAGCGTGATGAACGGAAAAGTCAATAAGAATATCACGGTTGAGGAACTGCGGGATCTGCTGGATGAGAAGGAGATTCCGTATGAGGTTTATCAGGAATTAGTGATCACCTGTATAGGGGAGAGTTTATATTTTTATGACGATCATGAGGCGAGAATAGAGGTTGTGTTTTCTTTTGATGATAATGGGGAAAATCCGACCGTGCAGTTTGATCTGGATTGGTCATACTGGATCAGAAGAGGCGAAAAAATGGGAGTATATGAATAAGCCGTAAGTAAAAACAGGCCCTATAAAATCGGTTGAGCCGGCAAGAAAGACCATTTGTCAATCCTGCCGGCTTAGTGTAAAACATATTTTTTTAAAGACTCTGACTTCTTTATTGTATGTATTATGTTTATGGTATAACTATACAATAGATTTGTGACAGGAATTTGAATAACAGGTAAAATGTTTATAAACTATTTTAAAGAATTGTGAAAGATTTACAGAAAAAATAGAATAAAAATGTAAGGAATATCGGATGCGATAAAATAAGGTGGGATTTTGTATTTATAGGTGGAATCTGACGGGGCCGGGAAGCTGTTTCCCGGCCCCGTCAGATTTCCTGCCGCCCCCGCATTGGGGCCCCGCCCTTCTGCCTTAGAGCGTGTTTGAAAATTCATACCCGCCATACATAAACAAAGCAGCGGTCATTTATGTAGACTGTCTCCTCACCAAAGAAACCGGCAGCACAATCTTACTGGGCACCGTCTCATGGATGCTGCTCTTGATTAATGCGTCCACAGCCATATCCGCCATCTCCTTGGTGGGCTGGTGGATGGTGGTGATCTGCGGTGTGGTCAAGGTGGACAGGGATACATCATCGAAGCCCACCAGCTTTATGTCGTCTGGTATTTTTTTGTTTAAATCCGCGCAGACCTGGATCACTTGGGCGGCGATCAAATCACTGCTGGCAAAAATCCCATCGGTTTTAGGGTGTTTTAAAAGTGTGTATTTGATGAATTCATGGTAATCCATGGTGTAATAGGTGTTGTCTCCGCTCCAGATATTGTCATAATTTATCTTGTTTTTTTGACAGACATCAGTGAACGCCTGGGCCCGGCTGTCTCCGGGCATTTCCTGATCAATAATTCCGCTGAAATGGAGCAGGTTTTTACATCCCCGCTCAATCAGATGTTCCGCAGCCATTCTTCCTCCTGCGTAGTTGTCGCAAAGAATTGTGGAAACGCACAGAGGGCTGTTGCACTCTATGGCCACAAAAGGGAAATCCAGCTGGGCGTATTTTTCAGATGTCAGGATCATTCCGCAGAAGATGATTCCCGCAACCCGGTTGCTTTTACAGAGATCTATGTATTCCGCCTCTCTGGAATGATCCTCTTTGGAATTGCACAAAAATATCTTAAACCCTTGCTTGGATGCTGCGCTTTCTATATGGCTGATCAGCTGCGCGAAGTAAGGATGCATGATGTGTGGAGTGATAACTCCTATGGTATTGGTATTCTGTTTTGAAAGGGAGCGGGCCAGTTCATTGGGGCGGTAGTGCAGTTCGTCCATAGCCTGTTTCACCTTCTGCTTTGTCTCCTCGCTTAAATATCCTCTGTTGTTGATGACTCTTGAAACGGTAGTCACAGTGACCCCGGCTTTTTGGGCTACATCTTTTAGTGTCGGCATAATTTCCTCCTGAACCAGTTCTGCGTCCGACCACATCCGGCCAGGGTAAATGAAAACGGGGCCGAAACAATATCTGTGAGAAAGATATGTCATAAGTGTATGTCAAACGTTTGATCTATGATTATAGTATCATAAATCAAAAAAATATGCAAACTATGTTCTGCGGATGATATATAATTATTTAAAATGTGACAATTATATGCAAAAAATATTTATAAAACAAAATATTATTGTGCAATAAAATGTAAAATGGTAAAAAAACTTTGAAAAAGTATGTATTTTTATATATCAACCGCTTGACATATTTCTTTGCAAGATATATAATATGCCTATCAAAACAGGAGGAGGTAAAACATGGCGGAGGCAGATCGGCCATGTAGAATGAGAATGAGACATTTATGGAAAAAAGTAACTGTAGGAATCACCGCTCTGGCTCTTTTGGCAACAGCGGCAGGATGCGGAGAGAGCGTATCCGATAAGGATGCGGCGAAAACCGATACGACTGCGGCTAAGACAGAGGCAGCTAAAGAAGGCGCAGATCAGACGGAAGCAAAAGGCGCCGGGGCAGGAAATACAGAAGGCGCAGGTAAAGAGGCCGGCGCTGCGTCAGGCGAAGCGGGCAGCATTAAAGTCTGGGTCAGCTCCGGAGCGGAAGATGATACATACCGTGAGATGTTCACTACCATGGAGACTGAATTAAACATCCAGATCAATGATGAATATTATCCGAAAGATGAGCTGGACAGCAAGATTCAGGTAGCCCCTGTGGTTGGAGACGCGCCGGATATGATTATCGCCGATTATTTACAGATTCCTTCTTATTATGAGGCCGGGATGATTGAAACTTTGGACGACCGGTTGTCCGCGGAATTGAAAGGCGACCTGCTTCAGTCCATCGTGGATGAATCCACTTATGACGGACATATCGTTTCAACCGCTCAGTTTGATGCCGGTATGGCTCTCTGGGCAAACAAATCCATGCTGGAAGGAGCGGGCGTGAGAATTCCTGTGAGCTACAAGGATGCATGGGACAAGGCTGAATTTGAAGACGCTCTGGCTAAGTTAAAGGAGAGCGGCGTGGAATATCCGATTTATATCCGTCAGAACAAGCCGTCCTCATTATACTTTACATATATGCCGGTAATTGCCAGCTTCGGCGGAGACTATGTGAACCGGGATACGATGCTGACAGAAGGCGTTTTGGACAGTGAAGAGACCATTGCGGCATATTCCTATATCACATGGCTGGAAGAACAGGGATATTTAAACGGAGCATGCGATTATGAAGACGCGTTTTACGGAAGAAAAGAAAGCGCTTTAGCTTTATTGGGACACTGGAAATACACCGATCATGTGACAAATCTGGGCGACGACGCGATTCTGGTTCCTATTCCTGATTTTGGAAAAGGCGTGTTTACCTGTTCTGGTTCCACCGTATGGGCGATGACAACAGCTGCGACGGAAAATGGCACGGCGGACGCTGTTTGGTCTGTAATGGAAGCCGCGCTTTCACCGGAATATATCAACCAGATTACTGATTTTAACGGAGCCATTCCATCCAGAAAATCTGTGCTGGATGCAAAGGATGAGCTGAAAGAAGGCGGCCGTTTATACTTATACCGTGAACAGCTGGAAGCTGGAATTTCTGTGCTCAGACCTTTAACCCCTGCTCATATGACCATTTACAGCGCTATGGAATCAGCGACCTCTGATATCATCGGCGGAGCAGACGCTGGAGAAGCGTTAAAGGACGCATCAGAATCAATTGATGAAATTATTACAGAAAACGAATGGAATCTCAATTAATATAGGAGGGCAGTAGATGAAGGGACAGGTAAAAGCAGGAGCGAGACATGGAATTCATGATGCGCAGACACGGACAGCTTGGCTGTTCTGTGCCCCTGCATTGATTCCGATTACATTATTTATCATACTGCCGTTCTGTATGTCGATCATTTATTCATTTACGAATAAAATGCTGGTGCAGAAGGCAGGGAAACCGGTTGACTTTGTTGGTTTAAAAAACTTTATAAAAATAGCGACCAGCGGGACAGCCCAGCAGGCGTTCCTTAATACGGCAGTTTATGCGTTGCTGGTTGTTCCAATCATTATATTATTGGGCACGCTGCTGGCGGTTCTGGTAAATAATTCAATGAAGGGTGTTAAACTGTTCCGTACGATTTACTTCAGCCCTCAGGTAATTACCATGACGGTTGTAGCCGTTGTGTGGTCATTCATCTTTTCGCCGGGCGCGGACGGCCTTATGAACTCCGTGCTCAAAGTATTTGGACTGCAGCCTCAGGCGTGGCTGCAGGATTCCAAATGGGCCTTGTTCTGTATCGCCATCATGTATATCTGGCAGTCTTTGGGAATGCAGATGTTAATCATTCTGGGCGGCCTTCAGTTTATCTCAGAAGACCTCTATGAAGCCGGGCGTATGGACGGCTGCAATGCAAATCAGAGATTTTGGTACATAACGGTTCCGATGCTTAAAAATACATTGGTTTATGTATTGATTTCCACCACAATCAACACGTTAAAGCTGTTTACCCAGGTTTATGTGCTGACAAACGGCGGTCCGAAAGGGTCTACCACCTCGGTTGTTTACCTCTTGTATAAGTCTGGATTTGTAAACAACCAGCTGGGTTATTCCTCTGCAATCGCGGTTGTATTTTTCCTGATTGTGTTTGCTATTTCATTGATTCAGAACAGAGTGCTGGGGAGGGATGACTGATGAGATCTGCGATGTCGAAAGAAAAAAGGATGGTATACCGGATTTTAATGTATGCCGGGTACATTTTAATCGCATTCCTGTTTATAGCGCCGATTGTCTATATGGTGGTGTCTTCCATGAAAACAGACGCTCAAATCGTGGCGGATATGTCTACCTATAAGGCATTTCTTCCGGTAGGAACTCTGACCATGGACAACTTTGTCCAGGTAATCCGCAAAGTCAATTTTATGAAGTTCTTTAAAAATTCGGCTGTGGTAGCGGTTATCAACGTATCGCTGGTGACCATCGTCAACGCGATGATCGGCTACGCTCTGGGTATGCTGGACTTTAAAGGGAAGAATATTTTGGTTTCCTTAATCATTGCGTTGTCCATCATTCCTACGGAAGCGGTGATCATCAACCGTTTTATGGTGGCGAACCGGCTTCATATGCTCAACAGCTATGCCGGACTGGCCCTTCCCACCATCGGATATCCGATGTATATTTTCTTATATTATAATCATTTTAAGGGAATGCCGAAAGAGCTTATGGAGGCTGCTATTGTGGACGGGGAATCTTACGGGGGCATTTTCTGGCGGATCATGCTACCGCTGTCGAAACCGATCTGCGCAACCGTAACAATTATGGGATTTATCCGTTCCTGGGGAGATTTATTGTGGCCTACGCTGGTTACCAGGGATGAGACGTACAGAACGCTGCCGCTGGCTTTGCGGGCCCTTTCCACGGATGTTTATATTTTCTGGGGACAGATTTTCGCATTTGCCACGCTGACGACCCTTCCTGTATTCATCATCTTCCTGCTGTTCCAGAAACAGTTTATCCAGTCCCTGACCATGAGCGGTATTAAAGGATAGAAATGATGAAAATTCAGTATATTGGCACAGGCGCGGCGGAAGGATTTCCTGGCATGTTCTGCGGCTGCCCGGCCTGTGAACGGGCCAGGCGTATCGGCGGACGCAATTTGAAAACCAGAAGCTGTGCCATGATAAACGACAACCTTCTGATTGATCTTTCGCCGGACCTGTATGCGAGGGCCAGCCAGTTGGGGCTCAGGCTGTGGAAGGTGAAAGATCTGGTCATGACCCATTCTCACTGCGATCACTTCGATGGATTTTCCCTGGCTCTCAGGGCCAGGGACGGAGCGGCGATTCTTCCGGAAATACGAAAAAAGGAAAATTTCCTTTCGGTTTACGGCAGCAGTTTTATCGAACGGGCCATCGAACAGGCCCTGCGTGAACAGCCTCATGCGGACCGGAAACGGATCAATTATGTGCCGGTTGAAACGGGTAAATGGTTTCAGGCAGGCGGGATATGGTTTTATCCGCTGAAAGCCAGCCATAAACCGGATGAACTCTGTTTTATCTATGCAGTGACAGACGGCAGGGCCAGTTTTTTATATGCCAACGATACGGGGCGGCTGGCAGACAGCGTAATCCGGGAAATCGGTTCCCTCGGACTCGTATTCGACGCGGTCAGCATGGACTGTGCCAGGGGTTCACTGCCGGGAGACGGCCATATGGGCATGAAGGAAAATCTTGATTTAAAGAACTCTCTTATGGAAATGGGCTGTGTGAGTGAAACAACAGCCTATTATTTGAACCATCTGTCCCATATGAGCGGGATGATACACGATGATCTTCAGGCCAAGATGGGGCCGGAAGGTTTTACGGTCGCTTATGATGGTTTGATTTTGGAAATTTGACGGAGAAAAGACCAGCAGCGGAAACAGTTCAGACTTGTCTGAACTGTTTCCGGCAGCGGCAGAATTGAGGTAATATGAAGCTTTTAGTTATTTCTGATCTCCACAGCAACATTTGGGCCCTTCAGAAGATTCTGGATGCGGAACCCCATTTTGACCTGCTCTGCTGTGCGGGAGATCTTGTAGATTACGGAACTGCGCCTAAAGAGGTGGTAGACCGGATGCGGTCATTTGATAATATAAAAATGGTTCAGGGAAACCATGATCTCCATACGGTTAATATATGGAAAGAGCAGCAGTTCTGGGATATTCCCTCTCAGGAGTATAAATGGGTTCACCATAACTGCCGAAGGCTGGATGAGGCGCGGATTGGGTATTTAAATAAACTGCCGCTGCATTTAACATTTGAAGCGGATGGATATGTGTATCTGATCCAGCATCAGTACGATGAGGCTTACGGTGTGATTGAAAGCCGCAGCCAGTTTGACGCATACTGGGACCGGTTTGCAGATCCGGGGGTTGGAAATTTGGAAAAGCGGAGAATGATTTTCGGACATTCCCACAGGCAGTGCGTTCATGTGCTTGGGAACGGACGGGAGTGGCTGAACCCGGGAAGCGTTTCCTACCGGAGACCGGATGATCCGGATAAAACGGCCCATTATGCGGTGATTGAGGATGGGAACATCCGCCTTTGCCAGGTGGATTATGACAGAAGCCGGCTTTTTGAAGAAGCCCGGGATTTGGCCCGGAAACAAGGCATGATGACAACGGAACTGCAGGATTTCTTTTTCTTTTTTGGGGATGCGAAGACATCCAGAGATCCGCTGCCGTAACAGGAAACAGGAGGAAAACAGATGACAGGATGCCGGCGCTATCCCATGAAGGGAGTGGCGAATTTCAGAGATTTAGGAGGGTATGTTTGTGAAGGCGGGATCACGCGATGGGGAGTATTTTACCGGAGTACCAGCCTTTATAAGGCAGAGCCGGAAGATATCAGAATGATGGAAGGTCTGGGAATCAGCCGGATTCTGGATTTGAGATATCCTCATGAGCAGGAAGCCATGGCGGACTGTCAGGTAAATGGCGCCCTGTGGAAAGGGGTATCCCTGATGGGGCCGGTTTCGGCGGACCAGATCCGTGTAAATGACCATGTAGTGGACACCAGGACTTTAATCCGCATGTACCGGCAGATGATACGCTTTTCCAGACCTCAGATCGGAGAAGCGGTACGTTTCCTGATCGGCTCAGAAGGGCCTGGGCTGTTCCACTGCGCGGCGGGAAAAGACAGAACGGGAATCATTGCCATGCTTCTTTTAGGGGCTGTAGGCGTTTCGAAAGAGGATATCATTTCAGACTATGAGATGAGCCATAATTATGTCACACAGTTTACCACGGATATTTCAGGTTCCCATGGAAGCAATATGGAGAAGCTGATGGAGGACATTAAAAAGGAGTCCGGAACCATTGCCGGATTTTTAAAGGTCTGCGGAGTATCTGAGGAAGAAATGGCTCATCTGAAAGAAAAATTTGTAGAGCCCTTTGAATGGGGCGGCGACAGGCAGGAAAGAGAGGAGCAGAAGTGGTGAAACGGACGGAAAAACACGGCATGGAGGCGGAACTCATCTATTGGGAACGTTTGAAAGAACGGGAGGATGAGCTGCGCTGGCTGTACATGGAATTATATGACAATGGAGACATGTACGGGGAACTTTGTAACAGAATGTATGAATTTTACATATCCCGAAAGGACGAGTTAAAAAACAGGGACCTGATAAAATGTGAAAACCCGGACTGGTTTAAGCAGAGCGATATGCTGGGCATGATGATGTATGTGGATAATTTCGCAGATGATCTGAAAGGCATGGCAAAAAAACTGGGATATTTAAAAAAATGCCATGTAAACTATGTCCATCTGATGCCTCTTTTGGATACAACAGAAGGAAAATCCGACGGCGGATATGCGGTGTCGGATTTCAGAAAGGTTCAGGAGAATCTGGGAACTATGGATGATTTGGAAGAATTGTCCGCCCGGTGCCACAAACAGGATATGAATGTCTGCCTGGACTTTGTTATGAACCATACCTCCGAAGACCATGAGTGGGCCAAACGGGCCAGGAATGGGGAAGGGGAGTACATGAGCCGGTATTTCTTCTTTGATAATGACCGGATACCCGCTGAATACGAGAAAACGGTGCCTCAGGTTTTTCCCACAACTGCGCCGGGCAATTTTACCTATCTGCCGGAAATCGGACACTATGTCATGACCACATTTTACCCCTACCAATGGGACTTAAATTATAAAAATCCCAGGGTGTTCAATGAAATGATGTATAATTTCCTGTTTCTGGCCAATAAGGGCATTGATATATTCCGGATCGACGCGGTTCCCTATATCTGGAAGGAGTTGGGAACCCCTTGCCGCAATCTGCCAAAGGTCCATACCATCGTCAGGATGATGCGGATCATCGGTGAGATCGTTTGTCCCGGCGTGCTGCTTTTGGGCGAGGTGGTCATGGAGCCGGAAAAGGTGGTTCCCTACTTTGGAACGTTGGAAAAACCGGAATGCCATATGCTCTATAATGTGACAACCATGGCAACGACCTGGAATTCCGTGGCGGCCAGGGATGTGAGACTCTTAAAAAAGCAGATGGATATATTGAGCGGTCTGCCCAAACAGTATGTATTTCTGAATTATCTCAGATGTCATGACGATATCGGATGGGGATTGGATTATGACACTTTGAAATGGTGGGGAATGGAGGAAATACCTCACAAACGGTATATTAATGATTTCTTTACGGGCAGATTCCCAGGCAGCTTCAGCCGCGGCGAGCTGTATAACGAAGACCCGGTCACCCAGGACGCCAGATTCTGCGGGACCACGGCTTCCATGTGCGGAATTGAAAAAGCTCTGGCTGAGGGAGACAAGGAAGGAGAGGAGAGAGGAATCCGCCTGGATCTGATGCTCCACGCCTATATGTTCACCTTGTCGGGCATACCGATTCTCTACAGCGGGGACGAGATCGGCCAGCTAAATGATTACAGCTACAAAAATGACGAAAAAAAGGCTGTGGATTCCCGCTATCTGCATAGGGGGAAATTCTCCTGGGACCTGGAAAAGAACACGAAGAAGCCTGGAACGGTGCAGAAGAAACTGTTTGACGGCCTGAGCCGTCTGGAAATGATCCGCCGTTCGGAGCTGGTTTTCCATGCCGCCGCTGCCACTTCCACGCTGGAAACAGGGGATCAGGGAATTCTCTGCCTGGTGAGAGAGATGGACGGGGAAAGGCTGATTGGGCTGTTTAATTTCAGCGGAGACAACAAAAAAGCATTGATCGGTCAAGATGGAATCTACCAGGATTTAATCACTGGTACTGAAATGAACGCTTATGAAGTGGACATGGAAGGGTATGGATATTATTGGCTGAAAAAGGTTGAATGACGGAAAATGAAAGGCCGTTCAATGTGGAGGAATACTGCCACATTGAACGGCTTAAATACTGTCTTATTATTTATTATTATTCTTTTCAACTTCCTGCATCTTCATCGCGCGGACCTTTAACGGAAGTCCGAACAGCGTGATGAATCCGTCCGCATCATGATGGTCATACAGATCGCCGGTGGTGAAGGACGCCAGGGATTCGCTGTACAGGGAATATGGGGAAGTGGTTCCGGCCTTGATGATGTTGCCCTTATAAAGCTTGAATTTCACTTCGCCTGTCACATACTGCTGGGTGGATTCCACGAAGGCCTGAACCGCCTCGCGCAGAGGAGTGAACCATTTTCCTTCGTATACGATCTGGGCGAATTTATTGCCCATGTCCTTTTTCAAATCCATGGTAGCCCGGTCTAATACCAGTTCTTCCAACTGCTGATGGGCTTCCATCAAAATGGTTCCGCCGGGAGTTTCATACACGCCGCGGGATTTCATTCCCACCACACGGTTTTCTACGATGTCCACGATGCCGATGCCGTGTTTGCCGCCCAGGGCATTTAACTTCTTGATGATATCGGAAACCTTCATCTTTTCCCCGTTCACGCTTACCGGAATGCCTTTTTCAAATGTCATGGTAACGTATTCGCCTTCATCCGGCGCCTTTTCAGGGGACACGCCCAGAACCAATAAATGATCATAATTGGGTTCGTTGGCCGGATTCTCCAGTTCCAGACCTTCGTGGCTGATGTGCCATAAGTTGCGGTCACGGCTGTAGCTGGAATCGGCAGAGAACGGAAGGTTGATTCCGTGCTGTTTGCAGTATTCGATCTCATCTTCACGGGACTGCATGGTCCATACGTCTGTCATACGCCATGGAGCGATGATTTTAATGTCGGGAGCCAGGGCCTTGATTCCCAGTTCGAAACGGATCTGGTCATTCCCTTTTCCTGTAGCGCCGTGGCAGATTGCGGAAGCGCCCTCCTTGCGGGCGATTTCCACCAGCTTTTTAGCGATGGCAGGGCGTGCCATGGAAGTTCCCAGTAAATACTTGTTCTCGTAAACGGCATTTGCCTGAACGCAGGGCATGATGTAGTTGTCGCAGAAATCATCCACCAGATCTTCAATGTATAATTTGGAAGCTCCTGACAATTTGGCTCTTTCATCCAGCCCTTCCAGTTCATTTCCCTGGCCGCAGTCGATACAGCAGCAGATCACTTCATAATCAAAATGCTCTTTTAACCAAGGGATAATAGCGGTGGTATCCAGACCGCCTGAATAAGCTAATACGACTTTCTCTTTCATAATTAAATCCTCCTTAAAATGTTTCTATGTAGTTAATCCTATTATCTGTTTTCGAATTTCATTTTCGAACTTTCATAAATATACAACATATTTTATGAAAATGCAATAGGAAAATGATTTTCTTAAAAATAACTTGCATATTATGCACTGATAATGTATAATTATGAATCATCAAAGCGATGGCGGCTTCAGCCATTTCTTGGAAAGAATTATCAATGGTACTTTCTTTATAGGAAAAAAGTCATTATAATAAGAACAGGTACATAATGGCTGTAAAATGTAACAGACTTGTCTGAACTGTTACTGTAAAATAATATGTATGTTTATGAGAGGAAAATGAATATGATTAAAGTTGGAATTATAGGATCAACGGGATATGCCGGAGGTGAGCTGGTCCGCCTTCTCATGCAGAGGGACGATGTGGAAATCGTCTGGTACGGCTCCAAAAGCTACGTAGGCAAGGAATACGCATCCATTTACCAGAATATGTTTGAGATCGTGGACGCGGAATGTATGGATGATAATATGGAAGAACTTGCGGATAAAGTGGATGTGGTGTTCACGGCCACCCCTCAGGGACTGTGCGCATCCCTTGTGAATGAAGAGATTCTTTCCAAGGTGAAGATCATCGATTTAAGCGCCGATTTCCGCATTAAAGATGTGAATATCTATGAAGAATGGTATAAAATCAAACACCCTGCCCCGGAATATATTAAGGAAGCGGTATACGGCCTTCCGGAGATCAACCGGGAAGCGGTTAAAAAGGCCAGGCTGATCGCCAATCCGGGATGTTATCCAACCTGTTCGTTCTTATCCATTTATCCGTTAGTTAAGGAAGGGCTGATCGACCCCAACACCATCATCATCGACGCCAAGTCGGGAACGTCCGGCGCGGGCCGGGGAGCCAAGGTGGATAACCTGTACTGCGAGGTGAATGAAAGCATCAAAGCTTACGGAGTGGCTTCCCACAGACATACGCCTGAGATTGAAGAGCAGCTTTCCTATGCGGCCGGGAAACCGGTGGTGATTAATTTTACGCCGCATTTGGTGCCTATGGACAGAGGAATTTTGATTACCGCCTATGCAAGCCTCACTAAAGAGGTTACATATGAAGAAGTGAAGGCGGTTTATGATAAGTATTATGCGGATGAATATTTTGTGCGCGTGCTGAATAAAGACGTGACCCCTCAGACGAGATGGGTGAAGGGGAGCAATTTTGTGGATGTGAACTTCAAGATTGATCCCAGAACCAACCGGGTGATTATGATGGGAGCCATGGATAACCTGGTGAAGGGGGCCGCGGGGCAGGCGGTTCAGAATATGAATTTGATGTTTGGGCTGGAGGAGAATAAGGGGCTGAAGCTGGTTCCTATGTTTCCTTAGAAGTAAAGGGTGAAGTAAAGGGTGAAGGCATTTTCAGAAATGCCTTGAGGCTTTAGTGTAAATGGGGAGGGCATTTAAAGTAAAGGGTGAAGGCATTTTTGAAAATGCCTTCACCCCTGATGTGAAAAAACGGATGCAGGTCCAAAGTGAGGAGATTTATGAAAATTCGTGTGATGGCAATAGAAGATTACGATCAGGTATTCAAACTCTGGTCAGGAATAGCCGGTTTTGGAATCAGAAGCATTGATGATTCGCGGGAAGGTGTGGAACGTTTTATCAGAAGAAACCCATCTACCAGCGTAGTGGCGGAAGAAAATGGAGAAATTGTCGGCGCGGTTCTCTGCGGTCATGATGGCCGCCGGGGGTGTTTCTACCACGTCTGCGTGGCGGAGGATTACCGCAAAATGGGGATCGGCCAGCAGATGGCGTCGGCAGCGGCCAAGGCGCTGAAAGAGGAAGGAATCAACAAGGTCAGCCTGGTTGCATTTAAGGATAATGAACTCGGAAATAAATTCTGGCAGGAGCTGGGATGGACCTTCCGGGACGACATCAATTATTACGATTACACATTAAATGAAATGAATATCACCGAATTCGTAGGAAACAGCACGGCTGTTAAGATACACAGGCCGTAAAATGATGATACAGCCATTGAATGGGCAGAACGGAGGATAGGATGAAGAAAATAGAAGGCGGCGTGACCGCGGCAAAAGGATATAAGGCAGCTTCGACAGCGGCAGGAATCAAATATAAAGACAGAGCCGATATGGCCCTGATTTACAGCGAAGTTCCATGCGTGGCGGCCGGGACATTTACAACAAATGTGGTGAAGGCCGCTCCGGTGAAATGGGATCAGGATATTGTAAAGAACGCGCCATTTGCCCAGGCGGTTGTGGTAAATGCAGGGATTGCCAATGCATGTACGGGCGCGGAAGGGTTCGGATACTGCAGGGACACGGCATCAGCGGCATCAGAAGCGCTGAATGTGCCTGAAAATGCGGTACTGGTTGCCTCCACAGGTGTGATTGGAAAACAGCTTCCCATGGATAAACTGGCTGCGGGCATAAAAGTTATGGCCCCGCTTCTGGATGGAAGTCTGGAAAGCGGCACTTCGGCCGCCCAGGCGATTATGACTACGGATACAGTGAAAAAAGAGGTGGCCGTACAGGTGGAAATCGGCGGGCAGACAGTCACGGTCGGAGGTATGTGCAAAGGTTCCGGCATGATCCATCCTAATATGTGCACCATGCTTGCATTTGTTACCACAGATGCGGCTATTTCCAAGGAAATGCTTCAGCAGGCGCTGAGCGAGGACATAAAAGATACTTATAATATGATTTCTGTGGACGGCGATACTTCCACCAATGACACGGTTCTTCTGCTGGCCAACGGCATGGCAGGTAATCCGGAGATCAAAGAAGCTGGGGCTGACTATGATACATTTAAACAAGCCCTCAATTATGTCAATGAAACGCTGGCTAAGAAAATGGCCGGTGACGGAGAAGGATGTACGGCGCTGTTTGAAGTTAAAGTTATTGGAGCGGAGAGCAAGGAACAGGCGGTTACTCTGTCGAAATCCATAATCACGTCCAATCTGACGAAAGCAGCTATTTTCGGTCATGACGCCAATTGGGGACGTATTTTATGTGCTATGGGATATTCGGGGGCGCAGTTTGATCCGGAACAGGTGGATCTGTATTTTGAGAGCGCGGCCGGTAAGATGCAGATTATTGAGAATGGGGTAGCGCTGGATTATAGTGAGGAAGAGGCGACGAAGATATTGTCTGAGCCGGAAGTGACCGCAATTGCGGATGTGAAGATGGGAGACGCCTGCGCGACGGCCTGGGGGTGTGACCTGACATTTGATTATGTGAAGATTAATGCGGATTACCGTTCGTGATATTTTTTACATGAAGGGTGAAGGCATTTTCGAAAATGCCTTGAGGCTTTAATGTAAAAGGTGAAGGGATTTAAAGTAAAGGGTGAAGGCATTTTCAAAAATGCCTTCACGCCCAATGTCACGCCCAATGTCACCACGCCCAATATTAAAAAAAGAGGAGATCACTATGGAATTAGACCAGAATATCATGCAGAAAGCAGAAGTCCTAATAGAAGCGCTGCCCTACATCCAGCGCTTTAACCGAAAAATCATCGTAGTAAAATACGGCGGCAGCGCCATGGTAGACGAAGAATTAAAAAAGCACGTAATCCAGGACGTGGTTTTATTGAAGCTGGTAGGTTTCAAACCCATTATCGTCCATGGAGGCGGCAAAGAAATCAGCAAATGGGTGAATAAAGTGGGCATGGAACCCAAATTCATCAACGGCCTCCGTGTAACCGATGAACCGACCATGGAAATCGCGGAAATGGTTCTGAACAAAGTAAATAAAAGCCTTGTACAATTAGTCAACGAACTGGGCATCCAGGCAGTGGGAATCAGCGGAAAAGACGGCATGCTGTTAAAATGCGACAAAAAATACTCCAATGGAGAAGATATCGGCTATGTGGGCGATATCAAAGAAGTGAATCCCAAGATCATTTATGACCTGCTTGAAAAGGATTTTCTTCCCATCATCTGCCCCATCGGTTACGATGACAATTACCTGAGTTATAATGTAAATGCCGATGACGCCGCCTGCGCAATCGCCAGAGCTGTAAACGCGGAAAAATTGGCGTTCCTCACCGACGTGGAAGGCGTTTATAAGGATTTTGAAGATAAAGATTCCCTGATTTCTGAAATGACGGTGGATGAAGCCCAGGAGTTTGTTTCCAGCGGAATGCTGGGCGGCGGCATGCTGCCCAAACTTCAAAACTGTATTGACGCCATTTTGGAGGGCGTATCCAGGGTGCATATTTTGGATGGCCGCATTCCCCATTGCCTGCTGCTTGAGATATTTACCAACAAAGGTATCGGAACTGCCATTTTAAATTCAAGAGAAGAACGTTTTTTCGTGAATAAACAGTAACGGTTCAGAAGTGGAGGAAATGATGATAAATAAAGAAGAATATATAGAAAAAGCCGAAAAATCATTTTATAAGACATATAACCGTTTCCCTGTAATATTTGACCATGGGCAGGGGGTAAAGCTCTATGATTCGGACGGACAGGAATATCTGGATTTTGGCGCCGGAATTGCTGTGATGGCGTTAGGATATAACGACCCGGATTACAATAAGGCAGTCAAAGCGCAGGTGGATAAACTGCTCCATACCTCAAACCTGTTCTACAACCAGCCGTCCATTGAGGCAGGAGAAAAGCTCCTGAAAATATCCCAAATGGATAAAGTATTTTTTACCAACAGCGGAACTGAAGCCATCGAAGGAGCGCTGAAAATTGCCAAAAGGTATGCTTATAATAAGGGAATGGCCCCGGATTATGAGATAATCGCAATGAAACATTCCTTCCACGGCAGAAGCCTGGGCGCTCTTTCTGTGACAGGAAATGAACACTATCAGGAGCCGTTTTATCCGTTGATTCCCAATATCAAATTTGCCCAGTTCAATGACCTGGACAGCGTAAAAGCCCTGGTTAACGAAAAAACCTGCGCCATTTTGATGGAAACCATTCAGGGAGAGGGCGGCATTTATCCGGCGGAGGATACATTTATCAAAGGGGTGCGCAAACTCTGTGATGAGAACGATATGCTTCTGATGCTGGATGAAATCCAGTGCGGAATGGGCCGCAGCGGAGAAATGTTTGCGTGGCAGGGATACGGCGTGAAGCCGGATGTGATGACCGTTGCCAAAGCTCTTGGAAACGGCGTTCCGGTAGGCGCGTTCCTGGCCAGCGGCAAAGCATCTGAAGCCATGGTTCCGGGAGATCATGGAACCACATATGGCGGCAATCCGTTTGTGTGCGCGGCGGCCAGCAAGGTGATGGATTTGTTTGAGGAAAAGAACTTGGTGGATCATGTAAAGGTTATCGGTGGATATCTGGCTGAAAAGCTGGCCGGTTTGGTGGAAAAATACGATGTTGTGGTGTCGAGCCGCGGCAGAGGCCTGATTCAGGGGCTGGAATTTTCCATTCCTGTGGGGCCGGTGGTAAATAATGCCCTGCTGGAGCAGAAACTTGTGTTAATCAGCGCAGGCAGCAATATTATCCGGTTTGTGCCGCCGTTAGTAATTGAAAAATCGGACGTAGACGAGATGATCATCAGACTTGAAAAAGCCATTGAGGCATCTTTACAGTAAAGATTGAGGATTGATACGTGTTAGATGAAAGATTGGAAGTCCTGCTGTCGGAGTTTCTGGACAGCGGATATAAAACCGCCGGGAACCTGGCGGAAAAAATGAATCTGAGTGAGAAGTCGGTCAGAACCAGAATCAAAGAGCTGGGCACCATATGCATTGCAAATGGTGCCGTTCTGCGTTCTAAACAGAGGTACGGATACTGCCTGGAAATCAAGGATCAGGCCAAATTCCAGGATTTTTTAGACAAAAACAGGAAAAATGACAACGGTTTAGGGCTCAAAACTCCGGATGACCGGGTGAAATATCTTCTGAATGAACTTTTAAACACCCAGACCTATGTGAAAATGGATGATTTGGCGGAGAAAATGTTTATATCCAGGCAGACCCTTGTGCACGATCTCAGGAAAGCCGAAGCTATTTTGTCCCGCTACGGGCTGATTGTTGAAAAAAAGTCCCGTTATGGGATGAAGGTTTTGGGGCAGGAACTGGGAATCAGAAGATGCATTTCAGAACATTTGTCCAGGCAGTATGACGCTGGGAGCGAATCGGAGATGTTACGGCTGATTCTGGACCTGCTCAGACAGTTCCGGCTGGAGATTACGGAAACTTCGTTAAAGGAGTTGTACCTTTACGCGGAGATCAGCAAAAAAAGGATGGAGCAGGGATTTTTTATCCGGATGCAGGAAGGGACAGCGTTTGTTAAAGACAGGACCGAATACAGGGCGGCATCGGCCGTGGCTGCGGAAATGGCAGGACAGGGTTCGATTGTGGTTCCTGAAAGCGAGATTTTGTATCTGGCTGTGCTGATGGCGGGAAACCGGACATTTGCGGCAGCAGGATGGGAAGATACCAACTTTGTGATCCCCCAGTATCTGGATGAACTGGTGGAGCGGATGGTGAATACGGTTTTTGACACATTTGCACTGGATTACCGGCACAATCTGGAACTGAGAATGGCGTTAAACTACCATTTGGTTCCCATGGATATTCGGCTCCGCTACCAGCTTAAAATTCAGAATCCCATGCTGGATGAGATACGGAAAAATTACCTGTTCCCTTATACGGTGGCCCGCCAGGCGGTCATACCCCTTATCGAGTATTATCACTGTCCGATTTCGGATGAGGAAACCGGGTACATTGCCCTCCAGTTCGCCCTTGCCATGGAGCGGGATAAGGCTGGAATCCAGAAAAAGAAGATTCTCATGGTCTGCTCCTCCGGCCAGGGCAGCGCCCAGCTCTTAAAATATAAGTATATGGAGGAGTTCGGGAAATATATTGAGGAAATCAGAATCTGTACGGTCTATCAGTTGGAGGATATGAAGTATGACGATATTGATTACGTTCTGACAACTGTTCCCGTCAGGCATAAAATCCCCCGCCCCATCATGGAAATCCAGACCTTTTTAAGCGACCGGGAAATATTGAAGATCAGGGAAAAACTGCAGGAAAATGAGATGGATTTCTTAAATGAATACTATAGCAGGGAATTATTTTTCCCTGGCCTGGAAGGCAGCAGCAAAGAAGAAGTGATTGCCTCCATGTGCAGGAAAATAAGCCGTTTCAGGAACCTGCCCCCGGAATTTTATGAATCCGTTTTAAAGAGAGAGGATCTGGCCCATACGGATTACGGCAACCTGGTGGCCCTGCCCCATCCTTATAAAATGATGACGGATACCACCTTTGTTGGAGTGGGAATTTTGAAAAAGCCCATTTACTGGGTGCAGAACCAGGTTCAGGTGGTGCTGCTGGTTTCCCTGGCCGAAGGAAAACACCCGAGAACCCAGGAATTCTATAAAGTAACCACGGAGCTGCTTTTGAAGGAGGAGGCGATTCGGGAATTGATCGAACATCCGGAATTTCCAGTGTTTATGCGGCTTTTGAAGGGGGGATGAGGAGGAATATTCAGGTATCCGGGCTTGTATTATCGATAATTGTCCATTCCCCTGTTTCCGGTTCCCGCACCAAATAAAAATACTGTTTTGTCCAACCATCGTTCATGAATACCTTGGTGTGGTCATATTCGATATAATACACGGCTTTTACCGCGGTAAAATGTTCCGCCAGATATTCCTCGGTCCAGCCCCTCTCCTCTGCGAGTTCGCTGCCGGAATACATGGCGGCGAGCCGTTTGGTCTCGTCCGTATCAACATGAACGGTATCAACGGTTACGCGGACCGTATAGTCTTTTTTAATCTGGTTTTCAATTGCATACCTCACGGTGTCTTCCGGGGTGGCGGACGGCGTTTGAATCCAATAGTCAAATAATCCCAATTTGTATGCCCCGAATCCGCAAAGCATCAACAGCAGGGCGGCAGCGGCAATTAAAACCATAATGCGCCGCAAATTTCCGGCTTTTCTTTCCCCGTTCCTGCCGGACGGATTAGTGGTAAATGAATGTTCCCCTGCCTGCAGGATGTACTTGTCATCAATCATTTCCAATGCATCGAGAATGTGGCTGGCGTTCATAAAGCTCCCTCCTGTCGTAAATAGGAACGCAGTTTTACTCTTGTTCTATGCAGCATTGATTTTACTTTGCTGCTGCTGAAATTAAATTCCAAACTTATTTTCTCTATGGAATCCAAATACCAGTAGCGGCAGAGAAATACCTGCCTTTCGATTTCCGGTAATTCTGATATAAACCGGTTGAGTATTCCTGCCAGCTCCCTGGCAATGATTTCATCTTCTACACTGCATCCCGATGGAATGCATTCGTTCAGTTCATCAAGAGCAAGGGCAACTTCACCGCCGCCCCGCTTCATTCTGTTTTTATCCCTCCATTTTTTTAAAGAGATCCGCCGCGTGATTTTACCGAGAAATGTCCGCAGAATGGATGGCCGGTGGGGCGGCATGCTGTTCCATGCACCCAGATAGGTATCATTTACACTCTCGTCAGCATCCTGGGCATTTGAGAGTATATTATGGGCGATGGCGTAACAATAGTTTCCGTATTTCCGGGCAGTCTCTGTAATGGCGCGCTCTGAGCGTGTCCAATACAAATCAACGATTTTGCTGTCCTCCATCTTTTCACCTCCTGCTGGTTTGGTATATGGCCCTTTCGCTTATATACTCCCTGTTGGGGATTTAGCGTTGCATAAAATAACTCTTTTTTTAATATAACCCATATAAGTTTTGAGGTAAAGATACGTATTTAAAGTTATGTAAGCAGAATTTATAATATCATTCAAACATAAAATCATAAAAATTACCACATATAATCCGGTAAATTCCTGTATGGCAATCATCCTTCAAAACATGTATGCTGTTACTTATAGAATGTATTTTTATGCACTAATCGATATTTTTATACTGGTTTTATTAACCCGGCAGAAACGAGGTGAATTGTGAAACGGATATTATTGCTGTGCGCCATGGGCATGTCCACCAGCCTGCTGGTCAGGAAACTGGAGAAAGAGACAGAAGTAGAGGAATTTGATTGTGAAATCGATGCCTGTTCCGCATTTGACGTGGACGAGTTTCCAAAGGAACCGGATCTCATCGTTCTGGGGCCCCAGGTGCGGCACCGGCTGGATGAATTCAGGGATAAATATCCAAAGAAAAAGGTGATCGCTCTGGATACGGTTTTATATGGGATGATGGATGCCAAAAGAATTTTGGCGATTATCAGAAAAGAGCTGGAAACCAAAGCAGAATAGGTCAAAGGAGGTGAGTTTATGGATACGAATCAGGAATTGACGATAATGGAATTGGTGGTGAATGCGGGAGAAGGCAGAAGTTTTGCAATGGAGGCATTAAAGGCGGCCAGAACCGGAGACTATGAAAAGGCCGGGGACCTTGTTAAAAAATCAGAACAGTCCATACAGAATGCCCATAAATCCCAAATCGACATTATATCCAAAGAAGCGGCCGGAGAGCCGTTTCCGGTGAGCCTTTTGATGGTGCATGCACAGGATCACGTGATGAATGCCATGACTGTACTGGATTTGGCAAAAGAGATGATCCAGATGTATAAAATGATGAAGGGGGAATAAAAAATGGATGTAAAATTCCCAAAAGAATTTCTATGGGGATCGGCGACCGCTTCTTACCAGTGTGAAGGAGCCTGGCAGGAGGACGGAAAGGGCCTGGGTATGTGGGATGAATTCTGCCACAGCGAAAAGAACTGCATTACCTATACCACCGGAGATGTGGCTTCCGACCATTACCACAGGTTTGAAGAAGATATTAAGATGATGGCAGAAGGCGGCCAGAATACCTATCGTTTTTCACTGGCATGGCCAAGAATCCTGCCGGATGGAACGGGAAAGGTAAATCCCAAGGGGATTGAATATTACCATAAGGTGATCGATACCTGCCTGAAATACGGAGTGGAGCCCAATGTGACCCTGTATCACTGGGATCTTCCCAATGTCCTGGCCGAAAAAGGCGGTTGGGAAAATGTGGAAACCGCCTATGCGTTTGCTGAATATGCCAAAGTGTGTTTCGACGCATTTGGCGATAAGGTGAAACTGTGGGTTACCATCAATGAACCCAGCTATTTTATCACGTCCGGCTATGCGATTGGCAACTATCCGCCCAATGTAAAGGACTTCCAGCGGATGATCCATGCAGCCTATCATGTGATATTAGCCAGCGCCCTGGGCGTGAAGGCATTCCGGGAATCCGGCGCCAAAGGCCAGGTGGGAATCGTGCACGCCAGCGCCAATGTGGATCTCTGCGATGACAGCGAAGCGTGTAAAAGGGCAGGCCGCCTTGCGGATAACTATTTCAATAACTGGGTGCTGGATCCTCCTATGCTGGGGCATTTCCCCCAGGATCTGCTGGAGAAGCTGGAGGAAGATGGATTTGACCTGTCTTTCATGAAGCCGGAACATAAAGAGATTTTGGAAAATGGCATCGTGGATTTTATTGGAATCAATTATTACAGCCGCGCATTGGTTAAGCCTTATACTGCCGGAGAAACTATTTTAAAGGCCAACAATACGGGCAAAAAGGGGAAGGACAGCGCTGTACTGATCATCAAAGGCTGGTTTGAACAGGCCAAGGACCCGGACAGCGAATATACGGCCTGGGACTGTGAAATCTATCCCAAAGGAATCTATGATGAGCTGGCCGATATCAGGAGAAAATACGGTGATGTGCCGGTATATATCACGGAAAATGGCGTCGGCATGTATGAGATGCCGTCGGATAATGGTATGGTGGAAGACGATGGGAGAATTGATTTTCTCAGCAGACATATGGAAGAGCTGCGCAGGGCCATCAGGGACGGATTTAACCTGAAGGGATATTATGTGTGGTCGACCTTTGATTTGTACAGTTGGATTAACGGTTATGAAAAACGCTATGGCTTAGTCAGAGTGGATTTTGATGATAATTGCAGAAGAACCCCGAAAAAGAGCTACTATTGGTACAGGGATTTTATCCGCAATGAGAACGGTTATAGCGGCTGATCATAACCAGCATATATAGGAAGGGAAAGATGAGATGGAAAACAAAGGAATCACGAGATGGATTGAGAAACACATTCTGCCTTTGGCAAACAAGATCGCAAGAAACAAATACTTAAAATCGATTCAGAGTTCATTTTTATCAGCGATGCCGCTGATGATGATTGGCAGCTTTGCGCTTATTATAGCCGAGCCGCCAATAGACTACACCACAATGGAAGCAGGAAGCCTGCTCTATGGATTTTTTAAAGGCTGGGCAGCGCTGGGGGCTGCTGTTGGAGGCCCTCTTAACTTTTTGTTCGATGTAACTCTGGGGTCCCTGGCCATCTATGTGGCCCTTGGCATCGGTTACTTTTTGTCCGTACATTATAAGATGCAGCCCTACGTGCCGACCCTTACCTCGTTAATTACATTTTTGCTGTTCAATACAGAATATGTGGAAGGTGGATTCTCCAACAGTTATTTTGGTGGTACAGGCCTGTTTTCGGCTATGATCGTAGCCGTCATTACGGTTGAAGTTTACCGGTTCCTGATTCAGCACAAGGTCGGATCGATTAAAATGCCTGACAGTGTGCCGCCTGCTCTGGCCGCTTCTTTTGAAGCCCTGGTGCCCATCGTGATTATCTCCATAATTGCCACATTCTTCACCTCGTTAGTGAAAAATGTAAGCGGCGTTATTCTGCCGGAGCTGGTATTAAACCTGATCACACCTTTAATTAAATTCATTGACAATGTATTTGGCGTTACCGTGGTATCTATTCTTCAGCAGGTTTTGTGGTGGTTTGGTATTCACGATACGGCTATCGGCGCCGTGCTTTCTCCAATCAGAGAAGCCAACTTTGCCATGAACGCGGCTGCCTATGCATCAGGCACTCCGGTTAGTGAACTGCCGTTTGTATTCTGCTCTCCTTACTGGTGGGTGTTCGTAACCATCGGAGGCGCGGGCGCAACCTTTGCCCTGGCCGCCCTTTTGCTTACCAGCAAGTCCACACAGTTAAAAACTGTGGGAAGAATCGGCATTGTACCCGCTCTTTTCAACATCAACGAGCCGATTTTATTTGGGCTTCCGATTGTATTGAATCCACTGATGCTGTTCCCCTTTATTGTGGCGCAGACACTGAACGCTATTATTACATATATTTGTATGTCCAGCGGTATCATTTCCAAATGTTTTGTGGAACCGGGGTGGAACCTGTTCGCGCCGATCGGGGCATTTCTGGCTACCATGGACATTAAGGCGGTAATTTTGGTTCTTTTATTAATTATCATGGATGCGGTTATTTACTATCCATTCTTTAAGGTGTATGATAATAAGACATACAAAGAAGAACAGGAAGGGATCAGTGAATGAAGATAGTTTTAGTATGTTATGCTGGAATGTCCACCAGTATGGTGATGAACAAGATGAAAGCTGCGGCGAAAGAACTGCAGATCGAACTGGAGGCCGTTGCCGTTCCGGTCAGTGATCTGGACGATCATAAGGACGGAGCCGACGCGGTGCTTTTAGGGCCGCAGATCCGGTATGCAATGGATGAAGTGAAAACAAAAGTAGAGGATAAGATCCCGGTCATGGCCATCGACACCCGCGATTACGGCATGATGAGGGGAGATAAGATCCTGAAAGACACATTGAAGGCAATTGAAGAATTTAAGCAGAAGTAAAAAGTAAAAGCGTTAATAACCGGAAAGCCGGCGTTTTATACTCTGTGTTTGGCATAAAAGCTGCGGAAGCGGATCATGGCATTGGGTTTATGATTCGATCCGCGGCTTTTTGTCTGTCATAAACCACGCCTGAGACGGAAACAGCCGGTTTCCCTGGGCCATTGACGGGGAACCCACTGGCGGTCTATAATAAACCCAACAGACAACCAGGATAGATGGAAAGTGAGGGACCATATGATAAAAGATTTAAAGATATCTGAGTTTTACGAAACACTGTCTTCCAAGGCGCCCGTACCCGGCGGCGGCGGCGCATCAGCCCTGGGCGGAGCCCTGGGAGCCGCTCTTGGCAGTATGGTGGGCAATCTCACCGTAGGAAAGAAACGGTATGCGGATGTGGAAGAAGAGGTTCAGGGACTGCTGGAGCGTTTAGAAGGCCTGGGCAGGGATATGCTTGTATTGGCGGACCGGGATGCGGAAGTATTCGCTCCGCTGGCGGCATCTTATGGACTGCCTGCCACAACACCGGAAGAGAAGGCCCAAAAGGAGCAGGTGCTGGAGAAGAACCTTCTGGCCGCCAGCCTGGTTCCTATTGAGATCATGGAAAAATCAGTGGAAATCATGGATATTCTGAAGATTTTGGCTGAAAAGGGAAGCCGTATGGCGGTGTCCGATGTGGGCGTGGCGGTCCAGTTTGCAAGAGCCGCGCTGTTAGGGGCTGTGATGAATGTTTACATCAATACAAAGTCCATGAAAAACCGTGAAAAAGCTGAAGAACTCAATGCCCATGCCGCAAGGCTGGTAAAGGCCGGTACGGCACAGGCAGATGAGATTTACGGAGGCGTGGCCGAAACGCTTATGACCCGGTAGACTGGTAGCGGCGAAGCCCGAATCTCCAGAAGAGCGCGGTTGGAAGGCAGAAAAGAAGAGCCAGGAACGGTAAAAGCGCATATCTGATATCCTGCGTCCGCCCGATCACATACAGAAAGGGGTAGTATTGAAACAGGGCAAAGGGCACCAGATAGGTGCAGATGGTCATTACGGTTTTTCCGTAAATACTGACCGGATATTTGCCATATTCCCTGGCTCCGTCTGTGAATACATTCATAAATTCCAGCCCTTCCAGCGTAAAGAAGCAGATGGAAGCGTAGATGATGAAAATACAGGCAAAAATCAGGGTGCCGCTGAAAATCATCAGAACCACGGTTAAGGTTCTGGACACCGTCCATTCCACCCCGCTGTTAACAACTCCAAACCAGAGCATGACCACCGCCTGCAGGAGCCGGCCCACCCGGGTCAGCTCTATTTTATTGCACAAAACCAGAAAAACGGTATTGTGTGGGCGGAGCAGAATCCGGTCGAATTCCCCGTTGGCAATCATGGTATTGAAGGTATCAAAACCCCGGAAAAAGGTCTCAGCCAGGGTAAATGCCATCAGTGAGACGGAGAAGCATAAAAGCACCTGGGAATAGGAAAAACCCTCTACCTGATGGAACCGCGCCATCATAAAATAAACGCCCAGAAACACGTTGAAAGAGATCAAAAACTGTCCCAGCGAAGTCAGAAAAAAGGACATTTTATGCTGCATCATGCTTTCCATGTGTATGGTCAGAAAATGAAAATATAGTTTTACGGTTCGTTTCATATGCTCAGCCCCCTTGTATGATCACTCGTTTTAACGCCCTGGATTCCAGCAGACGGCCGGCCAGTATCAGAGCGAAAAGCCAGAATATCTGAAGTCCCAGGCATTTTACCATAGTTATTCCGTAAATATCTCCGCTGTAGATCCGAAACGGCACGTTCTGCATGGAAGCGAAGGGCAGCAGTTCCACCGCCTGTCTGATCCCGTCCGGAAGAAATGGAAGAGGAATTACCGCGCCGCTTAAAAATTCCGACAGGGAAGTGACCATGAGCTTGATTCCCTGTGAAGAAATCGTATAGAAAACAGACATGTAGACCAGCATTCCAAAGGCAACCACAACCAGCGTTCCAAGGATCATTGACAAGAGAAACATCAAAGCAGTCATTAAGCCGCCAGGCAGCAGCAGCTTAAAGGGAGGCGGAAGAAGCAGCGAAAGGAACAGAACCGGAATACACCGCAGCACAGCTTTGGATAAACGCACCGCAAGCCCCCGCACAAACCACATGTTATAAAGCCGGATGGGGCGGCAGAGTTCATAGGCCACATTGCCTGTGGTGATGGAATCGAACAATTCCGCCTCCCAGAACCAGGTCATGAAAAGGGCGAGAAATGCCTGCTGAAGCCATACATAGCTGACTAAAGCGGGAAATGTCATGGGGAAATCCTGGCTGCCGCTCTGATAAAAGGCGCGAAAGAGCAGGATTTCCATAAATCCCCAAGTGAACTGGGTTACGACCCCGGCCGCTGCCGCCGCCCGGTATTGAAGTCCGTTGATAAAACGGATGCGGAAAAAGGATATGTATTTTTTCATAGGGCCGCCTCCTTTATATATCGTAATCGCGGTATAAGGCGGCCGCAATTTCGTCCAGCCCTGCATGTTCACCGGGGCTGTGTGATTTTAAGTCTTCTAAGTTTCCGTCCAAAAGAAGCTGTCCTCTTCCGATTAAAAGGACCCGGCGGGCCAGGGCTTCGATGTCCTGCATGTCGTGAGTGGTCAAAAGTACGGTGGTCTTGTGTTCCTTGTTCAAACGGATGATGAAATCCCGGACAGCCAGTTTGGATACGGCGTCCAGCCCTATGGTGGGTTCGTCTAAAAATAAGATTTTGGGGTTGTGCAGCAGAGAAGCAGCGATTTCACAGCGCATCCTCTGTCCTAAAGACAGCATTCTGGCCGGAGTTTTGATGATGGTTTCCAGTGAAAGGAGTTCGGTCAGTTCATCCAGGGTTTGTTTAAAACGGCTGTCCGGAACCTGATAGATGTCTTTCAAAAGTCCAAAGGAATCGATGACGGGCACATCCCACCAGAGCTGGGATCTTTGGCCGAAAACGACGCCGATCTCTTTTACATGTTCCTTCCGTTCTTTCCATGGAATCCGCCCGTTGATGAGACAGGTTCCTGAATCCGGGGTCAGGATTCCGCTGAGAATCTTAATGGTTGAACTCTTCCCGGCGCCGTTCGGCCCGATATAGCCCACCATTTCCCCTTCTTCAATGGTAAATGAGATGTCGTTCAATGCGTGAATGGTGTCTGCCTGCCTGTGAAACAGGGCTTTGACTGCCTGAGAGAAGCCTGCGCTTCTGCGATAGACCTTGAAGGTCTTTTGGATGTGTTCCACTTCAATCATAATGTCCTCCTGGTAGTAATATTTTGGTAACAGTTCAGACGGCGGGAAAATTGATAAAGAAAGAGGCGTTAAGCTCGCTTGTAAGCAGCTTTCTTTATCAATTTTCACATCGGATAGACCTCTGATGCTTCTTGACCGGCTTTTTCGGTTAAGAAGATGAGCCGTTTGAACGGTTATATATCTTGCCAAGCGGTGAGATACCGGTAACGATATCTTTCTCCGGCATGAGAGACGGAGATTCCGTGGTGAGAAAGAATTTAAATATACCACTGTGGGGAGGGATTGTCAATGAGGGAGAGGGATAACTGCATTCTACATGAGGGAGAGGGATAACTGCATTTTACCAGAAACTGGGGATGAAAAAGCAGGGAGAGGAACAGGAAGGGGGAGTTTGACATTTAGGCAGACGGATATTAGAATGAAGAGAAGTCAGACGAAATGTCCCGGTGATGAGGTTAACAGGCCGGGAGGAAACGGAGATTTTTATGAGTGAAGACAAATGGCTGGATTGGGCGATGGAACTGCAGAGTATAGCGCAGTCGGGGTTGTTTTATTGTAAGGATAATTATGATATAGAAAGATTTGAAAGAATCAGGGAAATATCAGCGGAGATGATAAGCGGTCAAACAAAAGTGCCTTATGAAAAGGTGTATCATTTATTCTGTAATGAGATTGGTTATCAGACACCAAAATTGGATACCAGAGCGGCAATATTCAAAGAGAATAAGATATTGCTTGTGGAAGAAAACAACGGTACCTGGTCATTGCCCGGAGGCTGGGTGGACCTCTTTGAATCAATTAAAAGCAATACGGAAAAGGAAGTGAGGGAAGAAGCCGGACTGGAAGTCGAAGCAAAGAAAATAATAGCGGTCCAGGATAGGGACAAGCATAACCTGCCAAGATATGCGTATGGAATCTGTAAAGTTTTTGTATTATGCGATATAATTGGAGGGGCATTTAAAGAAAATATTGAAACATTGGGATTTTCTTTTTTCACCCTTGATGAACTGCCTGAGTTGGCAGCAGAAAAAAATACGGTTGAGCAAATAGAAATGTGCTTTCAGGCCTTCCAGGCGGAACAGTGGGATACAATCTTTGATTAATCGCAACAGTTCAGACAGGTCCAAACTGCTGCGGCCGAAAAAACCATGAAAAATTTATGCCAGCTATTTCCTTTTATTTCGATCAATGGTATGATATTCGTTAGAAAAATATCTAAGGAGGTTGAACGCCATGCAGGTTCTGAAAGGTGCGCAGGTTTCTGCCGGAATTAAGGAAGAAGTACAGGAACAGTTGAAGCGTTTAGACGGATATGTGCCGAAGCTGGCCATTGTCAGGGTGGGGGAGAACCCGGATGATATGTCTTATGAGCGGGGAGCCATGAAGAAGATGGATTCTTTCGGTCTGGGCGTCCAGTCCTATGTGTTTGCCGGGGATATCAGCGACAGCGAATTTAAGGCAGAATTTGCTAAAATCAATGATGATAAAGAGATAGACGGAATCCTTCTTTTAAGGCCTCTTCCAAAGCAGATTAAAGAAGCGGATATAGAAAAGATGATCGATCCGGGGAAGGATTTGGACGGCATTTCGCCGGTCAATATCGCGAAGGTATTTGCCGGGGACAGCACTGGTTTTGCCCCGTGTACCGCCGAAGCGGTGGTGGAAGTGCTGAAGGCCAATGAGATACCGGTTTCCGGGAAACGGGTTACGATTGTGGGGAGAAGCATGGTGGTGGGAAAACCCCTTGCCATGCTCATGCTAAAGGAAAATGCCACGGTCACCGTCTGTCATACTAAAACCAAAGACCTGCCGGGAACCTGTAAGAATGCGGAGATCCTGGTGGCGGCAGCGGGCAGGGCACGGATGCTGGACGGAAACTTTGTAGGCCGTGACGCGGTCGTGATCGACGTAGGCATCAATGTGGATGAGGATGGAAAACTTTGCGGTGATGTGGATTTTGAATCCATTCAGGATCTGGCATCCATGGCGACTCCTGTTCCGGGCGGCGTCGGAGCGGTGACAACGGCCGTTTTGGCAAAACACCTGGTGCGGGCGGCTGAGGCCAGACAAAAATTTTAGGTATCTATAATTACAGGGAGTATTTGCTTCAGTAATTGTAACTGTTCAGAATGGCTGATCTTCCTGACCGAAAAAGCCGGTCAAAAGGCATCGGATGGACATCCGGTTTACCCGCCGTCCTGAACTTTTATCACGAATTATTATATTGAAGCGGTAGTTTTACATTATTATTAAGGGAAAGGAACCATGAATTATGAAATTAGGAGCATTAGAAGCAGGCGGAACCAAGATGGTCTGCGCAGTCGGCAATGAAAATGGTGAGATTTTTGAACGCATTTCAATTCCTACGGAAACTCCGGAGATTACGATGCCGAAGATTGTGGAATATTTTAAGGATAAAGGGATTGAAGCCCTGGGGGTCGGCTGTTTCGGACCCATCGACTTAAACCGGGATTCGGAAACATATGGGTATATAACCACCACGCCTAAACTGGCCTGGGCTAATTACAATATTGTGGGTACTTTAAAGGAAGGCCTGAATATTCCGGTGGGATTTGATACCGATGTCAACGGTTCAGCTCTTGGCGAGGCCACCTGGGGAATCACAAAAGGGCTGGAAAACAGCATGTATATTACCATTGGAACCGGAATCGGAGCCGGGGTCATTTCCAATGGAAAGCTGCTGCATGGAATGCTGCATCCCGAAGCCGGACATGTTTTATTAAGAAAGCACCCGGATGATCATTATGAGGGAAAATGCCCATATCACAAGACCTGCCTGGAAGGTCTGGCAGCCGGACCAGCCATTGAAGCCCGGTGGGGCAAAAAAGGCGTGGAGCTGGCGGACAGGAAAGAAGTATGGGAGATGGAGGCTTATTATATCGCCCAGGCCCTTGTGGATTACATTGTGATTCTTTCCCCTCAGAGAATCGTGCTTGGCGGCGGCGTGATGCATCAGGAACATATGATGCCGCTGGTGAGGGAGCAGGTGAAAGAACAGCTCAACGCTTATATCCAGACAAAAGAACTGGCCGATCTGGAATCCTATATTGTGCTGCCCAGTTTAAATGACAATCAGGGAATTATGGGAGCTTTAAAACTTGCTCTGAATGAATTGAATCTGTAAAAAATGTATAAAACCTTCTGTACAAGAGAAACTAAGACCAAACTTGTACAGGAGGTTTTTAAAATATGTGGGGAATTATTATCGCACTGGTATCAGGTGCGCTTATGAGCCTTCAGGGCGTTTTTAACACGGAGGTGACAAAACAGACCAGTATCTGGGTGTCCGCCGGCTGGGTGCAGCTGACCGCATTTATCATGTGTATTGTGATGTGGCTCTTTTCAGGAAGGGAACCGATTGCCGGGATTTTGGCCGTGAAGCCATGGTATATGCTGCTGGGCGGAATCATGGGAGCGCTCATTACTTATACCGTAATTAAAAGTATGGGAACTCTGGGGCCTGCCCAGGCGGCTTTAATCATCGTGGTGGCTCAGATCATCGTCGCCTACGGCATTGAAGTATTTGGACTGTTCGGAGTGGAGAAAGTTGGATTTGAATGGAAAAAAATATTGGGCGCAGTGGTGGCCATCGCCGGAATTATCATCTTTAAACGGTGACAATTAAAGGCGGTTACGGTTATTGTACTGTTATAACAAGTATAGACAAAATTTTGAAAAAAGCTGTTCCGGCATGGAGCGGCTTTTTGTTCGTTATATATACAGCAGATCATTGCTGCAAGTGGGCAGATCTGCCGCATCACTGCATCTGACCGCGTTTCCGGCAAGGTACCAGTTTCCCGGATCATCAAGACACCGGATGCCGGCCTATCCAATAATGTCGGATTTTTTCTGGTATTATGTTGAAAAATTCCATATGAATTTCAAAAATAAGAGCTATGATAGAAGACAGGAGGTAAAATTATTATGATTCAAGGTAAAAAGAAGTTTTTGACTTTCAGTTATGACGATGGTGTAACGCAGGATAAGAGGCTTGTTAAGATATTCAACCGGTATGGATTGAAAGCAACATTCAACATAAATTCAGAACTGCTTGGAACGCCTGGGTATTTAAGGCGGGAAAATATGTGGATCGGACACAATAAAATAGAACCGGAAGAAGTGGCCGGGCTATACAAAAACCATGAAGTGGCTGTTCATACGCTTACGCATCCTCATCTGCCGGAATTAAGCGATGAGGAAGTTGTACGCCAGGTTGAGGAGGACAGAAAACGGCTGGAAGGTCTTACCGGTCAATCGGTTGCAGGGATGGCATATCCCGGAGGCGGTCTCACCCATGACGATCGTGTGGTGGATCTTATCAGAACCCGGACAAAGATACAATACTGCAGAACCACCAAAAGCAGTTATGGATTTGATGTACAGGATGATCTGCTGCAATTTAAACCCACGGTATATCATCTGGAGTTCGATAAGATGATGGAGCTTGGGGAGGCATTTTTATCCCTGGAGACAGATATTTTGCAGATTTACTATATCTGGGGCCACAGCTATGAATTTGACTATTATGACACCTGGGATCGATTTGAAAAGTTCTGTAAAATGATGAGCGGGCGGGATGATATTTTTTATGGAACAAATCGGGAAATACTGCTTTAAAAAGTCGTTTTTTTCCTGAGCCTTTGTCGGAATAATACATTGGAATGTGTTTTGTTTCTGATAAAATAGGCAGTAACAAATGAAATTCAGTAAAGGAGAGGATTATATGAGAAGTAGAATGAAACGGGTATTGGCATTGGGTCTTGCCGGTGTCATGGTAGGGGCGCTGGCAGCCTGCGGCAGTGCGGATAATAAAGCAGATCAGGCCTCCAGCGCTCCAGCTGGCAGCACAAACGGAGTAGAGAGCACAGTTGGAGGGGCCGGGGCTCCTGTAACCCTGAAGTTTTCATGGTGGGGGAATCAGAACCGTCATGATTATACCCAGAAGATTCTTGATAAGTATACGGAACTTCATCCGAATGTGACGTTTGAGGCAATGCCGTCCGGGTGGGATGGGTATTTTGACAAATTATCCACTCAGGCGGCATCCGGTTCCATGCCTGATATTGTCCAGATGGATTACTTATATATTACCACTTATGCAAAGAACAACTCTCTTGCAGATATGCAGCCCTACATCGACAACGGCGCTATTGATGTTTCCGGGATTTCGGAGGCTGTTTTAAATACTGGAAAAATCGATGGCAAGCTGGCCGGAGTTGTGGGAGCTACCGGTTCGCTTGCGGTAGGCTATAATCCGGAGGTGTTTAAAGAAGCTGGGCTGGAGGAGCCGAATCAGTCAGGGGACTGGACCTGGGATGATTTTGTGGATACAGCAAAGAAGGTGAAGGAGACAACCGGAAAGCTTGGCGTCACCACAACCGGCGTGGTGGACGACACGAATTTATTTAACTATTGGGTAAGGCAGCATGGAGAGCAGTTGTTCAGTGATGACAAACGGTCGCTGGGATATAAGGAAGATCAGATTTTTGTAGATTATTTGAACCTTTGGAAGGATCTGATGGATGCCGGCGCTGCGGCAAATCCGGATGAATATGCCCAGATTCAGACGCTGGGACAGGAGGCAGGGCCGGTTGTTACCGGAGATGCGGCTATGATCAATGAAAACAATAACTATGCCAGCAAGCTGAGCAGCAGGAATAGTAATTTAAAGATCACCACGCCTCCGGTCAACAGCATTAACCCCAAGGCCATGTGGAATAAGCCGGGATATTTCCTTTGTATTTCAGACACATCTAAGGTGAAGGATGAGGCGGCAGCGTTCATCAGCTGGTTCCTGAATTCAGAGGAGGCCAATGATATTATGATGGCGGAAAGAGGCGTTCCTTCTCCGGCAAATGTAAGGGAATTTTTAATCAATTCCGGAAAAATGGATCAGAAGCAGAATGAAATGTTTGAATACGCGGATACCGTCCTTGACTTCTCAAGTGAAGCGCCCGCTCCGGATCCGATCGGTATTGCGGAAGTGGGAGAAAGCTTTAAAAACTGTGCCTATAAAGCATTTTACGGACAGATATCCACCGAAGAGGCAGCAGCGAATTTCAGAAAAGAAGCAGATGAGATACTTGCACGGAATAATTAATTTATAATGCAGTAGTAAAGCTAAATGTCCTAAAACTGAGAGGAAATATATCCAAACGGTTTTAGGATATTTTGCTGTATGGCATCTGCCCCCGTTTCGGATGAAAAAGTCGCTATTTTACAATGAGAATGCAGGAAAAAGCCATTTGTTTTACCCGTGGGAGCCTTTACAATAAAGAAATAGAATAGACAGAGAGGAGTTTGTGAACATGCAGAATACCCATTTTGTTCTTACCAGGAATGTGAACATAGATACGGAAATGGATAATGAACCTGTGAGGCGCGCCATATCGCGGTTTTACCGGGATCTTGCAATGACGCTGAAACCGTCTGACGAACCCGCAAAGGAGGGCGGGCCGGGGATCATACACCTGATAAAGGGAGACCTCCCGGCGGAAGAATTTTATATCCGGACTGAGGACAGCGGAACTATGGAGATAGCGGCTTCAGAGGAGCTGGGATTCATCTACGCCTTTTTTTATATCAGCGAGCATTGCCTGGGAATACTTCCGTTCTGGTTCTGGAACGACCAGAAATTTGTAAAACGGAGCAGGATAGAAGTACCATTCACTGAGTATCATTCAAAGAGAAAGCCGGTGGCCTACAGGGGATGGTTTATCAATGACGAGGTTCTGATCAGCCGGTGGAGTGCAGAGCAGAGCACGGAGTATCCATGGGAGATGGCATTTGAGGCCCTGCTGCGATGCGGCGGCAATACGGTGATCCCCGGAACGGACAGCAATTCCAAAAAATATGCGGATCTGGCTGGAAGTATGGGGTTGTGGATGACCCAGCATCATGCGGAGCCTTTGGGAGCAGAGATGTTTCTGCGGGCGTACCCGGATAAAATCCCTTCCTTCAAAGAGTATCCTGATCTTTTCCGCGGACTCTGGGAAGAGGGGATCAAAAGGCAGATGAAGCATAAGATCATCTGGAATCTCGGTTTCAGGGGACAGGGTGACACCCCCTTCTGGGAGAATGACCCCCAGTACGATACCCCCAAAAAGAGAGGACAGCTGATCAGCAGCATCATGAAGGAACAGTATGACCTGGTTAAGAAATATGTGGATAATCCCGTATTTGGCACGAATCTGTACGGGGAGACCATGGAACTGTACCGGCAGGGATATCTTCAGCTTCCGGAGAATGTGATCATGATCTGGGCCGATAACGGATATGGAAAAATGGTGTCCAGAAGGCAGGGGAATCATAATCCGCGCGTTCCTGCGCTTCCGGAAAAGGAGCTCCGTAACAGAAGCCACGGCGTCTATTATCACGTGTCATTCTATGATCTTCAGGCCGCCAATGTGCTCACCATGCTGCCCAATTCCATGGAATTTGTAAAAAAGGAACTGGGAAACGCCTACGATCACGGCATCCGGACACTGTGGCTTGTAAACTGTTCCAATATTAAACCCCATATTTATCCTCTGGATTTTACGGCGGCTTTATGGAACTGTCTGGAGACGGAGCCGGAAGAACATCTGGAAACTTATCTGCGTCAATATTATGGCAGTAAATCTTCGGCGGAAATGAAGGCATGCTTTGAGGATTATTTCCGCGCTGCGCTTCCCTACGGAGACAGGGAGGATGAACATGCGGGGGAGCAGTTTTACAATTATGTCACCAGGGTCCTGATCCATCAATGGATGAAGGACGGAGGAAAGGCGGCCAGTGAGGAACTCCGCTGGTGCGGGGCTGCACAGGATTTTGCCGGACAGGTTTCATGGTTCGTGTCAAAGTGTGAGAACGCGTATCCGGGTTTTGCACGGCTGCTCCATAGATGCAGGGTTGTGGCCAGTGAACTGGGAGACAGCAGCGGCAGGCTGTGGAAGGATTCCCTGCAGCTGCAGGCAAACATCCACGCCTGCTGTCTGGAAGGGGTGATCTGCTTTGGAAAAGGATATGCCGCATATGCGGCCGGTGATTATCTAAAAGCCTTTTACGAAACCGGCCGGGCGTCAGACTGTTTTGACCGGGCGGAGAAAGCCATGAAAGAATGCTGCCATGATAAATGGAAGGGATTTTACGACAATGACTGTCAGACAGATATAAAGGAAACGGCGTACCTGCTTAAACTGCTGATGGGATACATCAGGAACCTGGGGGACGGGCCGTATTTTTATCAATGGCAGAGGCAGGTGATCTATCCGGAAAAGGACAGGAAGATCATGCTGTTATTAAACTATGAGAACCATTTAACAGATGAAGAGCTGTACCGGGCGATGAAAGAAAAGGACTGGGGCGGATTTTGATGAAACAGCGGTTTTCTGATTTTGCAGTTTTGCCGATTTTAGTTTATACTGATATAAAAAGTGAACGGTCCCGGGAGGCAGACAATGAAAAAATACAGAGGATACTGGTATCAGAAGTATCGCGATTTAAAACTGGCCGAAAAGATGATCATTATTTATGTACTGATGCTGGGAATCTGCTTTTTGATCAGTATTACGGCGCTGCAGGTCAGTTTTAATATCTATGACGGGAAATTATATGAGAAGTCCTTGCAGGAACTGGATTTTTTTACCCAGGAGGTGAACCGGAGTTTAGACCAGGTGGAGGCGGTTTCCTATAACATGACAATGGATTTAAAGATTCAGGAACAGCTTTCTAAAATGAAGACTCTGAAGCATTTTACGGCGGATTATTCTTATGAGGTCTATCAGCTCCGCATGCTTTTTAACAATGAACTGACCAACTCCAATATGATCTCCAACATGCTGTACACGGATGGAGATACAACACAGTTTGTGGTGGGCATTGCAACCGGGACCATCCCGGGAGAGCTGTATGATTCCGTGATGAACCAGTTCCATGAGGCCAAAGGCGCTTATGTGATTCAGCAGCCGACAAAGGATTACCCCTATCTGCTGACGGGCCGGGATATCAGGAAGCACATCGACGCGAGCCTGGAATATCTGGGGAGCCTTCTGATCACCTGTGACGTATCCGGCATGATCGAGAAGAATATTGATGATCTGGAAGCGGAGAGCTCCGCCCTCTGTGTTTACTCGGATGAAGGTGTGATCTATGAAAACCAGGAGAATATGATGGAGCGGCTTCCCAGGCTGGAGGGAGACAGCGGATTTCAGATCATAAAAGAGCGGGGACAGCGGTATTTTGTATGTCATTTAAAATCCTCCAAAACAGGATGGACCTATGTGAATGTATTTCCCTATTCGGAAATCTACGGACAGAACCAGAATCTGCGCTATCTGATGTTTGGCGGCTTTCTGCTTCTATTCCTTGTGTCTGCTCTGATATTAAAGAAGCTGGCACATATGATCGTGAAACCGTTAGAGCATCTGACGGAAAGCATGCAGATTGTGGAAACCGGGGATTTTGACCGGGCCAGGGAATTTTTAGGGACCAGTACGCAGAAGGACGAGATTGGCCTGATGGCTCAGGAATTTAGAGTGACATTGGATAAAATCGATAACTTAATTCATGAGAACTATGAAAAACAGATTCTTCTGAAAGATACAAAGTATAAGATGCTGCAGGCTCAGATCAATCCTCATTTTCTTTATAACACGTTAAACAGCATCAACTGGATGATCCGGGCCCGGAAAAATGATGAGGCGGCGGAGATGACGGTGGCGCTGGGAACGATCCTGCGGTCCGCCCTGAATAAGCAGCAGTATGTCACCCTTGAGGAGGAACTGGACAGTCTGAAGAAATATATGACGATCCAGGAATACAGATACCGGAAACGGGTGGTATTTTCTGTGGAGTGCGAGGCATCGGGCAGATACCTGATTCCTCATATGACATTGCAGCCCTTGGTGGAAAATTCCATCTACCATGGGGTCGAAAAGATGCTGACGCCATGTGCGATTTCCGTTGTGATTAAGGAAGACGAGGAGCGGATCGTCATATCTGTCTCCGACAACGGCCCGGGCATGACAAAGGAGGAACTGGAGGCAGTCCGCTCATTTACCGCGGAGCCGAAAGGACACGGCATCGGCATTAAAAATATCTATGAACGGCTGAGAATGGCATTTGAGCAGGAAGCGGATTTTCATATTAACAGCGCCTGTGGAAAGGGCACTGCTGTGACCATCAGGATTCCGAAGACGGAGGTGATGAAGAACGATGATTAAGGTATTATTGGTAGATGATGAGGACATTGAGCGTGAAGCCATGGCGGAGATCATACCGTGGGATAAGCTGGGCATGGAACTGGTAGACATGGCCTGGAATGGAATCGAAGGGCTGGAGAAGATACGGATTCATCAGCCTGATATCGTGATTACAGATATCAAGATGCCGGTAATGGACGGGATCCAGCTGATTGGGAAGACGAAGGAACTGTACCCGGACATGCTTTTTGTTGTGCTGTCCGGTTATGGGGAATATGAATATACCAGCAGGGCCATGGAACTTGGAATCCGGCATTATATTCTGAAACCCTGTGATGAGGAGAAGATTGTGGAGGTGCTTAGGGGGGTGAAGGAGGAACTGGCCGAATTGGAGTACAGACGGGAAGCGGAACAGGAATACCGGAGAACCTATGCCCGTATGATCCCACGCGTAAAGGAACAGATCCTCGGCATTTTGATCCAGGAAAAAGAAGTGTCAAAGACGGATGAGATCCTGCTTCAGAAATTCATGGAAAATGTCACAAATTCCTTTGTCCTGCTGGGCATTCAGTCCTCCAGGGAACTGGACCAGCTGGATAAGTTTGTTCTGACTAACATATTGACAGAGCTTTTGGGAGCAGAGAACATCTATATGAATACCTCCACAAAGAAGGAGATGATCTATCTCATTCCGGAGAAACTGGCTGATAACCTGCGGCCCCTGCTGATCAAGGTTCAAAAGGAATATGGAAAGTACAAGCAGGACAGACTGCGTTCGGCTGCCAGCAGGGCCGGCGGTATTGAGGAGGTCAGCCGCCTTTATGTACAGCTTCAGGAACTGCTCTTTTTGGGCGACCTCGAAGGAACGAAGGAGTTTGTCAGTTTTGATCATCTGGGAGAGAACAAAGACAGCGGCATTATGGTTCTGGATTATGACAAGATCAGGGCGGCAAAGGATTATGCCGGGGTGATGTTTGAGATCTATTCTTCTTATGTAAAGATGGAGATGAGCGGGTTTTCGGGTAAAAAGACGGCGGATTCCTTCCGTTTCTTCCTGGAAGTCTTCTGCGGCAGAAAAGACTGGGAATGGAAGAATGAGGAGATCTGGGGAATCCTGGAGGCGGTGATTGAGGAGTGTGCCGCGTTTTTAGGCCTGTCATTGCCGGATACAAAGGATGGAAACCGTCTGAAACATATCCTTTACGGCATTTACCGGAATATCAAGAATCCGGATCTAAGTCTCCAGTATTTGGCGAAAGAAGTGCTGTTTATGAATGAAGATTATTTTGGACGCTTTTTTTACCGCAGTGTCAATGAAAAATATTCTTCGTTTCTGCTCCGGGTCCGGGTGGAACTGGCAAAACGGCTGATGGCCTTCAATCCGGACATACGGATATCCGAGTTAGCTGAGCAGATCGGTTATCCGGCTGACGGCCAGTATTTTGCAAAGGTATTCAAAAAGAATACCGGGATGGTGCCTTCTGAATACCGGAAAATGCTGACCTTAGATGCAGGTCGGAAAATTACAAATGAATGAAAAACGGAGCGTTTTAGAAAAAAATCTTCTTTCTTGAACGCTCCGTTTTCTTGCTTTAGTCGGAATTTTTCAGACAGGTAACCTGGAAATTCCATTCAGCTATATGAGAGAAAACAGTATAATCAGACTATAGAAACAATAAAACCTGAATGGAAAAGGAGAGATGCAGATATGAAAAAATCTTTGAGAAAATTGGCGGCATTAGGCATATCGGCAGTTATGGGGTTATCGCTGGCAGGCTGTGGTTCAGGCAGCAGCGGAGGGACAACGGCAGCAGGAAGCGATCCGGCGGCTTCCTCCGTAGAAAGCTCTGCGGCAGGTACGCAGGCGGCCGGTACGGAAAATGAAGGCGGGCCGGTAACGATAAAAATTACCTGGTGGGGAGGCCAGGGGCGTCATGATTACACCCAGAAGATGCTGGACGCATACACAGCCTCTCACCCGAATGTGACATTCGAGGCAATGCCATCAGGCTGGGACGGGTATTTCGATAAACTGGCAACCCAGGCGGCATCCGGTTCCATGCCTGATATTGTACAGATGGATTACCTTTACATCACAACTTATGCGAAAAATAATTCGCTGGCTGACTTACAGCAGTTTGTAGATGACGGTACCATTGACACGTCGAAGATTGACGAAAATCTGCTCAACACCGGCGAAATTAACGGAAAGTTAAATGGACTGGTGCTCAGCAGCTCCTACATATCGGTTGGCTACAACCCGGAAGTTTTGGCGGAAGCGGGTGTGGAAGAGCCGACAGGAAGCTGGACCTGGGATGATTTTATCAGAACGGCTGAAACCGTGAAGGAAAAAACGGGCAAATACGGCATGGCCGGCGGTCCGGTGGATGATACCAACTTATTTAATTACTGGATCAGACAGCATGGAGAGAGCTTATTCAGTGAGGACAAGAAGGCAGTCGGTTATGCGGATGACAAGCTCTGTGCCGATTTCATCAAAATCTGGGCGGACTTAATGGCAAAGGGCGCGGCGCCGAACCCGGATGAGTATGCGGCAATCCAGACCCTGGGAGAGGAAGGCAGACCGGTTGTGACTGGAGACGGCGCCATGCTGACGGAGTGGAACAACTATGCGACAAAGGTCAGCGGCGCCAATGACAAACTGAAAATGGTGACCCCGCCAATGGCAGCCGGTTCTGATACCAAAGGGCTTTGGATGAAACCGGGTATGTTCTTCTCAATTGCAGATACATCCAAAGTTAAGAAGGAAGCGGCAGAGTTCATTAACTGGTTTGTAAATTCAGAGGAAGCCAACGATATTATGATGGCGGAAAGAGGGACGCCGGTATCCTCGGATATCCGTGACTACATGGTTTCATCCGGCAAGCTGTCGGATCAGCAGTCAGCCATGTTTAAGGGTGTGGAAGATGCCCTGGCTTTCTGTGGGGAGACGCCCGATCCTGATCCGGTGGGAATGTCTGAGGTGAACGAATCCTTTAAGAATGCAGCTTACAGTGCATTCTACGGGCAGGTGAGCCCGGAGGAGGCGGCAGCCAAATTCAGAAAAGATGCGGACGCAATCCTTTCACGCAATAACTGACGGACAGAAGGAGAGGCTGTAAAAACGGCCTCTCCTGACAGGAAAGAAGGGAATGAATACGAATTATGAAGAATAAGAAAAAAAGAGCTGTTATGAAACAGCCTGACAATGCAGTCGCTTATCTGCTTATGGCGCCCTGGCTGATTGGATTTGTTGGAATGTGGCTGATCCCCGCGATTATATCCATATATTATTCTTTTACGGATTTTAATCTGTTAAATACGCCTAAGATCATTGGATTTGCCAATTACGCCCGCGCCTTTACCCAGGATGAGACATTTGTGCAGGCCCTTAAAGTGACATTTTTATATGTTCTGGTTCTGGTACCTTTAAGGCTTACATTCGCCCTGTTTGTTGCCATGCTTTTAAATAAGAAGCACAGGGGCCTGGGCCTTTACAGAACCCTTTACTATGTCCCTTCCATCATCGGAGGCAGTATTGCGGTTTCTGTTGTATGGAAGCAGATATTTGGAAATAAGGGCGTGGTTATGACATTGCTTTCCGTATTTGGGATTCAGCAGTCCACCTCGCTTTTGGGCAATCCCAGGACAGCCCTCAGCGTTATCATTCTTATGGGAGTATGGCAGTTTGGCTCGTCCATGTTAATTTTCTTATCTGCTTTAAAGCAGATTCCGTTTACTCTGTATGAATCTGCCATGGTGGATGGGGCGAAGCCTTCCTATACATTTTTCAGGATCACGCTTCCGATGCTGACACCCACCATCTTTTTCAATCTGATCCTGCAGATCATCAACGGGTTTCGTGTATTTACGGAAAGCTATGTTATCACCGACGGCGGTCCGTTAGACAGCACCCTGTCTTATGTGCTTTACTTGTACCGCCGGGCCTTTACCTACTTTGATATGGGATACAGCTGCGCGCTTGCCTGGATCCTGGTGGCGATCATCGCGGTATTTACCGTAATCATATTCAAAACACAGAAAAACTGGGTATATTATGAGTCGGAGGAGGGATAATCAATGGGAATGCACACAAAGAAAAAAATAAATTCAGCATTGTTTCATATTGGAGCGTGCGCGTTGGGCTTTTTAATGATCTATCCCCTGTTATGGCTCCTTGCCAGTTCCTTCAAGAGCAATGATACCATGTTTTTGGACACTTATTCTCTTATCCCGAAGGTATGGGATGCGGCTGCCAACTATAACAGCGGCTTTGCAGGCATTGGCGGTGTGAGCTTTGCGTCATTTTTTGCTAATTCAATGCTTGTGACGGTTATCGGAACTGCAGGGTGTGTGTTAACTTCTCTGCTTGCGGCTTATGCGCTTTCCAGGCTCAAATTCAAGTTTGCCGGCTTCTGGTTTGGCTGTGTGATGATGACCATGATGATCCCCCCACAGGTCATGGTCGTTCCTCAGTATATTATCCTTAAAAAGCTGAATCTGATCGACACCAGGACAGCCCTTGTCCTTCCATGGATATTTGGAGGCGCGTTTTTCATCTTTTTGATGGTTCAGTTCTTCCGCGGGATTCCGAGAGAACTGGATGAAGCAGCAGAGATCGATGGATGCGGAAAGGTTAAAACCTTATTTTGGATCCTGATTCCAGTGGTGAAGCCGGCCATCATTACATCTTCCATCTTTGCCTTCTACTGGATCTGGCAGGATTTCTTCCAACCGCTGATCTTTATGAACAGCGTGAAGCGCTTCACCATTCCACTGGCGCTGAATATGTATCTTGATCCGAATTCTTATAATAACTACGGTGGTCTGTTTGCAATGTCAGTTATTTCACTGCTGCCGGTTATTATCTTCTTTATCATTTTCCAGCGGTATCTGGTGGATGGCATCGCTATGGATGGAATAAAGGGATAGGTTACTGTTCACGGCCCCCGCTGGCGGACCCGGCCTGTCGGCTGTGACGTTTTGCGGGGCTCCGTTTTCCGCCGTTTGAACTCATAGTTTCGGCCAGGACAACTCTAAGACCGGAAGGGGCTAGAAATAAGGGAACCGATGACATTCATCGAGAAGCCCTGAAGGCCTTCTCGATTCAGGTCCTCTGAAAATCTGACTTTGAAAGGTCAGATTTTCTCCCTTATTTCTAGCCCCTTCCAGTCTAAGAGTTGTCGATGGCCTGCAAAAATCGTTCAAACGGCGGAAGACGGAGCCACGCAAAACGTCACGGCCGACAGGCCGGATCCGCCAGCGGGGGCTGTGACCAAGGATAGCGGTAGGAATTTGAGAATGTCAAATATGAAGAAAAGAGAATATTGAGTGAAATTTCAGGTCAGCCAGATCAAAAATGGCTGGCCTTTCTTGGAGTTTGGGATGAGAAATCTCTGGCATTCCTCCTAATTTGGCAGCGGATACAGCGCCATACGAAAGCTGCCCCCAAACATTAAAATCTATGTTATAATCGAAATACAGGAACCGGAGAGGAGGGCAGAATATGGTAAAGAATACTACTGAAGAAATGCTGAAGACATCATCTCATATAAAAGATAATATCAAAAAGAGCTTATTATCCGCATTATTGCTGACGCTGCTTTCTGTAACCGCCTGCCAAACCCAGCCGGAAGTCCCAGATACGCCTACAGGATATGCTTCTGATGAAATAGACCAGCCTCAGCTCATGTATGAAAATGAACGTTATTATTACAGTGCGGCTGGTTTTGATCAAAAGCTGCCGGACGGATATCTTCTCGTTGGTGAAGTCGGATCTGTGGATGATAAACATGAGCCGGTTGAGAACTTTGCAGGAAGCCGTTTAGAGGTGGGACAGAAGATTTACGCCGATGAAACAGACAAAGATTCCATTTATGTGCAGTATGGAGACGGCTATGCAGAATTTGTCAGGCCGGCATCAGAGCTGCCGGATGGTTTGCCCCGATATGGCGATGAATAGATGAAACTGGCCTCCGAACAGTAACCCGAGGTGTCAAATAAGTGAAAATGTACTTGTATTTGATGGGCTATTTAGGTAGAATAATAATATGGCTGAAAGTGGTATCCGACTAATTTTAAGGAGGGATACCATGGAACAAATAAACAGAAAGACAGTACTGATTGTCATATGTATGCTGGCTGCAGGCATATGCTACAGCTGCGGCGGGAAAAATGGCCGGGAAGAGGCATTTTTGGAGACGGCGGCTTTGGAATCTTCCGTTTTTTCGGAGACGGAAACCGCGGCGCCGGCCTGCTGTTATGTGCATATATGCGGAGAGGTGAACTCCCCCGGGGTATATGAGGTGGCGGAAGGAAGCCGTATTTTTGAGGTGGTGGAACTGGCAGGCGGATATACGGACGCGGCAGCATCCGACTATCTGAATATGGCGGAAATTGTCACGGATGGTATGAAATTAATTGTACCTGTAAAGGGAGAAGAAGCAGTTCTTCCGTCTTTTGGGGAAAGCTATGACAAGAAGGTAAATCTGAACACTGCTACAAAGGAAGAATTGATGACTTTGAAAGGAATAGGTGAAGCCAGGGCGGCTGATATTATCAGTTATAGGGAAAAACATGGTGAATTCCGGAATGTGGAAGAGATCATGAAGATTCCCGGTATTAAGGATGCCGCATTTCAAAAGATAAAGGATGACATAGTTGTATAGGTAAAGAAGAGGTGGATTATGGCAAAAGTTTTGGTGGTAGATGATGAGAAGTTAATTGTTAAGGGAATCCGTTTCAGCCTGGAACAGGACGGGATGGAAGTTGACTGTGCTTATGACGGTGAAGAGGCAGTTAACCTGGCGAAGGAAACGGAGTATGATGTGGTTTTATTGGATGTGATGCTTCCCAAATACGATGGCTACCAGGTGTGCCAGGCGATCCGCGAATTTTCTGAGATGCCCATTATCATGCTTACGGCAAAGGGCAATGACATGGATAAGATTCTGGGACTGGAGTATGGAGCGGATGATTACATCACCAAACCATTTAACATATTGGAAGTCAAGGCTCGGATTAAGGCGATCATGCGCAGGAATTCCAAGAAGAACAGAAGGGACGCCCAGCAGGAGCGGAAAGTGGTTACAGCCGGGGATTTGAAGCTGGATGTGGAAGGCAGAAGGGTATTTATCGGCGAAAAGGAGATCAACCTGACCGCCAAGGAATTTGACCTGCTGGAACTGTTGGTGTGCAATCCGAACAAGGTTTACAGCCGCGAAGCCCTGCTTTCCTGTGTATGGGGAAATAAAGCCATGGAATCCGGCGATGTGAGGACTGTGGACGTACATGTCAGAAGGCTGAGGGAAAAGATCGAACCCAGCCCCAGTGATCCCAAGTATGTCCATACCAAATGGGGCGTGGGATATTATTTCAGAATTAAATAGTAACCGTTCAGACGGCGGGAAAATTGATGAACATCCGATGCTTCTTGACCGGCTTTTCGGTCAAGAAGATGAGCCGTCTGAACAGTTGCATTCAAATTTACAAGGTTGTCGCAGCCGGTTTATGACGGATTGCGGCAACTGCTTTTTATGGATATGGAGGTACAATATGGACTATCAGATAAGAACAGTTAGAAAGACGGATTTGGACGATGTGACCGCGGTGGAAGCGGCCTGTTTTCCGGCGGCGGAGGCTGCGGGCCGGTCATCATTTGAGCAGAGGATCGGCGCGTTTCCGGACAGCTTTTTTGTGGCTGAAAAGGATGGAAAGATTATAGGTTTTATCAATGGATGTGTGACGGATCAGAAGGTGATCTGTGATGAGATGTTTGCAGACAGCAGTTACCACAAACCGGACGGCGCGTACCAGAGTATATTCGGGCTGGATGTGATGCCGGAATACAGGCAGCAGGGGATCGCGGCAGGGCTCATGAATTATTTGATTGAGGACGCCAGGAAAAAAGGGCGTAAGGGGCTGATCCTCACCTGTAAGGACAGGCTGATCCATTACTACGAGAAATTCGGTTATGAGAATATGGGCATTTCCGGATCCACCCACGGCGGAGCGGTCTGGTATGATATGATTCTGGAATTTTAAATATGTAGATCAGGGAGAAGGCGGGCCGATGAAACGAAATCCCCAGGGAAGACGCTGGCACAAACTGGATAATACGGGGAAGATTTTTCCTCTTATAGCGAACGAGAATTTAAGCAATGTGTTCCGCATATCGGTTACATTGAAGGAAAAGGTGGAACCGGAACTTCTGCAGCAGGCGCTGGTTGAGGTGCTGCCATGGTTTGAAGGGTTCCAGGTGAAACTGAAACGGGGTTTTTTCTGGTATTATTTTGAACACAATAAGAGAACTCCCTATATAGAAAAGGAGAGCACCTATCCGTGCCGGTATATTGATCCTAAGAGCAGCCAGCTCTTTTTATTCCGGGTCAGTTATTATGAAAAGAGAATCAATCTGGAAGTATTTCATGCAATTACGGATGGGATGGGAGCGGTTAATTTTTTACGGGAACTGACCTACCGGTATCTGCAGTTAAAGCGGGGGATCAATCCGGACGGCGGCAGCCCCAGCGCCGCTTGTGTTACGGATGTGGAAGACAGCTATTTGAAAAACTATAAAAAGATGCCCAATAAAAGGTACAGTTCCAAAGCGGCGTACCACTTAGAGGGTGAGTATCTGGCCCAGGGGGCGGAAAATATCATACACGGCTGCGTGGATTTAAAGGAGTTAAAGGCCGCCAGCAAAGGAAAGGGCGTCAGCATCACCAAATATTTGACGGCCTGTCTGATCTGGTCTATTTATGAAGAATATCTGGGCGGGCTTCCGGGCAGACGGCACATAGGCGTCAATCTGCCCATTAACCTGAGGGCGTTTTTCGGATCGACCACCACTTCGAATTTTTTCGCGGTGACGGCCATCGATTACCAGCCGGAAGGGGAACATGAACCATTTGACCATATATTGGATCTGGTGAGCAGGCAGATGGATGATAAGATCGTGAAAGAAAAGCTGGAAGAAACCATTTCCTATAATGTTTCCAATGAGAAGAAATGGTATGTGAGGATCATTCCGCTTTTTGTCAAATGGCTGGCGCTGGGCTTTATTTTCCGGAGAAATGACAGGGCCCATACCATAACCCTGTCCAATATCGGCCCCATTGCGGTGGATGAAGAGTACCGGGACGAGATTGAACAGTTCCATCTCATCATCGGCGTATCCAAGCGGCAGAATGCGAAATGCGCAGTCTGCGCCTATGGACAGGATGTGATGATTTCTTTTACCAGCGTATTTGAAGACAGCTGTCTGGAAGACCGGTTTTTTGATAAACTGAGGGAAGACGGCATCCACGTGCAGGTGGAGACGAATGGAATTGCCAAAAAAGAGTGTGATAAGGGAATGTATCCCCAGATCGAATATAATCCCGGGAAGTGGAAAAAACTGATCAATCTGTTTTATGCGGTTTTGCTGACCGCGGCTGTGATTGTGGGAGTTGTAAATTACGCCACATATTCAGGTCTGTGGTGGTCGGGCATCGCGATTCCGGGCATTCTCTATGCGGCGCTTACGTTCCGGTATTCCATTTTAAAACATGCCAATCTGGGGAAATCGGTGATGATAGAGACGGTAGGGCTGCAGGCGCTGCTGTTTATGATTGACTGGGTTTTGGGATACCAGGGATGGTCGGTAAACTACGCGATTCCCAGCACCATTTTGTTTGCCGACATCGCGGTTGTATTTTTGATATTGGTGAACCAGCTTAACTGGCAGAGCTATTTTATGTACCAGATCGCCATCACCATATTCAGTTTTATCCCGATTATCCTGTGGGCGTTCGGACTGGTGACCAATCCGGTGATGGCCATCATAACCGTGATCCTGTCGGTGCTGATCCTGACGCTGACCATTTTATTAGGGGACAGAAGATTTAAAAATGAATTGATCCGAAGATTTCACCTGTAAGGGAGACAAAATTTCAATGCGCAGGGCGCGCAGATAGGAGCGAAGATGAGAAACGAGCGTGTAAGTGTACGCGGCAATCTGATGCGGGAACTGATTCACGATGTGATGGAAACTTCACTCAAAAGACCGATTCAGACAGGAGAATTTCGTAAGAATCCGGTAGAACCGGCCTGGATATGTCCTTCCGGGTATGAATATGAGATTATAGAGACAAAGAATTTTAAAATGGAGTATTTAAGGCCGTCTAAAGTCTATACCGGACGGGTGATCCTGCAGCTTCACGGAGGCGGTTATATCGGCCCGATGAAGAATATTTACAGGAAATTCGCGGTCCACTATTCAAAGCTGAGCTTTGGAGGCGATGTTCTTACGGTGGATTACCGTGTGGCGCCGGAATATCCCTATCCGGCCGCGCTGGAAGATGCGTATGACGCGTATAAATGGCTGATACACGAAAAGGGATACCACCCAAAACAGGTGATTGTGGCAGGCGATTCCGCCGGAGGGGGGCTGGCCCTGGCCCTCTGCCTTTATCTGCGGGATCACGGCATTGCCCTGCCGGGCGGGCTGATCCTGATGTCGCCGTGGGCGGATATGACCTGCAGCGGGGAGAGCTATGATACCAATTATGAACTGGATCCGCTGTTTGGCAATTCCAGGGAGAGCATGCTTTATAACTCCTCCTATATCGGGGATGCGGATCCGAAAAATCCTTATCTTTCACCAATATTCGGTGATTTTAAAGGGCTTCCGCCCATGCTGTTTCAGGCGGGCGGATATGAGATGATGCTGAGTGATACGCTGTCCTGTGCAGAACTGGCAAAAAAGGCCGGAATCAGGCGCAGGGTGTCTGTCTATGAGGGAATGTTCCATGTTTTCCAGATGAGCCTGGGGCTGTTTCCTGAGAGCCGGGAGGCGTGGGCGGAAGCGGGGCAGTTTATCCAGCTCATTTATCAGATTAGAAGAAAACCCGATGGAACGGTTGTGAAACGGGTGAAGAATAAAAAGAGGAAGACGGACAAGGGCGGATTGACGGATTTATAGAATTAAAGAAATAAAGGCAAGAGTATGACAGAGTGAGGAAAATACGATGAAGATAACAGAGTTAAGATGCAGTTCCTGCAACGGACCGTTGAAAATTGACGAAGAGAATCCAAGCATAGCGGTCTGCGAATACTGCAAATCCAGATATATCATAGAGCAGGAAGAGAATGAAGATGTGACCATGAGGGGGCCGGAGCAGAACTGGTACCAGCCGCGGGAACCTAAGCCTGAGGTGAAGAAGACCGGATGGGAACCTTATGGATGGAAACGGGGCACAGCGCTCTTTTTCGTGATGATTCTTGGTATTCTTTTGATCAATGGAAAAGGCATAATGAGAAGGATGGAGATCAACCGGGCGGAAAAGGCCGCCGCCCAGGCGGAGGAAACAACAGAAATAGAGGATGTGAGCGCGGATGCAGCGGCAGAAGTCATTGAAATTCCTGAACTTACCGAAGGGTTTGCTGATTTTGCTGCAAAAGTGTTCGGAAAGCCGGTGGATCAGATCACAGCGGAAGAACTTGGGAAGATCCGGTATCTGGAGGAGAAGAGTACTCTGGATGAAATCAGGATCGGGTACAGTTTTGACAACCCTTATGAAAAGGAAGGCACAGAACCCATATGGATAACATTTCCGAGGAACGATAAAAAGGTGGCCCCCTCGCAGCTGGCCGCATTTACCGGGTTAAAGGTGCTGAAAATCCGTGGTTATATCTCCAAAACGGATATTGCCGGGCTTGAACTGGAGGGGCTGGGCTGTTACGGCAAAAACCTGACGGAAATAGCTTCCAAGCTGGACGATCCGGGCGCATTGAAGGAACTTGAGGTGAGCGGAGGAATTGAAAGCCTGGAGGGAATCGATTCATTTGTCAATTTGGAAGGGATCAGCCTTTACGGCGGCCATTTGATGGATCTGACGGAACTGGTGAAACTGAAAAACTTAAAATCACTGAAGCTGGAAAATTGTGACGATATTACAGATTTCTCATTCCTTTCTGTCATGTCCCAATTGGAGGAGCTGTATGCCCAGTCAGAGGGAATCCGGGATATCGGATTTGTGGAGGGAATGGCCAATCTGAAGAAATTGACGGTTTCCCATACCAATGTATTGAATCTGGACGGCCTGAAGGGCAGGGACAGCCTGACTTCCCTTGTGGTGGAGCGGTGTTATGAGATGAAGAACTGCAGCAGCATCGGAGGATTGACCAATCTGGAGGAACTTTCCCTGGATGTGCCTTATGGATGTGAAATTCCGGATTTGAGCGGACTTGTGAATTTGAAGGCGCTGACTCTCGGAGGATTTGAAAAGACGTCATTTATAAGAAACTTCGGAGCGTTGGAAACCCTTTCCATCGAGGGCTGCGGTATTGACGATCCCGGTGCATTTTCCGGACTTGTGAATTTGAAGGAACTCAAGTGTTCCCGCGTCTACGGGAATACGGCGGGCTGGAAATTTGCTGCGCAGCTTCCTGCCCTTGTAAAGCTGGATCTGACCGGGGTTGCAACCTATGAAGATATATCGGGGCTGTTTGGCATCCCGACTTTGGAAGCCCTCATTTTAAACGGTACAGAATGTGAAATCAATTTTGACAAGCTGGCGGCCAATCCGGCATTGAAACATTTGGAAATGAACGGAGTCAAGCTGTATAAGAATGTTAAGATCAGCGGCGGCGGGGGAATTACTTATGTGGATTATGACAAGGTAACATTAGACGAACATACGGACTTCATAGCCGCATATACCGGCCTGGAAAACATCAGCCTGACCGGAAACAAGCTGACCCAGATTAATTTTGCGGCCTCTTTGCCGGAATTAAAGACTCTGGATATCAGCGACAACTATATTACAGACTTAAAACCTCTGGAACTTCTGAAAAAGCTGGAACTTGTTAACTGCACCGGAGATCCCATCTCCAATTACCAGGTTCTGAGTGAAGCGGTTACGGTGGTCAAATAAGGCAGGGCACAGGATGAGGATAACGCTTGTTACGGTAGGAAAAATCAAGGAGAAATTTTTTACAGATGCGATTGAGGAATACAGCAAACGGCTGAGCAGGTACTGCAAACTGGAAATCATACAGGTGGCGGATGAAAAAACACCGGATAACGCCAGTGAGGCGGTGGAAACCCAGATCAAGGATAAAGAAGGGGAGCGGATTCTGGCCCAGATTAAGGACGGTTCCTATGTAATCGCCCTGGCCATCGAAGGCCAGACGCTCAGTTCGGAACAACTGGCGGAAAAGATTGACGGGCTGGGCGTGTCCGGGGTGAGCCAGATTGTATTTGTGATCGGCGGCTCCCTGGGGCTGTCTAAGAAGGTGCTGGGCAGGGCGGATTACCTGCTCAGCTTCTCAAAGATGACATTTCCCCATCAGTTGATGAGGGTGATTCTGCTGGAACAGGTTTATAGGAGTTTTCGGATTAGTCATGGGGAACCGTATCATAAGTGACGGGGAGGTGTAAACGTTTAATGTTAATTTAATAATGAGTATTTAGTGAATGGATTCATAAATCATGGAGGTAAGAATATACAATGAATGATGATATAGGATTATTTACTGCAGTCAAATATATGTTTATTTCGATTATAGTTCTTGCAGTAATAGTAGTGGGGGCAGCTCTTTTCTGGATATGTATTACGCCATATAAACTAAATCAGTTCTGTTTGGTGTTAAGTCTTATCTTGAAAAATTTAGGTTCATATAGTGTGTTACTAGTGGGAATAGTGATTACTATTTTCTTTCAAGTATATTCAAAAGAGAAAGAATTATTAAGAGAAGATAAAATTAAAATCGGCGAAGTGGGTATTATACGTTAGCCTTCAAAAGAGATACTGATGAATATAAAGAAGAATTTAATTGGAATAAAATGGTTGTAGAAATTAATACTGAGAAAGACTACAATTTCTCTGACGAAACCAAAGAAGGAACTTTTCCGCCATTATTAATAAAATTCCTTACATCAGAAAGGAAAAGTACAAATTTAAAATATATAATGGCATTTAGCGATGATTATTTAAAAAAAAATGAAAAGGACATATTACATAATTATTATAAATATTGTGAAAAAATATTGTATTCGTCACCTTTATATTGCTCCACAAAACCAACAAGTGAATTAGAGAATAATTTTAAGGCAGATATAAATCGCTATTTTTGGTTAATAGTAAAATGCGATGTTGAAGAATGCACTCCTATATTTTGGTTATCAGCAGTTTCTGAAGGAGGTATTTTATTATTTATAAAGGTTAGGGCAAGAATTAGTCGTGCTATTGGTGGATATGATTTTACATTACTTCAGCAGACTACGTATTATAGGAGTAAAGATAAATTGTGTCCTCTTTATAGATAAAAATTTAATATTCAAAGAAAAAATGTATTATATTTGACAAAAGAATGGGAAATATTATAAACATAGTAAGGTAAACCCAGGTTAACGATTATAGTTAACCTGGGATTTTTTGTGGAAAGGAGTCAGTGTGTCACCAGGAGAAACTAAAAGTACAAATTTTGAATTTTGTATTTAAAAAGGGGAATAGATAGAATATAATATAAGCAAAGGATAACTCATTTGATAGAGGAGGGAAATAGAATGAGAGAGATAACAGGATATTTTGATGGAAATACAGTGCGACTTTTAGAACCAGCCCCTAAAACTAAGCAGAAGGTCATAGTAACGTTTATAGATGATGAGAATGAAGTAGATGAACTTCCAATAGGAATATTGTCGAAGTATGCAGATTCAAGCAAAAGAGAATTGGAAGAAGGGGCATTTGAACGTGCAATGGTGGAAAAGCATGGTAATGGCTGATGCAAATACAATGATACGCTGTATCATTGGTGATGATGAAAAAAAGATTGAGGAATTACAGACGATAAGGCAGACACAGAAAATAGTATATACACATAGAGGTAATAGCAGAAGTTGTGTATGTCATTACAAAGGTTTATAGTGTTCCTAGAAAAGCTTGCAGTGAAGCTATTTTAAGCTTTATGAAGGCAAGGAATATTGTCTGTAGAAATGGAGCGGTAGCAGAGAGGGCGTTACTATTATATGCAGAAAATACATTGGACTTTGTAGATAATATATTATTGGCATATCATCAGGTAATGGGAATGACAATTTATAGCTATGATAAAAAATTAATGAAGGCTATAAATAAGGATAAGGATTGAATCGTCACATAATAATAACTCTCCCCATTGGAGCCGCTACGGAGAACCGTATCATAAGTGACGGGGAGAAGGATGATTATTTAAAAAGTAGGTTGTATTTATCCTAGCTTTAGCATATACTAAAGGTGAGGTGATGAATATGATGGTAAACACAGAAGCGTTAGTAGCAATGACAGAAGCGAATCAGAATTTTTCTAAAGTAACGCATATTGTAGACGAAAATGGTTTTGCTGTAATTCTCAAAAACAATAAGCCCAGATACATTGTGGTAGATTTTGAGGAATACGAAGCGATAAAAGGAATCAGAGCGGCAAGAGAAAAAAAATTAGAATTGACAGCAGATACTTTGATTGAAGAAAATATGGAAGCATTTCTGGAGTTAGCTAAATGATAATTTTAGCAGTAGATGAAGTAATTAAAATTCATGGAAGGCTTATAGAAAAAACAGGCGGACTGGATGGATTAAGAGACAGGGGGCTTTTAGAATCGGCTATTTTCAGTATATCCAGTGGATTTAGGGAGATAGAAGTTTATCCTACGGTGGAAGAAAAAGCCGCCAGGATTGCTTTTGGCCTTGTGAATAATCATGCTTTTTTAGATGGTAATAAGCGGATTGGCATGTTGTCTATGCTAATGATACTTAGATTGAATCAAGTAAATATAAAATACACACAGCGAGAGTTGATTGCTTTAGGATTAGGTGTGGCAGATGGCAGTATTGGTTATGATGAAATATTAGATTGGATAATAAGTCATAAATAATGGAACAGAATTAAGAATTAGCAGATATTATAAACATAGTAAGAGAATCCCAGGTTGACGCTTATAGTTGGCCTGGGCTTTTTGTGGAAAGGAGTAATTATCAAAATAATCATAAGAAGGCGTAAACATGGATAAGGATTCAGAAAAGGAGGAAAAATGAGCGCAGCTTATATGTACAAATGGTCGGTTTTGAATAATTTCATTATAGATTATGAGGAAGACTTGCCGTCAGAAGAAATCAGCTATTGGGAGAAAACCTTTCGGGAACGTGTAAAAATCCATATTATCGGTATTTTGTATGGAATTAGTTCTGCAGAAAGCATTGCGGATTTATATGAACTCGGAAAGATGCATCAAACATGGCATAATCCTTTTATGAATAAGTTGTTTTTTTCCGCTTTGAATGATCTGCGTGGGAAATTCGAAGACGCTTACATAGATATGCTGATGGAAATTTTTGCAGAAGCGGCATATATTGCTCAAGATGACCGTAATCATAGTGAGGCGGATTTTGTAAAAATGATGGAAGACGGTTTTGAAGATATTTTCCCGGAACTGTCATTTGTCAAGCGGGAGGCCGTATTTGAAAATGTTCGTTTGGATCTTCTGGCAGAAGAGCCTTATTCCCGCAGAGCTGTCATCTTTGAGGCCAAGCTGGGCAGCAAGGATCCAACGAACCAGCTTTTGGCCTATAGGAATCTGTTTGAGAATCCTTTTTTGGTCGGTATCACAGAAAATCGTCTGCCGGATAGAATAAAGCAGAGCGGAATTTATTATTTTACATATCAGGAGTTAAATACAAGGGCTGTCTATAATATCCAGAAAACTTTTAGCAAAGGCAGAAAGAGTTTTAAGTATTTACCACAAAAATTTGATCTTGATTTAAAGAAATTAGCAGATATAGACGGCGATAAGAATAGGTTTTTATCCCGGATTTAGCGTATTCTAAAAGTATTTATTACAGCTTTATGAAGTAAAAGGAAAGGCAGGGAACAGCATCATGCCGCAATGCATTCATAGAATCGGCGTTATTTCCGACACCCACGGCCTCCTCAGGGAGGAGGTCAAAAGTGTATTATCCACCTGTGATGTAATCCTCCATGGAGGGGATATCAACCGGCAGCAGGTTCTGGATGAACTGGAAACCATTGCAAAAGTTTATGCCATAAGGGGCAATAATGACAAGGAATGGGCGGTTCATCTGCCCGAAAATCTGAGCCTGGAGCTGTTTGGCCTGCGGATTTTTATGATTCATGACAAGAAGCGGATAACGGAGACGTTGGAAACTTATGATCTCATTATCTGCGGCCATTCCCATAAATATGAAGAGACCGCCGATGGGGGACGGATCTGGCTGAATCCGGGAAGCTGCGGGCCGAGAAGGTTCAAGCACCCGGTCACCATGGCGGTTATTGAAATGGAAGAGCATGGGAAAATGGGCAGAGTGGTAAAGATGGATTTTTCAGACATTTAGAAAGAGCGCGGATTTTATTCAGTACGGATTCTCAAGATCATTTCTGGTAAAAATTTAAGGTTTTCACCCGGCTATTTATCGGTTATACTATAGCGTACTAAAAGCAGCGCAATAAAAAGGAGGGCAGTCCTATATGGGTAAACCTGTTATTACTGCATAGCAACAGGCTTATGCAGTGAAATAAATAGAAAAGTAATTGTATAGCCTTTGCTATTCCGGACAGTAAAATACGTTTGGGAGGCAGCGATGCGCTATCAGAAAGCAACAGAGATTTTGCCGGAGGAACTGGTGGAACTGATCCAGGAATATATAGACGGAGGATATGTCTATATTCCCAGAAAGCATGAAAATAAGAAAAACTGGGGTGAAGGGACTTCCATCAAGGAAGAACTGCAGTCCAGAAATGAAGAGATTTATGAAAAATACCAGGATGGATTCCAGGTGAGCGAACTGGCAGAGTTGTATTATCTGTCGGAAAAAAGTATCCAGAGAATCCTTTTGGCGGAGAAACAAAAGAGTAAAAAATGAAGTGGGTGATAAGAGGACAGAGGTCTGTCCTGAACGCACTTCCCATCCTTTTTACAGCACGAAGAACGAGGTGTTTTGTGTTCCGCAGTCATGTTAGAGTGGCTGTGGAGGAAGTTTTTATGTGTGTAAATAAGGAAGTATGGAAAATTATCCCGGAATCATTGCCGGGTGTAAAAAGGAACTGTTCAAAATGCGGAGTAAAGAGAGAATTTATTAACAGCGGAAAGTTCCGCATCAATGCCAATGGAAAAAACATCGATGTGTGGTTGATTTACCGTTGTGAGAAATGCGGGACTACGTGGAATATGGCAGTTTATGAAAGAAAGGCGGCAGATACCTTAGACCGGGAGGAGTATCTTGGATTTATGGAAAATGACAGCCGCCTTGCAATATGGTGTGGAAGAGATCCGGCCCTGTTTGCAAAGAACAGGGCGGAAGCGGTTTTGACGGACAAAGGATATTGTGTGGAGACCACAACCATCGAGGGAAAACGTGACAACAGCAAGCCCCTTGAGGTAGAAATAGAGATGCATTTTCCCATGAAACTGAGGCTTGACCGGCTGCTGGCAGACCAGTTAGGGGTATCACGGAGCGCAATAAAACAATGGTGTGACACAGGTATTATTTTCCGGACGGATGTGATGCCAAATGAAGGGCGCGCGAACAAAGAGGCTGGGAAGAGCAGAAAAGGATTGTTAGGTGAAACTGTAAAAAATGGAATGAAAGTCCACATTAAATATATCTCCGCCGCCAAGTGATGGGCTGAAGAGAGGCTCTAAAGCAGGATGCTGCTTTGGAGCCTCTTTCTTTTTGATTTTGGCAGAGGTTTGCTGGAGGGGGCTGTGAATCATACCTGATCCTACTATTATTTAAAATTTAGTACTTGACATTACATAGTACTAGCTATAATATAATACTAGGGAATATAATTCGGTTGAATAACGCTTCAGAATGGAGAAAAGATGAATGCACAATTTAAAAAAGGTGTCCTGGAGCTGGTTGTACTTTTGTCTGTGACCAAAAAGGACATGTATGGGTATGAGCTGGTCAGCGAAGTCTCGAAGGTGATCGATGTGAATGAGGGAACCATTTATCCCTTGCTGAAACGGCTGACCAATGAGCACTATTTTGAGACCTATTTGAAAGAATCCACGGAAGGTCCCCCCAGAAAATATTATCATCTGACAGCGGCGGGACTGCTCTATAAAGAACGGCTGAAAGCGGAATGGGTTGATTTTAACGGTAAGGTGAACCAGTTTATAAAGGAGAGTGACAGGAATGACTAAGACAGAATTTCTGGAGTATTTGGAAAAGAAGCTTCATGTACTGAATCAAAAGGAGCGGGAAGATATATTGAGCGAATACTCACAGCATATAGAATTGAAGATGGAGAGCGGTCTCAGCGAAGAAGATGCGATTCATGATTTTGGAAATTTGGAGGAATTGGCGGCAGAGATTTTGGATGCCTACAATGTGAACCCGGATTATGATAAAAAGACCATACATATAGATGGAAAAAAAATAGGTAAAAGCATGGCCAGGGCAGGCCAAAAGGTGGGAGGAATATTTAACAGAGGTTCCCGCTCCGTGAAACGGATTTTCAATAGGACGACCATAGGAAGATTTGATCTGTTATTGAAATGCTGCCTGATCATTGCGGTATTGTTCACCGCGTATCTGCCCCTGGCCGGATTGGCTTTTTGGGTGGGAGACGGATTTTACTCCATATTCGGAAGACCTTTGGATTACATGCTGTCGGCGGCGGTGATTGTGGGATTTCACCTGTTTTATCTGATTTTGTCGATTTCAGCGCTGCACGCGTATATTATGAAATATAAGAAGGACGGCAAAATAGAAAACGATGACATGTCTGAAGAAGACATGGATGAGGATGAAATGGCTGAGGAAGGCGAAGGTTCTTTCTGGGAGAGCGGGGAAGAGTTCTGCTGTGAAGGTGGTGAAGATGAAGCCTTAGCTGTGGACAGGCATGGAGCTGGAGATCATGCAGTTTGCGGAGACAATACGGCGGCTGGAGGCAGGGCTGCGGCTGGAAATCATGCAGTTTGCGGAGACAATACAGCGGCTGGAAATCATGCGGTGGCCGGAGATAAGGCGGTGTATAGAGGACGCACAATGCCCGAAGGTAAAGCCGGGCACAGACCTGGCGTCAGACATCGGAAGGGGAACGGGCGCCTGGGCCGGGTGTCGGAGTGGTTTAGAAATCTGTTTGTTCTTCCTGGATTTTCAACAGAAGAACGGGAGGCCAGGCCCAAACGCCGGCATCATTTTTTCAGAGATATCTGGAACTTGATCCGGGCATGTGGGGTATTTGCCGTGAAAGGGGCTGTGGTCTGCTGTATCGCTCCTATTTTCCTGTTTCTGATATTCCTGGTAGTTATGTTTGGAACTTTGATTGTACTGCTGGTCATGGGTTACCCGTTAATCGGTGTGACGGTCATGACATTTGGCGGACTTCTCAGCGGTTTTGCCTTTATCTGGTTTATTTGGGACATTTTATTTTCTAAGAAAGCGGGGAAGCAGGAATGAGTGTGAGAAAAAAATTAGTCATCGCGTTCATTGTCGGTTTTTTAATGATGGGAATAGGCGGCGGAATTTCCTTTGCGGAGTTTTCTTCTTTCACCTATGGCGGTGAGAAAATACTGGATGGTGAGATGAGTACGGTAGAAATTAAGCAGACGGTGCCGGAAGATGCGGATGAGATTATCATCCGGACTTATGGGTATGACAGACGAAAGGTACAGATTGTAGAAGACAGTTCCATAGCAAAAGATGAAATTTTAGTAGAAGTGACCTGTAACACAGATCTTGTGGAGCCTATAATGGAAGAGCAGAGGAATTATGAAAATGACACGGAAGATATGTCAGACGATTCGGCGGAGGATATGGCAAATGAAAGTTCACAGGAAATGACAAATGATACGTCGGAGGAGAATCCGGATGAAAGCCTGGATGATACGGCGGAGGAGAATCCAGATGGAAGCGCGGATGATACGGCGGAGGAGAATCCGGATGAAAGCGCGGATGATACGGCAGAGGGGAATCCGGATGAAAGCGCGGATGATACGGCAGAGGGGAATCCGGGTGAAAGTGCGGATGATATGCCAGAGGAGAAGCCAGATGAGCCTCAGACGGTACAGCCGGAGAGGAAAGAGGTGATATATGCCCTGAACTATTACTATTATTCGGATAACGATCTTTCAGAATTCTTCAAAATGAAAGATGAATTAATGGAATGCATAAAAAACAGGGTGATCTATTCCTACTCCTATCATGAAACCCAGGGAGTTTTGATTAAAGTGCCATTGGGTATGGCGGAGCGTATTTCATTGAGGTAGAAATCTGGCCTGTGAACGGTAAGACGCTGTAAGAAGGGTACTGTTCACAGCCCCGCAAAGCGGCACGTCCGCCAGGCCGGCTCTGCCAGAGGGGGCTTTGAACAGTGAGAAGTTTCCGGGATTAAAGCTGGAAATGTTAGGAGATTGTATTTTCACAGCCATAGTAGTATAATGAATATGTTTACGAAAGATATTTTGGCTGAAGATTAACTCATAATTAGGTATGATTGGAATTAAATTCCAGGCTGTTATGACAGGCGGCCTGGGATTTTTCTTTTGTAAACTGTGTAAAAATCAAACAGGAAGCAGAGATAAGATATGAAAAAGAGAAAAAGTGTCAGATATTATAAGAGCCCGGATGAGAAATATTTAAATGAATTGGGAAGTTTAAAGCCGTCCCCATTTTCGCCTGGAAATTTGCTGGGGACCCTGGCTCCGGCAGGGTGTGTGATCATTCCGCTGCTGCTGGCGGCGGCTGTGTCGGGCGGGCTTTTGGCGCTGCCCAAGGAGCCTCAGAGCATTCTCAGAATCATACTGGTACTTTCCGTGGGCATTAAATTATTTATTCTGCCGGAACTTGCCTCTTCATTTCCAGACGACTTTTTCGGCGCCTGTAATTTTTTTCATAACTGGGCCGGATATCTGGGGATATTGAGCTTATATTTTAAAGGCAGCCAGTACAATATCATCGACGAACCCCTTATATATTATGGAATTTGGCTGATCATAAGCATAGTGATCTGCTTTCTGTTTTTAAAAAACCATAAAGTCCATTTAAATGGGAAACGGGTTCTGGGTTGTCTGTTCCTGTGCCTGTTTTTGACAACGGTGATCAATGCAGCGGTTGTGGATTTGAATGTGAATCTGGACCGTTCCGAACCGGCTGTTTTGGAACAGACAGTTGTAAAAAAATATGATAAAAACAGATATGTGGCCTGGTTTTCGTCTGCCCGCAGATATTATGTTGAAACAGAACATGGGGTTGGCAGAAACCTGGAGGAAGAGAGCCTGTCTTCCTATCTCCTTCCATATAAAGAATATGAAAAACTGGGGCCGGAAGACAAGGCAGAAATATATACCTATCAAGGGTTATTTGGAATATCATGGTGTGAGGTAAAAGCTGAGTGAAACGGAAACCGGATTATCTGAAAATACTAAAGATAGCGGCGGGAACGGGGATTTCCATCATAACAGCGGACTTTTTGGGGCTGAGATACAGCGCCTCCGCGGGTGTGATCACCCTTCTCAGCGTTCAGGATACAAAAAAAGAAACAATCCGGGTGGTGGGGCGGCGGCTGGCTTCTTTTGTGCTGGCATTGGTTTTATCAGCCGTCTGTTTTCATTTATTCGGATACGGGGCATTGGCGGTAACTGTCTTTCTGCTGTTTTTTGCCGCGGCCTGTATTGAATTTCATATGCAGGAAGGGATTTCGGTCAATACGGTGCTGATGACCCATTTTCTGGCGGAGCAGTCCATGGGAGTTGCTGATATTCTCAATGAAGTTCTTCTGCTGTTGGTGGGAGCTGGGATCGGGGTGGTTTTAAACCTCTATATTCCCGGCAAGAAAAAACTGATAAAGGCCAGCCAGATTCAGATTGAGGACCGCATGAGGGATATCTTAGGGAATATGGCAGAGGCCCTTTTGGGACAAGCGCCGAGATGCGGCCGGTCAACCCCCCTTCTTCTATTGGAAAATGACCTGGAATTAGGGGAGAAACAGGCATATGAAGATATGGAAAATACCCTTTTAGCGGAGACCAGATATTATCTTCGCTATATGAACATGAGAAAAAGCCAGGCGCTGGTTCTCGCAAGAATTGAAAAACAGATGTGCATGCTGGAAATGCTGCCGCTCCAGGCAGAGCAGATTGCGGGGTTGATGCGTCAGATCAGTGAGCGCTTTCATGAATTTAATAATGCCGTAGAATTGATGGAAGAGTTGGAATCTGTTAAAATGAGCATGAGGGAGCAGCCGCTGCCGTCAGCCAGGCCGGAATTTGAAAACAGGGCCATTTTGTTCCAGATTTTGATGGAACTGGATCAGTTCCTGTCAATCAAGATGGAATTTGTACAAGAACTGGGGGCAGATGAAATCCGGAAATTCTGGAAATCCGAAAGCTGCCGTCCGGAATGGAGGAAGCCATGACAAAATTAATCGAACCATGGATGCCTCCGGTACTTGAAAAAGTTACCGGAGGTTACGGGATATTGCGGGAATGTTGTGATAATGAAGAACGTCTGGAAGAGAAACATATAACAAAGCTGGAAGTGCAGGGGGAGGTTTTTAACGCCGCCTGCGTATCGAAAGTCAAATTTGAAAACTGCCTTTTCCTGGACTGTTCATTTAAAAAGGGGGAATTTACGGATGTAATTTTTCAGTCCTGCAATTTCTCCAATTGTGATTTCAGCGACAGTTATTTTAACAGGTGCCAATTTACAGGTTCCAAAGGAATGGGGGCCAAATTCTGTGGAAGCAGCATACAGAATCTGGCGGTCAGGGACTGTAATTTTAATTATGCCAATTTTGATTCCTCCAAACTGGAGAAAATTCTGGTTGAGGACACGGAGTTAAGGGGAGCTAATTTATCCCAATGCAAATGCAAAGGGGTGGACTGGAACCGGGTCCGGCTGCAGGAGGCCAGTTTTTTCAAAACGCCGCTTCAAAAGATGGATTTTCGGACCTGTGATATCACGGCCCTTTCCATTTCTGATGACTGCTCTGAACTGAAAGGCGCTGTGGTGGATCTCTATCAGGCCGCGGAGCTGGCAAAAAGGTTTGGGTTGGTGATTAAATAAGGACGGAAGAATGAGATAACGGGGAATACAGAATGGGGGAGAAGGATGCGCTTTTTTATGATGGTATTTATGATAATGCTGCCGTTTTTTACTGTTTCCGGGCAGATGTCCGGCGGGGAGGTTTTGACGCAGAAGGGAGAATACCTGGGACTGGAGTATATTGATGCTGGAACGGATGCATTTTACATACAAACGTTGTACTTAGAAAAGCTGAAAGAGTGGGAGGGTGAAGGATATGTGCCTTTCATTGTTCAGGAAGACGATTTTGAGGTGATGGAAGAAACCATAGCCAGGGTAAAAGAGGATTATGGTTCTATAGAAAATTATACGAAGGATGTGCTGGAAAAGTCGAAAAAGACAGATGCGGAACATTTTTTTGAGGAAAATCAGGAGGCATATTTGTGGTGGCAGGAATATGTGAATGAAGGAAACAGCGAATCCGCATCTTCATGGGAGAAAGGGCCCCTGCCCCAGTATGATCTGTATCTGCCTTCCTACGCCAAGCGGTATCTGATCTTGAAGGTGCCGGCAAAAATGCCTTATGAAGTTTTGGCCTACGTGCCTTTTGGCGGTTATAATGCCTGTCCCCTGCCGGAAGAACATATAGCAGTCGCCAAAAGATGGTACGAACAATATGGAGCGGTTCCTTGTGCGGTGGGCTATGATACGCTGCAGTTTTATCTGGAAACACCGGTTACGGATAAAGAAGATGTGGAACAATTGGCGAAAGAGATGATGATTTATTGTGAGGATATTGTGACGCAGGGGGCGGAGGATATTGAATATTTGGAGAGGAGTATTCGTGAGAGCCCGTTTTGGTTTTTCTGGTGGGATTGAAGGATGTTAATGACCTGGCGATTTACATTAAAACCTCAAGGGATTTTCGAAAATGCCTTCACCCTTTACTTTAATTTTGGTATAATAAAAGAAAAGCAGTTTCTTCAGAACCGGGGGAATTTGCGGACAGGGGGTATTTATGGATAGCAGAACTTACAAAATCACGTCAACAGCCAATAACGTGCCTTTAAAGGTTACGCCAGGCCATTTCGCTACCAACCATTCCCACATCAATTATTATCTGGATATGACCACATTAAAGGCCAGGCAGAGCGAGGCACAGCAGGCAGCCAAGGCTTTGGTGGGGATGTATGTGTATGACACGGTGGTGGACACGATTGTGTGTCTGGACGGCACTCAGATTATTGGAGCCTATTTGGCGGAAGAATTGACCCAGGCCGGTTTCATGTCCAGAAATGCGCATCAGACTATTTATATTGTCACTCCGGAATACAACAGCAACAGCCAGATGATTTTCAGAGAGAATATACAGCCCATGATTACCGGAAAGAACATTATTTTATTGATGGCGTCGGTGACTACTGGAAAGACGATCAGCAAAGGCGTCGAATGCGTCCAGTACTATGGCGGCGTTCTGCAGGGCGTTTCAGCGATATTCAGTGCATTGGATGATATTGAAGGAATACATATTAATTCGATTTTTGGCAAGCGTGATCTTCCGGATTATGAAGCATATGATTTCCGGGAATGCCCATACTGTAAGAAGGGTATAAAACTGGATGCGCTGGTAAACAGCTTTGGTTATTCAAAATTGTAGATACATGGATAGTTCTACGAAAAAGAGTCCGGCCTGCCGGGCTCTTTTTTCCATAGAAATCCCAGAATCCATCCGGTATGGTAATTTCAGGAAAATGAAAAAAATTGAAAATTGACAGTGTCGGTCAGAAATACAAAGTGTTATAATCAGGATAATGTTACCTCTTTGCTGAAAATCTGAAAGTTATCAGCACGTGCACAAGTGACGCAACTTTTGCGTCCGTAATCTTTGCGTAAGCATCTTTGTGTACACAGTATTTACAAAACGCTCCGCCATGGAGGAATCTTATGAAATCACAGGAGGATGATGCTTTGACCGAAATACAGAAACGCTTCAGGCCGGGAATACCGCTTATGGCCCTCATCCTGGTTCTTCTTTTAGCCATATCCGGGTGCGCCAAGGAGACTGTCCCTCAAGAGCCTGAAAAAACGGAATTGGTGCTGTGGTATTATTGGGATATTGGAAAAATACAGAGGGAACTGGCCAATCTGATTGATGAATTCAATGAGTCTCAGGACCAAATCATCGTAAAGGCCCAGTATATCCCCGATGAATCCTTTAAAAAAAGGCTGGCCCTCAGCGCCGCGGACGACAAGATGCCGGATCTGGCCCTGATGGATTCTTCCGATTTTAAATATATGCACGAAATGAAAGCATTTACAGACCTGACGGATCAGATCCCCCAGCTCCAGGGATATCTTCCCCAGGCGGTTGAGCCGTGTACCATCGACGGAAGAATCTATGGAATGCCCTTTGGCGTAAACTGCCTGGCCCTCTATTATAACAAAAAAATGATGGAGGAAGCCGGATGCCGGCCGCCGGAAACCTGGGATGAATTCTACGATGCGGCAGTAAAAATGACAAAAGAGGGAGTGGACGGTTTTGCCCTTTCCGCCCTCCAAAGCGAAGAAGCCATGTTCAGCTTTCTGCCTATGCTGTGGTCCATGGGAGCTGATGTGGATACTCTGGATTCGCCGGAAGGAAGAAATACTTTCCGTCTCATTGAAAACCTGCGGGACAACGGTGTTTTGCGGAAACAGTGCATCAGCATGACGCTGAGCGATCTGATGAAGCAGTTTGAGGCAGGAAATATCGCCATGATGTTTAACACTTCCATGGCAATCGGACCCATGAGAGAGCACCGTCCGGAACTGGAGTTTGGAGTGGTTTCCGTGCCATCCGGCGATGTGCCTGTTACAGTCTCAGGAGGCGAGATATTCGGCGTAACCACCGGAGATCATGAGGATGAAGCCATAGAATTTTTGAAATTCCTTGCGGATAAAAACAGAATGTCCGATTACATCGATCATTTCGGACTTCTTGCGCCCAGAGCCGATGTGCAGAGCGGCCAATATCCGTCCGATGACATGCAGAAGAAATTCATAGAATACTATAAATCGGCCAGACCCAGGGAATTTACAGATCAATGGCCGAAAATATCTTTGGTCGTTACGGATACCCTGAGCCAGGTGATCATTGGAGAGCGTCCTGCAGAAGATATTCTGAAAGAAGCGGCTTTGAGAATCCGGGAAATCAGAGAGGAGGCCCAATGAAAAAAGCCAGGAGCCTGAGGGGGATGCTGATTCCGGCTGTCTTTTTTTCATCTGTACTGACAATCGGCTTATTTGCCGTGATTTCCCAGTACAGGCTTTGGGGCAGCATTAAAAACAGCATGGAGAGGGAAATACAAAACAGCATGGAGAAATCAGACCAATGTCTGGATCTGGTGCTGGATAAATACGAGACTCTGCTTTACGAACTGTGCACCGACGACCAGGTGATCGAAATTGTGGAGAACATTAACAAAAATGAGGATGATCTGGATGTGAACGGGAACATGCTGCGCCGGAGGCTGAGTCATATCTGCAACAGCAATGTCAGCGTAGAGGGGATTGTGGTGGATACGGTCAACCAGAACCGCATTTTTTATGACTCCCTGGCATCATCTTCCTCAAAAAGCAGTTGGATTACCCAAATTCCCATACCTATCGTAGAGAAGGGAGTTGCCTACCGGTGGAAAAAGGAACCTGTATTTCTGGGAGATGAAGAGATTCACATGTTTCAGATTGCCAGAAAACTGGTGGATTACAGAGATATCCATAAACCCATCGGAACGGTGGTGATAAGCATCAATGAAGAAGAGCTGAGAAATGCGGTGGACTGGGACGAAAAAACCCAGGTGTTTCTGCTGGACGGCGATTCCATTGTCAGCGCTTCCGAAAAGTCTTTGATCGGGGAAATAAAGGACATGGTATTAAAACCCGGTCTGCAGACCGCTTCGAAAATGAACGAAAGGACCGGCTGGGAGATTTTTAACGTTTACTCCCTCAAAGAATACCGGAAAACCGTATTGGACCAGGCCTTTTATTATCTTTTGATAGCCGTTGGAATCATCGGTATTATGGTAGTGATGGTGGATTATATCACAAGACCGGTTTTAAAATCAGTGGATACAGTCGTAGAAGCCATGAATAAGGCGGAGAGCGGGGATTTTACAGCCAGAATCCCCATTCAGGACAATATGTCCACAGAAGTGCGGAGAATCGCTTCCCGGTTCAATGAGATGATCGGCCAGTTGGACGAACTGTTAAAACAGGTAAAACAGGCGGTGCTGGATCAGAAAAATGCCGAACTATCCGCGTTGGAAGCTCAGATTGACCCCCATTTTCTGTATAACACCCTGGACACAATCAACTGGAAGGCGATTGAGAACGAGCAGTACGAAATCAGTGAAATGGTAGGGGCCCTGGCCGATATCCTCAGATATGCGGTGAGAAATGCCGGAGCCAGGACCACAGTGCGCCAGGAGATCAGCTGGCTGGAACAGTACATTCTGCTTCAGAGCGCCAGGCTGGGCAAAAACCTGGAACTGCAGATGGATCTATCAACAGAAGCCTGGAACTGCAGGATTCACAAGCTTTTGATGCAGCCATTTGTGGAAAATGCCATCAAACACGGATTGTACAGAAAAGAAGGGGAATGTGTATTAAAGATTTCCATGAGTGTGACGGATCATCTGCTCCATATCGTGATCGAGGACAATGGAAAAGGGATCAGTGAAGGCCTGCTGATCCAATTAAATGACAAAAACACCGTTATTGGGGAACATTTGGGCATTGTAAATGTGCGGAAGCGGCTTCAACTGTATTATTCAGGGGATGCAGGCCTGTATTTTGAAAGCAGCGAGGGACAGTACACCAGGGTTCATTTGTTTATACCCGTGGAGGAGGCAGTGTGAAAAATAATCCCGATGGCTTATTTTTCACACCCCAGTTTGTGCCGGAGCCACAAATTTGAATCGCAGCTGGGAAGTTGAAATTCTCAGCGCGTGCCTGTGCAGCGCTCCGGCATGGAGGATTGATATGAACATTGTAGTGGTAGAGGATGCGAAGCCCATCCGGGAAGGGCTGGTCAATATTCTGAGCCGGATCGACGAAAAATACCGGGTGGCCGGGAAAGCGGCCGACGGGGTGGAAGGCTTAAAACTGATCGAAGAGTTAAGGCCCGATCTGGTGATCATGGATATCCAGATGCCGGATATGGACGGGCTCACCATGCTGGAAAAAGTGAGAGAGAAGAAAATAGACTGCAAGGTCATTGTCCTGACCGCCTATTCAGATTTTAATTACGCGAAAAGAGCCATAGAACTGGGAATTGAGAATTATTTACTGAAGCCAATAAAAATTGCGGAACTGAAGAAATCCCTTCATATGGCGGAAGAATCACTGGAAAGGGAACGGCGGCAGGAACAGATTTATTCTTTGGACAATGTATTCAAAAACAGCCTGGCAGGCCATCCGCCGGAAGACAGTTTTGTGGAAGAGAGGCTCCGGGACAAATACGGTATCCAAGCCTCTGATCCAATAGCCCTGTTTCTCGTATGGCTGGATGGGATGTTTGAACAGTCCTGGCAGAAGGCCATGCAGCTTTTGGAAAATGTGGGAAAGAATTCCCGGAAGTTTGAATGTACCGTTCTGGCTCTGGAAGACAATCTGGCGGTCGCTGTGGTCATTTATAATATAAAAGATGGGGATGGGCTGGAAACTTATTTCCGCCAGTCCGTCCTGCCCATGCTGACTGCCGGTCTGGGAGGCCGGATCGTTGGCATCTGGGGAGAATCCAGCGGCTTTGGCGGTCTGCGCCGTCTGTTGAAAGAAATGATGGAGGATTTGGAGTGGAATTTAATCCTCCCCGAAGGATCGTTAATCAACCGGAAAATGATCGACTTAATGACTGCGCCGCCCTTTCAGTTCCCCATGGAACTGGAAACGAAAATCCGCCATGCAGCGGCGGGCAGGGATATGGAAGAGTACAGACAGTGCCTGGAATTTTTAAAAACTGCATGTACCCGGGAGGTTTATGAGCCAAAAGACATTAAGGACGGACTTATCCGGTTTTTCATGACCCTGGTACATGCGGCGAAAGAATACGGCGGCCAGGGCGAGGGGAGTTTTGCCCAGAAACTGCTGATGCGCCTGTCTGCCTCCAATACCTGGGAGGAAATAACCAGCACGTTAATGGAATTTTTTGAACTGAATTTTTTAAAAGATCAGGACAGCCGGGACGGGGCCGATGAGGTGAGTCCGCTGGTGCAGAAGGCCAGGAACCTGATCCAGGAGTATTACAGCCAGGGGATCACGCTAGAGGAAACGGCCAGGAGACTCCACGTATCTGACGAATATCTCAGCACCCAGTTTAAAAAAGAAACCGGAAAATCATTTACAGAAACGATACGGGCCTGCAGGATCGAGAAAATAAAAAAGCTTTTGCTGGAAACTGATTTAAAGCTGACCCAGATTGCCGCCATGACGGGATATTCCGACCCCAAATACATGAGCAAAGTATTCCGGGATGAGGTCGGCGTCCTGCCCGCGGAATATCGAAAAAGGGAAATTTAACTCGAATTTGTTTAGAAATTTACTCCTTTTTAAAAAATTTACCCTGTTTTTATTGTTTCGAATCAACTATTATGGATATCATAATTAATGAGTAACAGTTCAGAGGGAAATTTGGTTATAAACGGCGTCTGGCCCGCTTGTAAGCGGCTTTCGTTACCAATGTTCACATAGGATTCCCACCCGTTGCTTTTTGGCCGTTTTACAGTCAAAAAGATGAGCCGTCTGAACTGTCACATTAATAAGAGGAAAGAAAGAGGAGATGCAATATGAAACAGATGAAAGTAAGCTTCAAGGATCCAAAAGAAGTTCTGGAATTTGTAAACTGCGTGACCAAATATCCGTTCGATATGGATATGAAAAGAGGCCATATCCTCATTGATGCGAAATCAATTTTAGGTGTCATCGGTCTGGGTATGGGAAATATATCAGAATTGATTGTATATAATGAAGAATGCGATACATTAGAAAAGGATATTGAGAAGTATTTAGTGGCGTAGGATATGCTAAAAAGTGCGGCGGAAGTTACGCCGGGAAGAAGGAACATGCGGGGCAGACGGCAGGCCGGGCGGGGGACGTTGGTTTCCCACCGGAGGGAGTTCGGAGCCCGCAGGAAGCCGGGGCACGGTCCGCGGTTTCAGCTCATGGTGCAGGCCGGGGCATCTCTAGGTTTGAACGGAAGGAAAATGAAGGGTACCGAGAGTATTCATTGAGAATTTCTGAAGAAATTCTCAATTCAGGCCCTCTAAACCGCTGACTTTGAGGTCAGCGATTTCCCCTCCATTTCCCTTCCGTTCAAACTAAGAGATGCCGACGGCCTGCACAAATCGCTGAAACCGCGGACCGTGCCCCGGCTTCCTGTGGGCTCCTAACTCCCTCCGGTGGGAAACCAACGTCTCCCGCCCGGCCTGCCGTCTGCCCCGCATGTTCCTTCTTCCCGGCTGGCTGCTTGTAACAATTATTTATTATCTTATCTTGTGTTTTTGTCTGTATATTCGCTTGGATATCCATTAAGAAAATTACATTATTACTGTTTCTGATGGTGGAATGGCAGCGGCTTCTGAATGTTGAGCGGCTCACTTCTCAATTGAAATGAACGGAGGGAAGGTGTCGGAGCTATTGATGCGCTGCATTGTTTTGGTGTCTATGTCAAAACACGTGCCGTCGTATTCGTAGTGCAGTTTTCCGTTCTTGCAGTAAAAACGATGTTCCGATTGGAATGCAACAGGTTTGAAACGTTTGTCTTGTATGGGCTGATCACGGTACAATGCCTGATCTTCGGATAATTTCAGAACGTCGTTTTCAAGGCGCACATTATAAATACCACTTACGACGGCTTCTGCCGGCACATTTTTTCCTGAAGCTGAAATGAAGCGGAAGCAGCCTGTAATTGCGTTGGTGCTTTTTCGTTTGGCCAGTTCAAAACGGAATAGGGATACGGCGCTGAAATCTTTTCTTAACTGTTCCCGCTGCCCTTCTTTGTTAATCAGCCATATTTTCTCGTTAGATACAATAAACATATCGATTTGAAATCCGCTTTGTGAATACTTCAAATTAGAAAAGGATATCTGGTCAGAGTATACGCCCTGTAAGGCGCCGTTTTCCAGTTCGTAAACCAGTTCTTTTGTAAACAATGTTTTGCCATCCACATTTGATTCAAGGAAATTAATGATTTCTTTCATCTATATCCGTCCTCTCTTTCGCCTTATAACTGCCTGACCCGCCTGAGGCGGATATTCTTATTTTATTTACTCTATCTGTGAAGGCTGAATCTGTCAAGTTGTTTAATCTGCTTTTATAATGTGTCTGAGGATTTATGGTAACAGTTCAGATCAGTCTGAACCGATTTATAAAATCAAGTGCGGGAATACGAGGATGGGGTCATGATTTGCAGACATTTATTCTGTATTTATAGTTTTTCGTCTGTATTTATATAGTTTCTCTTCTAAATTTACTGTTCTTAAAAAGTTCTGCGGCACAATTCCCGTTATAGGATATAAAAAAGTAGAATATAATACTAATTAATAGAATAAAATCCTAACCACTAATTTTCGGTTATGTTAAAATAAAACCATAAAACCAAGCAGACCAAGAATAGGAAAGAGTGGATAATTTATGGAGAAAGCGACCTCACGTATACGTTATTTTAAAAATGAAAATGGTCCGGTGATCGGAGTGACTGTAAAGCCCGTAATAGAACAGGACGGGCTGTATTTCAAAGATTTAAACGGGGACGGAAAGCTGAACATTTATAAGGACTGGAGAAATACGCCGAAAGAGCGGGCGAAGGCTCTGGCGGTGGAATTATCGCCGGAAGAGAAATTCGGCCTTCTGTTCCTGAATTCCTGGAAAATGGGACTGTTCCAGGAGGATAAGACGAAGGTGGACAGTACCGGGCTGTTAGATGAAGAGATCATTGAAAAAGACGAATCTATTTTCAATGTGGAAAAATCTTATGGAACTACATACACGGTGAAGGAAATGGGCATCCGCCATTTGATTTTCCGCCAGAATCCAAAGCCGGAAGATCTGGCTGACTGGATTAACCAGCTGAACCTTCTGGCTGAGGAAGGAGAACATGCCGTTCCCATGCTGATTGTGTCCAATTCCCGCAATGAAAATGGGGAGATGGTCTTTGGGATGAATGATGCGGCCGGAGTATTTGCCACATGGCCCGGAACGATGGGAATCGGGGCGGCAGTGAAGGGAAATGGGACTGGACTGATTGACGATTTTGCAGAATGTATCCGTAAAGAATGGGATGCTGTGGGCATGAAAAAAGGATATATGTACATGGCTGATGTGGTCACCGATCCCAGGTGGCAGCGGACTTATGGGACATTTGGCGAAGACCCTGAGCTGGTTTCCCAGATCATGGACCGCCTGATTCCCGGAATCCAGGGAAGCCGGGATGGGCTGGCTTTTGACGGCGTGGCTGTTACGGTGAAACATTTTCCAGGAGGAGGCGCCAGGGAAAATGGCTTCGATCCCCATTATGTGCAGGGCCAATGGAATGTTTACCAGACGGAAAACAGCCTCCGAAAATATCACCTGCCTGCATTTTTGACCGCGGTGGACAGACATGCATCCTCAATCATGCCATATTACGCAAAACCGGCGGCTGAAAAGAGCGCAAAACAGTATGATATGCGGGGCAGTGAAATTGATATGAAACCTGTTGGCTTTGCATTTAACCGATTTTTTATCGATACCCTTTTGAGAGAACAAATGGGATTCGAAGGGTATGTCAACAGTGATTCCGGAATTACCAATAAAATGGCATGGGGAGTGGAGGAACTGGATGTGCCGTCCCGGATTGCCCTTGCGGTCAATTCAGGCGTGGATATGATCAGCGGTTCTCTGGATGTGTTTTCAGCAAAAGAAGCATATGAAAGATGGAAAAACGGGTATTATACCGTGCAGGGACATCCGGTGCCGGAAGGATATACGGCGGAACAGCTTGTTTTATCCGAGGAAGCCTTAAACAGGGCGGTGGAACGGACATTAAAGGAGCAGTTCGAACTGGGGCTGTTCGAGAATCCATACCGGAACCCGGCAAAGGCCGCAGAAGTGGTTGCCACAGAAAAACATTGGAAGGACGCTTACCGGGCACATTTGCAGTCTGTCGTTCTTCTGAAGAATCGATCACAGATTCTTCCCTTGGATCCGGGAAAAATGAAGGGAAAAAGGGTTTACGCGGAATGCTTTAAAAAAGACGGTGAGGCAGCAAAAAAGGAGACTGGTATTTTGAGAAAGTCCCTCGAAGAAAAACGCGGCCTTACCCTGACCGATTCTTATGAAAATGCCGATTATGCTTTCTTATTTATAAATCCCAGTTCCGGGGAATATTTTAACGCCACAAAAGGTTATTTGGAACTGGATATCTGTGAAAATAAGCAGGTGCCGGATGTGGATGATGCCGGATGTCCGGCGGATACCTGTCACGAAGAAACCACATTGTCCGGTGCGGATAAAATCAGGGAAATTTATGAAGCAGTTCATAAGAATGGCGGAAAAGTGATATCCAGCGTCAATTTCACCCTGGCCTGGATGGTTGGCAATGTGGAACCTTATGCGGACGCGCTGCTGGCCGGGTTTGACACCTATACGGACGCAGTTTTGGATGTGATGATGGGTAAATTTGAGCCCACAGGAAGAATGCCGGTCACGCTGCCAAAAGATGATTCCGTGATCACGGTTAACAAATCTGGAGTATGCGTTTCCCCCAACGATGTGCCAGGCTATGACAAAGACCGGTTTATGCCGGATTCTATGAAGGATGAAAACGGCAAGGCTTACGCTTATAGGGATGAAGTGGGGAACTATTATGAGCTGGGGTTTGGATTGAGGTATTGAAAAAATCTTTATTTAATTGGCGAAAGGACGCCAAGAAGAAGGGGAATCTGGAGCGGAGGGCCTGGGAGCAAAGGGATTCGGGATCGGATTACGCTCCCTAAGAGATACTAGGCCTTCAAGAACGAAAAAAGACAGGGCGGCGCCCATTCGAGGTAAACTTTTTATGAACTTTACCTCTCAAGGGGCGCCTCAGAAACTGATTCGGTTTTCAGTTTCTGCCTGTCTTTTTTCGCCCTTGAAGACCAAGTATCTCTAAGGGGCTCCATACGACCCCGAATCCCTTTGCTCCCAGGCCCTCCGCTCCAGATTCCCCTTCTTCTTGGCTGCGTAATGGCTCCACTACGATAATAAAGCTTTGGGGAAGAAAAGTAGATGTAACTGACGTGGGGATTAACAGTAAAGCATCAAAGTAAAGGGTTAAGGCATTTTCGAAAATGCCTTCAAGGTTTATGTTAAATGGTGTGGGACTTTACACGAAAGGGTGAAGCCATTTTCGAAAATACCTTCACCCTTTATGTAAAAAAATTTGCTTTTAATTACTTTAGCCAGAGAAAACCAGCAGAAAAGCGGGACGAGGGGACGAGGGGACGGAGGCCGGGCTGGGGCTTGGAACTTGTGGGGTGGGCCGTGGTCTGACGGTGTGGGAAGTCGTCTGGAAACCGTTAGTGGAACTTAGTCTGCAGGCATGAAAA